>DAOPOS010000022.1:0-43898 GCA_035358035.1 Syntrophales bacterium | reverse complement strand
CGACGTCCTTGGCATCCTTGCGGGATTCGATCATGGAGAGCTCATAGATGGACTGTGCGTTGTCCGAGACCGGGCCGAAGCTGTCGACGGCGATGGTCACGGGCCCCATGCCCAGGAAGCCGAAGGCCACCAGACCGAAGGCGAAGACCGGTGCGGCGAACTTGAACGCCGGCGGCATGATTTCCATGACGGAGGGCGTCTGCGAAACGAAGTAGGCAATGAACATCAGGACCAGGATCGTCAGGCCCTCCCAGAAGGCGGAGAAGTTTCCGGCCACCAGTCCGGACAGGATGTTCAGCGATGCGCCGCCCTGGCGGGAGGCATTGACGCACTCATCGCAGTGGCGGGAGCTCGTGCTCGTGAAGACCTTCGTGAACTCCGGGATGAGGGCACCGGCGATCGTGCCGCAGCTGATGATGATCGAGAGCGCCAGCCAGAGCGGCATGCCGCCGATGTTGGGCAGGTCGGCCAGGAGGAAATGGCTCGCCCAGAAGGTGACGCCGATCGAGACGATCGAGGTGATCCAGACCAGGTTGGTCAGGGGGTGCTCGAAGTTAAACTGCTTCTTGTCGCCGAACAGGGACTTGCTGAGAATGTCGTTCACGAAGTAGGAAACCAGGGACGTGAGGATCATGAGGATACGCATGGCGAAGATCCAGACGATCAGCTTGCCGCCCATAACGGGGTTGTCGGCCAGGGCCAGGGCCAGGAAGGTGATGAGCGCGACGCCCGTGACACCGTAGGTTTCGAAGCCGTCCGCCGTGGGGCCAACCGAGTCGCCCGCGTTGTCGCCGGTGCAGTCCGCGATGACGCCCGGATTCTTGGGATCGTCTTCCGGAAGGTGGAAGATGATCTTCATGAGGTCGGAACCGATGTCGGCGATCTTGGTGAAGATACCCCCGCAGATTCTCAACGCGCTGGCGCCGAGGGACTCACCGATGGCGAAGCCGATGAAGCTGGGACCGGCCAGTTCCATCGGGAAGTAGGCCAGAATGAGGATCATGAAGAAGAGCTCGATGCTGACCAGCAGCAGGCCCACGCTCATGCCGGAACGGAGGCAGATGTTGACGATGTTCAGGGGCTGGCCGCTCAGGGACGCGAAGGCGGCGCGGGAATTGGCGACCGTGTTGATCCGGATCCCGAACCAGGCCACCCCGTAAGAACCGAGGATGCCTGCGATCGAACACAGGAGAATGACGATGATGCTGGTCGCCTCCATTTGGGACAGGACGCCGAAGTAATAGAGCATACAGAGGGCGATCAGGATCCACAGACCGGCCAGGAACTTTCCCTGCTGCAGGACGTAGGTCTTGCAGGTTTCCCAGATCGTGGCGGAGACGTCGAGCATCGCCTGATGGGCGGGCAGGCGCTTCGTCTGCCTGTACTGCATCCAACCGAACGCCATCCCGATGGCGCAGACGACGAGCCCAAGTTTCAGGATGAGCAGCCCGTTCAGCGTCCCGAACATGACCTGGGACAGGTCGGGCAGCTTGATGTCCGCTTCGCTGGCAAGGGCTGCCGGCGTCATCATGAGCAACATGATGAATACGGAGCATAAAATGGACCAAAAACGTTTACCCTTATGCATCATTAAACCTCCTCATTAAAATTTTTTATGGCTTTGCCATTATATTTTCCCATGGCCGTCCGGATTCCGGATGAAACGATCTCCCCGATCGCTTCCACCGCCGTTTCCAGCAGCATGGACAACCGACCCCTTTCCTCGATCGCGAAGGGTTCCAGAACGTACCGTTCCACGTCTTCCCGGACAGCCGGACGGCCGATGCCCATGCGCACCCGGCAGAAATCGCCCGTTCCCAGGTGCTGCATGATGGAGATCAACCCCTTGTGCCCGCCGTGCCCGCCGCCGTATTTCAGCCTGATTTCGGCGAAGGGCAGGTCCAGATCGTCATGGACGACGATGACGTTTTCCGTCGCGATTCTGAAGTAATCAAAGAGCCCACGGACGGCCTGGCCGCTCAGATTCATGAAGGTCTGGGGTTTGGCCAGCAGGACGGCGCCGCCGCTCATCGCACCTTTTCCGGCAAGGCTGTCGAACCGGTGGTCGGTCAGGGGGATGTCATGCGCCTCGGCCAACCGCTCGATCACCCGGAAGCCCATGTTGTGCCGGGTCTTTTCATAGCGACGACCCGGATTGCCCAGACCGATGATCAGGTGCACGGTCCCCTCCCTGACGGGGAATGGCTATTCCTCCTTGGCCTTCTTTTCGCCGCCGATCCGCTCGGGTTCCTTCGCGGCCTCTTCCTCTTCCTCGGGCACGACGACCTTGGCTTCCTTCTTGGCGCTTACCGCGACCACGGCAACGTCCGCGTGGTCCAGGACAGTGACGCCCTCCGGAATGGCCAGGTCGGCGATCTTGAGCGCATCGCCGATCTCAACGTTCCGGATGTCTACGGTGATCGCATCCGGAAGCAGCGCGGGCAGGCAGGAAACCTTGATTTCCCGCTTCAGGTGCTGCAGGTCGCCCCCGTTTTCAACGCCGACGGGGATGCCCGAGAAATGCAGCGGGACATCGAACGTGAAGGCCTGGTCCATGCTGATCTCGTAGAAGTCCACGTGCCGCAGCCTTCCCGTGGTGGGGTTGGTCTGCATCTCCTTGATCATGACGAGCTTCTCACGGCTCTGTCCGGCCTCGTCGAACGACAATCGGATAAAGATGTTCTCGTCGCCGCCGCGCAGCAGTTTCGTCAATTCGGCGGTCTTGACCGCCAGCATCAGGGCCTGGGTCTTCTGCCCGTAGAATATGGCCGGGATCGACCCCGCGCTGCGCAGCCGCCGCGCGGGTCCTTTGCCGGCTTCCTGACGGATCTGGACTTTCAGTTCCGCTGTCTCCATAAAGACTGCCTCCTAAATGAAAAGTGAACTCACCGAGTCGTTATAGTAAATCCTGCGGACGGCCTCGCTCAAAAGAACGGCGACCGAGAGGACCTTGATGCGCTGGCATGCCAGGGCGCGTTCGTGCAGCGGGATCGTGTCCGTCACGATGACTTCCTTCAGGTCGGACGATTCCAGGCGGTCGATGGCCGGCCCGGAGAGCACCGGGTGCGTGCAGCAGACGGACACCTCCAGGGCGCCCTGATCCATCAGGGCCTGGGCGGCCCGGACGACGGTTCCCGCGGTGTCGATCATGTCGTCCAGGATGATGACCTTCTTGCCATCCACCTGTCCGACGATGTTCATGACCTGCGCCTCGTTGGGGCCTTCCCGCCGCTTGTCGATGATGGCGAGGCTCGCCCCCAGGCGGGACCCGAAGGCGCGCGCCCGCTCCACGCCGCCCGTGTCGGGGGACACGATCACGACATTGTCGCTGTAGTTGCGCTTCATGTAATCGAGGAGGACGGGGGTGGCGAAGAGGTTGTCCACGGGGATGTTGAAGAATCCCTGGATCTGGCCGGCGTGGAGGTCCATGGAAAGGATCCGGTTCGCTCCCGCCGTCGTCAGGAGGTCGGCCACGAGCTTCGCAGAGATCGGCGCCCGCGGCGCCACCTTGCGGTCCTGTCTCGCATACCCGTAATAGGGGATGACGGCCGTGATCCGGTCGGCGGAGGCCCGTTTCATGGCGTCGATCATGATGAGCAACTCCATGAGGGTGACGTTGACCGGGGAACAGGTCGACTGGATGATGAAAACGTCCATGCCCCGGACGTTTTCATCGATCTCGACGCGGGTTTCCCCGTCGCTGAATGTGGTCACATGGGCCTTGCCCAGGGAAACGCCGAGCTTCTGGCAGATCCTTTCCGCCAGGGGCCGGTTCGCATTGCCGGAGAACAGTCTGATACGTTCAAGCATTCATCGCCTCGATCGTGCGCGGATAGTCTGGCTGGGGCGGGAGGATTCGAACCTCCGAATGCAGGCTCCAAAGGCCTGTGTCTTACCGCTTGACGACACCCCAACGCCGATGCACCAGTAAAGGGGATGGAAGAGGTCGTCTTCAGAGCGTTCGGGCCACAAACACGGAATGGGGCGAGGTCCGCTTCAGCGCGGCCGCCGCGGTCTCCGCGCCGTCTTCCGTGGCAAAAAGCCCGAAGACGGTGGGACCGCTGCCCGACATGAGCGCCCCTGCGGCCCCGAGGTCGAGGAGATGTCCCTTGACGTCCGCCAATTCCGGATGAAGACGGATCGAAACCTTCTCCAGATCGTTGTAAAGACCCGCTGCCCAGTCACCCGCTTCACAAAATCGGGGGATGCTATAATTTATTGACCGGTTTGTCAATGTTAAATTGAGCTTTTCATAAACGGTTTTTGTGGACAGGGCGAACCCGGGATTGACCAGAACGAACCAGAAGCGGGGAACCTCCGGAGCGGCTTTCAGGCGATCGCCGATCCCGAAGGCCCAGGCGGTCCGGCCGAAGATGAAAAACGGGACGTCGGCGCCCAGTGTGGCGCCGATATGAAGCAATTCCTGAAGGTTGCAGGGAGATCCGATCAGTTCGTTGACGGCCAGAAGCGTCGTCGCCGCGTTCGAGCTCCCCCCGCCGAGGCCGGCGGCGAGGGGGATGCGCTTCTTCAGGGTGATGTCCACGCCCCCCGAGTCCGGCGCATGGGCGAGCAGGGCCGCGGCCGCGCGCCAGACGATGTTGGCCCCGTCTTCGGGGAGGGTGCCGTCGGGGCAGTGCAGGGAAACGCCCTCCGGCCGGCGGGCGAAGCTTATCTCGTCGTAGAGGCTGATCCGCTGCATGAGCGTGGCCAGGTCGTGGTAGCCGTCCAGACGCTTCCGCAGCACCTTGAGGTGGAGATTGACCTTGGCGGGGGACAGCCGGGTGATCATCGGGTGCGCTTTTCCTTGACGTAGCGCATCCTCAGTTCGAAGAGCAGGCCCTCGAGAAGCTGTTTCTCCTCGTCCTTCAGGTTTCCCTCCGTCTTGTCCCTCAGCATGCCCAGGATGTCGATGGTTTGCTTGGCCGCCGAGAGGTTGCGCCGGGTTTCTCCGGTGGAGGGATCCGGAAAATCGCCGAAGTGGTACATGGCCGTCGTACTCAGGGAGAGGATGAAATTCGGGAAATCGACGGCCGGATAGGCCTGCGCGTCATCGGGCGCGCTCCGGAGGGGCTCGGAGGCGTCGTCGCCCGGGGCGGCTTCAGGCCCGCCGGGCGTTTCGGGGGTGGCGTGGGGCGGAGCCGGGTCGGTTTCCGCCGCCGGGGGGGGCGTGGTTTTGTCCTCCCCGGTCCGGACCTCTCCGGACTCGTCGAAATGGCGTCGATCCTTGATGACGAAACCCGTTTCCTTCTTCTGCTCTTCCATGACAACCTCCCGATCAAGGCGGTTAGGGGTCAGGCATCGGGCGCCGGGGTGTCCTTCTCCCGCCCGCCGCCCGTCTCTTTACGTCGGCCTCATGCTGCGCAGCCGCGCGATCCGCTCCTCGATGGGCGGATGGGTGCTGAAGAGGTTCATCAGCGACCGCCCCGTCAGGGGATTGACGATGAACATGTGGGCCGTGGCGGGCTCGGCGTTCATGGGGAGGGCCTGGGTCGCCCGGGAGAGCTTTTCGAGAGCGCCGGCGAGTCCGTAGGGCTTGCCAGAGATGCGCGCCCCCCCGTCGTCAGCCATGTATTCCCGCGAGCGGGAGATCGCCATCTGGATGATCGTGGCCGCGATCGGGGCGAGGATGGCCGTGAGGATCAGGCCGATGAAGCCGCCGCCGCTGTCCTCATCGTCCCGGCTCAGGCCGCCGAAGATGGCCGCCCACTGGGCCATGTTGGCGATCATGACGATCGCCCCGGCCAGCGTCGCCGCGATGGAGCCGACGAGGATGTCCCGGTTCTTGATGTGGGTCAGCTCGTGGGCGAGAACGCCCTCCAGCTCGTCCCGGCTCAGGATGCGCAGGATCCCCTCCGTGACGGCCACGACGGCGTGCTCCTCGTTGCGGCCGGTGGCAAAGGCGTTGGGCGTGTCCTGCGGGATGATGCAGACCCGGGGCATGGGCAGCGAGGCCTTCATGGACAGGTCCCGGACGATGCGGTAGAGCTCCGGCGCCTCCGCTTCCGTCACCGGCTGGGCGCGGTACATCTTCAGAACGATCCTGTCTGAAAACCAATAGCTTCCAAAATTCATGATCATGGCGAAGGCGAAGGCGATCACGAGCCCTGTCCGGCCGCCGAAATACCCGCCGATCAACAGCAGAAGCCCCGTGAGAACGCCGAGCAGCAAGGCCGTTTTGAATGAATTCATCTGTACCTCCTTGGGCAAAAGGCTTGAAGGTCGGGGACGGGCCGTTTAAATCCTTTCGCCCCTTGCCCCTGACCCTCCTGGCGCCTGTCATTTAAAAACGATCTTTTCCCCTTCCACGTCGACGGTGATCCGGTCGCCCTCCCGCCAGGTGGATTCCAGCAGATCCATGGCCAGGCGGTCCAGGACGAGCTTCTGCAGGACGCGCTTGAGGGGGCGGGCGCCGTAGACGGGGCTGTAACCCGCTTCGGCTATATAGTTTTTCGCCGCCGCTGTCAATTCGAGGGACAGCTTTCGCTCGGCCAGGCGCTTTTCGATCAGCCCCATCTGGATATCGATGATGCGATCGATGTCGGCCAGCGTCAGGGACCGGAAGATGACGATGTCGTCGATCCGGTTCAGGAATTCCGGCTTGAAGGCCGCGCGCAGCGCCTCCATCATGCGTTCGCGGCGCGCGGGTTCGTCCCCGGAGGGATCCTGGAGCCACTGGCTGCCGATATTGGACGTCATGACGATGATGGTGTTCTTGAAATCCACCGTCCGTCCGTGCCCGTCCGTCAGCCGTCCGTCGTCCAGAATCTGGAGGAGGATGTTGAAGACGTCCGCATGGGCCTTCTCGATCTCGTCGAACAGGACGACCGTGTAGGGCCGCCGTCGAACGGCCTCCGTCAGGTAACCGCCCTCGTCGTAGCCCACATAACCCGGCGGGGCGCCGATCAGCCTGGAAACCGAGTGCTTTTCCATGAACTCGGACATGTCGATCCGGATCATGGCCTGATCGCTGTCGAACATGAACTCGGCCAGCGCCCTGGCCAGCTCGGTCTTGCCGACGCCGGTCGGCCCCATGAAGATGAACGAGCCGATCGGGCGGTTGGGATCCTGCAGTCCCGCGCGCGCCCGGCGCAGGGCGCTGGAGACGGCGGCGATGCCCTCGTCCTGCCCGATGACCCGCCTTCCCAGGCGTTCCTCCATGTGGATCAACTTCTGGACGTCCGATTCCATCATGCGGGCGACGGGAATGCCCGTCCAGTTTGCGACAACCTCCGCGATGTCCTCTTCGTCAACCTCTTCCTTGAGCATCTGGTCGTCCTTCTGGACCTCGGCGAGGGCGGACTGCTCCGCTTCGAGCCGGCGGTCCAGTTCCACGCGCTTGCCGTAGCGAATCTCGGCGGCACGCGCCAGATTGCCCTCCCGCTGGGCGCTCAGTTCTTCGGTTTTGAGGGCCTCCATCTCTTCCTTCAGAGTCTGGATTTTCTTGATGGATTCCTTTTCCGCCGACCAGTGGCGCTTCATCCGGTCCATGTCGTCCCGGATGGCGGCCAGCTCCCGGTCGATCCTTTCGCGACGCTCCAGGGTGGTCGGATCCTTCTCGTCCTTGAGGGACTGCCGTTCGATCTCGAGCTGAATCGTCCGGCGCTCGAGGACGTCGATCTCCGCGGGCAGGCTGTCCAGTTCGATGCGCAGACGCGAGGCGGCCTCGTCGACCAGGTCCACCGCCTTGTCCGGGAGGAACCGGTCGCTGATATAACGGTGGGACAGCGTGGCCGCGGAGATGACGGCGGTGTCCTTGATGCGGACCCCGTGGTGGACCTCGTAGCGCTCCTTCAGTCCGCGGAGGATGGCGATGGTGTCCTCGACCGTCGGCTCCTTGACGAGGATCGGCTGGAAACGGCGCTCCAGCGCCGGATCCTTTTCGATGTGCTTCCGGTACTCGTTCAGGGTCGTCGCGCCGACGCAGCGCAGCTCCCCGCGGGCGAGCGCCGGCTTGAGCATGTTCGAGGCGTCCATGGACCCCTCGGCCGCACCGGCGCCGACGACGGTATGAATCTCGTCGATGAACAGGATGATCTCCCCCGCGGCGGCGGTCACCTCCTTGAGCACGGCCTTCAGCCGGTCCTCGAATTCGCCCCGGTACTTCGCCCCGGCGATCAGGGCGCCGATGTCGAGGCCGACGACGCGCTTGTTCTTGAGGCTGTCCGGGACATCACCGTTGACGATGCGCTGCGCGAGACCCTCGACGATGGCCGTCTTGCCCACGCCCGGCTCTCCGATCAGGACGGGGTTGTTCTTGGTCCGCCGGGAGAGGACCTGCATGATCCGCCGGATCTCCTCGTCTCGTCCGATCACGGGGTCGAAAGCCCCCTTTCTGGCGATCTCGTTGAAGTCGCGGCCGTAGCGCTTCAGGACCTCGTATTTATCCTCCGGGTTGGGGTCGGTAATCCGTTGATTGCCGCGGATATCGACCAGGACCTGGAAGATGCGGTCCTTGGTCACGCCGGACCGCTTCAGGATGGCCGGAATGGCCCCGTCCTTTTCATCCGTCATGGCGAGCAGGAGGTGCTCCGCACTGACGTATTCGTCCTTCAGGCGCGCCGCCTCCGTGAGGGCGCGGTCCATGATGCGGTTCAGCCGCGGGCTGAGGTAAACCTGGGCGCCGGCATCTCCGGTCACCCGGGGCAGTTTTTCCAGGGCCTGGCGGCATTCCGCCTCCACGGCCGCCGGATCAACCCCCAGTTTTTTCAGGATGGCCCCGACGATGCCCTCCGGCTGCGCCAGGCAGGCCATCATCAGGTGTTCAGCGTCGATGGCCTGATGCCCGTATGTCGAGGCCAGGCCGTGAGCCTCCTGCAGCGCCTCCTGCACCTTGAGTGTAAATTTATCGAATCGCATCGATCCTCCATCGGCTGCAGGCCCGGGGGCAACGGCCAGAGGGGAAATCAACCGACCCCGGTGTCCGTTTGTTGCGGGCGCCTCGCCTTTCGCTTAGGGTATGTCTTTACTCGATCGGTTTCTCGATCGTGACAAAGATCCGTCCGTTCTTGAAAACGCTCACGTTCCCCGTAGATTCCGACGTGACGATGGCGATGGCGTGCGTGATGCTCGTCATCCCGGCCGCCGCGATATGGCGGCTGCCCAGCCCCTGGGGGAAATCCTTGCTTTCCAGGGCGGCGCTCAGATGGCGTCCGGCCGTCATGATCGCCCCGTTTTCACGGATCACGAAGGCGCCGTCGATCGCCGACAGTTCCTTGATCGTCTCTTTCAGCTCCGGGTTGAGGATGTTCCGCTCTTCCTCGCTGTAGCCCTGGAACGGATTGATGATCATCTGCCGGGAGAGCTGCAGGACCCGCTCGTGGTCGCCCAGGACGAAAATGGTCCCGATCTTGCGCCCTTCGCGGCCCTGCGCGGCCAGCTCCAGGGCCAGGTTCAGGGCAGCCCCGAAGACCTCCGGATATACACCGTCGGTGATGTCCGTGATCCCCTCGGCGGTCAGGATTTCGAACTCCCGTCCCACGTCAATCACAAAAATGCTGTCCACGTAGCCGAAGCGCGGAATGCCGCTTAGGCACACGAGCCGGTCCCCCTTGCGAAACAGGCCCGTTGCGATGCCTTTGGTGATGGCGATCTTGATCTGCCCCAGCCGGGTCAGGTTGACGTCGGGGACGTTGATGACCCGGGCCGAATCCCGGATTCCGTCCGGGAGCTCGCTGGCGCCGCGCGCGATGAAGATGGCCTCGAAGCAGATCTTCTGGGCATCGAGGACCGGCAGGTCCGGCGCCACATCGATATCCATCAGCACCGCCTTCGCCTCGATCTCCTTGGCGATCTGACAGGCAAAGGCCACCATGGTCTTGTTGATCGACGCCATGCGCCCTCCGGGGGAAAACCGAGTTCAGTTCTCATGTTTCGCGCGTAAGGTATCCACCGCGCCGGAGAATGTCAAGGCAGCGGAGCGCCGGCGCCAACGCGTCGGGGCATCCCCGAACAAATATTGCTTGACGCGGGGGCGGGAAGCGGATTATACATTGCAAGAATATGATATTGTTTGGTAAATGGAGACAATCCCGTGGATTTGCCCGCCGTTACAAGCACGCTCGATCTGTACATCGCTGAAATCAACCAGTTTGCCCTGCTCACCGCGGAGGAGGAGTTCCGCCTGGCCGTGCGGTTGAAGAAATACAGCGATATGGAGGCGGCGGAACAGCTCGTCGTTTCCAACCTGCGTTTTGTGGTGAAGATCGCACACGAATACCGCAACTACGGTCTCAAGCTGGCGGACCTCATCCAGGAGGGGAACATCGGCCTGATGCATGCCGTCAAGAAATTCGATCCCTACCGGGGCTATCGGCTCATCTCCTACGCCGTCTGGTGGATCCGGGCGTACATGCAGAATTTCATCATCAAGAACTGGAGCCTCGTCAAGATCGGCACCACGCAGGCGCAGCGAAAACTCTTCTTCAAGATGGGGCAGGCCAAAAAGCAGCTCGATGCCCTGTCGGAAAAGCATCCCGAGTTTTCGGAAATCGCTCAATCCCTGGGGGTGAAGGAGATCGAGCTTGCCGAAATGGATCAGCGCATGAGCCAACGCGACGTGTCCCTCGACGCCTACGTCAGCGACGAGGGAGACACGGCGCACATCGATTTTCTCACCGACGACGGGGAGGATCAGGAAATGGCCCTGATCCGCAAGGAGGAGATGCAGCTGGTCCAGCGCAACATCGCCGGCGCCCTGTCCAATTTGAATGAAAAGGAGAGTTACATCGTCAAGCACCGGATCATGGCCGATCATCCCGAGACGCTTCAGGAGATCGGCAATCGCTACAGCATCACCCGGGAACGGGCGAGGCAGATCGAAAAGCAGGCCCTGAAGAAGCTGCGGCTGGCCCTGCCTTATCTGGGCGAGCGGACGGAGCTGATCGAGGGGTAGGCCGCGGGCAAGGGCCGGGGGAGCGGGAGATCCGGGGCGGGGGTTCCGGGGCCGGCCGGACGGCCGCTCAATCCGTGCCGCTCGCGAGGTTCTCGAAGCAGGTGTACTTCTCCAGAAAGGCCAGCTTCACGATGCCCGTCGGGCCGTTCCGCTGCTTGCCGATGATGATCTCGGCCAGGCCCCGCTCGGGGTTGTCCTCGGACTTGTTGTAGACCTCGTCGCGGTAGATGAAGGCGATGACATCCGCGTCCTGCTCGATGGCGCCGGACTCCCGGAGATCCGCCATCTGGGGCCGGCGATTGGTCCGGTCCTCCACCTTCCGGTTCAACTGGGACAGGGCGACGACCGGGACGTTCAGCTCCTTGGCCAGGGCCTTGAGCGAGCGGCTGATCTCCGAGATCTCCTGCTCGCGCGATTCCTTGTAGGCCCCGCCGCGCATCAGCTGGAGATAATCGAGGAGGATTAGATCGAGCCCGTTTTCCGCCTTGAGGCGCCGGGCCTTGGCCTTCATCTCCAGGACCGTGATCGCCGGCGTGTCGTCGATGAAAATCGGTGCCTCGGAAAGCCGGCCCGCCGCGCCGACGAGTTTTTCCCAGTCCGTTTCACCGAGAAAACCCTTGCGGATGCGTTGCGAATCCACCTTGGCCTCGGAGGCGAGCATGCGCAGGGCGAGCTGTTCCTTCGCCATTTCCAGGGAGAAGATCGCCACGGGGAGCCCCGCTTCGAGCGCGGCGTGGCTGGCGATATTGAGGGCGAAGGCGGTTTTCCCCATGCTGGGACGCCCCGCGATGATGATCAGGTCCGCTTTCTGGAAGCCCGAGGTCAGCTCGTCGATCCGTTCGTACCCCGTGGCCACCCCCGTGACCATTTCCTTGTTCTCATAGAGTTGCTCGACCGTCTTGATGCTCTTCTTGATGATGTCCCGGAAGGGGTAGAAGGACGGCCGGATCTTGTTTTCGGAGATCTCGAAGATGGCGTGCTCCGCCTCGTCCAGCACCTGGTCCACGTCGGCGCCGGTCTGGAAGCTCTTCGTGATGATGTCCGTGGCGGTTCCGATCAGGCCGCGGAGAACGGCCTTGTTCTTGATGATCTTGGCGTAATAGGCGACGTTGGCCGCGGACGGCACGTTGTCCACCAGCGAGGCCAGATAGACCGCTCCGCCCACCGAGTCAAGCTGCTTGCGATCCTTGAGGCCGTTGCTCAGGGTGATCAGGTCGATCGGGTCGCCGCGCTCGGAGAGGGCGAGAATCGCGGCGAAGATCCGCCGATGGGCCTCGCTGTAGAAATCCTTCGCGACGAGGATCTCCAGGACGGCATTGAGGGCTTGGTTATCCAGCAGGATGCCGCCGAGGACGGATTGCTCGGCCTCCAGGTTTTGCGGGGGCAGCTTGTGCAGGCTCAGGTCCATTTCGCTCATGACGCTCAGGCTTCCGCGACGACGCAGACCTTGATTTCCGCCGCGATGCCCGCCGGCAGCTTGATCTTCACATCGTACTCGCCAACCGCCTTGATGGGCTCTCCCATCTGGATCGCTTTCCGGTCCACCTCGAGACCCCGGTCCTTTAGCGCTCCCTCGATGTCCTTGGTGCTGACGGAACCGAAGAGCTTGTCCTGCTCGCCGACCCGGCGCGCGATCGTCAGGGTGAGGCCCTGGAGCGAAGCCGCGGTCGCCTCGGCGCCCTTCCGGATTTTTTCGGCCTGCTGGAGGATGTGCTGCTTCTGCTCCGCGAACACCTTCGCGGTCTTCTCGTTGGCCTCGACGGCCAGGCCTTTAGGGATGAGGAAGTTCCGGGCATAACCGTCCGACACCTTGACGGTATCGCCCAGTTTTCCCAGCGATGCGACGTTGTCCTTCAAAATGACCTTCATGAAAACCTCCTGAGGATGGGGTTGGGTCTGGACCGGTTACAGGGACCGATCGTCCCTCGGTTTGATGAAACGGCGAAAGTCGACCCACAGGTCAAACATACCAAAGGCCGCGACGATCAGCAACAGATATTGCTGCAGGACCAAAAGCGCGTAGAAGAGAAAACGGAGCCAGGCGGGGACGCGCTTCATCCGGAAGAGAAACCCCGTGATCGCCAGTCCCTGAAGGAGGTAGACAAAGCCGCAGAGAATGAGGAGATTGACCCCGGCGATCTTCGCCCATTCGTGCGGCACCAGAGCCAGCCCGCCCCCGATGATCAGCAGCCAGATGAGCCCCTCGGGCGCCTTCCAGCGCGAGAGGTCCGGATCTCCCAGGGCAGACGCTTCCCTTCGCCGGAGCAGGAAGCGGGCGGCAAGAAGGTTGGCCCAGACGGAAAGGACGATGCCGGCCGTGGCGACGGAAGGAAAGATGGCCATTAAGAAGCGCAGGAATTGTGGCGCGTTGTCACGGATGATGGCGACCTGTTCCGGGGGCAGATCGAGTTCCGCGTAGAGCTTCAGGTTCTGCTAAAGGCTGTCCGACAGGTGCGTGGCGACGATGTGCCAGGGGGCAATCCCCGTTCTCAGGCTCTCGGCCAGAAGCAGGACGAGGCTCAACAACGCGAGGACGGCAGACCCGATGGCCAGGGTCCTGACGAAATCGACCCCCCTGCCGGTCAGCTCGCCGAGGACCAGACCGGTCGCGGTGGCGATGACCAGCACGGGCATCAGGTCGAGCGGACGGGAGGCGGCGAGGAGAATGACCGCCGTGGCGGCCAGCGAGACGCAACACACCGACATCCCCCGCCCGCGTCCCAGTTTTGCGTAAGACAGGAGCGTCGGCAGGGGCAGAAAGACGATGACGCCGGTCCCTCCCGCCGGGATCAGGGCGACGCCGACGAAAAAAAGGGTGGAAACGGCGATTCCGATCCCAAGATCAAGATGCGACCGTAAACCCGTGCGATCGTTCAACTCCCCGTCCCGCTGATGAGGCCCGCTCAGCCTTCGGTGACTGCGAACGGCATCAGGGCGATGCTGCGCGACCTCTTGATGGCGGTGGTCAGTTCACGCTGGTGCTTGGCGCAATTCCCGGTGATGCGTCTGGGCATGATCTTTCCCCGTTCCGTCACGAAGTCGCGCAGGACGTCCGGAGATTTGTAATCGATGATCAAGGCCGAATCCGTGCAGAAACGGCAGAATTTGCGGCGGTGGAAAAATTTTCTCTGGGGCCTGGGCGGACGCGTGTCTCTTCTTTCGGGTACGGCCATGTTACTTCACCCCCTCCTCGACGGTTTTTGCGGCGGCTTCCTGAGCGGCGGCGGCGGGAATCACCATCTTGGGCGCAACCGGTTCGGCCGACGGCTTCCCTGCGTCTCCCCCTTCGGCCTTCTTGGCGGCGTCGGCCATTTCCTTTTCAATCGCTTCGCGGGTGAAGGTCCCGTCTCTCCGGACGGTCAGATACTTGAGAATCCGCTCATCGATCTTGAAATTTCTTTCGATCTCGGTGATGGCGGCGTGGTCGCTGACGACGTCGAACAGCAGGTAATAGCCGCGTCTCTGTTTCTTGATTTCGTAAGCCAGCTTGCGCTTGCCCCACCGGTCGATCTTGACGACAATGCCCTGGTGATCGGTGATGAACGTGCTGTAACGCTCGCACATCGCGCTGATTTCGTCCTCGGGCAGATCGACCGGGACAATGAAGATGATGTCGTATCTCCTCAATGCTTCCTCCTCTCGGCTCTAAAGTCCGGGCACGGGACCCGGACAAGGAGTGTTCCCGCGCGTCTGCGGGAAAGATACACGCCGATCGCGGGCGTATGAAGGCCGGCCTGAATCGCGTGTCCTCAAAAAATGAGTCGTGCCTATACCATGAGACGAAGAGGCATGCAACCCTTATTTCCGCGCCCCGGAGGCGGTCGGCCCCGGGGCGTCATCGTGCCATCCATCGGGGGGAGAAGAAGGGGGAGGGCAGGGGCCGTCGTGCCCCCCGTCCTCCCCCGCAGGCGGATCAGCATGTTCGGAAACGGCAGGTTAAAGGGGTATCGACCTTTTCCAGGAACCGGTCCCCCGCCTGATCGCTACGACCAGGGCTTTTCGGCCGCCGCGTTCCGGCCGGCAATGCGGCCGAAGACGACACAGTCCGCCATGGCCACACTGCCGAGACGGACGGCGCCGTGGACGCCGCCGGTGACCTCGCCGGCCGCGTAGAGGCCGGCCATCGGTTTCATGTCGAAACCGGTGACCCGCGCGTTTTTGTCGATCACGAGTCCCCCCATCGTGTGGTGCACCCTCGGCCAGAGCCGGGCGGCGTAGAAGGGGGGCGTCACGGTCGGTTTGGCTTCGGGGAAGATCATGCAGTCGAACTGGGGATCCTTCTTCTTTTCGACATACCCGTTCCAGCGGGCGACTTCCTCCAGAAGCGCCGCCTGGGGGATATTGTAATACTGAGCCAGGGCCTCCAGGGTGTCGAATTTCCTGATGGCGCCTGATGCCAGCCCCTTCTCCAGGGCGTTGGGGAAGACCTGTTTGGGGACGGCGTAGGCGTCACCGAAGATCAGGACCGGATGCCCGAGGAGGATGATGGCGTCCGCCCGGACCTTCCGGTCGCCCGTTTCCTTGATGAAGCGCTTGCCCGTGGCGGGATCGACCATGGGGGCGTAGCCGACGAGCCGCTCGCAGAACAGCGGGACGAGACCGAAGCCCTTTTCGTCCGGGCTGGTCCAGGGGCCGAGCTGGATCCAGTCCATCTGGACGTCCATGGCCCCCGCTTGGCACGCCGCGAGCAGCGCCTCGCCGGTCGCGCCGGGGTGGTTGGTCGAATCGAATTTGTCGTTCAGGCGGGGATCGTGCACCTGGCGCAGCTTGACGTCCTGGGAAAAACCGCCCGAGCCCAGGACGACGGCCCTTCTGGCCTTGAAATAGGCGGCCTTGCCGGACGTTTCGTTCGGGAAGCGGTAGCCCTTGCGCACCTCGATTCCGACGATCCGGCCCGTGTCGTTCGCGACGAAGCGGACGAGCCTGGTCCGGGTCTGGATGCCGATCCCGAGCTCCTTGGCCTTGGCCAGCATCTTGTTCACCAGTTCCGACCCGGAGGCGTTGACGGTCTGAACCGCTCGCTTGACCGAGTGGCCGCCGTGAAAGTTCAGCCGTGCAAATTGGGCGCCCACGTACTGCTGGCACCATTCGAGGGCGGCGTTGGACTGGTCGGCGACCAGCTTAGCCAGTTCCGGATGGTTCAGGTACGACCCCGCCTTAAGCATATCCTTCAGCATGAGCTCGGCGGAATCCTGGACCCCCTGTTCTTTCTGGAGCCGGTTTCCCGCCGCGGCGAAATCCCCGCCGTTGATGATCGAATTGCCCCCGGGGACGGCCATCTTTTCGATGACCGTGACCAGGGCGCCCCCGTTGCGCGCCTCGATGGCGGCGGCGAGGCCTGCGAAGCCGCTGCCGATCACGATGACGTCATAGGTTTCGTCCCATTTCTTGGGCATTTTGCCCGTCGCCGCCAGGGCCTGACTGCCCAGCCCCAGTGTGCCCACGGCCATGCCGGCGACGGCCGCGGCGCCTCCCGCGGTTTTCATGAACTGCCGGCGCGATATGCCTGCCGCCCTTTTCGATGCTTCGCTCATGGTTGACCTCCGTCTGTGTTTTGAGGGTTCTCATCCGGGTTCCGCTGCCTGCGCAAGGGAAGGATCCGCCTGCCGTACCGTCTATCTGTAAGCGACGCCTGGGGGATTGTCAACCCGAATATCGGGCGCAGACCTCAGCCCGACGGTGCGCCGCCTGACCGCCTCGCTCACCCGGTGGCCCTTAACGCCGGATGGCCTCCGGCAGGATGTAGACATAGGGCTTCCCAAGGACGTGCCGGTGCAGGAACCGGTCGATTTTTCTGAAGGCGAGGTAGACCCGCCAGATCATGGCGTCCTGGCGGTAGTAGGCCGAGACCTCCTCCGCGGTGAGCGGGGCAATGCCGAAGGCCGCGCCCTCGCCACCAAAGAAGCGGTTCGCCGTTGTCAGGAGCAGGGGGATGAGATCCGGGCGCTGCTCCTTGTAGACATTGGCGATGAGGTCGATCGTGACCTTGCGGAAATCGTAGTAGCGGGTCATGACGTCTTCGAGAAACAGGAGCCGGATCAGCCAGACGAGGAACGAGGGCGTGCAGCGGAGAAACAGCTCGGGATCGAGCTGCTCGACGCCGTCCCGGCGGATCAGCGGCGTGCCGGTGTCGAGGTAGTAGAGCTCCGAGGCCTCCGTGACGGGGCCGTCCGCCCGGCCGTGCTTGAGCGCCCAGTTCGAGATCTGGCCGTCGATGCCGAAGATCAGGGCAGGGTGGGCCGGGTGGCTCGCGAACACCTTCGCCAGTTCGCGCAGTACGCACCCCAACAGAAGGGCGATGGAGCCTTCCGGGAGCGTGTGGAGCAGGGCGTTGCCGATGGAGGCCGAGGGAAGCCGCGCCTGCGCCGTATACACGATCCGGTTCCCCCGCTTGGGGACGACCCGCGCCGAGGCCCAATCCGGCACCTGAAGGCCGATGCGCCCCAGGCCCGTATTGTAGGCGTCAAACAGACGTTCGTACGCGTCCATCTCCGCGTCCGTGCGGAAGATGGGCATGCGCTTGTAGGCGATGTGCGCCTGTCCGGGATGATCGATGACGAAGATGGTGCTCATCTCTCCGTAGCCGATGATCCTGGCGGAAATGGTGCTCAGATGCGGGTTCCGGGGGTCCAGTCCCTCCTCGAACCGCCTCAGGAGATCGGGATCGATGACGTCCTTCAGCATAACGCCAGCACGCGCTTGGTTTCGGCCAGGGCCAGGTCGAGCCGTTCGAGAATCTCCTGGGCGACGACCCGGTCGATCGTCAGGGGCGGCAGGAGCTGGGTGACCTTCCGGTTGTTGTTCGCGTAGATGCAGAGCAGGCCATGGTCGTAGGCGACTTTCGTGAGCACCGGACCGCAGAGGTCGTTGACCATCTCGATGCCCATCATCAGGCCGAGCTGCCTCAGACCGACGACCAGTTCCGGGTGCCGGGCGCGGAGGGATTCAAAGCCCGTCCGGAAGAGGCCGGCCAACTCCCGGACATGTTCGAGAAAAGGCGGGGCGGACGTGATCTCCAGCACCTCCAGGGCGACGGGGCAGCCGACCTCCGCGCCGCCGAACGTGGACACGTGGATGAACGGGTTTGCGTGAAAAAATGACTGCAAATCCGCGTTCAGGCAGGTCGCGCTCATCGGGTACACGCCGCCGGAGAGCCCCTTGCCGATGACCAGGATGTCGGGCACAACGCCGAAATGGTCGATGCCCCAGAGCTTCCCCGTGCGACCGAGCCCCGTCTGGACCTCGTCCAGGATGAGGAGCGCCCCCGCCCGGTCACACAGCGCCCGGGCCGTCCGGAAAAATCCCGCGTCGGGGACGGGCATGCCGCAGGTGGCGGGGATGGTTTCGAAGATGACCGCGGCGGTCGCCGCATCGAGCGCCCGGGCCAGGGCCTCCGGGTCGTCGAAGGGCACCTGGACGAAGCCGGGGAGGTTGGGACCGAACGGGGCGCGGTAGGCCTCGTCCCCCGTTGCCAGGGCAAACCCCGTATGGCCGTGATAGCCGCCCGATGCGGAGACGATCTTCGTCCGGCCGGTGGCCCCCCGGGCCAGCTTGAGGGCCAGGTCGACCGCTTCACCGCCCCCCGTGCCGAAGACGGTGTATGACAGATCCCCCGGGGTCAGGGCGGCCAGGCGCTCCGCCAGCCTCGCCCGGTGCTCGCTCAGGAGGTGATGGTTGCCGATGTCCAGTTCTTCCAGCGCCGCGATCAGGGCCCGGATGATCCGGGGATGCCGGTGACCCAGGTTGAAGACGCCGCCGTTGCAGTGGCAGTTGATGAGCCGCTTTTCGCCCGCGGCGTCCCAGACGTACGGTCCCTCGCGCTGGCCGAAGACGAAGTCGATGCCGACGCTCTTGAAGAATTCGGCCTTCCCGGAGGAGACGTGGCGGGCAAACCGGGCGACGATGTTTTCCCTGGAATCCTGACCGATGTATTTCACGGTTGAAGCCCCCCGCAGTTTCTGCGGATGATCTCCTATCCGCGGGATGACCCTCGTCGTGGCGCGACGCCGTACCGGCAGGCGCCCCTCGAAGCCGCCGGAAGATCGGAAGACGAAAGGGGGTGCTGCCGGACTCCTGGAACGGTTTGTGTCCGATGAAACGATGTATGCTGAAAAAGGGATATGTCAGGCGGTCCGGGTGCCCGAAAAGATCCGTGGCCGCCCCTTCCCGAGACGGGGCTGCGAATCTTCGTCCCTCCGTTCCGTCCCACCGGGGAGTCGTTCAGGGCCCCCTTGAGCCGGGTGACGAATGCCAGCACCGCCTGCCAGGTCAGTAGTCCGATTGCTGCGGAAAAGTCAAGCGGAGATTTGATCGAAGGATGAAGATCGCTCGATCCCGTTGAAGATTCATCATCACAATTGACCGGCGCCATCCTGGAAGATCTTCTTGATGGCGAGTTTAACCGGCTTGCCCATGGCGTTGCGGGGCAACGCCTCGAGGGACACCGTCTCCCGGGGGATCTTGTAGGGGGCCAGGCGCTGCTTGAGCCAGGCGCGGAGCGAACCGGTATCCAGGCTTCGTCCGGCCTCGAGGACGACGGCGGCACAGACCTTCTCCCCCCAGACCGGGTCAGGCAAGCCCACCACGGCGCATTCGCGGATGTCCGGATGGGTCCGCAGCGCCTCTTCGATTTCCAGGGCCGAGACCTTTTCCCCGCCGGTCTTGATGATGTCCACCTGGCTGCGTCCCAGGATGCGGTACACGCCGTTCTCGACCACGGCAACGTCTCCGGTCTTGAACCAGCCGTCCCGGAAGGCCTTCCGGGTATCCTCCGGCCTGCGCCAGTACCCGGAGAAGACGGTCCGGCCCCGCACCGCGATTTCTCCCGGGGCGCCCGGGGCGACCGTCGCTCCCGCGTCGTCCGCGAGCCGCACCGCTACGCCCGGCAGCGGGGTCCCGACGCAGCCGGGAAAGCGCTTTCCGTGCAGGGGATTCGACAACGCCATCCCGATCTCCGTCATCCCGTACCGCTCGAGGAGAACGTGACCGGAAATCTCGCGCCACTTCTCCAGCGTACTCACGGGCAGGGCCGCCGACCCCGACACCATGAGCCGCATCCCGCGGCAGCCGTCGGACATCGCCTTCCGGTCGGCGTGAGAAGACCGCTCCCAGGCGTCGATGAGCTTCACGTAGATGGTGGGGACCGCCATGAACAGTGTCAAGCCGCCGCGGCGGATGCGGTCCCATACCTGGCGGGCGTCGAACGCGGGGAGCATCTCGCACACGGCGCCCGC
This sequence comes from Syntrophales bacterium, assembly GCA_035358035.1. GTDB lineage: Bacteria > Desulfobacterota > Syntrophia > Syntrophales > UBA2251 > UBA2251. The sequence continues at coordinate 23,774 of DAOPOS010000022.1, read as the reverse complement.
CCAGAGCGCGCAGCAGAGGACGTTTACGATGCCGTGAATGTGATTCAGCGGCAGGAATTCAAGAATCCGGTCGTCTTCCGTCCATTCCCAGGCCCGGATCAGGCTCGTGACCTGTGCCGCCAGAGTGTCGTGGGGGATGACCACCCCCTTCGGCCTGCCCGTGGTCCCGCTCGTGTAGAGAATCAGGGCCGGCCGCGATGTTGCCACCGGGGGCAATGCACGCAAAGGATGTTCCAGGGTGTCGGTGCTGCGCGCGAAACGGAGACCCCGATCCCGGGCCGAGGCCTCGAGACGGTCGGCCGCATCCGGATGGGCGATCACCGCCGCGGGCGAGGTGTCCCCGATGACGTAATCCAATTCGGGCCTCGGGTGGGAGAGGGACAACGGGACCGCGATGCCCCCGGCCCGCCATATCCCCCATTGCACCGCGACGTACAGGAAGCCCGGGGGGGCGAGAAAGGCAACCGGACGCTCCTCAAGATCCCGCGATCCATTCAGGAGAAAGGAGGCGACCCGGGCGGAGGCGTCGAGGAGCTGACGATAGGTGAACGTCCCTTCCGGGGCGATCATGGCGGTCCGGTCCCCGAAGGAGCCGGCCCTTTCCGTGAGCAGGATCGACATCTACGTCAGGAGAAGCTTCTTGACCGTTTCGCTCAGCACCTCGTAATCGACCGGCTTTTGCAGATACGCCTCGACACCCTCCATCTCGATCTTCTGGCGCAGTTCCTCGTCATGCATACCGGTCAGGATCACGATCGGGGTTTGCGATCCGAAAGGCGTCAGCCGGATGTTCTTCAAGGTGTGGTAACCGCCACCGGCGGGGAGCATGACGTCCAGGATGATCAAGTCCGGTTTTTCCCTTCGGGCGGACTGGATGGCGTTGTACGCGTCAATGGCCGTAATGACCTTGTGCCCCTCCTGGGAAAGTTTGAAGCGCAGCAGTTTCAGGATATCCGGGTCATCATCCACGATCAGGATCTTGCTCATATCGAACGCCCCTTCTGATTTTTCCCGAACGAACGGCATCAACAAAACGGATTCGCGCCGGGCACACGAATGCGGGAAGTATACAGAGTCGGTTTATTCGAGTCAATACCGGAGTTCGAGGCGATCCTTCCGTTGGACATCCGCTGGAAAACGCGTCTGCGGAGGAAAAAAGGCAGGCGGGCAAGAGACCCGACTGCCTGGTTTTCCTAATGGTGGGCGATGCGCGACTCGAACGCGCGGCCTTTGGTTCCGGAGACCAACGCTCTATCCAACTGAGCTAATCGCCCGACACAACGGGAGTTGTCCTTGCCACGTTTTACCTCGCTTGTCAATCAGAATTCAGGACCGGCCGCCCACGCCGCTCGAGCGACAAAAAGTTGAATTCGTGCGCTAAACCTGATAGATAAGCAAACTTATGAAAGCATTTTACCGCATCGGCAGAAGCGTGGGGCTTCTCGCGCTCGTCCTTCTGCTGCTCTTCCCCGCGGATGCCGCGGCACTGAACGAGATCATCAACATCCGGCATTGGGTTGCTCCCGATCACACGCGCATTGTCATCGATACGCGGGATGAGCCGCAATACACCGTGAAAGAGTCGACCGAAAAGATCGTTCTCGAATTTCCGTCCATGGCGCTGCCCGAGGGAAAGAAGAAGTGGATTCAGATCCTGAACAAGCCGGGAATCAAGAAAATCCTCCTCAGCGTCCGTCCACAGCAGGTCATCCGGGTGGAACTGGTGCTTGCCGCGCACACGGAAACCACCGTTTTCCCCCTGAAGGCCATCGAGGACAAGCCGTACCGCGTCGTGGTGGATATCGAGCTGCCGGAGGCGGTGAAGGAGGCAACGCAGGCGCGCGAGCAGGTCCGTGTCCTGAAAAAGAAGCGGATCGTCGTCATCGACCCCGGACATGGCGGCGAAGCGCCGGGGGCGGTCGGCAAAAACAAGACCCTTGAAAAGGACGTGGTGCTGGCCATCGGCAAGAAATTACGCGACACGCTGAACCGCCGCAAGGGCTACCGTGCCTACCTGACCCGAACGGGGGACTACTACGTCCCCTTCAAGAAAAGGATGCAGATTGCGAAGGAATACGGCGCCGATCTTTTCATTAGCATCCATGCGGACGCCGAAAAAAGCCGGCAGGCCCGGGGGATCTCCGTTTATTGCCTGTCCACGGGCGGTGCGAGCAACGAGGCCGCGCGGCTGCTGGCAAAGAGCGAGAACCTGGCGGATGTCATCGGGGGCGTTGCCAACGGCAACGGCAAAGACGAATCCGACGCGGTCATCCTGAACATGTTTCAGACGCACACGATCAACCTGTCCCGGGCCTTCGGCGTCGCCACCCTTCAGAGCGCGGAGGCGGTCGGTCCCCTGAAGTTCGATACCGTTCAGCAGGCCCCCTTCCTGGTCCTGAAGTCCCCGGAGATTCCCTCCATCCTCGTCGAGACAGGTTACATTTCCAACCCGGAAGAGGAGCGCCTGTTGAAAAAGCCCTCCTACCAGCGGCGTCTCGCCGAGGCGCTGGCGCGGGCGATTGTCCAGGTTCTGCCTTCCTCCGCCGAGGCGCCGCCGACGGAGGTGGCCTCGTCGTCGGCGGAGGAGGCGAAGGACAGCCGGTCCGCGTCGCAGGCCACGGAGGCGCCGGCCGGGCCGGCAACCCCGGAAAAGGCCCGCCCGGACCGGATCGAGAAAGAGGCCCCGATCGCGCGGACACCGGAGCCGGCGCCTCCCGCTTTTCCGTCGCACGCCCTGTATCGGGTTCGCCGGGGCGAGACGATGAACGGGATCGCGCGAAAGGTCGCTGTTCCCGCGGAGGCCCTGCGCCGTCTGAACGGCCTTTCCCGAAGGGATGTTCCGGTTCCCGGAACGTATCTCAAGGTCCCGCTCGGGGAGACGGACGCCGTCGATCAGCCAGGCGTCAGCACCGCCGCCGCACCGCCCCGATCCGACCGGGAGGACGAGGCCTGGGCCAAAACCAGGACATCCCGGCGGCGGTCTTATGTGGTGCGGAACGGCGACACCCTGACCGCCCTCGCTGTCCGACACCGCGTCACGCTCGCCCAGCTCAAGAAGGCCAATGACTGGGCCACCGGGCGGCGTCTGCTGGCGGGGGAGACGCTCATCCTGCCCGGACCCGCGGCGGCATCCGACGGGACGACAACGCCCCGGGCGGCCGACCGGCCGGAACGAAAGGGCAGGGCCGCTTCCGTTTACAAGGTCCGGAAGGGGGAGGGATTGGAACAGATCGCCCGGCGATTCGGAACGGACGTGGACACGCTTTGCCGATTGAACAACCTTCGGCGCGACCGGCCATTGTATGTGGACCGGTTGCTGGTCCTGCCCCGGCCTCCGGCGCCGTGAGGGGGATCGATGAAGCCCCGCCCGTTCATCCTGGCGATGGCCGCCCTTTGGCTGATCGTAACGCCTGCGGTCGCGCAGATGGAACCCTTCCGGGTCAAGGCGGAGCTGGTGCCGTCCGCCCCCGCCCTCGACCGCCGGGACGCGATCGCGGGGTATACGCCCGGTCAGCCGCTCGCGGACGAAGCCGGCCCGGGCGCCGGGAAGGATGCGGAAACGACGGCAGATGACGGCCCGCTTTTCCGTTTTCATCTGTCCGATAACATCAGCCTTTATCTCAGCCAGTACGAGGGCCCGGCAACGGGGCGCGACGTCACCCTGCCCCCCGGGGAAACGAACAACGTCGGCGTCTGGAAGACGCTGCCGAGCCTCTGGCAGCAGGGGACGACACGCGACACCCTCTCCGCGGCGGCGGGCCTGTTCGAGCCGGAAATCGGGTTGGGCATCGCGTTCTGAAAACGGGCCGGGAGGCCGGGAACGGGTTCCAGCAGGGATTGCCCCGCCTGGGAGACCGGGCGATCACGGCTGCGACGAGAAAGGATCATGCGATGGACGTGTGCAAGGGACTCCACGCCTTCATCTGGCAGGACTACCGGGAGAACAACTGCAACACCTTCCTGATCGACGGGGCGAAGAAGATCCTGATCGATCCCGGACACCGTCACCTCTTCCGACACGTGGAGCGGAACCTGGCGGGACTGAAGCTGACACCGGCGGAGATCGACGTGGTGATCGCGACCCACGGCCATCCGGACCATCTCGAAGGCGCGAAACTCTTCTCGAAGCCGACCCTGGTCGCCATGAACGAGGCGGAGTACCGTCTGGTCAAGCCCTGGTCCGGACCGGTTTTCGAGGTTCCCGATCCGGATTTCTTTTTGCAGGAGGGCGATCTGAGGATCGGCGCCGAGGACTTCGAGGTGATCCATACGCCGGGGCATTCGCCGGGGTCGATCTGTCTTTACTGGCCCGCCAGGAAGGCGCTGTTCGCCGGTGACGTTGTCTTCCGGGAGGGAATCGGGCGCACCGATATGCCCGGTGGGGATGGCGGCCAACTCAAGGCGAGCATCAAGAAGATCGCCGCGCTCGAGGTCGAGTACCTTCTGACCGGGCATGGCGACATCGTGGCCGGGCGCGAGGAGGTTCGCGAGAACTTCCGCGCGATCGAGGCGTACTGGTTCCAGTACCTATAGCCTGGCGGAGAGGGCCTCCCGTTCCTTCAGGAAGGCCGCTTCGAGCTGGGCCAGGGCTTCCGGCCGGCCGGGATCGAGCGACGGATTCGGAACCACGGCCCCGCCGGTGATGCCGCAATCCGCAAGGGCCGCGCGGGCGGCATCCCGCCCCTGCTGATCCAGGCGCTTCCGCTTGTTCCGGAAGGAGCGGACCAGGTTCTTCAGGGGCGCCGTCCGGATGTCGAACAGCCGTTCGATCAGGACGATCGTGTCCGTGTTTTCGCCATCCAGGGCGATGCGCTCGATCAGTTCCGCCCGCATGAGGTCCCGTACCTCGGGAGAGTGTGCGGTCGCCTCGGTATACAGGGCTTGCAGCGTCTCCGCGGAAAGGAGGCCGTCGGCGAATTTTTGCAGCCATCCCCGCACGGTTCCGGACGTTTCCCGGAGCCGGATTTCCGCCTTTTCCGCCGGGGAAAGTTGCATGTTTTTCGTTCGTTCCATGATCAGGTCCAGGGTGCTCTTGATTTCGGCCATCGGATTCTCCCCCATGCGTGATGCTGATCCATACCGCATTTGCATGGGATGATCAACTGCCGGAAGTTTAGAAAAGGAGGTTGAAGATGAGAACGGCCTGGAGACTCGCGACGATGATCGGGCTCGGCATCCTCGTTCTGCCGTTTTGTCCCGGCCGCGCGGCCGCCGACGTGACGACCCTGAAACTGGCGCATGTCGTATCCGTCGACAGCGCCTATCATCTGGGCGCCCAGGAGTTCGGCCGTCTGGTCGCGCTGAAAACCGCGGGGCAGATCCGGATCGACATCGATCCGGGCGGACAGAAGGGCGGCGGGGAGCGGGAGATCCTGTCGGCGATGCAGCAGGGCAAGATCGACCTCGTCGTGACCTCCACCGGTCCGGTCGGCGCCATCGTTCCGAGGATGCGGGTCTGCGACCTCCCCTACCTTTTCCGCAATACCGATCACGCCGACCGCGTTCTGGACGGACGCATCGGGGCCATGCTGATGGAGGACCTGGGCGGGGCGGGCATTCGCGGCCTCGCCTTCTGGGAGAACGGCTTCCGCCATCTGACCAACGGCCGGCGGGCCGTCGTCACGCCGGAAGACGTGCGGGGGCTGACCATCCGGACGATGGAAAACGACATTCATCAGGCGTTTTGGCGACAGCTGGGGGCGAAGGCGGTTCCCATGCCCTGGGGGAAGGTCTACGGTGCCCTGAAAAGGAAAACGGTGGACGGGCAGGAAAATCCTATCGCGATCGTCCGCACCGAGAAGATCTACAAGGTGAACCGCTATCTGACGCTGACCCGCCATGCGTATTCTCCGGCCCTGCTGATGATGGACGCGAAAAGATTCGACAGCCTGAGCGCCGAGCAGCAGCGGGCGATCCTCGAGGCGGGACGCGAAGCGGCCTGGTGGGAACGGCGCTTCGTGAGGGAAAAGGAGGCCGCCATGCTGGGAGAGCTGGAGGCCGCCGGGATGGTTCTCGTCACGCCGGACCGTGTGCCGTTCAGACAGGCCGCAGAGTCCGTGTACAAAACCCATCTGGACGTCGCCGTAAGCGACCTCGTCCGCCGGATCCGGCGCGTGAAGTGAACGGCAGGAGGTGATGATGGGGGATCTGGCGCGCCCTATCCCCATCCGCTGATCACGCCCTATCCCAAGCGCTGCGTCACGACCTGGTCTCTCTCCGACCGGGCCCCGATCGTTCTCAGGCCCATCCGACCCGAGGACGACCCCGTGGAGCAGGACATATTTCAGACGCTCTCGGATGAGTCGATCAGCGGATGGTTTTACCAGGCCATCACGCTCGTCGGCATCGCCGTCGAGAAAGGGCTGAAGGAATTCTACGGAATCATCGAGCGCCGCAATCGCAGGATGGTCAGCCTGTGCCGCAAGATGGTCATGGTTGAGGAACCGCTGCCCGACGGTCTCATCCGCGTGAGGCTTGATCTGTGAGGTTCACGGTGGCGGAGGCGCGGCGGCCGGAACAGGGCGGGAATCGTCCCAGAAACTCCGCCACAGGGGGGTGGCCGATCCCCGGACCGAGAACAGGCGCTTGAGGGTCATCTCCCGGTCGAGCACCATCCCGACGGTATCGTAACGCCAGAGCCGACCGTAGGTATTCACGTTGATGTTCGTTCCGGTCACGTCGCTCATGGGAATGCCCAGGGTGATCTGACCGCCGCGGTAGAATTTCTTTTCGTAGATCAGGAGCGTTTCGCCGCCGAGGTCATCGACGGCGAGGGGCGCCCCGCATTGCGCAAGAATCTCCGCGAGGGTCGTCCTCCCCTCCTTGAGACCGGCAGCCGCCGACGGGATCTCCGGACCGATCGTGACCTTTTCCACCCGGAAGGACAGGCAGCCGGTCACGATGACGAGCACGGACAGCAGCCCGGCGAGGCCTTTAGAACGGGAGGCCATAAGCCGCGTCTCCGGACCGCAGGGCGCTGCCGCAGTGGGTCACGACATTCTGCGGATTGAGGAAAAAGACCACCTGATCGTACTGGGTGTCATAGTTGACGAGCGTGACGAAGACGAGCCACAGGCCCGTCCCCTTGCTCAGACTTCGGGAGTAGACATAGGCGTTGCCGCCCGTCAGTTTGACGACCTGGGTCGGAGGGCCGAAGAGGCGGGTGACATCCTCGGCGGTGGATTTTCCCGGAACGATCTGTGTCAGCGCGGCGGGATCGTACGGGTGAAAATTCTTGTCACGTCCGAAGACGGCGCAGCCGGCCAGGACCAGGCAGAGGGCGCCCAGCCCCAGCATCCCGACGGCATTCCGCCATCGACCTGAATCTTGCGTATTTTTCATCACCGGCCTCCTTCATCATCGGCTTGAACGGCTTTTTTCCTTCAGAACGATCCAGTTGTTCTCGTAATCCACGGCCAGTTCGAACTCACCGAGAAAATTCATCCCCAGAAGCCCGTCGAACGGTCCCCGGAAACCGCTGCCGGCGGACATGACGACGGCCGGCACATGATCGCGCCCCACGTTTCCGACGTCAAGCCTGGGAATCAGGATGGACCGGCCCTGCGTCGCTCCGCCGATTCCCTCGATGGTGACGGCCTCGGGGGAGGAGAGGGGGGAATGCGAAAGGCGGCGGGCGAGTTCCTCGGTGATCGTGATGACGCTGGCGCCCGTGTCGACGACCAGACGCGCCGGGACGCTCCGGTTGATCAGGGCGTCCACGACGATGATGCCGCCCGAATTCTTGGTGAAGGGGATGACCGACTCCCCGCGGCGCACGTCGGGGGAAGGCGGGGGAGGCGCGTCGGTTTCCCGTTGGGGCTCGGAATATGTTATGACCGCGACGGCGTTTTGCCGGCGGGACGGCGCGGCGGGCGGCGAGTCCGACAGGTGCGTGACGCCGTCGGCGTCCGTCCAGCGGTAAATGTCGGCCGAGGCGACTCCGGCCTCCCGCGGAAGATGCGGCGGCAGGCCCGGGCAGAGCGCGATCAGGAGGATGCACGCAAAAAAAAGCGGGGGGGCTGCCGGGCGTTTCATCTCCCGAATCTCCGAATTCCGAGAGCCGCAAGCGAAGAGACCGTTTCGCCCGCGACCGCCGGCGCCGAATCCGGCCGCGCGCCGCCTCGTGCGCCGGGCCGGGCGTCCAATGCGTCCCGGAGCGTCCCTTCGGCCGGCCCCGGGCCGGGGGTGAAGCACAAGCAACTTCAGGTCAAAAGCCGGGGCGGGAAAGGGCGAAAACGCCTTGCCCGTCCCGGCTTCGGGTGTGATCTGCCGACAGGGTCAGGCCTTCGCGGCGACCGCCGGTTTCTTGTAGGCGATGGCCAGCAGGAAGCCGACGATCAACAGACCGGCCGCGACATAGAGGGCGATACCTTTCAACTGTGCAAACACGAGCGGTCCGACCACGCCCGCCAGGCCCCAGGCCGTCAGCATCATTCCGTAGACCTTGCCGATGTATGCCGGACCGAAGGAATCGGCCGCAAAGGCCGGCATGGTCGCGAATCCGCCGCCGTAGCAGGCGAGCAGGTAGCAGGCGATGATCGTGAAGATAAGCTTGTCACCGATCTGGGGGAGCAGGACGTACAGGACCGCCTGCGTGATGAACATGATGATGAAGACGTTCTTCCGCCCGATCGCGTCGGAGATCCAGGCCCAGAGGAGCCGGCCGAGGCCGTTGAAGATCGAGGCGATGGCGAGAATGGCCCCACCCGCCAGGGCCAGCTCCGTGGCCGGGATCTCACCGACGACGGCCTTCTTGATGACATCCTGGGCCATGGGGGAAAGCTGGGAGAGGAGTCCCAGACCGGCGCTGATGTTCAGGAAGAGCATGAGCCACAGCATCCACCACTGCGGCGTTTTCGCGGCGCGATCGAAGGTGAAGGAATCGGCTGCGGAAACCCCTCCCGACGCCGCCGGCTTGAAACCGGCGGGGAGCCAGCCCTGGGGCGGATTCTTGTAGACCTGGGCGGCCCCGGTGACGAGAATCAGGAAGATGATGCCGAGCGTGTAGAAGGTATTGGCGACGCCCATGGCAATGACCATGCGGGGGGCGATCATGCCCATGAAGAACGCACCCAGGCCGAAGCCCATGACGGCGAGACCGGTCACGAGGCCCCGCTTGTCCGGGAACCAGCGGATGAGGGTGGCGATGGGGGTGACGTAGCCGAAGCCGTTGCCGAGGCCGGCGATGAGGCCGAACCCGATATACAGCAGCCAGATGCTGCCGATCTGATCGGCCAGACCCGCCAGGAGCGTTCCGATGCCGAAGAGGATGCCGCCGATCGTGGCGACGAATTTGGGACCCTTTTTGTCGACGAGCGTCCCGCCGAAGGCGGCGGACAGGCCGATGACGAAGATGCAGATCATGAAGGTGACCTGCGTTTGGGTTTCGCCCCAGCCGTGGGCGGCCATCAGGGGCTTTTTGAAGACGGACCAGGCATACACCGTGCCCAAAGACAGCTGCATGATGATCGCCGCGATGGCAATCCACCAGCGGCTGCTTTCGAGGTTCTTCTCAGACATTTTCTAAATCCTCCATCATTAGAGTTTATTGGCGTTCCATGCCGGGAACGGTTCACGCCGCTTCCACCTTGACCGCGCAGACCTTGTATTCGGGAATCTTCCCGATGGGGTCGAGCGCGGCGTTTGTCAGCAGATTGACGGCCACCTCCCGGAAATGGAAGTTCATGAAGATCGTGCCCACCGGGGATTTTTCCGTCACCTGGGCCTTGGCTTCCACCTGGCCGCGCCGCGATGTCACGCGGACCTTCTGGCCATCCGAGATGCCGTAGGCCCGGGCGTCCTCCGGATGGATCTCGATCAGGCTCTCCGGACAGCGCTCCGAGGGGCCCTGGGCCAGGCGCGTCATCGTGCCCGTATGGTAATGGTACAGGACGCGGCCCGTGGAGAGAATCAGCGGGTATTCCTGGTCGGGAAGCTCCGCCGGCGGGATGTACCCGATCGCATGAAAGAGGCCCAGCCCCCGGGTGAACTTTTCCTTGTGGAGGAAGCGCGTCCCCGGGTGGTCCTGGGTCGGGCAGGGCCACTGGAGGCCTTCGCGCTCGATCCGCTCGTAGGTGATGCCGGCGTAGCTCGGGGTAACCCGGGCGATCTCCGCCATGATCTCCTCCGCATCCCGGTAGGACATGGGATACCCCATCCGGCTCGAGATTCCGGCAATGATCTCCCAGTCGGTCCGGGCCTGTCCGGGAGGTTCGACGGCCTTGCGAATGCGCTGGACGCGGCGCTCCGTATTCGTGAAGGTTCCGTCCTTCTCCGCGAAGGAGGCCGACGGCAGGACAACATCGGCCAGCTCGGCCGTTTCGTTCAGGAAGATGTCCTGAACGACGAGAAAATCGAGGTGCTTCAGGGCGGTCTCCACATGCGCGAGGTCCGGATCGGACAGCATGGGGTTTTCGCCCATGATGTACAGCCCGCGGACATCGCCCTTGTGGGCGGCATTCATGATCTCCACGACCGTCAATCCTGGACGGGGCGGGAGCGTGACGCCCCAGGCCTTCTCGAACTTTCCGCGGGCCTCGTCGTTCACGACGGGCTGGTAGGCGGGGAGGCTCACGGGAAGGCCGCCCATGTCGCAGGCGCCCTGGACGTTGTTCTGGCCGCGGAGGGGGTTGACGCCGCCGCCCTCGATGCCGATGTTGCCGCAGAGCATGGCGAGATTCGCCACGGACTTGACGTTGTCCGTGCCGGTGATGTGCTGGGTGAGCCCCATCGCGTAAAGGATGGAGGCCCGGCCGGCGGTGGCGTACAGGCGGGCGGCCTTTTTCAGGTCGTCCGCCGGGATGCCGGTGATGCCCTCCACATAGGCCGGCGTATATTTCTCGACGACCGTCTTCAGGGCCTCGAAGCCCTCCGTCCGGTCCTTCACGTAGTCCGCGGCGTAGAGCTTCTCCGCGATGATGACGTTCATGAGGCCGTTCAAAACCGCGACGTCCGTGCCGGGCTTCTGGCGGAGCCAGAGATCGGCGTACCTCGTGAGCGCGATTTCCCGCGGGTCGATGACCAGGAGTTTTGCGCCGCGCTGCCGCACGGCGCGCTTGACCTTCGCCCCGATCACCGGGTGGTTCTCGGTCGTGTTCGTCCCGATCGCCAGGATCATCTCCGTATGTTCGATCTCCTCGATGGAGTTCGTCATGGCGCCACTTCCGAATGCGGCGGCCAGACCGGCCACCGTGACGGAGTGTCAGAGACGGGCGCAGTGATCGACGCTGTTGGTGCCGACCGCCGCGCGCATGAATTTCTGGAAGAGGTAATTCTCCTCGTTGGTGCAGCGGGCGGAGCACAGGCCGGCGATGCTGTCCGGGCCATTCTCTTTTTTCAGGGCCTTGAACTTCTTGGCGATCAGGTCCAGGGCCTCGTCCCAGGTGGCCTCGGTCAGTTCACCGCCCTTTTTCTTGCGGATCAGGGGGGTTGTCAGACGGCTCGGATGGCGGATGAAATCCATCCCGAAGCGCCCCTTGACGCACAGGCTGCCCTGGTTGGGCTGCCCGAACTCCCGGTTCCCGGTAACTTTGATCACCCGTCCGTCATGGACGTTGAGCTCGATCTGGCAGCCGACGCCGCAGTAGGCACAGGTGGTGCGGACCTTCTTCATGTCCCAGGGCCGGCCGGAAAAGCGCGCCTGCTTGAACGTGATGGCGCCCGTCGGGCAGACGTTGACGCACTCGCCGCAGAACACGCATTCGGAATCGATGTAATCGGCGTCAAAGGCCGGTCCGACCTTGGCGTGCGACCCCCGCATGGCGAAATCGAGGACCTCGTTCACCTGGATTTCGTTGCAGGCGCGGATACAGCGACCGCAAAGCACGCATTTGTTGAGGTCCCGCTGAATCATGGTGTTGGTGGTTTCGATCGGATGACCCGGCGGCTGGATCGCGAACCGGGGGTGATCGATCTTCAGCCAGTAAACGAGGTCCTGGAGTTCGCAGGCGCCGTTCTGTTCGCAGGTCAGGCAGTTGTGGTCTCCCGACGACCAGAGAAGCTCCACGATCATGCGCTGGGAGGCCCGGACCTTCTCGGTATCGGTCCGGACGACCATGCCGGGACTGATGGGCATGCAGCAGGACGCCACCAGCGAGCGGGCGTTTTCGACCTCGACCACGCAGACGCGGCAGGCGCCGACGTTGGTGGTGCCCGTGTAATGGCAGAGGGTTGGAATGAAAATGCCGTTTTCACGGGCGACGTCAAGGATGGTCTGGCCGGGCTTGCCGATCAGATCCCGGCCATCGATCTTCAGGGGAACACTGCTCATCTCTATCCTCCTTCCGGTCCTTGTCTAAAGAACCCGGTCCAATTCGATGGTTCAAAAGCCGGCCGCGTCAGGGGCGCGGGCGGCGGGTTGCACTCAGATCTCGATATCGCAGCGCAGACAGCGACAGGCTTCGGCAATGGCCGCCTCACGGGTGAAGCCGAGCTCCACCTCCGCGAAGCCCTGACGCCGTTCGGCGGTCGCCATTTCCGGCATGGCCGTCTGGGGAGACTCCTGGGTCTCCTCGTCGATGACGAGCGGGATGTCGATCTTTTCTTCTTCCGGCGCCTCCCAGGCTGGCTCGCCCGCGGCCTCGCGGATCGACGCGTCGATGTCCCGGGCCGCCTGGTGTCCCGCGGCGATCGCGGCAATGACCGTGTCCGGGCCGGTGACGGCATCGCCGCCGGCGTAGAACTTGGGGTTCGTCGTCCGGGATTTGCTGTCGGACGCGAGGTCGAAACAGGCCCACCGGTTGACGCTCACGCCGCTGTCCTGGGGAACAAAGGACATGTCCGGAACCTGGCCGATGGCGGCGATGATCGCATCGACGCTCAGGGTGAATTCGGCTCCTTCCACGGGGACGGGCCGTTTCCGTCCGCTGCGGTCGAATTCACCCAGCTTCATCCGCTGGCAGGCGATGGCGCTGACCTTTCCGCCTTTTCCCTGGATCTTGAGGGGGGCCACGAGGTACTCGATCCTGATGCCTTCATGTTCCGCCGCGAGAATCTCCTCTTCGGCGGCGGGCATGTCCTTGCGCTCGCGACGGTAGAGGATCGTCACCTCCGCGCCCAGACGCGCGGCGACGCGGGCCGCGTCGATGGCCGAGTTGCCGCCGCCGACGACGGCGACCTTGGCGCCCAGGCTCTTTTTGCCCGTCTGCCAGGCCCCTTCGTTGGCGTTGAAGTCTCTCAGAAATTCCACGCCGCCCCACACGCCGCCCAGGTCTTCTCCGGGGACGTCCATCTTCTGGCTGGCGTGGGCGCCGGGGGCGAGGTAGACGACGTCATACTTTGCCGCAACCTTCTGCCAGGGAATGTCTCTGCCGACACGAGCGCCGCATTGAATGTCCACGCCCAGGGCGCGCACATCGTCGATTTCGCGGGCCAGGATATTCCGAGGCAGACGGTACGCGGGGATTGCCCAGCGAAGCATGCCGCCGGGTTCGGGGAGTTCCTCGAACACGGTGACCTTGTACCCCCGGAGGGCGAGGTCCCGGGCGGCCGTGAGACCGGCCGGACCGGCGCCGACGACGGCGATCCGCTCCTTCCGGTCGGCCGGGACCGCGGCGATCTTCGGCAGGGGGGCGTTGTCCGTGATGAAGCGCTTCAGGAATTTGATCGCCACCGGCTCGTCCATCTTGCCGCGGCGGCACTTGGACTGGCACTTGTGGTCGCAGACCCGGCCGCACACGGACGGGAAGGGATTCGTCTTGAGGAGCACCCGGTAGGCGTCCTCGAAGCGTTCCGCCCGGACCAGGGCAATGTAGGCCGGGATGTCCATTTCGATGGGGCAGGTGTGCTGGCACGGCGATTTGAAAAGCGCCGAACAGACCGCCGCCCCGCAGTGGTGGTTCCTGATGTGATCCTCATACTCGTGGCGGAAATAGCGGAGCGTGCTGAGCACGGGGTTGGGCGCCGTCTGGCCGAGGCCGCATAGGGCGGAGTCCTTGATGATCGCCGCCATTTCCTCGAGCAGGGCGATGTCGCCTTCCTTTCCCTGGCCCTGGGTGATGTTCGTCAGGATTTGGAGCATCCGTTTCGTGCCCTCCCGGCATGGGGTGCACTTGCCGCAGGACTCGTCCTGGCAGAAGTCCATGAAAAAACGGGCCATGTCCACGGCGCAGGAATCCTCGTTCATGACGATGAGTCCGCCGGAGCCCATGATCGCGCCGAGCTCGGCCACCTTCTCGTAATCCACGGGCGCATTCAGATGCTGCACGGGAATCATTCCGCCCGACGGTCCGCCCAGCTGGGCGGCCTTGAATTTCTTGCCCTTGGGGATGCCGCCGCCAATGTCGAAGACGATCGTGCCCAGGGGGGTGCCCATGGGAACCTCGACGAGGCCGACGTTGTTCACGTCGCCGGTCAGGGCGAAGACCTTCGTTCCCTTGCTCTTCTCGGAGCCGACGCTGGCGTGCCAGGCGGCGCCCCGCAGGATGATCTGCCCGATGTTGGCGAGGGTCTCGACGTTGTTCAGGACGGACGGACGCTGCCACAGACCCGCGACGGCGGGGAAGGGCGGCCTCGGTCTCGGCATGCCGCGCTTCCCCTCGATGGAGGTCATGAGGGCCGTCTCCTCGCCGCAGACGAACGCCCCGGCGCCCTGGTAGATCTCCAGATCGAAATCGAAACCGGTTCCCAGGATGTCCTTGCCCAGCAAGCCGGCCTCCTTGGCCTGTCCGATGGCGATGTTCAGGCGGTGGATCGCGAGCGGGTATTCCGCGCGGCAGTAGATGTAACCGTGATGGGCGCCGATGGCCTTGGCGGCGATGACCATGCCCTCCAGGACCGCGTGGGGATCGGCCTCGAGCACGCTCCGGTCCATGAAGGCCCCGGGGTCTCCCTCGTCGGCGTTGCACAGGACGTACTTGATGTCACCCGGCGACTGGGAGGCGAATTTCCATTTGAGGCCCGTCGGGAATCCGGCGCCGCCGCGTCCGCGCAGGCCGGAGTCCAGGATCTCCTTGACGACGTCCTCGGAGGACATTTCGGTCAGGGCCTTGGCCATACCGGCGTATCCGTCGCGGGCGATGTACTCCTCGATCTTTTCCGGGTCGATGATGCCGCGATTCCGGAGAACCCGAAGCTCCTGCAGGGCGAAGAACGGGATCTCCTGCATGGTGGGAATGGTTTCGCCGGTCGAGGGTTCCTTGTACAGCAGGCGCTCCAGCACGCGGCCTTTCACGAGGTGCTCCTCGACGAGCTCTGGAATGTCAGCGGCCTGGATCAGGGTGTACATGACGCCGTCGGGATAGACGACCAGGATCGGTCCCATCGCGCAGAAGCCGTTACAGCCGGTCTCGACGACCTTGATCTCGTCGGCGAGGCCTCTCTTATCCAGCTCCGCGAGGAGGGCCTTCTTCACCTCGAGACTGCCCGACGCATGGCAGCCCGTTCCTCCGCAGAGCAGTAAATGTGAGCGAAACACCTTCATTATGGATTTCCTCCTCTATAGTCGAGAATCTGACGTATCTCGGCCGGAGCGGCATCAACCGCCCCGGGTTATTTCACGATCTCGGCGCCCCGGGCGAGCACGAACGGGGTCTGGACCTCCCCCTCCAGGACGTGGCGCTTGAAGATCTGCCGCATCTTGTTGGGGTTCACGTATTCGTATTTGATGGGCTCCTGGCCGACGATCTCCACCGTGACGAGCGGTTCCCGGCTGCACAGCCCCATGCATCCCGACGTCGTGATGACCACGTCGGAGACGCCGGATTCTTCGATCTCGCGCATCAGGGCGTCCAGCACCTCGCGCGCCCCCGAGGCGATGCCACAGGTTCCCATGTGGACCGTGACGCGCACGCGACGATCCCCCTCGCGCAGGGCCGTTTCCGCGTGGACCTTGTCCTTGATCTTCTTCAAGTCCGAAATTTTCAGCTTTGCCATCGCTCCCACTCCTCAATAGGGTTTAAACGTAAGGGCCGAGGATGTCCTTGACCTTAGCCGGTTTGACACGCCCGTGGACGTCGTCGTCCACCACGACCACCGGACCGAGGCCGCAGGCCCCCAGGCAGCGCACCGTCTCATAGGTGAACCGCCGGTCCGGCGTTGTTTCGCCCTCCTTGACCCCGAAGGTTCTTTCCAGGGTTTCCGCGATGGCCTTGCCGCCGCGGACATAACAGGCCGTTCCGAGGCAGACGCGCACGGTATGGCGGCCGCGGGGGGTCATGGTGAAGAACGAATAGAAGGTAACCACGCCATAAACGCGGCTGAAGGGCAGGTTCAGTCCCCGGGCGATCCGCGCCTGGACGGACGGAGGCAGATATTCCAGGGTCACCTGGGCCTCCTCGAGCACCGGGATCAGGCCCCCCGGCTTGCCCTTGTGCTTGGCGATAATGGCATCGAGCTGCGCAATCTGTTCCGGGGTAAACTCTTTCGACAAATCATCAAATTCCGCTTTCATGCACCCATATCCTCCTTCTATAGGATCGGTGGAAGTCATCCTTCCGAGCCGATTTCTTCAAGACCTTCCGCGATGTTGTCGCGGATCAGCTTGAGCACGTCGCTGTGGTTCATGGGGACGCCGTCGAGTTCCTGACGGATCTCGCGCGTATCCAGAACATACTCCGCCGCGTCGTGACGATGGCGGTAAACGAAATCCACGTCGGGATTTCCCGCGATCAACGAAACCAGGGACGCGGCGACATCCCCCAGCGGCTGCCGGTCCAGATGACGCAGACCGAACGTGGCCATAAGGCGCGTCCCCCGACCGGGCGCGGATTCGAGGGTGAACCCGCCGCCCGTCCGTTCCGCCGCATCGGCCAGCATCGGGAGTCCCAGACCCACGCGCCGGACCTTCTTCGTCGTGAAGAAGGGATCCAGGGCGCGCCCCCGCTCCTCGGCCGACATGCCCCGACCGTCGTCCGCGACTTCCAGCGTCAGCCGGTCGCGACCCGTGTCTTCCGTCAGCGTGATCCGGACCGTTTTCGATCCGGCCCGGGTGGCGTTCTCGGCGATATCCAGGATGTGGTGAGAGAGTTCCAGCAAAAATTTACTCCAGAATCTCACGTCCGTCCCGACGCTGAAAAGCCAGCTTGAGTTCCGCCGCCGTGGGGGCCGCCATCCGGATCCGGGTCATGCCCCGACCGATGTCTTGCAGAAAGTGCGCATCCGACGAGGTGACGAAAGCGTAGGCGGCCAGCTCCGGATAACGACGGCGGGCATCCCGGATCCCCAGCCGAAACGTCACTTCCAGGGCGTCAAAGGCGAGGGACGGATCGATGAAGCCCAACTGACCCAGGACGCCGAAGGCCTCCCGGTCGATATGGGAGGCGACCGCCAGCCCGCCATGGACGTGAATCAGGGCGATCAGCCCGTCCAGCGGGATGTCGGTGGCCCCGATAAGCAGGCGATCGTTGAATCCCTCCACTTCGTCGTCGTCGTTCACGATGGCCTGACAGCCGAAAACCTCCTCGCGGTTCGAGCCGCTCAGGTGGGCGTAAACGTCATCCTGAAATTGCAGTAACGGATCCAGGGTATCAAAAAGAGCCAAGACGTGAACCTCTTCGCGACTGGTGACCTCCATTCCGGGGAGGACCGTCAGCGATGTCCCCGCCGCGCAACGCAGCACGTAGGGGACATTTTCCGACGCGTTGTGGTCGCAGACGGCGATGACGTCCAGGTCCGCTTTCCGCGCCTTCTCCACGAGGGCGCTGGGGTAAAGATCCAATTCGGCACAGGGTGACAGACACGTATGGATGTGGAGGTCACAGCGAAACTCCTTGAGCATGACGGCCAACCCGGGGCATCTGTCAAAAACAAAAAAAAGGCCATGATTCCCATGGCCTCGTGCTTTATATTGCGGTTGGCACCGCTCCGGCAATCAGGGCGTATACCTTGCCGGCGACCGCAAAAGCCGACTCCTCGGCGAGAAGGACGGGAATCCCTTCCGCCGCGGCCTTGGTCAAGGTTTCCGGCGCCGGTTCACTGCCGTTGACGAGGACGATCGCGGCGAGATCCTTCAGGCTCGCCACGGCCACGATGTTGGGATGCACCTGCCGGGTGATCCAGAGATCCCCTTCACGGCTGTTGCCCATTACATCGCTCAACAGATCCCCCACGTAGCCTCCCCGGACGGGGCGGTCCAGCCGATCGGCGCCGGAGCGCACCTGGAGCCGCAGCAATCGGACCAGGGTGGAAAGATCGATCGGCGAGGTTTCAGTCATCTTCAATCCCTTAAGGCTGCCACTTGATGATCATCTTCAGAGACGTTCCCTTGCCCGGCTCCGATGAAATCTGGAAGATATCCGAAAAATTCCGGATGTTGGCCAATCCCATGCCCGCACCAAATCCCATTTCGCGGATCTTGTCCGTCGCGGTGGAGTAGCCCTCCTGCATGGCGAGTTCGATGTCCGCGATTCCCGAGCCCTCGTCGATGGTTTCGATGACGATCTGATCGGGCGCAAGCCGGAGATGGATGACCCCTTTGCGGGCATAGGAGACGATGTTGATCTCCGATTCATAGGCCACCAAGGCCGTCTTGCGGACCGCCTCGCTCGGGATGCCGAATCCCTTTAGAATGGCCTTGATATGGCTCGCCACCTTGCCGGCGTCGTTGAAATTTCCTCCCTGGACGTTGAACTGGTTCTCGTAGATCAGGGGCTCATCAGCCATGGCTGTGCACGGAACCATCCACCTTCACCAGACACCCGCGGATGCCGGACTGGTACAGCCGCCCCGCGGTCTCGAAGAGAATGAAGCGGGTGACCAGGATGGGGATCCCCAGATCTCCCGCCAGTTGCACCGTATCCGGGGAAGGGCGCTTTCCGCGGACGATGATGATCGCGGCGATATCGAGAACATCCGCGGTGCGGATCACCTGCGGATTGGTCAATCCGGTCAGAAGCAGGCTCCCCGATTGCGCAAAGGCCAGCACGTCGCTCATCAGATCGGCCCCGAACGCCGTTTTGACCTCCATGTCCATCTGATCCTCGCCGACCAGAACCTCGGCATCGAGAAGATCCCTTATTTCACGAAGGATCACTTTTCCCCTCTTTCCAGCGGTTGACGCGGCCGGTTGCCCCCCGTGGGACGCGATTTATTATGACCGGCGGTCATGAAGAATTATATTTAAATTCACCGCCGTGCGATTAACATAAGCCTTGCGCGATGTCAACAGATTTGTCTCCGGGAACGGAAAAATGCTTTGCGTCTCCGCGCGAGATGGGATAAAACCCCCCCATGTTGCCGCAAATCGAGGATTACCTGAATTATCTCGCCGTGGAAAAAGGGGCTTCCCGACATACGCTGGCGGCGTATCGACACGATCTGGGCCGCTATCGCGCCTTCCTGTCGGAGCACAACGGGGGGGATGGTCTGGCCGTCAACCCGGAGCGACTGCTCGACTATCTGACCGACCTGAGACGGTCGGGGCTGGCCGCCAGTTCGATCAATCGAGGGTTTGCGGCCATCCGGGGGTTTTATCGGTACCTCTTGAGAGAGAGAATCATCACCGAGAATCCGGTGGCCCACATCGAGCGCGCCAAGACGGGGCTCAGGCTGCCGGACGTGCTGAATCGCCAGGAGATGGAGCTTCTGCTCGCCCGGCCGGGGACGAACGGGCCCGCGGCGCTGCGCGATACGGCCATTCTGGAGCTGATGTACGCCACGGGGGTCCGCGTGACGGAGCTAATCCTGCTCCGGCTCGGCCACATCCAGTGGCAGATCGGTTATCTCACGGTCATGGGCAAGGGGAGCAAGGAGCGGATCGTCCCCGTCGGCCGTTCCGCCTACGAGGCCGTCCGGGTTTATGTCGACGAGGCCCGGCCGTTGTTTTTGACGGGGGCGTCTTCCGACATCCTCTTCCTGACCCGTGGAGGAAAGGGATTCACCCGGCAGGGCCTCTGGAAGCTCATCGCGACCTACAGCCGCCGGGCCGGGCTTGCGAAGCGCGTCCATCCCCACACGTTCCGGCATTCCTTCGCCTCGCATCTGCTCGAGGGCGGCGCCGATCTGCGCTCCGTCCAGATCATGCTGGGACATGCCGACATATCGACCACGCAGATCTATACCCACATGACGCGGGAGCGTCTGAAGGACATCCACCGGCGGTTTCATCCCCGCGGATGAAGGCGGGCGGCCGGAACCGCCCTGGACAAGGATGGACGGTCAGGGGCGGGTGCCCGGGACCGGGAGGGCCCAGGATATGAACGGAAAGACCGACGAGGGATGCCGGAAGGGGGCCGCGCGTTGAGGCGGCGTCCGGACATCCCCCCGGGAGACCGGCGGGTCGACGGGAAAAAACCGCCCCGGCGGCGATGGGGCGCCGTCGCGGCCGGGCTCGTCGTTCCGGTCCTCGTGCTGGGTGGACTCTGGCTCGGGTTCGTCATCCGGGATCCCCGGCATGATCCGCTCTTCGGATTGACGCGGGTCCGAAATGCCCTGTCCTTTTACGTCCTGGGCGGGCCGCCCCGCGTTTACGGCCTGACCGGAGAGCGGAACGGGCGGGATTTCCGCCTGAATCCGTCCGAGACGTTTGCGGTGACGTACCGGGATGAGTTCATCCTTCATGGGGTCGTGTCCGACGACCTGCTGTCCCGCGGCGTCAGCGTCGATATCGCCGGCGTCGGCGGCGAGCGCGATGAGGGGCGCATCCTCAGGGGAGTGGACCTGGTTGACCGGGCCATGGCGGAGCGGGGCGGCCCGGAAGGCGCGACGCGCCTGCCCGCCGAGCCGATCCGGATCCGCTACCGGGAAACCCCCATTGCCGCCATTCCCGTCCAGGCGGTCGTCACGCCGCAGGACTGGCTGCGCCACGCCCGCGCCAGCGATAGCCTGAAGGAGCGGATCGACTATCTGGAGGCGGCGATCCGGATGAACCCGGCCGATACGAATGTCCGGAAGATGCTGGGGGGGATCTACCTGCGGTCCGGCGAGATCGAGCGGGCCATCCGCCATTACGGGGAGGTGATCCGCCGGAACCCGCAAGATCTGACCGCACTGAGGGAGCTTCTCAAGGCCTATGAAGCGGGGAAGGACGATGCCGCGGTCATCCGCACGGGCGAGCGGCTCCTTGCCCTGTCCCCCGGAGAAGCGTCGATTTACGCCCATATGGCCTTTGCCAGCGGCAATCTGGGGCGATGGCCCCGGGCCGTCGACCTCTACCGGAAATCCCTGGCGCTGGATCCCCGCCAGGAGGCGCTTCATTTCAGATTGGGAGAGGCCCATGAAATGACCGGGGATTACCCGGCGGCCATCGAGGCCTACCGGGCCATCCTGAAACGGACGCCGGATGCGGATTACGCCCGGATGGCGCTCGCGGCCGCCAGCCTCAAGGCCGGCAGGAACGAAGAGGCCATCCGGCTGTATCGGGACATCGTCAAGCGCCAGCCGCGCAATGCCCTGGCGTATGCCAACCTCGCGCTGGCCCTGGGAAACAAGGGCCTGACCCGCGAGGAGGTGGCGTACGACCGCAAGGCCCTGGCCATCGAGCCCGGAAACGCCATCGTCCGCTTCAACCTGGCGGCGGCCTATGAAAAGCTCAAGATGGACCGGGAGGCGGCACAGGAGTATCGTCAGGTGCTGAAACTCAAGCCGGAGGAGGCCGATGCCCTGAAGAGGCTGGCCGATCTGGAGTTCCGTTCCGGCCGCTTTGCCGCCGCCGCCGCATTGTATGAGCGCCTGGTCAAGGTGTCGCCGCAGAAGGCGGACGTCCATGCGCAGCTCGGCGCCGCCTACGCGGAAGCGAAAAAGTACGGCCTGGCGGCCGAAAACTACGAAAAGGCCCTGCGTTTTGGAAAACGGGACCCCCAGCTTCGCCAGCAGCTGGCGGACGTCTACGAAAAGCTGGGCCGTAAGAAAGAGGCCCTTGCCCAGTACGAGCGGGCCGCCGCCGCGGGGCCGGCCGACGGAGCCCTGGATGTCCTGGCGGATCGCTACATGGAGGAGGGACGCTACGAAGAGGCGGTGCAGACCTACCGGAAGCTGATCGCCCTGAATCCCCGGAGGCCGTCCCATCACGAGGCGCTGGGATATGCCTACGAGCGCCAGGGGAAGACCGGCGCCGCCATCGAGGCCTATCAGGCCTCCCTGAAGTACGACCCCGAAAACGCGGAGGTCCTCTACCGCCTGGGGCTCCTCCACGAAAGGAACCGCGACTACGAGGACGCCCTTCAGGCCTTCGAAAAGGCCTACGAGCTGAACCCGGAACACGTCCGGGCGGGGAACAAGATCCCGCGGATGAAGATCCTCCTCCTGGAGAGAAAAATGGGTGAAAGACAATGAAGACGAAACAGGTCATGGTGGGGAGCGTCGCCCTGGGGGGGGGAGCCCCCCTGGCCCTGATCGCCGGGCCTTGCGTCCTGGAGACGGAAGCGATGGCCCTGGAGATCGCCCGTTATCTCAAGGGCCTTGCCGGGGATCTGGAGATCGGCCTGATCTTCAAGGCCTCCTACGACAAGGCGAACCGGACCTCCCTTAAGGGATTCCGCGGGCCGGGCCTCGAGAAGGGCCTGGAGATTCTGGCTGCCGTCAAACGGGAGTGCGATGTTCCCGTTCTAACGGATGTCCATCGCTTCGAGGAGATCGGGCCCGCCGCCGCGGTGGCGGACGTGCTGCAGGTCCCGGCCTTTCTCTGCCGCCAGACGGACTTTGTCATGGAGGTGGCGCGTCGCGCAGGCGTCATCAACCTCAAGAAGGGCCAGTTTCTCGCCCCGTCGGATTGTGCCCCGATGGTCGAAAAGGCCCGGGCGGCGGGCAATGAGCGCATCATCCTGACGGAGCGCGGAACCAGCTTCGGGTACCATAACCTGGTGGCCGACTTCCGCGCGCTGCCCATTCTCCGTTCCCTGGGCTTTCCCGTGGTCTTCGACGCCACACACAGCGTTCAGCTCCCCGGGGGGAGCGGAAACGCCTCGGGCGGCGATCGCGACATGGTGCCCTACCTCTGCCGGGCGGCGGTGGCGGCGGGGGTGGACGGCCTGTTTCTCGAGGTGTATCCGGACCCCTCCCAGGCCCGGTGCGACGGGCCCAACTCCCTGGCGCTCGACGCGCTGCCCGGCCTCCTCAAGACCCTGATCGCGATCGACCGCCTCGTCGGGGAAACCCGTTGATGGCGGCAAGCCCGCCGTGTACGCCGCTCACGTCCGTCGGGGGGCGGGAGACCCGCCGACCCGGCACCGGCGGGCGGGGGAGCCCCGCGCGCGATTGTAAGGGTGAGCAAAAATCCTCCAGAATGACGGCAAAAGGGATAAGGACGTGAGGTGAACGATGACGGATGCGGACAGGGAGAAGATTATGGCGCGGGCGGCGAAAATCCGGCTGCTGATTCTCGATGTGGACGGCGTGTTGACGGATGGGCGGATTGTCATGGACGACGAGGGGCGCGAAAGCAAGAACTTCGACGTCAAGGACGGTCACGGGCTGAAGATGCTGATGCGCAGCGGTGTTGACGTCGTCATCATCACGGGGCGACTGTCCCGGGCGGTCGAGCACCGCGCCCGGGACCTGGGAATCCGTGAGGTGCATCAGCAGAGCTTCGACAAGCTCGCCGTTTTCGAGGAACTGCTTCCCCGCCGCGGCGTGTCGGCCGACGAGGTGGCCTATGTGGGGGACGATATCGTCGATATTCCCCTGCTCAAGCGCGTCGGGCTGGCGGTCGGCGTGGCCGATGCCGCGGAGGAGGTTCTTCGAACGGTCGATTACGTTACCCGGAAGCCGGGGGGGCGGGGGGCGGTCCGGGAGGTCTGCGAGCTCATCCTCCAGGCCCACGGGCACTGGCCGGGCATTGGCGAGCGCTACGCGTTTGCCTGAGGTCCGATTCGCCTTTACAGGCCTCCGGGCGAATGCTATAG
>DAOPOS010000021.1:18022-44528 GCA_035358035.1 Syntrophales bacterium | reverse complement strand
GCCGCCGTTCAAGCCGGGCGTTGAGTTCAAAAAGACGATCCTCCGTCGTTTTGATATTCGCGGCCACAAGCGGGCTCGTATCGCCTGCCTGTTGGCTTTCCAGGAGTTCGGCCATGCGCAGATTCTGTCGGTTGATCAGTTCGTTCAAGCTGATTTCGATGTGTCGGGAGATGGTCTCAGTTTCTTTTTTCCTTTGACAATCGATCTCCCCAAGGAATTGGGTTAGGGCTTTTTGGATGAGTTCCTGTTCGACCGCTTCGCGTAAAGGCAATCCCGCTCCGTCGGGTGCAGGGGTTGACGCCGGTGCGGGGCTAAGATCCAGAAATATCGTCGGCTGGCGAATGGCCAGAGAACCGTTCATATCAGCCTGAACGACAAAGAGGCGGCGGTGGAGAACATTGCCACGTCCATCACGGATAGCGGCGGAAAATACATCCAGCCTGGCCGGTTCCGAACGATGGACGTCATAAAGGACCGCTCCGCGACGCAGGTCGTTCTGAACACGGTAAAATACATCCTCGCGAACCGCTTCAAACAGGGGATGTCCCGGCGTGACCCATTCCAGGGTTGGATCGTCAGTGAGGCGTTTCCTGTCGAAGGCGATTTGCCGGTATTCCCGGCCCAGTTTTCCGAATTGGGGTTCCAACTGTTCGCCGATCGGCCAGAGGGTCCGGGGCACCCGCCCGATGCGGTAGATATGACCTGCTTTGGCCGTTTCCCTCGGATGGATGCCGGCGATGGGGGAGGCCTGAATGAAGAAGTCCTCGATGACTTCGGGGACGAGCCGCCTTTCCTTCGCCTCTGCCGATTTGCCGACGATGGCGGAAAGGTTGAGTTCTCGCTTGGCCAGCACTTCCAATGTCGATTGGGTGATGCTGCGGAATCGCTCTGTATCGATGTCCTGGACGATGCGGTTCTTGATGACCTCCTCGGTGAGATTGTGGGCATACATATCCCGTAGCATCCGCTCAAGCATGTTGGAGGGGAAAACATCCCCCAGGACGTTGAAGATCTTTCCTGTTCGCTTCGGATCGAGGTCCTCCTCGATCTTCTCGATCCGCTCGAAGAGTTTCTGAAAGACGCGCCCTTCGCGGGTGTTGGTAGAAACAAAGTTCAAGACCAGGCAGTCCTTCTCCTGACCGTAGCGATGGATGCGGCCCATTCGCTGCTCAAGCCGCATAGGATTCCAAGGGATGTCATAGTTGATCATGAACCAGCAGAACTGGAGGTTGATGCCTTCGCCGGCCGCCTCCGTGGCGACCATGACCTGGCAGTCTTCCCGGAATTCTCGCTCCGCATAGATTCGCGTTCCCGGGGTATCGCGGTCGCCGATCTTCATGCCGCCATGAATTTGTGTGACAGTGAGATGCCATTCCCGCAGCTTCTCAACCAGAAAATCGAGTGTATCCTTGTGTTCGGTGAAGATCAGAAGTTTCATCCGCTGATCGTCGAATACATTCTGCTTGATGAGTTCATCCCGCAGTTTAACCAGTTTGGATTCGATCTCCCTGCTTTCTAAGTGCTTTGCCTGGATGATCAGTTTCCCGAGCTGAAGGATCTCTTCCTTGAGGGCGGCTGGATCGACAGAAGCGACCACGTCTTCCAGTTGCGAGATGATCTCCTGCCGTTCCTCTTCAGGCAGATCGTCAAAATCTTCGGGCAGCTTCTTGAAGATCTGCTCCTGACGATAGCCTTCCGGATCGGCGAGGATCTTTTCCCTCTTTTCCTTCATCCGCTCCAGGGTGCGACGCACGGCGTGAATGCTGGAGGCGAAACGGCGCTGCAGCATGGCCATCGTGAATCCGAGGGCGCGTCCACGGGCGGAATCATCGGCGGCCGCTTTGATGGACTGATCTTCCACGTACCGGGTGAGGGCGTCATAGAAGTCCCACTCTTCTTCATCGATCTGAAATTCGATGGTCCGGACAGTGCGTCTTGTGAAGAGGGTTTTGACCTGCCCTGTATCGGGATCGGGAAAGGTGACCAGGGCTTCCTTGATGCGGCGAAGATAAAAGGGTGCCTCGTGCACCAGCATGGCCTCTTCAAGGCTCTTCACATCCCCGTAAACGTCGCGGTCCAGGAGCTCCAGAAACAGACAGAAGTTATCAGGATCGCCCTTGTGCGGTGTGGCGGTCATCAGTAGAAAATGGTCGGTGATTTCCGAGAGAGCCTCGCCGAGCTGATAGGCCAGGGTCTTCTTTTCGGCGCTATAGGCGCTCATCTTGTGGGCCTCATCGACAATGATCAGATCCCAGTGGCTTCGCAGGAGGCTGTCTTTGGCGTCTTCGATGCGCGACACCCAGGAGATGGAGGTGATAACCGCGTTCTTTTCCTGCCATGGGTTTGAGCCATAGTTGGCTCTCAGGATATCGCTCCGGATCACTTCGAAGTTCTCGCGGAATTTGTCTTTGAGTTCCCGTTGCCACTGAAAAGAGAGGTTGGCGGGCGTGACGATCAGGATGCGTTTGACCAGGCCGCGAATTTTAAGTTCCTTGATGAGGAGGCCGGCCATGATGGTCTTGCCGGCGCCGGGGTCGTCGGCCAGGAGAAATCGGATGCGGGGCAGCTTCAGGAAATAGTCATAGACGGCTTCCAACTGGTGGGGAAGAGGATCGACGCGGGCAATGGAGAGGGTGAAGTAAGGATCGTACTCGTAGGCCAGGGCCAACCGCAAGGCCTCAATGCCCAGTCGAAAACGCTTCGAGTCGCCGTCGAAAGGCTCCTCCTCTGGGGTCGCTTCAAGTGCGGCAAGTTGTTCAAGGCTCAGGACGGGATCGTGAACTTTACCGGATTTAAGCCCCTTGCCAATCAGCTTGATGGATTCGCCAAGGGGAATGACTGTGATTACCTGAACCGGTTCGGGGAAAATGGGTCCGTAAACGATGACATTGGGCTTTAGTTGCTCAGCATTCATCTAAATATCCTGATGTGTCTGTTTGATTCAAATGAGATGATCAATCTGTAGCTTACGGACTATACTGGTCTATAAAAATATGTCAATCAATTGCAAGGGAAAAAACAATATAATTTATCCCGTATCCGATCCGAGGATTCAGCAATACAATAATTGCATTGTATGCTGAATTGAGGTTGCCAAATTAGGATAGTCGCTGTCACACAGATGGATCGTTTCATGATTAATTCTGAACATGTTCGAGCGAAGAAGTGCAAATAGAATCAGGCCATTGACGAAATTCTCATCGAATCAAATCCCCCTACACCCTCAGGTGCACGAACGGGACGCTGACGCGCTTGCGGCGGGTCTCCCCGAGGAACCGCGTCCGCTCGCGGGCCGTCGGCTCCCCCCGCGTTCCCTTCCCCAGCGCCTCGATGGGGTGCGAAGCGCCCAGGTGCAGGCTGTGCTTGCCGAACCGCCCGCTGACCTCGTCGACGACCCGGTAGAGGTCCTGGACACACTCCGCCCGGAGGGCGTCCTCGAACAGTCCCAGCTGGACGGGGGCGTTCGGGACGAGCTCCATGAGGACCACCCCCGTGGCCCGGTAGAGCACCCCGGGCCGGTACATCCCGGCGAACAGCCGCCGCATCTCGCCCGACAGCTCCAGGGGATGGACGGAAGGCCGGTTGAGCCGGACCTCGCGGCCGACATGGTCGAAGTCGTTCTTCCTCAGGTAGGCCAGGATCCGCAGGGCCGCAAGCCCGTAGCGCCGCGCCTTGATGCAGGCGGACTCCAGGTTGCGCATCAGGTGGGCGAAGACGTAGGCCGCGTTGCCGCTGGGCGGGGCGAAGGTCTTCGTCTTGCTGATGGAGGCGTAGGCGCTCTTGGGGTCCGCGCACACCGGCAGGACCGACTCCCCCCGCAGCTCCCGCCAGACCTCCACCCCGGGCTTCGTGAGGCGCTTCAGGACGACCTCCTCCGGCAGGCGGGCGAACCTCTTTTGGAGGTAGCGCCTCAAGCATAAGTAGCGTATATTTGTTTTTCGAATAATTTTAACTTGACATCAGCATTGATCTCTTTATATTTAACTCAAGATCTTCTTGACACGCAAGACCTCGCTTCCGAATACTGCAATCAACGAAAGGCAAGTATTTATCAAAAAATATTGGCCATTAACGTGATGTTACAACCACAGAACAGGGGGGTATCACGATCGAAACAATTCTTGCAGAAGTAGCGGTGGTGGCGGCAAAGTCCGGTTACAAGGCGATTACCTCCCTTCTTGAAAAGCACAAAGCGAACTTGAAAATCACGGAGGCTCTTCTCCGGGAATCTCGCTGCAACCGGGAGCTTGTTGCCAAACTTCTCAAGGCCAAGTCGCCTCTTGACAATCAGAATCTTATCGCCAAACTGGAAACTGCGCAATTCGACGCCATCGCATCGGCCGACATTCCTCTTCGGCACATCTTCAAAGGCAAGGTCAAGGATAAGGAAAAGGCAAGGTGCCTCGACATGCTGGCTAAGATGGAATGCACAAATGGGGTCATCGAAAAGAAAATCAACAATATCAAGGAGGAATACGATTTTGTCCCCCTCCTCTACCATAAGATAAGAATGCTCAAGAAATTGAGTGAAACCGGTCAATCCTACTTGCCAGTGAGATACAAGAACATCCTCGCACTTCTGATGCTCTACATCGTCAACCACACACCGGCAAGGGGAAAAAGGGGATAACGCTTTCTGGTTCCGTCATTCGCAGGAGGTGCCACATGAGACAGTTCAGAAGACCCGTTCAGCCCTACTATCATCCCAAGCGGAAGTTTTTTGTACGAAATCTCTTTTCTTTCGTGATGATCACCCTGCTGTGCCTTCTGGGATGGACCGGCCAGGCCCGAGCCGTCGAGAGCGCCGGAGACGTTACCTTCTCGACAAACCAAGTCCTGGGACCAAACGGCGATTATCCCTTTGCCGGAATCTACGTGTTCGACAACCTGACCATCGGGGACAATGTCGAGATCACCAGTTCCGGAATATCCCAGCTTGTGATCAAGGTTAATGGCAGGTTAACGCTGGGAAGGAACTCAGTCATACGCGTCCGCAATGGGTATTATCCAGAAGCCCCGGTCAATCCCATCGCTATTTTGAGTACCACAAACATGCAAACCAAAGGAGTTCTAAGTTCCGATGGTGTGAGAGTATTTGAGAATATGTTCGGACAAGGAGGGAGGGGAGAAGATCCTTACATCTCATATGAAAGTACATATAACCTTGGCGCTGGCGGAGGGGGGTTTGGCGGTGGAATTGGAGGAACAAGCCGTCTGGGCGGTACTGGTAACGCTTTTAGCAATGGTGGCGATGGAGGTGAAGCAGCGGATCAACCCCGAGGAAGCACGTGTGGTATCGGGGGCGGTGCCCTCGATGTAGGCGGACCCTACCAAAGCAATGCTAAGCCTGGGGGGGGTGGCGGTGGAAATGGTGGGCTTGGGTGGTGTGGCGCAGGCGGTGGATATGGAGCGGGTATATTGACGATAGTTGCGAATCAAATCTTTATGACTGACCAGCAAGATTTACCCAAATTGCTGGTCAGTGGTCAAAAAAAAGGTGCTGTAGATAATACTGGTTATAGATACGATAATGCTGAATCTGGCCAAGGCGGTCTGTTGATTATCGAGAACACAAGCTGGAATTACCTCGATGGACGTGAAGCAAAGAATGCACTACAGAACCTATGGAACTTAGGGACAAGCACCTATGGCCAGCATATACATCCTTCTATCAATGGCGGTCATGGGATCGTCACCGGCAATCCGCAGAAAGTGTTCATCAACGGGATGGAAATTCCTTTCGTTGAGGTTACAGGCATTTCCCTGGACATGGCGGAGCTGAATTTGACCGTCGGTGGAGATCCCGGAGCGCTGATCCATACCTTGAGCCCCGCTGATGCCACGGTGAAAGAAGTTATCTGGTCCATCGATAAGCCCGAAGTGGCTCGAATTACGGAAGTAGAGGGGTTGAGCCAGAAGCAGATCGAACCTCTGTCCAACGGCACGGCCACCGTAACCGTGACGTCCGTCGACGGAGCCTATTCGGCAAAGACGATGGTGTATGTTGGGACCGTGGCCAAACCGGTATTCAGTATCTCCGAGGGAACATATGACAGCGGCCAAACTGTGACCATCACGTCATCTACCGCCGACGCCTCCATCCGTTACACCACGGACGGCGCCGACCCTTCAGCGACCGTGGGCGCTGAACTGACGAACGGCGCCGGTGTGACGATTGCAAACACCCAGACCTTGAAAGCCATTGCCTATAAGTCGGGCCTTCAAGATTCAGAAATAGCGACAGCGGCCTACACCATCAATGGATCCCTGAAGGTCAACATCGGCCCCTCCGGCCTGGTTCCCGATGCCCGCTGGCGCGTGGACAACGGCGCCTGGCAAACGACCGGATCCACCGTCACCGGTCTTGTTACCGGAAATCATGAGGTGGATTACCTGGACATCACAGGCGGGTGGTATAGACCCGCCAAGAAAACTGTCTCGATCTCAAGCGGGGAGTTGACGACCATCAGTGGAACGTACAGCATGACCCCACCCACCAGCTCTCTGAAGGTATCGATAACGCCGACGGCAGCCGTGTCGGCAGGGGCGAAATGGCGCGTGGATGGAGGTGATTGGCAGGACAGCGGTACCACGCTGACGGGATTGAGCATCACCACGAAAACGGTAGAGTTTATTGATGTCTACGGTTGGACGAAACCGGCAAGTCAAGCCGTGACTATCATCCAGGATGAGCTAAGCGAGGTTTCCGCCGCATATACCGAAATAGTGTATTCCCAGGCGCAGCTCGATCAGGCCGTCCTTGCCGCGAATACCGCCAAGGATCAAATTATTGAGCAGAAAGACCAAACTATTACCCAATTGAATCAACAGATTGCCTCGATGTTTACCCAGACCCAGCTAGATTCAGCTATTGATAATGCGGTATTGCAAGCCGTGGTGTTGGAACGTCAAAAGTGGGATGCAGGAGATGACCAGCAAATTGGCTTGGAGGAAGCCATCAGAGCCTTACAGATCGTGTCTGGTTTACGTTAGATTGAATAAAGGTCCGATCAGTTAGGTTCCGCGCCTGAGGATGTCTGGTCGCGGGTCCAAGGGGAAGTCGCCGATCACAGCCGCCGCTTCCTGATCTATAAGCCGACCTTCTCGACTGTCTGAGAGGCGTTCCCAACCCTCAGACGGATCTCGTAGACATTTGTCGGAAGGTGTTGACACACCATCACCGTTTGACCGCCACCGGGAAGTCGGAAATCGTCTGGGGCTTGGTGGTGGTCGGGGTCTGCTTCCCGCCCGTCAGCTCCTTCACCCGCTCGGAGCGGAAGTTTTTTTCATTTATGTCACGGTCCGATTTCGCCGGACCGGATTTATTGCCGCGCCGTGCCGGACATTCTCCAGAAAGAGGCGTTTCATCACTTGTTCACCAGTTCCTTCAACTCCATCCCCACCTTAAAGAATGGCAACCTCTTGGCCCCCACCGGAGCCTTCTCGCCGGTCTTCGGGTTCCGTCCCTCATAGGAACCATAATCCCTCACGCTGAAGCTCCCGAATTCCCGGATCTCGATTCTCCCGCCGTTCTTCAGAGTCCGGGAGAATTCAGCGAAGATGAGATTGATGATCTCGGTTGCTCTTTTCTCGGTCAGGTTTTCTTTCTCGGAAAGTACAGCGATCAATTCTGATTTGTTCATGGGTCACCTGTTTTACGGTTAGCGTCAAAGGATGTGGTGTGCTGAAAGGTGCAACAGAGGCTACGTGTTCTTCCCTATAGCAATAAATGCATTAAATCAAGAGGCGAAGTCAGCGGGGAGGAACGAGTGGAGGGCGAAGGCCTCAAGCGACAGCCACTATTCCCCCGGGCAGTGGCAGTGGTTCAAAAGTCCAGATGTCTGGAAAAATGCCCGGCGGGGCCGCTCTGGATGCAGGGTAGTGGGCGATGGGCATTCCCTCTAATAATTTCGCGGTGGAGGGTTTTAGGTTAATAAGACCTTTGTCATTATCCGATTTAGGAGATGCGCCCTATAAGGCATTATGACAAGATGCCTTTGTGGGCATCTCGAAGTAGCCTCCCGTTTGTTTGCTCTTGACACGATGAAAATTTTTCCTTGACTGGATAAAGCACCCCCTCCTATACTCCGGGCTGTCGGAAGCAACATCTTACCCATTTATCGCCTGATCAAGTTATTTTCCATCAATGACAAGGTAATGTGCCGCTGCATCACGAAAGGAGGAGACGCATGTCGAAAAACTTTTCGAAGTGGCCCAAGGGTGTTGCAAAATGTCTGACGTATCCTGAAGTCCCTCTGTTTCAGATCATTCGTTCTTCTGCCAAGGTTTGGCCCGATCGCAACGCAATCGTCTTTGCCGGATTGGAGCTGACCTTCCGGGAACTCGACCAGCTCTCCGACCGGTTCGCCGCGGCGCTGTTCAAACTGGGGGTGCGGAAGGGCGATCGCGTTGCCATCCACCTGCCCAACTGTCCTCAATTCGCCGTTGCCTATTACGGGCTTCTCAAGGCTGGGGCCGTCTTCGTTCCCGTCAGCCCGCTCCTCGCCGAGAAAGAGTTCGTCTTCCAGCTCAACGATTCCGGCGCCGGGATTTACATCGGGCTGGATCTACTGTTCGGGATGCCCCAGAAGGCGCTGCCGCAGACGAAGGTCAGGCACGTCATCCTCGTGAGCTTGGCGGACTGCTATGCCCCGCTGGCCGCCCCGGCCAAGATGCTTCGAAAGACTCCATTCCAGGAACCGGCCATCGACTTTACCGCGCTTTTGTCGGAACATCCTCCGGAGGCGCCGGAAATCGAATTCTCTCCGAGCGAGGATCTGGCGCATATTTCCTACACGGGGGGCACCACGGGGACGCCGAAGGGGGTCATGGTGACGCATTTCAACGGGATCGTGGCCTCCTGCCAGCTCTGCTACTGGTTCCTGGGCGGAGACGTGGATTTCCGGGACGGCGTGTTCGGGGTGAAGAGATTCGATGGCGACCGGGAGGACGATCACGTCATCCGGCGGGGCCGGGAAATGAGCCTGGTGGTTCCGCCCTGGTTCCACGCCATGGGGGCCTTTGCCTTTCTGAACATGCAGCTCATGGCCGGATGCACGCTGATCGTCCAGCCCCGGTTCGACGCGGCGGAATTCCTGAACGCCATCCCGAAATACGGGATCACCATCTTCGGCGGCGCGCCGCAGATCTTTTACCCGCTGGTGGAGCATCCGCTCTTCCCGGGTATCGACATGTCCGGAGTCCGACTCATTGCCTCGGGGGCGGCACCCATCTCCCACGACCTGCTCCAGAACCTGACCGAAACCATGGAGGGGGTCATCTGCGAGGCCTACGGGATGACGGAGGTGACCGTCGGCTGTGCCTTCACGCCTGCGGATAAGGGCGCGCTCCGCATCGGATCGGTCGGTCTTCCCGTTCAGGACACGGAGATCCGGATCGTGAATCCGGAGGACGCCTCCCAGGAGATGCCCGTGGGCCAGATCGGGGAGGTCTGCGTGAAGGGTCCCCAGGTCATGAAGGGTTACTGGAACAAGCCGGAGGAGACGCGTCTGGTCCTGGACGATGAGGGATGGCTCCTGTCGGGTGACATTGGACGGTTCGATGAAGAAGGGTACCTGTACATCGTCGACCGGAAGAAGGACATGCTCATTTACAAGGGGTACAATATCTATCCGCGCGACCTCGAAGAAGTCCTGAACCGGCATCCGGCCGTTGTTCAGTCCGCCGTGGTCGGCAAGCGGGACGACCGTTACGGGGAACTTCCGGTAGCCTTTGTGCAGGTGGTTCCCGGGGAGGCCGTCACGCCGGAGACGTTACTGGAATTCGCCAATGAACAACTGGCGAAATACAAAAAGATACGTCGCGTTGTAATCATGGAGCAACTGCCTTCCAGCGCCGCCGGGAAGATCCTGAGGCGTGAACTCAGGGACCGGGCCCAGGCCCTCGACGTGACGGTTTGAAGCGCGGGACGACAGGGTTGTGGGATCGGTGATCGCGTCAGAAAAAGCGGCTCCGCATCGGTCCGGCGGATAATTTTTTCGCGGGCTCAGCCCCAGGGTGACATTTCGCGCCATATGTCATCGCGGCTCACGATGCAATACAATTCCAGACTGTCTGGAAATGACGTCCGCCTCCGTTGCTTCCACGCCCCCGCCGGCGTTCTGGCCGTCTGATAATCACGTGCTCGCTTACGGCTGGAAAAAAGCCTCCAATATGGTACTATTTCCTCCATCAGAC
This sequence comes from Syntrophales bacterium, assembly GCA_035358035.1. GTDB lineage: Bacteria > Desulfobacterota > Syntrophia > Syntrophales > UBA2251 > UBA2251. The sequence goes on along the minus strand of DAOPOS010000021.1, from coordinate 34,331 downwards.
GAGCCCACCCGAGCAAGGAGGATGTTTTTATGAGCGTCCCATCCATGCGAATCTTCGTTCTCCTCCTGATGCTGTCCCTCATCCTTCCGGCGACGACGCCGGCAGCAACCGAACAGCGGACCGCTCTGGTCATCGGGAATAGCACCTACAGCTCCGGCCCCCTGAGGAATCCCGTCAATGACGCCACCGATATGGCGGCGACGCTCAAGCGCCTGGGTTTCGATGTTATCCTGAAGAAGAATGCCACGCAGCAGGATATGGAGGATGCCATTCGCGAGTTGGGCGACCGGCTTAAAAAGGGTGGGGTCGGGCTGTTTTTCTACGCCGGGCATGGCGTCCAGATCAACGGAAAGAATTACCTGCTGCCAATCGGGGTCCGCATCGACAGAGACACGGACGTGAAATACCGGGCCGTGGACGCGGACATGGTTCTGGACGAGATGGGGAATGCGGGGAATCCCATGAACATTGTTATTCTCGACGCCTGCCGGGACAATCCCTTCGGCAAGAGCTTCCGGACGGCAAGCCGGGGATTGGCGATCATCTCGTCGGCGCCCCGCGGGACGCTGATATCCTATTCCACAGGCCCGGGCAATATCGCGGCGGACGGCGCCGGCCGCAATAGTCCCTACACCGGGGCGTTGATGAATCACATGATGACCCCCGGACTGCCGATTGAGGAGGTCTTCAAGAGTGTGCGTCAGGATCTGGGGCGGCAGACGAAGGGCAAACAGATTCCCTGGGAGCTGTCTTCACTGGAGGGAAGATTTTACTTCAAACCCGGAAGTGCAGCCGCGTCGACACCTGGAACGGGTGCGCCGGTTGTCGACTATACCGCCGAGCAGAGGAAGATCGAGGAGGAGCGGGAGCTTCTGAGACAGAAGGCCGCCCTAGAGGAGGAGAAGCGAATTCTGGAGGAGGAAAGACAACAACTGGCCATGGCCAAGCGGCCGCCGGTTCCCACGGTCAAGGAGGTCCGAAGAGACGGCCGCTTCATCGCCTACGACGACGGAACCGTCCTGGACACGAGGACGAACCTGATGTGGGCGGCCAAGGACAGTCGGGAGGGTGTCAACTGGAAAGGTGCGAAGTCCTATTGCGCAAATTATCACGTTGGTGGCTATTCAGACTGGCGACTGCCGACACAGCATGAGCTGGCGGGCTTGTATGATAAATCTGAAACCTATAAATCTGACTGTGGACATGAGGTTCATTTAACCGAATTCATTCGCCTGAGTTGTAATGTTCTTTGGGCATCCGATACGGACGGATCCGTTGCTGGAGGCTTCCGATTTGGCGGTGGGATTGTTGGAGGGGATCGTTTGTCTTTTAACTTCTCCGCCTATGCCCTCCCCGTGCGGTCCACCAAATAGGGTTGCGTCGGGAACGAGCATCGACGTCGGGATGGGACCATCGAGCCCGCTACGAAAACCTGAGCTTTGATCGCCGCTGGGCCTCTAGAATCTTCTGTTCAAATTCCTTCCGCTGGGTCTCCCGGTAGTCCTCGTGAGACAGGGCCGTCGAAATCCCTTCGTCGCGCCATTTTCTATCTTCGAAGTTGTCCCGGTTCAGGTCCACGAGGAAATCATCGATCTGGGAGGGCTTGGCGATCGGGCGCCCGGCCGGATCCCGAAAAAACGGCATCCCGGCCTTGGCCCACCTGCGTGCCGTTTTCGCCGATCTTTTGATGTATTTCCCGATGTCCTTCCAGCCTACGAGCCATTGTTCGTTGTCCATCGTTGTCACCTCCTGGGCCTGTATTCAGCCGCATCTGGCCCAAAATGGGTTTTCGGCCGAGGCCGCGAAAAGGGGAGATATGGGTGTCTGCAACTTTCAAATAATTGGTCAGATTCTAGTTTGTCTGTAATCCCAATTGTCTTGTCACGACTCGCTCCCATACCTCAACCGCCTCTTGAAAATCAGCAAGCTTCGCCCTGCCGGTCAACACGTCGGCCTGAATTATTTCAACCCCGATCTCCGCCGCTCGGATTTCCGGCGTCGATATGAATCCCTGCGGCCAGATTTTCATGATGCGGTCGAAAGTTATCAGCCAGGTCGCCTCCATACACTGGAGCAGCGATTCCCGCCTTGCCTCCGGTGTCCCTGAGCTGTACGGATTGATCCATATGACCCTCGGCGTGTTTTCAACGAGCGGGGGAGGAATATTTGTTCGCGTTTTGAGAATCTGTATCGCCTCGCTCTTGAAGCGCTGCAGTTCCGCTATCAGTTGCCGGGCTGTTTCCGGAGGATTGCCCGGTTTCCGGTAGCGCAACCGTATGTTGTCACCCTCCATGGAAATTTCATAGCCAATAAGATTAAGGTCTGAGAGAAGCCTCGGTATCATATAAGGACATCCTTCATGTCGCATAGTGTGGTAGCCGGGATCGGAGCATCGCGAGTGTCCTTCGTCTGGGAGGCGTGACGCTCCGCCACATGGTCTGACGCTCCGATGACGCTACCGTCGAAGGGAAGCGTCATCGTTGATTCGCGCGTAATATCAGTATGATAGATTGAATTTCCGACCTCGGTGACGCTTGTGACGCTTGTATTCCCAACTTTTTGCAGAGTGATCAGTCTCTCCCGTGAGGATCGCTTTCCGAATGTGACCGAAATCCCTTGAGCCCGAAGTGCCGTTGCTGCCCTCTTCATTCTCCCGGAAAGAATATGGGCCCCCCGAGGCCAACCTTTTGCCTTGGAAGTCCGCTCATCAACCACCTCTTCCAGCTGGTTCAAAAGCTCGGTCGCCGTCCCTTGCCATTCTGTCTTCCCGTCCATAAACAGAAGAACTGCCGTGCCCACCATGTCGGCATCCAGACTCAAGCTCATCATGTCTTGGATGTTCTGCCTGTAAAGGTTAAGAAAAGTTTCAGGCATCCATCCCAAGGATTCTTCTGCCGCGGTCACCCATTTCGCAAAATCAGCCATGCGGGGATGAGAATTAAGTTGAATGCGATCGACGTTTTTCAAGGCGCAGCTGACAGCGTCCAGAATTGCCCCAAGGATAGCCGACGTATCCTCGTTGAACCGGTCCCAAAATTCCTGCTCTGGGATTCTACGGGCCTCGGGGATCACGGCGAGGTTAATGGTGATCGCCCGATCCGCAAGATCATGGCGTCGGATAACATTATCAATGCAGTTCAGCATGATTGGACGCTTGGCATCAAAGATGGTTTCCTCGTCGTCGGAGTAGAGCGTCCGGGTCGCGAAACCTCCGCCTGTGGCCAACCGGCATAGACCGTCAGATAGCCAGACGGGTATCTCGCTCAAGTTATCGAAGGATAAGACCCTCATGTTTGAGGCGGATATTGCAAGATCCCGGAGATCCTTCGGTACGGATCTGAGAGGTGCCGTCGAGGGATCCGAGAGGTTCTTGATCACTCGCAGGAGCGTAGATTTTGCCGAGCCCTGTTCGCCTGTGACGGCGAGAATCGGATATGGCCCTGCGGGGTGGAAGCACCCGATTATGTAACCGACGATGAGAGGGAAATCTTCCGGGTTCGCCAGATTTACGTATTTCTTCAGGTCCTCGACGCCTCCACCTTCCTTCGGATGGGGCAGAGCGGCCATCCCGTTTGGGCGTAGGAACTTGACGTCGTCCTGACATGTGGTAATTTTCCATCCCTCAGGGGCGATCTCCACCACCTCGAAGGTATTCGAACCGAGATCCAGATAGATCCTGTCTGCACAATTCGCCACGCGGACATATACGGGACGATAAAGGCCTTCATGGATGGCATGCCCTTCAAGGGTCGCCAGTGCGTCCTCGATGACCTGCTTTTTGCATCCCTTGCGGTATTCCTGCCAATACCTGCCGGACAGCCATGCACGGAAGCCCCTGCTGCGGAGGGGGTATGTTTCGGGATGCCCGTCTTTCCTTATGGTGGCGTATGGTTTTGAGTCCGCGCCATGGAACAACTCCGCTTCAGAAAGCGTCAGTTCTATGAGTCGTTCCGAAATGGTGGTTTTAGGATCCTTTGAATTCGTGGTGATTTCCGTCGCGGACGTGTCGATTTTTTGGATTTGATGAAACTCGTCCAGCGTATGGGCGCACAGGTAATCGTCCAGTCCCTTCTCCGATCCATCAGGAAGTTCCACGATCGCTACCTTTGCGCCTTTTTCAACCAAGGCATGGGCAAACCGGCTTACAGCTTGCTCAAGGTTTTTCTTGTACCCGTGTTTGTCGGGTTTACGATAATCGTTGTCCGGGACAATAAAAACACGACGATCTTTCAGGGCGACATTTTCGAAATCGGGGATGAGTTCGCCGCCCTTATGGCTCCAACTCCAAAGCCCACCAAGGCCGACGCAGGGCAAACCTTCCTGGCAGGCCTTCAGGGCTTTTTTCTCGCCCTCCGTGATATAGAGCGGTTTAGTGGCATCAGACAGGATGCGCGCAGCCAAAGGCGGGACGTAGAGATGGTTGCCGGAACCCCTCTTCTGGAGATACTTCGGATGGTTCTCGCCGTTACCATAGAAACATCGATAACGAGAAAAGCCACCCCCATAAGGAATCTCGTACATCGACCGCAGGGTCGGCAGATCAAAGCCAAGCCTCACGTGAATATTGCCTGGGACAACGGTGGCAATACCAGCGGTAAGGATCGTTTCATCGGACAGACCTGACTTACGAAGGTCCGCCAAGTGGTCAGGGTGAAAATTTTCCATCACAACATTCTATGAAATTATTTTTGAGCGCTCCTTCAACCAGGCAATCAGAGCGGCCCGCGGATACCCGACGACACGACCGCACATCAGCCGCTCCTGAGGTCCAGTTCCCTGACAATCGAAGTTGGCCATGGTGCGGGGCGTGATCGGCAGGACATCGCGCCATCCCTTCCAGTTACGGAACACGATGGGCGGGAGCGCCCTTTCAAGCTCCGAGAAATCCAGGAGTTTCTTGTCATCGTCCATGTGCAGGTCCTCCGTAGTGATGCAGTTTTTCCTTTCATGATTTAGCAATATGATAACCGCAATTCGGCCAAAGTCAAGGTATAAGTCCTTGATATTACTATTCTTTCTGGAAATAATAAATGCAGGTTTATTTTTGCAGTTCTTAAGAGGCGGGAATTATTCTGGTTTTTTGCTATCTTTAGATTATGTCCGCAACAAAGGCACCGTCGATCGGAGCTTGCGCATGGTTCGCTCGGAGATCCCCCACTGCTCGCACGTTAAAATAATGGCTAGTTCCTGGTACGTTTGGTGGAGACGGAAATCAATCTTGGACTCGGGGTATAATGCCCGAAAAATCGCATTCTTGGTCGAGTTCGACTTGCCGGCATGATTCATCAAGAAGTTGTCTAACAATTTCAAGTTCTTCAGATAGCTTATCGCAATCTGGTGCTTTCTGGATCCGCCCGTTTTGCTGGGAGGCCTTCCTCTGCGTTCCGGTTTGAGTGAGGTCTGGATGCGATTAAGCATCTTGCGATTTCCTTCGAGGGTCCAAGCCACAACTTTATCCCGGAAGGGTTGGGTTCGCAGATAGTTCTTGGACTCCCGGAGACATTCAAAAAACAGATCGTCGGTCAAGGGAACGTCGCCGTCGGCAATCATTTTCAGAAAAACATCGTCTATCGGAGGGTAGTCCTGCCCCGCAATCTCATCGAAAGCTTCCTCGAACTCAAGCTCAGGTGACTTCGATTTAATTTTCTTGGCCATGGCGATCCCCCGTAATTTCTGTTGTCGGATTGGCAAGCCATACATAACAACTCAATTGTCAACATTCTATATCATCGCGCTGATGAATTGCAACCCGCGCAGCCCGGGACCCGATGGTGTTGTACGCCGAAAACGAGGCTTGGGGAAAAAGCGTTGGGAAAGTCTGCCGGGTATTTTTGACGGATATTGGATCAAAAAGTGGGGAGAGAGTGGGGAGAGAATCGATTAGCAAAGAAAAATGGGTTACGCTCCTGAAGCTGTAACCCCTTGTTTTTATTTGGTGCCCCCGGCGCGATTCGAACGCGCGGCACCCGGATTAGGAATCCGGTGCTCTATCCTGCTGAGCTACGGGGGCTCAAATCGATTTTTGCCAGTAAAGCTCCGGCCGATTAACACGGTTTCCGGATGGTGTCAATACGCCGGGGCCCCATCCTCCCGCCTCCGACACAAAACGCCTGACGCATCAGCAACCCGCGCCTGCGCGCGACATTGGTGGAGAACGATACAGGGACGATGTCCCTATCGAGCAGAGCCCGGTCCGCCATATAAATCCCGATCGCGCGGGGTACAGGGATAACATCGGACCGAAGCTGTGTCGGCATCACGCATCCGCGGGGAGATGGCTCTCGATCAGTTTCGCGTCGGAGAATCCCGCCAGCAGAAGTTCTTCCGCCGTTGCCCCGCCGAACGCCCCGCGGGGGGCGAGGCCGACGAGTTCGGACTCCAGGACGTCGATCCCGCGCGCCGCAGCCAGGTCCCGAATGCGGGCAAAGACCTCCCGCATCGACGTGACGCGCCAGTCCGTCAGGTTCATGGAGACTTGGGCGAGGTTGCGGCTGGCGAGCAGCACCCCCATCGCCCGGACCGCCTTCATCCCGCCCGAGGATTCGCGGATGGCGTGGGCAATGGTCCGGGCCGCCTCGAGATCCGACGACCGCAGGTTGACGTTGAAGGCGACCAGGACGCCCCGGGCCCCCACGGCCGCCGCCCCGCAGGCCGCCCGATACGCCGCCGGACCGGCATCCGGCCGCCCGTCCGGGCCGGCCAGCCTGTCCGGCAGTCCCCGGTAGCCGCCCCGCCTCAGGGCGGGAAGCTCCCGCCGGGACGCGTGCAGGGCGGCCTCTCCGTAGAAATAGACGGGCACGGCGTGCCGCTCGCCCAGAAGCCCGCCGAATTCCCGGGCCGCGCCCACCGCCGCCGCCATCGGGGTGTCCCCCAGCGGCACGAAGGGAACGACGTCGATCGCGCCGATGCAGGGATGGACGCCGTCATGCCGGCACATGTCGATCCGCTCCAGCGCGACGCCCGCCGCGGCAAGGGCCGCCGTCACCACGGTCTCCGGCGCCCCGAGAAACGTGAACACGCTGCGGTGATGGTCCGGGTCCCGGTGGACGTCGGCCAGCGTCACGCCGGCCACGGCCGCGACCGCCCCCGCAATCCGCTCGATCGTTTCGGCGTCCCGGCCCTCGCTGAAATTGGGGACGCACTCCAGCAGCTTCATGACGCGCCGTTACCCTCGAACAGGGCATCCACGAACTCCTCGCTGCGGAACCGCCTCAGGTCGTCGAGGCGCTCGCCGATGCCGATGTAGCGGATGGGGATCCCCAGCTCCTGGGCGATGCGGATGACGATCCCGCCCTTCGCCGTCCCGTCGAGCTTGGTCAGGACGATCCCCGTCACCCCGATCTCCTCGTTGAACATCTTCGCCTGGCTGATGGCGTTCTGGCCGGTCGTCGCGTCGATGACGAGCAGGACCTCGTGCGGCGCGCCGGGGAGCTCCCGCGCCATGATCCGCTTGACCTTCTTGAGCTCCTCCATGAGGTTCGTCTTCGTGTGGAGGCGCCCCGCCGTGTCGATGATGACGACGTCGGCCTTGCCCGCCTTCGCGGCGTGCAGGGCGTCGAAGACGATGGCCGCGGGGTCGGCGTTCATCTTCTGCTTGAGCAGGGGAACCCCGACCCGCTCGCCCCAGATTTCGAGCTGCTCGATCGCCGCCGCCCGGAACGTGTCCGCCGCGACGAGGAGGACCGGCATGCCTTGCTTCTTGAAGCGGGCGGCCATCTTGCCGATGGTCGTGGTCTTCCCGGTCCCGTTGACGCCGACGACCATGATCGTGTAGAGCTCGCCCACGGGAATCTGCATGGGCGCCTCGTTCTTCTTGAGGATCGCCAGCATGCTCTCCCGGAGCACCTGCCGGAGCCGCTCCGGCTTCTCGAGTTCCCGCCGCTTCACCCGCTCCTTCATGGTCTCGATGAGCTCATAGGTGAAGGACGGCCCCACGTCGGCGCCGATCAGCGCCGCCTCCAGCTCGTCGAAGAGGTCCTGGTCGATCTTCTTCTCGCCCAGGATGATGTCGTCGACATCGGTCACCAGGAGCTTGCGGGTCTTGGCCAGACCGTCCTTGAGCCGGTCGAAGAATCCTTTTTTGTAGATGTCGCCTGCCATCCCGAAACACCTCCGCGGCGGCGGCAATCCGCGCCGCGCCTTTCCCGTTCCCCGCACGGGGGGAATCGATCCTGTCGGGCCTTATAATCGTTTTGCCGGCGGAAGTAAAGGGCGGCGGGGGTCGATCAGGACTGCTGGAGGCTTACGGAGACGAGGGAGGAAACGCCCTGCTTGGCCATGGTGACGCCGTAGAGGCTCTCCGCCACCTCCATGGTCCGCTTGTTGTGGGTGATCATGAGCACCTGAGAATGCTCCGCGATCTCGCGGACCAGGCGGTTGAACAGCGCGATGTTGGCGTCGTCCAGGGCCGCGTCGACCTCGTCGAGGACCAGAAACGGCGTAGGCCGGTACAGGAGGATGGCGAAGATCAGGGCGATCGCCGCCAGCGACTTTTCGCCGCCGGACAGCAGGGTGACATTCTGCGTGCGTTTTCCCGGAATCTGGAGGTGGATGTCGACGCCCGTTTCCAGCAGGTCCGACTCGTCGGTCAGGCTGAGGCGGCCCTTGCCGCCGGGGAAGATCTTGCCGAACACCTCCTCGAAACGCGCGTTGACCGCCGTGAACGTCTCGGAGAACCGCTGGCGCGAAACCCGGTTGATCCGGGTGATCGTCGCCTGGAGGGTGTCGAGGGAGGTCTGCAGGTCGGCCGCCTGCGCGGCCAGGAATTCATGGCGTTCCTTGAGTTCGGCGTGCTCGTTCAGGGCGAGGAGGTTGACCTCTCCGAAGTTCTCCACGACCTGGCGGTTCTTTTCGAGCGCCTGGGCCAGCGCCTCGAGCTCGGAGGCCTCGAGCCGCCGGAACCCGGGCATCGCCTGGTCCAGGTCGCAGGCGTGCCGGGCCTGCATCCCCTGCCGCAGGTGGTCCATGTGCACGCCGATCTCCCGGTATTCCATCTCGAGATCGCCCGCCTCCTGAACGGCGCGCTCCAGGCGCTGCTTGGCCTCCCGCGCCTCCGCCTCCTTCTCCTTCAGGACCCGCTCCCGGTCCTGGAGGCGGTCCCTCAGTCCGGCCAGGGCCGCGTCCAGCTCCTGCTGCTGCCGGTACAGCGCGGTCAGGGCCTCCCTGTCGCTCACCGCCTGGCGGGCCAGCTCCTCCGCATGCCGGACGCCAGCCTCGAACTCCTTCTGCCGCGCGCCGATCTCCTCACCCATGGCGGCGCGGGTTTCCGCCATGCGGGCCAGGGCGCGCCGATCCGCCTCCCGCTTTTCCTCCAGAGACGCGAGGCGGACCTTCCGGTCCGTGAACACGGCCTCCTGCCGCGCGAGATCCGCCCGCAGGGCCTGCCAGCGCGCCTGCACGTCGGCGATGTCCGCGTTCAGATCGCCCTCGCCCTGCTCCAGTTCCCCGATCTCGCGGGTCGCCTCGGCGATCTTGCCCTGGATGTCCTGCTCTTCCGATTTCAACTGCTCCCGGCCCAGGGCGACCACCCGCAGCCGCTGCTCCAGACGCCTCTGCTCGTCGTCGAACCGCTCGATGTCCTTGCGGAGCGTGGTCGCCTGAAGCTCCTGCTGATGCAGCGCCGTCCGGAGCCGGCGGAGGGTTTCGTCCGCCTGCGCGAGCTCCGCGGCCGCCTGCCGCCGCTGATCCTCCGCCGCCGCCAGCCGCTCCCGCAGGCGCGCCACCTCGCCCTCGAGCTCGGAGATCTCCCGCTTGTTCCTGAGCAGGCTCTTCCCGTTCCCGTTCGTGCTCCCCCCGCTCAGCACGCCCTGGGGATGGATGATGTCCCCCTCCGGGGTCACGAAGGTGCCCGAGAAGCCGTTCCGCTCCCACAGCGACAGCCCTTCCGCCAGGGTGGGGATGAGCAGGACGTCCCCGAGCAGATGGTCGGCCACGCCCCGGAAATCCGGCGTGACCCGCACCGCATCGACCAGGCGCACCGTGTCCTCCAGATAGGGGGGCAGGTGGCCGTCCGGCGGGTGGTTGCGCACCTCCCGGGGGATAAAGCTTCCCCGGCCGAGGGCGTGATTCTTCAGGTAGTCGATGGCCTGGACGCCGTCGCGCTGGCTTTCCACCACGATGTACTGCAGACGCTCGCCCAGAACGGCCTCCACCGCCGCTTCATAGGGCTGCGGGACGTCCAGGTGGTCGGCGACGACGCCGAAGAAGGCGTCCGTGGGGGGCGGGTCCTTCTGCCGGCGGGCGGCGAGGAGGGACTGGGTCGCCTCGTTGCACCAGGCGTAGCCTTCCTGGAATTCCTTCAGGGAGGCGAGCCGCGCCGCCTTCCGGCCCAGCTCGTCCTTGAGGGCGCCGATGGCCTGCTCCACTTGCGGCAGTTCCCGGCGCAGACGCTCCTCCGCGGCGGCCGCCGTTCCGGATTCCTCCCGCAGCGAACGCTCCGCCGCCTCCTGGGCCGCGAGCGACGCCCGGAGCTCCGCGAGGGAGCGGCTGAGGACGCCCCGGCGCTCGTTCTGCTCCTCCTGCTCCCGGAGGTCCCGCTCGTCCCGCCGGCGAAGATCGTCGAGGCTGCGATTCAGGCCCAGGATGAGGTTCCGGCGCTTCGCCTTCTCCGAAGCGGCATCGACGAAGGCGATCTTGCGCTCGTCCAGCTCCTTCTCCAGGCGGTCGCCCTCCCGCCGCAGGTCCTCCACGGCCGTCTGCCCTTCCGCGACCGCGGCCCGCAGACCGCGGAGCGTTTCCTCCGCCTCGAGGATCGTCCGGCTCAGGTCCGCCTCCTCCCGTTCGAGCTCCTCGCGGCGCCGCTCGAGCTGGCCGATCGCCTCCCGGTGCTTCTCCTGCCGCGCGGCCGTGTCGGTCGTCCGGCCCCGGTTGAATTCCAGGCCCTGTTCCTTGATGCCGATCTCGTTGCGGAGCCGGTAGAGCGCCTCCTGCTGCCCGGCGAGGAGCTGCTCCGTTTCGAGGACCTCGGCCTTCAGCGCCTCGAGCGACGCCTCGATCGCCTGGAGGGACGTCCGGATGCCCTCCCCCCGCTGCCGGGCGCCGTTCCGCTCGCCTTCCAGGGTGTTCCGCTTCTCGATGAAATCGGCGTAGCTCTGCAGGGCGAGCGCCAGTTCCGCCTCGCGGACGTCCTTCTTCAGGGCCTTGTAGTGCTCGGCCCGCTTGGCCTGCCGGGAGACCGCGTTGAGCTGGCTCTTCACCTCGCGCAGGATGTCGTGGATGCGGAGCAGGTTCTGGCGGGTCGCCTCCATCTTGCGGATGGCCGCTTCCTTGCGGCTCCGGTATTTCGCGATGCCGGCCGCCTCCTCGATGAACTGCCTCCGGTCCTCCGGCTTCGCCTCGACCAGGGTCGCGACGCTGTTCTGCTCCACGATGGAATAGGTGCGGGCGCCGACCCCCGTGTCCAGGAAGAACTCCTTCACGTCCAGGAGCCGGCAGGTCATGTTGTTGAGGCCGTACTCGCTCTCCCCGTCCCGGTAAACGCGGCGGGAGATCATGACCTCGCGGAATTCGCCGTAGGGATCCGGGAAGGGGCGGTCGCCCGCCTCCATCGTCATGGACACCTCGGCCATGCCGACGGGGGCCGCCTCGTCGCTGCCGTTGAAGATCACGTCCTCGGTCTTCTTGCCGCGCAGGGCCTTCAGGCGCTGCTCGCCCATGACCCAGCGCAGGGCGTCGACGATGTTGCTCTTCCCGCAGCCGTTGGGGCCGACGATGGCGCTGATCCCGGGCGTAAGATCCAGGACGATCTTGTCGGCAAAAGACTTAAAGCCGAGGATTTCCAGACGCTTGAGCTTCACCGGACCCGCTTCTCCCCGTTTTTTGGGGGAAATGTAGCAAAAGAATCCGGCCTTGTAAAGGAAAAATACAACAAAATGTGGTCGGACGAAATCACCACCACAACATCTTGTGTCCTTCGCGAATTTTCTTGGCCGCCCCCGGGAGCCATGGTAAACATGTTTCGGCTTTTGAAAATCGTCGCCCCTTTGCGCGCCGGACCTTTTTCGGCCCGGCACCTCCCTGCTGCGCCGCAGATGGCGAAACGCGCGCTAACGCGCCAGAAACCGTCGTTTTTACGGGAACTCCCCCGTGGCGGCCGAGACCCGAACAATCCAAAAGGCGTGCAGGGTCGAAAAAGGTCCGGCGGACAGGCGGATGAGGCCACAACGATCTCGCGTCGCGAATGTCCGCGACGGGAAGGAAACGGGAGGGTCGGAATCTATGGAGGCGGAGGACTGGCGGGTCGTCACCGCGGCCGCGGGCCTGACGAACGCCCGGATCATCACGGGCCAGCTCGAAACGGAGGGCATACCGGCCCGCCTGCAGTACGAGGCGGCCGGCGCCATCTACGCCATCACCATCGACGGCCTCGGAGAGGTGAAGATCCTCGTCCCGGCCGGGGAGCTGGCGCGCGCCCGGGAGATTCTGGACCGGTCGTACGACGAGGCGGACCTGGCGGGAAACGGGGCCGGACCGGAGGCGGACGGCCCGTGAAAAGACGCCCGCGGGTGGGGTCCGGCCGCGGGGAGAGCGCGCCGCGTCGCCGGAGGCGGACGGCCTGTCTGTGAAAAGATGCCCCCAGTGGGACCCGGCCGCGGGGAGAGCGCACCGCGTCGCCGGAGGCGGACGGCCTATGAAAAGACGCCCGCGAGCGGCGTCCGGCAGCGGGGGCAGCGCGCCCCGTCCAGATCGACGCCCCGGATGGTGTAGCCGAAGCGGTCGATCAGGAGATGCCCGCAGTCATGGCAGAAGGTCTTCTCACCCTCGTCCCCGGGAAGGTTGCCGCTGTACACATACCTCAGCCCCTCCGCCCGGCCGACGTCCGCCGCGCGGCGGATGGCCTGCGGCGGCGTCTGGGGCGTGGTCCGCATCCGGAACTGCGGGTGAAACCGGCTGATGTGCCAAGGCGTCTCCGGCCCGAGGCCGTGGATGAAGCGGGCGATCTCGCGAAGCTCTTCCTCGCTCTCATTGAGCCCCGGAATCAGGAGGGTCGTCACCTCGACCCACACGCCCGCCGCCTTCAGCGCTCGGAGGCTGTCCAGAACCGGATGGAGGCGGGCGCCGCACTGCTCCCGGTAAAATTCATCCCGAAACGATTTCAGGTCCACGTTGGCGGCGAGCAGATAGGGGGCGACCGTTGCGACGGTCTCCGCGGTCATGTAGCCGTTCGTCACGAAGACATTCCCGATGCCCCGCCCATGGGCCAGCTTCGCGATGTCCAGGGCGTACTCGAAGAACACCGTCGGCTCCGTGTAGGTGTAGGCGATCGTCCGGCTGCCCGTCTCGGCGGCCGCGATGACGACCCGCTCCGGGGCGACCGGCCGGCCCAGGACGTCCCCCGCCTCCCGCGGCATCTGCGAGATGTCGTGGTTCTGGCAGAACGTGCAGCGGAAGTTGCACCCCACCGTCGCCACGGAAAAGGCGCGGGAGCCGGGATAGACGTGGAAGAGCGGCTTCTTTTCGATGGGATCGAGGTTCTCGGCGATCAGGTTGCCGTAGACCAGGGAATGCAGGACGCCGTCCCGGTTCTCCCGGACCCCGCAGATCCCCCGCCGGCCGGGGCGGATCCGGCAGCGGTGGGCGCAGAGGCCGCACCGGACCTCGCCGTCCGGCAGCCGTTCATACAGCAGGGCCTCCCGGCTCATCGGTTCATCGCTCCATCTCCCGCACCGCCCCGTGCACGGGGTTGTGCTGATTTGCCTTCATTTTGAACGGGTCCCGGATCGGGTCCTGAACCGCCCGGTAGCGGTAACGCATGGGAAAAGACAGGCCCATGAAGGCGCCGAAGGGATTCTTCACGGCCGGGAGCCGCTCTTCCAGCATCCCCGCCGCGGGGTACCAGGACGCGGGGAAGAGGATGACGCTTCCCCACGTGAGCGGCGTCGATCCCAGCCGGTCGCGGATCATCCCCGACAGTTCTCGCAGGCTCAGGAGGCGCGCCCGGCTGTAGACGGTGTCGCGGAGGCGGCCCTCCAGGCCGCGCTGCACGGCGAGCAGCGAATACGGGTTGAGCAGCCCCAGAAAGACGCGGTTGCGGCAGACGCGGATGGCCTCCGAGACGGCGAGGCCGGGATCTTCGGTAAATTCCAGGGCGGTGATCAGCACGACGTGATCGAACGCGTTGTCCGAAAAGGGGAGGTCTTCCGCGCGCCCCTCGTGGAGCTCCGCCCGGCTGCCCAGCTTTTCCCGCGCCCGCGCGATCATGAACGGCGAGGCGTCGAGGCCGGTGACCTCGCACCCCTTCTCGTGGAACATCCGCAGGTGCTCCCCCGTGCCGCACCCGACATCGAGGAGGCGTTCCCCCGGCCGCGGCGACATCATGGACAGGATGAAGGCCTTTTCCCGGGCGTCGATGCAGCGTCCGGACGGGGTCTGAAACCAGTCGTCGTAAGATCGGGACAGCGCCTCGTCGAAGATCATCTGCGTCCCCCCTCCCCCGCCAGCGCCTGAAGCGCGCGGCCTAGCCGCCGATGGCCGACATGTCCCGCTGCTGCGCGCACTTCTTGAATTGCGTCTGCCCGCAGGACAGCTCGTGCCGTGGGGGCTTTTTCGCGATCGCCCCCCGGATCAGCGCCTCCAGGTCCGCGTCGTTGCATCCGTCCCGCAGGGGGCGCTTCAGATCGACCTCGTCGTCCCTCAAAAGACAGGCCCGAAGGCAGCCGTCCGCCGTGAGTCTCAGGCGGTTGCAGGTTTCGCAGAAATGATGGGTGACGGGGCTGATGAAGCCGATTTCGCCCTGCCCGCCGGCGGCCCGGTAGACCCGGGCCGGCCCGGCCTCCGGATTTCTCCCGTCGCTCACGGGCTCGAGGGGATACCGTTCCTCGATCCGGTGCCGGATGACGTCGTTGGAGAGGAAATTGCCGTCATTTTCCGGCCCGGCCTGCCCCATGGGCATCAGCTCGATGAAGCGAATCTGATACGGCCGCTCCAGGGTCAGCGCCGCGAAATCGAACAGCTCGCTGTCGTTGAACCCCTTCATCGTCACCACGTTGATCTTGATCGGATCGAACCCGCATTCCCGGGCTGTCCGGATGCCCCGGATGACGGTCTCCAGGTCGCCCCCCCGCGTCATGTGGCGGTACTTTTCGGGATCGAGCGAATCGAGGCTGACGTTGATGCGCCTCAGGCCCGCCGCGTAGAGCGCCGGCGCCATGTCCTCGAGCAGGATGCCGTTGGTCGTCAACCCGATGTCGTGCAGCCCCTCGATCTTCCGGAGGTTCGCGATGAACTCCGCCAGGCCGCGCCGCACGAGCGGCTCCCCCCCCGTGATACGGACCTTGCCCATGCCCAGCCGGACCGCGATGCGGACGATGCGGATCATCTCCTCGTAGCGCAGGATGTCGTCGTGACCGATGAGCGACAGCCCCGCCTTGGGCATGCAGTACCGGCAGCGCAGGTTGCACCGGTCCGTCACGGAAACCCGCAGATAGTTGATGTCCCTGTTGTACCGGTCCCGCATCCCGCCTCCGCCCGTCCCGTCGCCGGGGTTCGCGCGCTTCGTTTTCGCGCGCCGTTTAAGTGTCTTCAATCCCGCCGGTTTTGTACCACAGTTGTCCCCGCCTGGCAAGCGGGGAAGCGTTCGGGCACGCCGGGCACGCACCTGTTGCGCACATACCGGCGGGCGAGGGACAGCCGGCGGGGAACACGCGCGGGAAAACCGACGGAGGATGGCGGCCCGGCACGCGGGGGAGCGCCCGGGCGACCCGGGTGCGCTGGCCTCCGGCGATCCGCGGACAGGGGCCGCTCGGGCGGCGGGGAACACGCGCGGGCGATCCGGCGCGCAGCGCGGTCCCGGGGCGAATGGCGCTTGACAGGGAACCGTTTGTCGTCTAAAACCAGGCCAGATCAAAGGAACGCGGCGATGACGCAGGTCGCCGCAGAGGATGAGACCCCATGGAAAAGATGCCCATTACCCGGGCCGGCTACGAAAAGCTGAAAAAGGACCTGGAAGCCGTCAAGAACGTGGACATCCCGCAGAACATCCGGGACATCGAGATCGCCCGCGGCCACGGCGATCTCTCCGAGAACGCCGAATACACCGCCGCCAAGGAGCGGCAGTCCTTCCTGCACGGCAAGATGCAGGAGCTGGAGACCAACCTCGCCCGCTCACGGGTGATCGATCTGGCGGGCATGACGTACGAGAAGGTGGTCTTCGGCGCCACCGTGACCATCGCCGACATCGACTCCGGGGAGGAGACCACCTACCAGCTCGTCGGGCCCTTCGAGTCGGACATCAACGCCAACCGGATCTCGGTCACCTCGCCCATCGGCCGGGCGCTGATCGGCAAGGTCGTCGGCGAAGAGGTGACGGTCC
>DAOPOS010000021.1:10094-17922 GCA_035358035.1 Syntrophales bacterium | reverse complement strand
TCGCCCATCGGCCGGGCGCTGATCGGCAAGGTCGTCGGCGAAGAGGTGACGGTCCAGGCGCCGGGGGGCATCCGGAAGTTCGAGGTGGCGGACATCGCCGCACCCGCGGACGCCTGACGCATTTTTAATGCAGATCGCGGGATGCCTGAACCGTCCGGATCCCGGAGCGGCTCCGGATGAAGCCCCCTTCCGAGCGGCCGCGAACCAGGCCGGGGCATGAAGGCGGCCGGAAGGAACGACCGAACCGGCCGGGAACAGGGCCGGGGAGCGAAGGACAAAAAAACCGGGAATCCTTTGACGGGATTCCCGGTCGTTTTTTTAAGTCTGCCGGATCGCGGCTCAGGAGCGTTCGGCGACCTTGAGGCGGTTGATGGCCCGCATGAGGGCCGCGCGCATCACCTCGAAGTCGGCATCCTCCTTGGCGATCCGGGCCAGGTTGTTTTCCGCCAGGTCCTTGGCCCGCTGGGCCCGGTCCTTGTCGATCATGTCGGAGCGCTCGGCGCTTTCGACCAGCACCGTGACCTTGCCGGAGGTGACCTCCACATACCCCGTGTTCAGGGCGTAGAAGGATTTCTTGCCCTCCCGCGTCAGGTTCATCTCGCCGATTTCGATCGAGCTGAGGAGCGAGGCATGGCCCCGGAGCACCCCGAACTCGCCTTCCGTGCCGGGGAGGGTGACATCCTCCACCTTCTCATTGAAGACCATCTTCTCGGGGGTCACAATTTCGAGAATCAAATCGTCCGCCATCTGCGTTCCTCCGGTTACTCGCTCAACCTCTTGGCCTTTTCGATCACTTCCTCGATCCCGCCCACCATGTAGAAGGCCTGCTCGGGCAGATCGTCATGCTTGCCTTCCAGGATCTCCTTGAAGCCGCGCACCGTATCGGCGACGGAGACGAACTTGCCGTCCGTGCCCGTGAACTGCGCCGCCACGAAGAACGGCTGCGAGAGGAACCGCTGGATCTTCCGGGCCCGGCTGACCGTCAGCTTGTCCTCTTCGGAGAGCTCGTCCATGCCCAGAATGGCGATGATGTCCTGGAGGTCCTTGTACTTCTGCAGGGTCACCTGCACCTGGCGCGCCACCTGGTAGTGCTCGAGCCCGAGGACGTTGGGGTCGAGGATGCGCGAGGTGGAGTCGAGCGGGTCCACGGCGGGATAGATGCCCAGCTCGGCGATCGGCCGCGAGAGCACGACCGTTCCGTCCAGGTGGGCGAAGGTGGTGGCCGGCGCCGGGTCCGTCAGGTCGTCGGCGGGAACGTACACGCACTGGACGGCCGTGATGGAGCCCTTGGTCGTCGAGGTGATGCGCTCCTGAAGTTCGCCCAGGTCCGTCGCCAGGGTCGGCTGGTATCCGACGGCGGAGGGCATGCGGCCCAGCAGAGCGGACACTTCGGAACCGGCCTGCGTGAACCGGAAGATGTTGTCGACGAACAGGAGCACGTCCTGCCCTTCCTCATCGCGGAAGTATTCCGCGGCGGCCAGGGCCGTCAGCGACACGCGGGCGCGGGCGCCGGGCGGCTCCGTCATCTGGCCGTAGATCAGGGCGGCCTGCTTGATGACGCCGGACTGCTTCATTTCGAGGTACAGGTCGTTGCCCTCGCGGGTCCGCTCGCCCACGCCGGCGAACACGGAGATGCCGCCGTGGTGCATGGCGATGTTGTGGATCATCTCCATCATGACGACGGTCTTGCCGACGCCGGCGCCGCCGAACATCCCCATCTTGCCGCCCCGGGGGAACGGCACGAGGAGGTCGATGACCTTGACCCCCGTCTCCAGGACGTGCACGGAGGTGTCCTGCTCCAGGAAGGAAGGCGCCTCGCGATGGATCGGGGCCGTGTGCTTCACGTCGATCGGGCCCAGGCCGTCCACGGGCCGGCCGACCACGTTGAGGATCCGGCCGAGGCACTCGGGACCGACCGG
Organism: Syntrophales bacterium; assembly: GCA_035358035.1. Taxonomy (GTDB): domain Bacteria; phylum Desulfobacterota; class Syntrophia; order Syntrophales; family UBA2251; genus UBA2251. The sequence continues at coordinate 16,003 of DAOPOS010000021.1, read as the reverse complement.
CACGGTGATGGGCTTGCCCATGTCCTTCGCCGGCATGCCCCGGACGAGACCGTCCGTGATGTCCATGGCGATGCAGCGGACCACGTTGTCGCCCAGATGCTGCGCCACCTCGACGATCAGGTTGTCCGGCTCGTCGTTGATCGCGGCGTTCGTGATCGTGATGCCGTTCATGATGCTGGGCAGCTTTCCCTCCTCGAACGCCACATCCACTACCGGTCCGATGACCTGCACGATTTTACCTATATTCATAATCATCTCCTTCGCTGATCTCTCTTCGCGTATTTTCGCCTTGTGACCGTCCCCGCTTTAGCCTTTGGCCAGGGCCTCCGTGCCGCCGACAATATCCATCAGTTCCGCCGTAATCGCCGACTGTCTCGCCTTGTTGTACTGCAGCGTCAAGCTCTGGATCAGCTCATCGCAGTTCCGGGTCGCGTTGTCCATGGCCGCCATCCGCGCGCCGTTTTCCCCGGCCGACGTCTCCAGAAGCGCCCGGAACAGGAGCACGTGCACGTACATCGGCAGCAGCCGGTCGAGGAGGACCTCGTCGGAGGGCTCATAGATGTACTCCACCCGCTTCTCCGGATCGATGTCCTCTTCCTGCCCGATGCTGGGCAGCGGGAAGAGCCGCACGACGACCGGCTTCTGGGTGGAGACGCTGACGAACTCGTTGTAGATCAGGTACAGCTCGTCGTATTCCTCGCCGATGAAGGGCGGGATCACGTCGTTGCTGATCTTGACCGCCAGGCTCATGTCGAACTTGCCGAACACGTCCGTCCGCTCGTTCATGGTGGACGCCTTCTTGCGGAAATAGTCGCGCCCCTTGCGCCCGACGGGAACCAGGGCCACTTCCTTCCCCTGGGCCAGCTTGTCCTTCAGGAAGCGCTCCGTCGCCTTGATCAGGTTGGTGTTGAATCCGCCGCAGAGCCCGCGGTCCGAGGTCATGCAGATGACGCGGATCTTCTTGGGATCCCGGACGGACAGCAGGGGGTGGTTCTTCGCGTCCACCCGGAGCGCCAGGCTGTTCAGCACGTCCATGAACTTCCCGGCGTAGGGACGGAAGCTCTCCATCCGGTTCTGCGCCGACTTGAATTTCGACGCCGCCACCATGTTCATGGCCTTGGTGATCTGCTTCGTCTTGTGGACGGCGCCTATTTTTCTTTTAATGTCCTTCAGTGCGGCCATTAAAACGTCTCCCTCTTACGGTCTCGGTTCAACCACGCTCGCGACGAACGCTTTTTTCATGCATTATTCCGCAACGAACACGGTGTCGAACTCGGTCAGGACGTCCTTCATCTTCTTTTCGAGATCCGGGCTGATGACCTGTTTCTCGTCGATCTCCTTGAGGACCTCCGGGTACTTGTTCTTGACGAACGACAGGAGCTGCGGCTCGTACGCCTCGAGCTTGTCGACGCCGTACTTGTCCAGGAACCCGCGCGTGCCGGAGAACAGGACCGTGACCTCCTCTCCGAGAGACATGGGCTGGAACTGGGGCTGCTTGAGCAGTTCGACGAGGCGGACGCCCCGGTCCAGCTGGGCCTGGGTCGCCTTGTCCAGGTCGCTCCCGAACTGGGCGAAGGCCGCCAGTTCGCGGAACTGGGCCAGGTCGAGTTTCAGCGTGCCGGCGACCTGCTTCATCGCCTTCACCTGCGCGGCGCCGCCGACCCGGGACACGGAAAGACCGACGTTGATCGCGGGACGGACGCCGGAGTAGAACAGGCCCGGCTCCAGGTAGACCTGGCCGTCGGTGATCGAGATCACGTTCGTCGGGATATAGGCGGACACGTCGCCGGCCTGGGTTTCGATGATGGGCAGGGCCGTCAGGGACCCGCCGCCCAGCTCCTCGCTCACGCGGGATGCCCGCTCGAGCAGCCGGGAGTGGTTGTAGAAGATGTCGCCGGGGAACGCCTCGCGTCCGGGGGGACGACGGAGCAGCAGGGAGATCTGCCGGTAGGCGACGGCCTGCTTGGAGAGGTCGTCGTAGATGATCAGGGCGTCCTGCTTGCGGTCGCGGAAGTATTCGCCGATGCTGCAGCCGGCGAAGGCGGAGATGTACTGAAGGGTCGCGGGGTCGCTGGCGCAGGCGGAGACGACGCAGGTGTAAGGCATGGCGCCGTGCTTGCGGAGGTTCTCCACCACCTGGGCCACGGTCGATTTCTTCTGGCCGATGGCGACGTAGATGCATTTGACGCCCGTGTCCTTCTGGCGGATGATGGCGTCGATGCAGATGGCCGTCTTGCCGATCTGGCGGTCGCCGATGACGAGCTCGCGCTGGCCGCGGCCGATGGGCGTCATGGCGTCGACGGCCTTGAGCCCCGTGTACATGGGCTGATTGACGGGCTGGCGCTGGATCACGCCGGGGGCGATCATTTCGATCCGGCGGAATTCCGTCGTCTCGATCGGACCCTTGCCGTCGATCGGCGCGCCGGTGGCGTCGATGACCCGGCCAAGCAGGGCCTCGCCGACGGGCACCTGGGCGATCTTGCCGGTCCGCTTGACGATGTCGCCCTCCTTGATGTGGGTGACCTCGCCGAGAACGGCGACGCCGACGTTGTCCGCCTCGAGGTTCAGGACCATTCCCAGGATCCCGCCGGGGAACTCCAGAAGCTCCATGGCCATGGCGTTCTCCACCCCGTAGACGCGGGCGATGCCGTCGCCGACGGACAGGACGGTACCCGTTTCGCTGATGTCCAGCTTCTTTTCATATTCCTTGATCTGTTTGGAAATGATCTGACTGATTTCCTCTGCCCTGATGGTTTCCATGCGCTATATCTCCTCCCCTAAGAGATTCCTTATCTTGTTGAGCTGCGTCCGGATGCTGCCGTCGTAAATCGTGTCCCCGACCCGGACGACAATCCCCCCCACCAGGGAAGGATCGTCCAGGACGACCATCTCCACGTGCTTCCCCGTCATCGACTCGAGCCCGCTCTGCAGGCTCTGGACCATCTGGGGGGACAGCGGGAAGGCCGTCTTGACCTGGACCCGAACGTTTTTCAGGACCGCGTCCATGAGTTCCCGGTAACAATCCTCGATCTCGGGAAGGACGTTGATTCTCCGCTTGTCGACCAGCAGCTTGAGGAAATTGGCCGTGACGGGAGAGATATCCGTCTTCGCGAGGAGCGACGTGACCACGGCCTTCTTGTCGGCCTGGTCGAAGATGGGGTTGTCCAGGAATTCCCGGAGATTCTTGTTCATCTCCAGGAGGGATGAGAACTGGCGGAGCTCCTTGTAGTAGGGCTCGTACTTCTGTTCCTCACCCGCGATCTCGAAGAACGCCTTCGCGTACCGTTTGGCAATATTGCTGCTGATCAATTTTGTTTCACCACCTTGTCTATGTAGTCGCGCACCATGGTCTCGTGATCCTGAGGCGTGATCTGCTTCTTCAGAATCTCCTCAGCCAGTTCTACGGAAAGCTTGACCGCCTCCAGCCTCAGCTGGCTGCTCGCCTTGTTGAACTCCTGCTCCATGCGGGCCTGGGCGTCTTCCTTCATCTTCTCCGCCTGCTTGCGGGCGTCCTCGACGATCCTCGCCTTCTCGGCCTCGCCCTGCGAGCGGATCATCTCGGTGATGCCGTCGATCTCGTCGGTCGCCTTCTGGAGCCGCGCGTCGTAGTCGCGGAACTTCGCCTCCGCCTCCTCCTTCGCCCGCCGGGCGTCCTCGAGCGCCGTGTTGATGTCGCCGCGCCGCCCGACGAAGAACTCCTTCACCTTCTTGGCCAGCATCCACCACAAAAACCACGCCAGCACCGCGAAATTCAGCATGCGCCAGCCGAAATCCTTCCACACCGCCCAGGAGTCGTGGCCGCCCTCGGCCTCGCCGCCCGAGGCATAGACCACGGCCGCGGTCAGCAAAACAAACCCGATTGCCGTCAACAGGGAACGCGACACAAATCGACCGTGCCGACGCGCTGCAAGCCACCCTCTCATTGGACACTCCTTCCCAACACTTTTTCGGCAATCTCGACCGAGATCCGGCGCGACTGGTCGTGCAGGATCTGCCGGGCCTGGGAGACCTCCTGGTTCATCCTGGCCTGGAACGCCTCCACCAGCCCCGGGATCTCGCCCCGCACGGCGTCGATGATGCCCTTGGCCGTCGTGGCGCCTTCCTGGGTGATCTCCTGCTTCTTCTCCAGGGCCCCGGCCTTCGCCTGGCGGAGCTTCTCCTCGTAGGCGGCCATTTTCTGCTCGACCGTCTCGTTCAGCCGGCCGATTTCCGACTCCGAGTCGTCCAGCTGCTTTTTCCGCCGGCCGATGATCGCGAGGATCGGTTTATAGAGGAGAAGGTTGAGGATGAAAATCAGGGCCAGAAAGTTGATTATCTGGATCAGGAATGTATAGTCGAGACCGATCGTCACTGTTCATACCTCGCTTTGCAGGATCAGATTCCAAAAAAAACCGGGAGGAAAAAGTAATCCACCCGGCTTCTCATCGAATACGTTGTACGGAAAGCTCGCTCACCCTAACTTGAAAGAGGCTTTCTGGAGGCCTCTTGCCATCAACCCGATTCACAAACAACCTCGACGAACCGATTTCATGACCCGTCCGGCAGTGCGGCGCCTGACTTCCGGTCATATAGTGACTGCCGTTCAAGTCGGCGCACTACTAATCATAACTCACCCTGCTTGTCAAGCACTTTTTGCCCGCCCGAAGCGCGCCCGGCGCGAGGGATCATCCCGGCGAAAACACGATTGATTGACCCGCCCGGCGCATCCCCGATCAAAAGAAAAAAACGCGGAAATGCCCGCGGGCCGGACGCGGGGAAAACCGTCCGGCCCGTTCATGAATGCAGAATGAAGCGCCTCATGCTGATGTTCAGCATCAGGCCGATGCCGGTCAGGAGCACCACCATGGACGAGCCGCCGTAGCTGAAAAACGGCAGCGGGATGCCCACGACCGGGAGGAGGCCCGTGACCATCCCGATGTTGATGAAGACCTCCGAAAAGATCATGACCGTGATGCCGAACGCGATCAGCGTCCCGGAGAGGTCCCGGGCCCGCTGCGAAATCTTGAGCCCCCAGAGGATCAGGAACAAAAAGAGGATCAGGAGGACCAGCCCCCCCGCCAGTCCCCACTCCTCCGCGAAGACGGAAAAGACGAAATCCGTCTGCTGCTCCGGGAGGAACTTGAGCTGCGTCTGCGTCCCCTTCAGGAACCCCTTGCCGAAGAGGCCGCCGGAGCCGATCGCGATCATCGACTGGATGATGTGATATCCCGACCCCAGCGGGTCGCGCTCCGGGTTGAAGAAGGTCAGGAGGCGCTCCCTCTGGTAGTCGTGCAGGAAGAACCAGGCCAGGGGGATGAGGGCGATGCCGCCCGCGCCGAACCAGAGGACGGAGCGCCACCGGACCCCGGAAAAGACGACCATGGCGAGGAAGATGACGAGGAGGATCAGGGCCGTCCCCAGGTCCGGCTGCCGGAGGATCAGCAGGAACGGGACGAGCACCAGGATCAGGGGCGTCGCCAGCTCCCGCAGGCCATACCCCTGGAGGCTCCGGTGCCGGTCGAAATATCGCGCCAGGGCCAGGATGAGCGCCAGCTTCATCAGCTCCGAGGGCTGCAGCATGAAGCCCCCGAGGGCGATCCAGCGCTGCGACCCCCGGGTCGCGTAGCCGTAGAGCGCCACGACGACGAGCAGCACGACCGCCAGACCGTAGATGACGTAGGCGTAGCGGTGGATCAGGCGGTAATCGACGCTGAAGGCGATCACCATGATCGCGAGGCCCATCGCGATCCACTGGAGCTGCTTGAGGTAGAGGGGCGTCTGCCGGAGGCCCGAGAGGCTGTAGCCGGTGCTGAAGATGTTCATCAGGCCGATGCCGCTGATGACGAGCACGAGCCCGAGGAGCGTCCAGTCGAAGTTGAGGAGCAGTCTGCGGTCGATCTTCATGGGTTCGGCTCCGGGGGGGCGTTCGC
>DAOPOS010000021.1:0-9994 GCA_035358035.1 Syntrophales bacterium | reverse complement strand
TTGAGGAGCAGTCTGCGGTCGATCTTCATGGGTTCGGCTCCGGGGGGGCGTTCGCGGCGGAACGGGGCGGCGCGGTGCTGTCGGCCGCGACGGCACCTGTACCGCGGGGCGACGGGGGCCTGTCGGCCGGGGAAACGACGGGGCGCGTCGCGGCGGCCGGGGGTGCGGTAACGGTGATGGCGCGGTTGTGTTCCGCCATTCTTTCGGGCGGAGAGGCGCCATGACGGATCTCCGCGGCTGCGCCTGCCTGGGACGTGCCGGAACGCGTCGCCGCCGCCGAGCCCGCCGGAACGGCGGCGGCAACGACCGGCCGCGGCGGGGCGGGCGGGGCGTTTTTGCGTGCAAAATAGGCGTCGATGATGCGCCGGGCGACCGGCGCGGCCGCCGCGCCGCCGTGGCCGCCGTGCTCGGCGATGACGGCGATGGCGATCTCCGGGGCCTTGTCCGGGGCGAAGCAGACGAACAGGGCGTGGTCGCCCCGGGCGACGGCCAGCTTGAGCCGCCGCGCCTTCTCGTCCTGCGGAAGCCCCACCACCTGCGAGGTGCCCGTCTTCCCGGACACGTCCGCCTCCCGGCGCCGCAGGACGTAGCCGGTGCCCCGGGGCTCGTTCACGACCCCCCACAGGCCCCGGTTGATCTGCTTCAGCGTCTCCGCCGAGATGGACGCCACGGACCGGCGCACGGGGGGAAACTGCTTGACCGGCTTGCCGTCCTGCGTCTCGATCCGCTTGACGAGGCGGGGCTGCCAGACGGTCCCGCCGTTGGCGAGGGCGGCGTAGGCATTCACGAGCTGGACGGGGGTGACTAGGTCGTAGCCCTGGCCGATGGCGATGGAGATCGTCTCCCCCGCCTGCCAGGGCTGCTTGAAGCGCTTCAGCTTCCATTCCCGGGTCGGGATGAGCCCCGCCTTTTCCCGGGGCAGGTCGAGGCCGGTCGCGGCCCCCAGGCCCAGTTCGCGCGCGTAGCGGGCCAGCGTGTCCACCCCGACGCGCCGGCCGACCTCGTAGAAGAACACGTCGCAGGACTCGACCAGCGCCCGGTGCAGGTTCACGCGGCCGTGCCCCTTTTTCTGCCAGCAGCGGAAGGTCCGGTTGCCCATGACGAAGCTGCCGTTGCAGTAGACGATGGTCTCGGGCGTGATCAGCTTCTCGCCCAGGGCGGCCGAGGCCACGACGGGCTTGTAGGTCGAGCCCGGGGGGTACTGCCCGGAGGCGGCGCGGTTCTCCATCGGGCGCAGCCGGTTGTCGGCGAGCTTCCGCCAGTCGGCGAGCGACACCTTCCCCGTAAACAGGTTCGGATCGAAGGAGGGCGTGCTCAGCATGGCCAGGATGGCGCCGTCCCGCGGGTCCATGACCACCACCGCCCCCGTCCGGCCCGCCATGGCGTCCCAGGCCGTCTTCTGCAGGTAGGAATCGATGTTGAGAACCACGTTGTACCCGGAGACGGGATCGATCCGCCCCAGCGAACGCACGCCCTTGCCGACCGCGTTGACCTCCACCTGCTCGAAGCCGTTCGTCCCTCGCAGGTACGGGTCCAGATACTTCTCGATGCCGAACTTGCCCACCATGTCCCCGGAGGCGTAGGCGGCGGGGTTGCGCTCCAGCTCATCGGGGCCGATCTCGCCGATGTAGCCGATCACGTGGGCCATGACCTCCCCGGCCAGGTACTGGCGGACCGGCGACACCTCGGTGATCAGCCCCGGCAGCTCCAGGGCGTGCGTCTCGGCCAGGGCGAGCTTCTCCCAGGCGACGTTCCGCTCCAGGCGTACGGGCTGGAAGGTCCGCTGCCGGCTTTTCGGGGGCACGTCCGGCGCGAACGCCAGGGAGCGCTTCCGGCACAGGGCGGCGAACTTGTCGACGGTTTCCCGGATGTCGCGCGAGCGGTCCGGGATGAACACGATATCGAACGAGGTCTGGTTGTCCACGAGCACCGTCCCGCTCGTGTCGAGGATCAGGCCGCGCAGGGCGGGGAGCTTCCGCATCCGCACGCTGTTGTTCTCCGAGCGCTGCCGCAGCTCCTCGCCCTTGATCACCTGCAGGTACCACATCCGGACGAACAGGATGGACAGGGCGATGAACACCACCGCGAAGAGCGCCTGGAAGCGCTGGCGAAACTCGCCGGGCTCGTGGCTGTTCAGGGGGTTGGCGTTCAGCGGCATGGTCTCGCGCTCATCGACAGGGTCCGGGGTTGCATCGGCATCGGTCAGGGTTCATATAAATGCTTCACGGCTCGCACATGGGGTCCAGGATCAGGGTTCATCGGCAGGGGCCGGGGCGCATCGGCGTCTCAGGGCTCATCGAGCTGGAGGAACGACCGGACACGGTCGAACACGGGAAAGACGGCGGGGCTCAGGATCCCGAGGACCAGCGCCTGGAGCACGAAGACGCGGAGCCGGTTTTCGAGCTCGACGCCGTGGATCAGCTCCGTCAGCCCCACCACGAGCAGGCCCTCCAGCAGCGTGCAGACGATGACGTAGGCCATGATCAGGCTCCCCTGCTTGACGTACACCCGGGCGGAGACCAGAGCCGAGAGCAGGAAGACGAGCGCGTAGGCCGTCATGTACAGCCCCGTGATCGCCCCGGTCAGGCAGTCGATGAAGAAGCCCATCAGAACGCTCAGCACCGCCCCGCGCACCAGGTCCATCCGGAAGCCCGCGTAGATCGCGAGCAGCAGCGACACCTCCACGCTCAGCTGCTGGAAGAAAACCAGGTTCAGAAACCCCTGCTGGAAAACGACGAGGAGGAAGGCGAGAAACGGGACGGTCAGGTAAAACAGCACGATCGCTACCTCCCGGTCAGCACGAGGACTTCCTCGAGCCGGGAGAAGTCGGCCGCCGGCGCGACATCGATCTTCTGGAACATGGCGGTCGTCCGCTCGACCCCGCGCACGACCCCGAGGAGCAGGCCCTTGGGGAAGACATCGGCCATCCCGGAGGTCACCACGGCGTCGCCGGCGCGGACCGGGGCCATCTTGCCGACATACTTCAACTGGCACCCCCGCCCTCCCCGGCCCTGGAGGATGCCCTGCACCCGGCTGGGCTGGAGCAGCGCGTCCACGTTGCTGCTCTCGTCGACGATCAGCAGGACGCGCGCGGCGTGCCAGGAGGCCTCCGTCACGCGGCCGACCACGCCCTCGGCGACGATCACCGCCTGCCCCGGCTTGATCCCGTGCGCCGACCCCCGGTCGATCACGAGCGTCCGGGCGGTCGCGCTCCGGACGTGCCCCGTGACCCGCGCCACCGTGCCCCGGTAGCCGTCGTGTGCCTTCAGGTCCATCAGCTTCTGCAGGCGCAGCGACTCCAGGTAGCCCTCCTGGGACTGGACGAGCTGGCGGGTCAGACTGGCGTTCTGCCGGCGCAGGCGGCCGACCTCCGCCTCCAGGCCGAACAGGAACAGGTAACGCCGCCAGGCCTTCTCCGCCGCGCGGATCGGCCGGCCCAGCAGGCTTTCGACGGGGGCGGCGCACTCCAGGACGATCTGCCGTAAGACGCCGGTCCGCTCGGGATGCCGGACGCTGAAGGAGATCACGACGAGACAGAGGATGGCCAGGAGGGTCACAACGATGGCGGTTCGGTATCGCTGAAAAAACATCATAGGCGTGTCGGGTGCCCCGGACCGGCGGAGGGCCGGATCCGGACGGCGGCCCCGCGGCAGGCAGGAACGGGCGGAGAATGTCCGGGCGCAGACGTCCTGTCGCGGCTACAGCTGGACCGTGATCTCCTTCAGGACGTCGAGCTCGTCCAGGGCCATGCCCGCCCCCTTGGCGACACAGGACAGGGGGTCGTCGGCCACGATGATGGGCAGCCCGGTTTCCTCCCGGAGCAGAACGTCGAGGTTGCGCAGCAGGGCGCCCCCGCCCGTCAGGACGATGCCGCGGTCGACGATGTCGCCCGCCAGCTCCGGAGGCGCGTTTTCCAGGGCGTCCTTGATGGCCTCCACGATCATGCTGACCGGTTCCGTGATCGCCTCGCGGACCTCCTCGGAGTTGATCTCGATGGTCTTCGGGATGCCCGAGATCAGGTCGCGGCCCTTGACGTCCACCTTGCGCAGCTCTTTGTCCGGGTAGGCGCAGCCGATGGTCGTCTTGATCATCTCGCCCGTCCGCTCCCCGACGAGCAGGCTGTACTTGCGCTTCAGATACTGGACGATCTCCTCGTCGATGCGGTCGCCGGCGATGCGGACCGATTTGGAATACACGACCCCCGCCAGGGAGATGACGGCCACCTCGGTCGTGCCGCCGCCGATGTCCACCACCATGGAGCTGATCGGCTCCTTGATGGGCAGGCCGGCGCCGATCGCCGCCGCCATGGGCTCCTCGATCAGGTAGATCTCGCGGGCGCCCGCCGATTCGACGGTCTCGCGGACGGCCCGCCGCTCCACCTGCGTGATGCCGGAGGGGATGGAGACGATGATCCGCGGCCGCACGAGGGTCCGCCGGTTGTGGACGCTCAGGATGAAGTGCCGGAGCATGGCCTCGGTCACGTCGAAGTCCGCGATCACGCCCTCGCGCATCGGCCGGATGGCAACGATGTTTCCCGGGGTGCGTCCCAGCATCTTCTTGGCCTCGGCGCCGACGGCCAGGACCTTCTTCTGCCCGCGGGCGTCCTTGTGGACCGCGACCACCGAGGGCTCGCTCAGGACGATCCCCTTGCCCTTGACGTAGACCAGCGTGTTGGCCGTCCCCAGGTCGATGGCCAGGTCATTGGAAAATTTCCCGAGAATGAAATCGAAAAGCAACGTCCCCTCCTCAATTGTGCCGCAAGAATTCCGCTGTTATCCCGCTTTTTCCCCCGATACCGGAGCGGGATGTGTATATCCCATTTCCGGCCCCTTGGCAATGCATTTTTCCAGAAATGATTTGCATTTTGGGGTCGACTGTACTACTAATGCCGCCCATCAAACGAGGAGTGGAACGCCATGCTCGAGCTGATGAGAAAGCATGCCCGCAACTGGCTCATGAAGGTCCTGCTGGGCATCATCATCATTGTCTTCATTTTTTATTTCGGATCCATGGGGGGCAAGCAGCAGGCCGAGACGATCGCCAAGATCGACGGGAAGATCATCGCCTACGTCGACCTGCAGAAGGAATACCAGAACCTGACCGAACTCTACCGCCAGCGCTTCGGGGGAAACCTGCCGGAGGAGCTCCTGGCCTCGCTGGACCTCAAGCAGAAGGCCTTCGACACCCTGCTCGACCAGGCCGTCATCATGGCCAAGGCGAAGGACATGGGCCTCGAGGTCACGGACGAAGAGGTGCGGGCGTCGATCATGGCCTATCCCGCCTTCCAGCGCAACGGCGCCTTCAACGACAGCCTCTACCGGCAGATGCTCCAGTACAACAAGGTGACGCCGGAGGAATTCGAGGCGATGCAGAAGAAGGGGCTGACGACGGTCAAGGTGGAGACCCTGATCCAGGAGGGGATCAAGGTCTCCGAGCGCGAGGTGTACGACCTGTACCGCGCGCAGACCGAAAAGATCAGCGTGAGCTACGTGCAGCTCGCGCCGGCGGACTTCGCCGGGCGCGTGCGGCCGACCCGCGCCGACCTGGAGGACTACCTCCGCGTGCACGGGGACCAGTTCCGCGTCCCGGAGCAGCTCCAGGTGAAGGTCCTCGCGTTCCGGGGGGCCGACTACGCGGGCCTCGTCAAGGTCACCGACGACGAGGTGGCCAGCGCCTACGAGAGCCGGAAGGAGAAGTTCACCCGGGCGGGCAAGACGGCGCCGCTCGCGGCGGTGCGCGAGGCCATCGCGGCCGAGCTGCGGCAGGTGGGCGGCATGTACCGGGCGTCTGACGAGGCGAAGAAGGCGCACGACACGATCTACCAGGAGGAGAACTTCGAGGGCTACGCCGGGCAGAACCGCCTGAAGGTCGCGACCACCGACTTCTTCCCGCTCAACCGGCCGCCGGCGGAGCTGGCCGGCATCAAGGACCTCGCCAAGAGCGTGTTCGCCCTGCGGAAGGGCGAGGTCAGCGGCCTCCTGTCGGACGAGCGGGGCTACTACCTGATCAAGGTCGAGGCCCGGAAGCCCGCCTACGTGCCGGAGCTCAAGGCGGTCGAGGCGGAGGTCGCGCGAGCCTTCACGGCGGCGGAGGCGAAGAGGCTCTGCCGGCAGGAGGCGGAGGAGATGCTCGGGCGCCTGAAGAAGGGCGAAGGCTTCGCCGCCCTGGCGGGCGCGAAGGGGCTTCCGGTCGCGGAGACCGGGTTCTTCATCCCGGGGACCGCCGTTCCCAAGCTGGGGCTTTCGCAGGAGCTGGCCGATGCCCTCTTCCAGATCTCCGAGAAGAAGCCCTACCCCGACGGCGTGGTCGAAATGGGCGAGCGGCTCGTCCTGGTCCGCTTCCAGGCGCGGCAGGCGGTGAGCGACGCCGAATTTGCGGGCAAGAAGGACGCCCTCCGGGGCGCGCTCCTGACCGCCAAGCGCACCGAGGCGGTCCGCTCATGGCTCAAGGATACCAAGCAGGCCATGATCAAGGCCGGCCGCCTCCAGATCACCAAAGACCTCAAAGACCTCTAAAAAAATAGGGACAGCGCCCATTTATTTAATTAGGGACAGCGCCCTATTTCTTTCGGGGGATTTCAGGGCGCACCCATTTAAAAAATAGGGACAGCGCCCTATTTTTCCCTCGTGCAAAATAAATGGGCGCTGTCCCTATTTATTCCTATTTATTTCCCCGCCCTCAGAAAAAGGGCGCTGTCCCTATTTTTCACGTGGCTTGGAACCAGGGTAGAACGATGAAATCTTCCCGTTCATAAAGGTTGTCTCCGCCGTGGATCAGCACACCGGGGCGGGCAACCTTCGGTCCCAGCTTCATAAAATAACGCAGACCCTCGAAGAAGGAAGCGCTTACCGTCTTTCCCGACTTGATCTCGATGGGTATCAGTTTTTTTCCGGTGTCGATGAGAACGTCCACTTCATGTCCCGTCCGATCGCGCCAGAAATAGAGCGGAGGCATCTCGCCCCGATGGGTAAAGGCCTTGAAGAGTTCGGAAACGACATACGTCTCAAAGACGGCCCCTCGCATGGCATGGTCCGTCAAATCGGCCGGCTCGCGGATGCGGAGCAGATAGCACAGCAGGCCGGTGTCGAGGAAATAGAGTTTCGCACTCTTGACGATTCTTTTTGAAAAATTGATAAAATGGGGCGGCAGCAAATGAATGATAAACCCCGCCTGGAGAATCGAAACCCACTGTCTTGCCGTGGTATGAGAAACGCCGCAATCGTTGGCGAGAGATGAAAGATTCAACAATTGCCCAGTGCGACCTGCGCACAACCTGACGAAGCGCTGAAATGTTTCGAGATTGCCAATGTTGGACACCTCCCGAACATCCCGTTCCACGTAGGTTTGATAATAAGCGGCCAGCCAGTCCTGGGGCGCCAGGCCCTGGTCATGAATGCGCGGGTAGAAGCCCCTGTACAGCATGGTTTCCAAATCGAAAGCCGGCATCGCGCTTCGGTCCGGCAGACCGTTCCACGACCAAGAGTCCCGCGACGACCGGTTCAGCAGCTCGTCCATGCTGAACGGCAAGAGATGGACGATGGCGGTGCGCCCCGCAAGGGTTTGGTTGACTTTTGCAGACAGGTAGAATTGCTGGGAGCCCGTGAGGATGAATCTGCCGCTCTCCACACCGGTATCCACGATTCCCTGCAAATAGGAAAGCAGGTCTGGCGCCCGCTGAATTTCATCGAGGATTACGCCCACGCCGCCTTCGAAGCGTTTCAGAAAACCCTTGGGGTCGGTCAGCGCGAATTCCCTTTCGTGGGGCTCCTCCAAACTGACATACTGATGGTTTGTGAACACCATCCTGGTAAGTGTGGTCTTGCCGGATTGCCGCGGACCCGTGACGGTCACCACAGGAAACTGTGCGGCAAGGGAAGATAGCTTTCGCGACAATGTACGCTGGATCATGGCGGAATGATACGCTTAAAACGATGCTTTGTCAAATTGAAAGTTCAAAATTCAATTAGCAAAAATAGGGCAAAAATAGGGACAGCGCCCTATTTCTTTCGGGGGAGTTCAGGGCACACCCATTTAAAAAAAATAGGGACAGCGCCCTATTTTTCCCTCATGCAAAATAAATGGGCGCTGTCCCTATTTATTCTATTTATTGGGAACCTTTTCCCCCCTGTTGGAAGTCCGCCAAGGCGAACACAAATAAATGGGCGCTGTCCCTATTTATTTTCTACGTCCTATTTGCCGACCCGTTCAAAAAAAGGGCGCTGTCCCTATTTATTTCCCCGCGCTCAGAAAATGGGCGCTGTCCCTATTTTTTCTTTGCGGGGGCGGCCGCGCGGACGGAGCGTCAGCGCGCGATTCAGGGATTGCCCGATCTGCCTGACAAAATCGTCGCCGCCACACGGATGGCCGCTCTTCGTCGCCCGGATGACGGATTCCGTGGCCTCCCGGTCCTCATCCGCGCCAAGGTATCGCCCCCAGTCCCCGATCGTCTCGCTCAGGAAGCACCGCGCCGCCAGAACCGGATCGTGGCCGCCCCGGACGTGCGCCCGCGCGCTCGACCAGAGATAATCCTGTGGATCCGCCGCCATGCCGCCCCGCACCGGGTTCATCTCCACGTAGCGCACCGCCGCGTACAGGTGCCGCTCGTCCAGGACGCACGAAAAGAAGCGCCCCTGCCACAGGTGGCCCGTTGCGTTGCGCTTGCGGTTGAAATACTGGGCGTAGAGCATGTGGACGGTGTTGAAGAGCCGGGCGAGCGACTCCTGCCGGCCGGGGACGGCGACCAGGTGGACGTGATTCGGCATCAGGCAGTAGGCCCAGATGTCGAGGCCGTACTTGGGGCAGAAGTCCGCAAGCAGCTCCAGGTACCTGGCGTAATCGCCCGCATCGGCGAAGACGGTCTGCCGGTAATTTCCCCGCTGCGTGATGTGGTGGGGATAACCAACCGCAATGGTTCGGGATACTCTCGGCATAGGCGCTCTCCCTGTTTTTGGGGGGTGGGGGAATTTCGGGACGCCCCCGGGTTAAAAAATGGGCGCTGTCCCTATTTTTCAGGGCGTAGGCAGTTGTGGAGTGGGTGTCGAAAAAATGGGCGCTGTCCCTATTTTTTTAGGGTTGGAAAAATGGGGGACATCGCCTTCTTTTCCTGGGCGGTGTCCCCATTTTTCGGCGGGATTGGCGCGGGGATGAACCGAGAAAAGGGCGCTGTCCCTATTTTTTATTGGGGGGTGTACTCGGGGACGATTTCTTGGAGTTTGGCTTTGATGGCGGGAATGTCGAAGGTGTCGGCGACGCGCAGGAGTTCGTCGAGCTGGGTGGGCAGGAGATCGCCGTTGCCGCACTCGTTCGCGTGCAGCACCATGATCTTTTCGTGGCGGGTGGGAACGATGCCTTCGCCTTCGGTGATCAGCTCCTCATACAGCTTCTCGCCCGGCCGCAGCCCGGTGAAGACAATCTCGATATCGATATCCGGCTCCAGGCCGTGGAATTTGATGACCTCCCGCGCCAGGTCCGCGATACGCACCGGCTCACCCATCTTCAGGATGAAGATCTCGCGCCCCTCGCCCATCGCGCCGGCCTGCAGGATGAGCTGGGCCGCCTCGGGGATGCTCATGAAGTAGCGGGTGATTTCCGGATGCGTCACGGTCACGGGGCCGCCCCGAGCGATCTGTTGCTGGAACAGGGGGATGACGGAGCCCGAGCTGCCGAGGACGTTGCCGAAGCGAACGGAAATGAAGCGTGTACTGCCTTGGGTGCCGCCCTCTGATCTTCCAGAAAATAGGGCGCTGTCCCTATTTATTTTGGCACCGGCAACGGCGGAAGCATTCCCCGAAAATAGGGCGCTGTCCCTATTTATTTCGTCCCCCGAAAATAGGGCGCTGTCCCTATTTTTTGAGCAGGCGGCGGCAGCCATCATCTCGCAGACGCGCTTCGTCGCCCCCATCACGTTCGTCGGGCGCACAGCCTTGTCGGTCGAGACCAGCACGAACTTGTCCACCCCGGTCTCCGTCGCGCACGCGATCAGGTTGCGCATCGC
>DAOPOS010000020.1:0-45019 GCA_035358035.1 Syntrophales bacterium | reverse complement strand
GCTGCCGGTGGTGTAGACATCATCCACGAGCAGGATTTTCCGGCCGGCGATGCGCTCCGGCCGGGTCACGACGAACGCCCCCCGGATGTTCCGGCGACGGTCGGCCCTGCCCAGGCGGACCTGGGGGCCGGTCGCGTGACGGCGCTTCAGGCTGAGAAAGTCCACCCTCTGGCCGCCGGGCCGGGCCAGCTCTCTCGCGAGGATCAACGCCTGGTTGAACCCCCGCTCCCGGAGGCGTTTCACATGGAGCGGAACGGGGATGATGCGCGTGTCCGCGTCGATCTCCAGCCCCGGGCAGGGGTGGCGCGTCATGAACCGCCCCAGGGCCCGGCCGAGGGCGGCATCCCCGCCGTATTTGAAGCGATGGATGGCGTCCAGAAGCACCGATTCGTACCGGGCGACGGACCGGGCGAGGGTGAATCCGGGGGGGGCGGTCAGGCACGCGCCGCAGAGGTGGTCCGCGTCCCCGCCGTCGAACGGCGCGCCGCACCGGGTGCAGAGCGGGGACCGGAGCAGGCGGACCTCCGCCTGGCAGGCCGGGCAGAAGGGGGGGCGATCGTCGTCCCCGAGGACGCGCCCGCAGCCGGTGCAGCGGGGCGGGAAGATCAGGTCGACCAGGCCCGCGAGGAGTCGCCGCACGGCTACATCTCCGGCGCCAGGGCCTTGACCTTGAGCACGTCGTCGCCGATCTCCATGCGGGGTGCGTCCGCCCAGAGGCGCTCCAGCCCGTAAAACTCCCGGATCGGTTCGTAGAAGATGTGGAGGATGAAGTCTCCGTAATCGATCAGGACCCACTGGGCGACGCCTTCCCCCTCCACGCCGAGGGGAAGGAGCCCGGATTTCTTCTTGAGCGTTTCCTGCACGAAGGCGGCGATGGCCTGGACCTGCCGGTCCGAGGCGCCGCTGCACAGGATAAAGTAGTCGGCGATGGACGACAGGTTCTGGACGTTGAGAAGGACGAGATTCCGTGCTTTGTGCTCCAGGATGGCGTTGAGACAGGTGAGGACGGCGCTGTGGACCTTGTCGGTTTTTCCGGTCAATCGGACCTCCCGGTGAATTTGCATTAACTGGCTGATTTTCATAACAGAAGGGAAGGGGGGTGTCAATGAAAAATGGCGATTGTGCAAAGGGGGGGCGTATGGTAAACGAAAGGCCACCCGCGAACGGCAAAGAGAGAAGGTCAACGATGACGTCGTCCGTCCTGAAGCACGTCCAGGTCCATGTCCCCTTTCCCCTGCTCAAGGAGAAGCTCCTCCCGATGGTCGTCCGGGAAGGCGTCCCGCCCGAGATCGGGCTCTCCCACGTGGCCCTGGATGGGTATTCCCGCGCCGACTTCGCCGCCGTGGCGGAGCGCCTGGCCGGCGAGGGGCTTCCGGTCACGCTGCACGCCCCCTTCGTCGATCTGCGCCCCGGGGCGCTCGATCCCGAAATCCGGCGCGTGACGGCCGCCCGGCTTCAGCAGGTGTTCGATCTCGCGCCCCTGTTCCGGCCGCGCTCCATCGTCTGCCACCCCTCCTTCGATATCCGGTATTACGTCACGGCGGAGCGCCTCTGGCTCGAGCACAGCGTGGAGACGTGGCGCGCGTTTCTCCCCCAGGCCGAACGGATGGGAACCATCATCGCCCTGGAGAACGTCTACGAACGGGACCCGCATGAACTGGAGCGGCTGCTGGCGGCCCTGCCGCCGGAGCGCGTCTGCTGCTGCTTCGATACGGGACATTTCAACGCCTTCGCCACGACGCCCCTCGACCGGTGGATCGACGCCCTGGGCGACCGGATCGGTCAGCTCCACATCCACGACAACCACGGCCGGACGGACGAGCACCTGCCGGTCGGCGAGGGGACCTTTCCCTTCGCCGAATTCTTCCGTAGGCTCCGGGAACTGGGGCGGCGGCCGATCATCACCATCGAGGCCCACTCGGAGAAGAACCTCTGGCGGGCGGTGAAGAATCTGGAAGACATGAACCTGCTGGCGATTCTGGAGACGGATCCGTGCTGAGCTATCTGGGCAAGAGGCTCCTGTTCATGGCGCCGATGCTCATCGGCATCACGATCATCTGCTTTGCCGTCATGCACCTGGCGCCCGGATCGCCGACCGACCTCCAGACCCAGATGAACCCCCGGGCCTCCGCCGAGGCGAAGGAGCGCCTCCGGGCCCTGTACGACCTCGACAAGCCGCTCCCCCAGCAGTACTGGCTGTGGGTCAAGAAGCTCGCCGTCCTGGATCTGGGCCGCTCCTTCTCGCCGGACCGCCGGCCCGTGAGCGACAAGATCCTCGAGCGCCTGCCGATCACCGTCACCCTGAACGTCCTGTCGCTCCTGCTGATCGTCGCGATCGCCATCCCCATCGGCGTGCTGGCGGCGGTGCACCAGGACGCCTGGTTCGACCGGGCGACGAGCGTCTTCGTCTTCATCGGATTCGCCATGCCGACCTTCTGGCTCGCGCTCCTGCTGATGATCCTGTTCGGCATCCACCTGGGGTGGCTGCCCATCTCCGGGATCCGCTCGCTCAACGCCGAATACATGCGGCCCGCCGCCGCCTTCTGGGACCTGGTCCGCCACCTGATCCTTCCCGTGCTCCTGTCCGCCTTCGGGGGGCTGGCCGGCCTGTCGCGCTACATGCGGGCGAACATGCTGGAGGTGATCCGCCAGGACTACATCATGACGGCGCGCGCCAAGGGGCTCTCCGAGCGGACCGTGATCTACCGCCACGCCCTGCGCAACGCCCTTTTGCCGGTGATTACCATTCTGGGGCTGTCCATCCCGGGGCTGATCGGCGGAAGCGTCATCTTCGAGACCATCTTCGCCATTCCGGGGATGGGGCAGCTGTTCTACATGTCGGTCATGGCGCGCGACTATCCCGTCGTCATGGGGATCCTGTTCATCGGGGCGGTGCTGACGCTCCTGGGCAACCTGATCGCGGACGTCTCCTACGCCCTGGCCGACCCGCGCATCCGGGTGTCGTGAGGGAGAGGCGTCACGGGGAGAGACCATGAGATCGGATTTCTGGCGAAGATTTCTGGAGAACCGGATGGCCGTGGCGGGGAGCGTCGTCGTCCTCGCCCTCTTCGTCGTCTCCCTCTTCGCCCCGTGGCTTGCCCCCTACGACCCGAGCGCGATCGATCTGGAGAAGGTTCTGATGCCGCCCTCGGGCGACCACTGGCTGGGGACGGACCCGCTCGGCCGCGACGTCCTGTCGCGGATGATCTGGGGGGCGCGCATCTCGCTCAAGGTCGGGTTCGTCGCCACGGGGATCGCCATCCTCATCGGGGCCGTTCTGGGGGCCGTGGCGGGGTACTACGGCGGCTGGACCGACGCCGTCATCATGCGCTTCGTGGACATCATGCTCTGTTTCCCCGCCTTCTTCCTGATCCTCGCGGTCATCGCCATCCTCGAGCCCTCCATCTGGAACATCATGCTGATCATCGGCGTGACCGGCTGGATGGGGATCACGCGCCTCGTGCGCGCCGACTTCATCTCGCTCAAGGAGCGGGACTTCGTCCTGGCCGCACGGGTGATCGGGGCGAGCGATCTCAGGATCATCTTCGTCCACATCCTGCCGAACGCGATGGCCTCCGTCCTCGTGACCGCCACGCTCGGCGTCGCCGGGGCGATCCTCACGGAGTCGGCCTTGAGCTTCCTCGGGATCGGCGTCCAGCCCCCGACGCCGAGCTGGGGGAACATCCTCACGGCGGGCAAGGACAACATCGACATCGCCTGGTGGCTCTCCCTGTATCCGGGACTGGCCATCCTCGTGACCGTCCTGGGGTACAATCTACTGGGCGAAGGCCTGCGGGACGCCCTGGATCCCCGCCTTCGCTGACGGTTTCCGGCCGTCGACCCGGCGGCCCCCGCTTCCGAGAGAGGTTCGAGATGGCAACTGATCCCCGCCCCAAATCCCGCGGCCGGACGCGCCGCCTGGAAGAGAGCCTGGCGCTCAAGAACAGCCTGCTGACACACATCGGCGAGATCACCGCGCTCCTCACCGAGCAGCCCGATCTGGACCGCGTTTTCGACAAGATCCTCGTCCGGGTGATGACGGGGCTGCGCTTCGATCGCGCCGTCATCATGCTCCTGAGCGACGACGGCGCCCGTCTGGAGTGCAAGTGCATCAAGGGGTTCACCCCCGAGGGGGAGCGGCTGGCCTGGGCGAACCCCTTTTACATGCACCGGGACAAGTGCTACGAAACCCGGGTGATCCGCACCGGCCAGCCCGTCGTTCTCCAGGATACCTCCGGCGATCCGACGGAGACGGCCACGGATCGGATGATCAACCGGCATCACATCCGGCAGGGACAGGAGCGGAAATCCCTGATCTACGTGCCGCTCAAGTTCAAGGGAAAGATTCTGGGATTCATCGGCGGCGATCGGTTCCGCACCCGGATGGAGATCACCCCGGACGAGGTCGAGGCCATGGTGATCTTCGCCAATCACGCCTCGATCGTCATCGAGAACACCCGGCTGGACAAGGAGCGGCGCGACAAGCAGAGCCTCCTGGAAGGGGTGATCAAATCCTCTATCAACGGGATCATCGTCAGCGACATCCGGGGCAACATCCTGCATATCAATCCCAAGGCGGAGGAGATGGCCGGCATCACGCAGGCGGAGGCGCGGGGCATTCTCGCCCAGGAGCTTTCGGACCTGGACGAGGAGGAGCGGCAGCGCCTCTACCAGGTGTTCAAGAACAAGGACAACATCAGCCACTACGAGCGGGTGCACACCCGCCGCGACGGGCGGCGCCTCGTCGTCTCCCTGAGTTGCTTTCCGGTCATCGACGAGAACGACCGGACGCTGGGCGTGGTGACGGAGTTCACCGACGTCACGGAAAAGAAGCGCATGGACGACTATTACGTCCGCCTGGAGAAATTCGCCGCCCTCGGGCACATCGCCTCCGCCATCGCGCACGAAATCCGCAATCCGCTGGCGGGCATCGCCGCCACCGTTCAGAACCTGGAGGTGGACTGTGAGGAGGGGAGTCCCCAGAAAACCGATCTTAGGAACATCATCCACGAGGTGGACCGCCTGGAAAAGCTCCTGCGCGACATCCTCGGTCTCGCCCGCCCGCTGCCCCTGCAGATGGAAGAGCTCAAGGTCCGCGATCTCCTCGATTCGACCCTGAGTCTGGTCAAAAAGGAGGCGTCCAAACGGGCCATCGCGATCCGCACGGCGTTTCCCCATCCGGAGATCCTCATCCGGGCGGATGCGGGGCGCTTGCGGCAGGTGTTCCTGAACCTGACCCTGAACGCCATGGAGGCCATCGACACGAAGGGCGAGATCGCCGTCACCACGGCGACGCAGGCCGACGAGAAGGGCCGGCCCGAGCGGCTTGTCATCAACTTCAGGGATGACGGTCCCGGCATCCCTCCCGGACATCTGAACAAGATCTTCGATCCCTTCTTCACGACGAAGAAGGTCGGCACCGGCCTGGGCCTCGCCGTCTGTCAGCGCATCATCCAGGACCACGACGGCATGATCGAGGTGGAGAGCCGCGAGAACGCCGGCGCCACCTTCCGCATCACCCTGCCGGTTCTGACGGGAGCGATGGAAGGAAGGGGCTGATCACCAGCAGGGACGACGTTTCTTCCCTGCCGCGTGCAGATTGCTGCGTCCGGTGACGGTCGAGTCTTGCCGGACCGGTGCTGTCTACTGGCCGGGGAGGACGATTCGGGAGGCCTCCTGACGTTCCATTTCCTTGGCCTCGGCAATCATGGCTTTGACCGCGGCCTCGATGGCGTCGGGCAGCTTGGCCGCCGCATCGGCGAGCGTCTTCGCCCCTTCGATGACGCATTGAACCGGAATCGGTCCGCTCGGGGACATGAGCTGGGCCATCCCGGTAAAAAGGGTCTCCCGGCTCTCGTCGGGCGAACCGTCAATCTTGACGGGGGTGAGACGCCGGATCGTCGCATAGGTCAGATCCGTGAAGGACTCCTCCCTGTAAAGGCTGTCGGCGTTGAGTTTAATGTCCGTGATCTTCACTGCCTGAGGAGTGCTCATCGGTTGTCTCCTTTTCTTCAGAGGGGGCCGTTCATCCGGCCCGGAACCTGTTCGCAGCCTCCGTACATCGGATAAGGGGGAGCGGTCAAACGATATTTGACAAAGCGCCGTCTTGGACGCCTTCCCCATCGGGGTCGGGTGGATTGAAACCGTCCACGCGCTGATCCGAAATCATCCACATTTTCCCCTGTATTCTCTCCGGAGCGCGCTCATGGCCACCGGGGCGCCCGACGGGTCCGCATCGTAATCGACCAGAATAAAAGCGCATTGAAAATTCATGCGCCCCCGGGAGGCATTCCGGCGCGGGGCGGCATACCCTTTGCTCCTGCCTTCGGAATTGGACGGGCCGGTTGGAGAAACGGTGAAGGGCGCAACCGGGCAGACAAGATCTTTGCATGCAGGATGATTCAGGAAAGGAGGATATTTCGATGAAGCAGGAAGAGTACATGTGGGATTACCGCAATCCGTACGAGTGGATGACACGGACGATGACGGGGAAGCTGCCGCCGATGATGATCACCTGCGCGATCACGGGCGGGGTCCAGGGCAAGGAGATGAACGAGAATATCCCCGAGACGGCGGAGGAGCAGGCCGACCAGGTGTACGAGGCCTACAAGGCGGGGGCCGTCTCCGTCCACATCCATGCCCGGATGCCGGAAGCCCTGTCCATGACCTCGGCCGCCGCGGAGGATTATGCGCGGGTCAACAAGATGGTCCGCGAGCGCTGCCCGGATATCATCATCAACAACACGACCGGTGGCGGCCCCTGGCTGACGACGGAGCAGCGGATGTGCTGCCTCTTCGCCGAGGAGCCCCCGGACATGGCGAGCCTGAACCTGGGCCCGTTCATGCTCAAGGTCCCCCTGAAGGACCGCAAGCCGCCCCTCAAACACCCCCGCGACGGCTATATGTTCGACGCCATCATTCCCGCGACGTACGCCGACATCAACCTGTATGCGAAGACGATGAAGGAGAAGGGGATCAAGCCGGAGGTCGAGATCTACCACCAGGGCCAGTACTGGGTGCTCCAGGATCTGATCCGGGAGGGGAACATCGACCCGCCCTATGTGATCCAGTTTGTCATGGGGTTCCAGACCTCGACGTATCCGACGCCGGCGAACGTCCTTTCGTTCATCAACGAACTGCCGCCGCAGTCCATGTTTGCGGTGATCGGCGTGGGACCGTTCCAGATCCCGATGAACGCGATGGGAATCATGCTGGGCGGTCACGTCCGCGTGGGGATGGAGGACAACCTGTATTTCAAGAAGGGCGAAAAGGTCAAGAACAACGCCCAGCTCGTGACGCGGGTGAAGCAGATGGCGGAGATCATGAACCGCGAAGTGGCGACGGTGGCCCAGGCGCGGGAGATGCTCGGCCTGAAAAAGAAATAAATCCCTCGGGATCGCACCAGGACGGAGGATCGTTCTTAAGGCGCCGAGATTCAGATGACCGGCGCAGTGCGGGTGTTTGTCCGGTCCATGGACGGCAACCGGGGGTTCAATCAGCGATATGGGAGGTGTTATGGCGAAGGCAAGGCGGAAAGCCAGGAATGTGGTGTACGCGGGCCGCATCAAGGTTCCCTATGCGTGGAGTGTCGGGGCGACGGGAAGCCGGTTTCTGACCGCCCTCAGGGATGACCAGGAGATCTGGGGTGTCAAGTGCCCCAAGTGCAAGCGCGTCTATGTATACCCGATCAAGAACTGTGGAGAGTGTTTCGTCCCTACGGAGCAGTGGGTCAAGGTGGCGAACGTCGGGACACTCGAGTCCTTTACGGTGGTGCACTACAAGCACGACATGCAGCCCCGCAAGCGCCCGCTGATCTACGGTCTCGTCAAACTCGACGGCACCGACGGCGCCCTGCTGCACCTGATCGGCGGCGTCGAACCGGCCAAGATCAAGCTCGGCATGCGCATGAAGGCGGTTTTTGCCCGCCAGCGGGCAGGCTCGATCCTCGACATCCAACACTTTGCTCCGGCATAGACTCACGGAGGGGGAAAACTATGGAAAACATTGCTATCGTCGGCGTCGGACAGACAGTGTGCGCCCGGCGCAGAGAAGAAACGTTCGAACAGCTCGTATTCGAAGCGGCGACGAAAGCCCTGGCTGACGCCGGCGCGGAGATCGGTGACATCGACAACGTCGTCACCGTCTCAAACGACTTCTGGGACGGCCGGACGATCTCCTCGATGGCCGTTCAGGAGGCGGCGGGCGGGTGGCACAAGGACATCTCCACGGTCGAGGGCGACGGCGCCTTCGGGGCCTTCTACGGAGTGATGCGCATTTTGTCCGGGTCCTTCGACACGGCCCTCGTGGTGGGGCACATCAAGGGCTCCGAGGGGGTGATGAACCTGATCACCAACGCCATGTTCGATCCCATCTACCAGCGCTCGCTCGGGATCGACGCGACCGCGGCGGCGGCCCTTCAGGCTCGCATCTACATGCAGATGAGCGGGGCGACGGAGCGCGATTTCGCGCGGGTGTCGGTCAAGAACCACGGCCAGGCGATGAAGAACCCCTTCGCCCAGCTGCCGATGAAGCTTACCTTGAAGGACGTGCTGGAATCCCGTCCGATCGCCGAGCCGCTCAAACTGCTCGACTGCTCCCCGATCAGCGATGGGGCGGCCGCGGTTGTCCTCTCGAACCGGCGCGGCCTCAAGCGCTTCAAGAAGGATCCCGTCTGGATCCGCGGCGTCGGCCATTGTACCGATGCCTTCAACCTCGGCTATCGCGATCTGGCCCGCTCCCGTTCCCTCGGGGAGGCCGCGAAGAAGGCCTACAAGATGGCGAAGATCAAGGATCCTTTGAAGGAGCTGGACGTGGCGGAACTCTACGACGCCTACTCGTACATGGAATTGATGTGGTACGAGGGTTTGGGGCTGGCGCCGGAGGGCGAGGGAAAACAGCTCATCCGGGAAGGGGCCACGGCGCTGGGCGGCGTCCTGCCCGTGAATCCTTCCGGGGGCGTCCTCTCCGGCCACCCGGTCATCGTGGCGGGACTGATCCGGCTCATCGAAGCGACCCTGCAGGTCCGCGGCGAGGCGGACAAGCGGCAGGTCAAGGGCGCGAAAACGGCGCTCGCCCAGGGGATCAACGGCCCCTGCGGACAGGCCCATTGCGTATTCATCGTCGGTGCTTAAGGAGGAAGATATGGGGAAACGCGTAGCCGTTGTCGGATATGGTCAGACCTACCAGCGCTCCTCGCGCAAGGATGTCAACGGGGTGGAACTCATCAATGAGGCGGTGAGGGTTGCCCTGGCGGACGCGGAGCTGACCATCAAGGATATCGACGCCATTGTGATCGGCAATATGGATCACTTCGAAGGGATCAACTATGTGGACATGTGGTCGGCGGAAGGTTCCGGTGCCGTCATGAAACCGGTCATGAAGGTGACGACCGGCGGGACGACGGGAACGTCGGTGGCCATGTGCGCCTATTACCACGTCGCTTCGGGGATGTTCGACAAGGTACTGGCCATCGGCTGGGAGAAGAACTCCGAGTCCGACACGACCGGGGCGATCATCACGGCCTTCCATCCGGTTTGGGAGCGGCCCAACCTGGGCGGCGCCGTGGCCGGGCTGGCCATCGAGGCGAGCAAGTACATGCACGACTACGGGGCCACGGAGAAGGACGGCGCGCGGGTGGCCGTGCGCGAACGGCTCCACGCTCTGAACAACCCCTACGCCCACCTGCACCAGGAGTGGATGAAGGGCATCCCCCCGGATCAACTGGTGGACCTGATCGTCGGTTCGGAGCAGAACCAGCTGCTGGCCTACCCCCTGCGGATGAGCGACATGTGTCCCCGCACCGACGGCGCGGCGGCCGTGATCTTCGCCGTCGAGGGGAAGGCGGAAAAGATCGCGCCGATCCCGGCCTGGGTGCAAGCCACGGCCAATCGCCACAATTTCGTCTACGCCGGCGACGTGGACATGGCCCGCAACACGACGATCGCCGAGGCCTCGCAGGCGGTCTTCCGCAAGGCGGGCATCAAGGAGCCGCTCAAGCAGATCGACGTCTGCGAGCTTTACCTGCCGTACTCCTACGCCGGCCTCAAGTGGATCGAGGACATTGGTTTCTGCGGGTACGGCGAGGGGCCCCGGCTCCTCTGGGACGGCGTGACGGACATGGACGGCGAAATGCCGATCAATCCCTCGGGCGGGGTCATGAGTTCCAACGCCATCGGGGCGACGGCCCTGATCCGGGTGGGCGAGGGGGCCCTGCAGGTCATGGGGCGGGCGGGGGCGCGCCAGGTCAACCGGAAGGTGAATCTGGCCTTCTGCTCGGGATTCGGCGGTTGCTACTGGGCGGACATCATGCTCTTGGGCAGGAAGAAGCCCGCTTGAACATGGGGAGTTTTTCACGAGACGCGTGATGGATCCGGTTGCCCGTCGATCCGGCCGCCGTCGGGCGGGCCCGGGGTCGGGGGTGCAGCCTATCTCAGCAGTCATGAGGGAGGATATGATGACAGAAACGAAAAAAGACGCCCAGGAGCTCCTGATGGTGACGTCCGGGGACTCCAGCCAGCCGTTCAACTGGACGGTGGATGAGTATGGATCCACCTTTCTCAGAGAGATGCGCGACCACAAGAAACTGGTCGGAATCAAATGCCCCAAGTGCGGGAAGGTCTATGTGCCGCCCCGGCCCGTCTGCGGTCAATGCTACGTCGGCATGAACGAGATCGTTCCCGTTTCCGACGAGGGGGAGATTTACGTCTTTACGATCGTGCACTTCGGCTTCGTGGATCCGAATACGGGAGTCCAGCGGCCGGTGCCCCACGGGTATGCCTTCATCAAACTGGACGGCGCCGATACCTGCCTGACGCATTTCCTCGACAGCGTCGATCCGGTGAAGGTCAAGGTGGGCGCCCGGGTCAAGGCGGTCTTCGAGCAGAAGCGTACGGGAAGCATGATGGACATCAAGCACTTCAAGGTGCTTTAGGCGAGATGCAAAAGGCGAGGGGCGAGAGAGGATGAGGTCGAGCCTCCGGATCCCCGAGCCTTTTGCTTTTTGGGAAGGAGGTTTTGAATGTCGGTTTTGGAAAAACACTATACCCAGGAACACCAGATTTTCAGGGAAGCGGTGCGCCGGTTCTACGAGAAGGAAATCACCCCGAACGCCGAGGCTTGGGAAGAGGCGGGGATGGTGCCCCGGGAACTCTGGCGGAAGTTCGGGGAACAGGGCTTCCTCTGCCCGTGGCTTCCGGAGGAATACGGCGGCGTCGGTGCGGATTTTCTGTATTCCGTCATCGCACTCCAGGAAATGGCCGTCTGCCACATGTCGGGTTTCGTCGCCTTCCTGCACTCGGACGTCGTCGTGCCGTACCTCTACAGCTTCGGGACGGAGGAGCAGAAGCGGCGCTGGCTTCCCAAGTGCGTGACCGGCGAGACGATCACGGCCGTCGCGATGACCGAACCCGGTACGGGCTCCGATCTGGCGGCCATCCGGACGACCGCGGTCCGGGACGGCGATCACTATGTCCTGAACGGCCAGAAGACCTTTATCTCCAACGGCCTGCTCTGCAACCTCGTGGTTGTCGCGGCCAAGACGGACGTCCAGGCGAAGCCGCCCTACGCGGGGATTTCCCTGATCGTCGTCGAGGAGGGGACGCCGGGCTTCGAGAAGGGGAGAAAACTGAACAAGGTCGGTCTGCACAGCCAGGACACGGCGGAGATGGCCTTCGTCGATTGCCGGGTTCCGGCTGAAAATCTCCTGGGCTCCGAAGGGCAGGGGTTTCATTTTCTCATGCAGAAACTCCAGCAGGAACGCCTGATGAGCGCGATCGGCGCCCAGGCGTCGGCGGAAGAGGCGCTTCGGCTGACCATCGAATACACCAAAAGCCGGGAGGTGTTCGGTCGCCCCGTCAGCCGGTTCCAGTACGTCGCCTTCGAGATGGCCAAGATGGCGACGGAGGTGGAGCTGGGCCGGACGTTTCTGGACAGCCTGATCCTCGAGCACATGGAAGGCCGGGATATCGTCAAGAAGGTGTCGATGGCCAAATACTGGATCACGGAGATGCTCAACCGCGTCGTGGGGCAGTGCGTGCAGTTTCACGGCGGCTACGGGTACATGGAAGAGTACCCCATCGCCCGTCTCTTCCGGGACGCCCGGGTCCATACGATTTTTGCCGGCACCTCGGAGATCATGCTGCTCATCATCAGCCGATACATGGGGCTTTAATCCTCGTTCCCCGAACCCCCGGCGGCGGCGCCGGGGGCGTCTCAACCGCTCACCGTTCAACAGAAAGGATAAAGGATATGGCCATGCAGCGACCCTGGTTCAAAAGCTATCACCCGAACGCCCCGCACGAGATCGAGATCGAGCAAATCACCATGCCCGAGGTGCTTCAGCGGACGGCGGACCGCCATCCGGACACCATCGCCCTGAATTATTTCGGGACGAAGATCAGCTTCCGCCGGTTGAACGGGCTGGTGAACCGGCTGGCGCAGGCGCTGCTCGCCCTGGGGATCAAGCGGGACGACAAGATCGCCGTGCTCCTGCCGAACATGCCCCAGTCGGCGGTGGCGAACCTGGCCGCCATGCGGATCGGCGCCGTGCCGGCCATGCTCAATCCCCTCTACACCGAGCGGGAACTGGAATACCAGATCAACGACGCCGAGGCCAAGATGGCGATCACCCTGGATCTCCTGCTGCCGCGGATGCAGACCCTCAAGGCGAAGACCGGCATCGGTCCGATCGTGACCTGCCACATCAGCGATTACCTTCCGTTTCCGAAGAAGCAGCTCTTCCCCTATGTGAAGAAGGGCATGTTCCGCAAGATCGAACCCCAGGCGGGGGTTTACGAGTTCATGGACCTGATCCGCAAATATCCCGATCAGCCGGTCCCGAACGCCTCCCGGTGGGACGACATCGCCGTCCTGATCTACACGGGCGGGACGACGGGCGTGAGCAAGGGCGTCATGCTGACCCAGTCGAATCTTTGCTCCAACGTTCAGCAGTTCGCCTCCGGTTTCCACGACGTCAAGGTGGGCGAACGCCTGATGTTCATCTTCCCCTTCTTCCATTCGGCGGGGCATCTGTGCATGCACCTGTGCCTGTGGATGGGGATGGAGGATGTTTTGATTCCCCGTCCGGAACCGCCGATCATGGCCGATATCATCAAAAACGCCCGGCCGAACTACATCGGGGCCGTGCCGACGATCTACGTCGGGCTCCTGGCCCTGGAGAAATTCCGTAAGATGGACCTGTCGTTCATCGGCGGGTTCGTCTCCGGCGCGGCCCCGCTGCCGGTGGAGATCATCGAGCAGCTCAAGCAGTTGACGGGCTCCACGATGCTCGAGGTCTACGGGCTGACGGAAACGACCCCGGTCGTCACCGCGACGCCCTGGAAGGGCAAGATCAAGGTCGGCACCGTCGGCGTCCCCATCTGCAACACGGACATGAAGATCGTGGACGTCGACACGGGGCAGAAGGAGCTGCCGCCCGGCGAGGCCGGGGAAATCTGCTTCAAGGGACCGCAGGTCATGAAGGGGTACTACCGGAAGCCGGAGGAAACGGCGATGGTCCTGAAGGACGGCTGGCTCTATACCGGGGATATCGGCGTCATGGACGAGGACGGCTACCTGTCGATCGTGGACCGCAAGAAGGACGTCATCATCGCCGGCGGATTCAACATCTATCCCAAGGAAATCGACGAGGTGCTCTTCGAGCATCCCAAGGTTCTCGAGGCCTGCACCATCGGTGTGCCCGACAGCTACCGGGGGGAGACGGTGAAGGCCTACATCGTCGTGAAGGCCGGCCAGACGCTGACGGCCGAAGAGGTCACCGCCTTCTGCAAGGAGCGCCTGAGCCCGTACAAGGTGCCCAAGCAGATCGAATTCATCGGCGAACTGCCCAAGAGCGCCGTGGGCAAGATCCTCCGCCGGGAGCTCCGGGATTTGGACAAGAAGAAGAGGGAAACCCGTCAGGCTTGAGGAGCGTGGGCGCGGGCATGTTCGCAGACCTCCGGGCTTCGGAAAGACTTCATGCCCGCGGAGACGTGAACCCCGTCATTCCATGATCTTCCCGGATTCCCGCCCGTGCGGGAGGGACCGGGACGGGGGGCGCTTTCACAGGATTTTGCATCCGGAACAAGGAGGACCTCTTGAGCGAAGAGCGGATCTGGCACAAGGCGTATATGCCCGGCGTTCCCACGGCGGTCTCCTTCGAAGACCTGACCATGCCGGAATTTCTCACCCGCACGGCCCGGCGTTTCCCCCGTCGGGACGCCCTGATCTACCTCGGTCGGCGGATCTCGTTTGCCGAACTGGACCGGCTGGCCGATCGTTTCGCCTCCGCCCTCAAGGCCATCGGGGTCAAAAAGGGCGACCGCGTGGCCCTGCTTCTTCCCAACGTTCCCCAGATCGTCATCGCTTACTTCGGCATCTGGCGGGCCGGAGCGGCGGCGCTCCCCTGCAATCCCCTCTACTCGGACCGGGAGATCGAACATCAGGTCAACCTGGCCGGCGCGTCGGTGATGATCACGCTGGATCTCTTCGCGCCCCGGATGCTCGCGCTCAGGTCGCGCACCGGCATCCGGCAGGTCATCACGGCGCACATCAACGATTATCTGCCGACGCCGCAGCGGCAGCTCTTTCCCTTCGTCAAGCGCGCCATGTACCTGCCCTACCGGAAGGAAGACGGGTATCACGATTTCATGGCGCTGATGCGCGCCGCCCCCGATCAGTCGAAGCACACGCCCCCCGCCCTGGACGATCTCGCCCTGATCCCCTACACGGGCGGGACCACCGGCGTCTCGAAGGGGGCGATCATTTCCCATCGAAACATCTCCTCGATCAACCAGATCCTCATGGCCTGGTTTTTCGACCTGCCCGACGGCGAGGACAGCGAACTGGCCATCTTCCCCTTCTTCCACATGGCCGGCTTCAACCTGGTCATGAACCTGAGCATCTGCAAGGGCTGGACGGCCGTTCTCGTGCCCCGTCCCGAACCCCAGACGGTGATGGACCTCACCCGGAAATACCGGCCGACGATCTTTCTCGCCGTGCCGACCATCTACGTGGGGGTGATGGCCCTGCCGGAATTCCGGAAAACCGACCTGTCGTTCATCAAGGGCTTCTTTTCGGGGGCCGCGCCCCTGCTCATCGAGACGATCGAGGCCCTGAAGAAGGCCACCGGCGCGAGCATCGTGGAGGGCTTGGGGATGACCGAATCGACCTCCATCATCACCATGACGCCCTGGCGGGGAAAACTCAAGCCGGGCAGCGTCGGCGTGCCCCTCCCGAACACGGACGTGAAGATCGTCGATCTGGAGACGGGGGAGACGGACCTTCCCCCGGGCGCGGAAGGGGAGATCTGCTTCCGAGGTCCGCAGATGTGCGGCGGGTACTATGGCATGCCGGAAGAAACGAAACAGTCGGTGCGCGGCGGCTGGTTCTATTCGGGGGACATCGGCCGGATGGATGAAGAGGGGTATATCTATGTCGTCGACCGCAAGAAGGACATGATCATCGCGGGGGGCTACAACATCTATCCCCGGGAGATCGACGAGGTCCTCTATGAGCACCCGGGCGTGCTCGAAGCCTGTACCGTCGGCGTCCCCCACGAATACCGGGGCGAAACCGTCAAGGCCTTCATCGTTCCCAAACCCGGCGTGCAATTGAACGAAAAGGAACTCGACGCCTTCTGCCGCGAGCGCCTGGCCGCCTACAAGGTGCCGAAGCGGTACGAATTTACCGACAGCCTTCCCAAGAGCGCCGTGGGGAAGATTCTCCGCCGGGAGTTGCGGGACAAGGCCGCCCCCAAATAACGCATTTTTCCGGGAATCCTTGCGAGTCCGGGAACCTCGCAGGCGCGCACCGGAGGTTTTCCGGGGTCCCTTGCCCCCTTGAGCGCAGCGGGGAGAGACAGGGTCGAAAAAGATCCGGCGCGGAGGGTTCAAGATTCCCGAGGCTTTCCTGCAGGATCGGGAAACAGCTGTTGACGGTGGGTGGAAAAGTCCCTATAAGGGGGCAAATTTCGCCGCCGGGGGAACAACGATGTTTCAGACGAGATTGACCGCCATGCTGGGCATTCCGCATCCGATTTTCATGGGGGGGATGCAGTGGCTCTCCACCGCGGAATTCGTCGCGCCGGCGGCACGGGCGGGCATCCTGGCCTTTCTGACCGCCGAAACCTTTGCCGATGCCGATGAACTGCGGGCGGAGATCCGGAAGACCCGCGGGCTGACCGACCGCCCCTTCGGCGTGAACATCAGCATGGTTCCCGAGGTCGGCGCCCATCACGACCGCGCCCTCGCCTTTGCCCGGGTCGCGGCGGAGGAGGGCGTCGCCGCCGTGGAGACGGCGGGTCGCGACCCATCCCCACTCATCCCCGTTCTCAAGGCGGCCGGCGTCCGGGTCTTTCACAAGACGCCCGTCCTCCGGCATGCCCGGAAGGCCGTGGACGGCGGTGTGGACGGCATCATCGCCCTGGGATGCGAGTGTGGGGGGCACCCGGGCATGAACGACACGCCCCTGTCCATCCTTCTTCCGCGGGCCCTGGATCTCCTGGGCGTGCCCGTCGTCGCCGCCGGCGGCATTGCCGACGCGCGGGGGTTCGTGTCCGCCCTCGCCCACGGGGCGGACGCCGTCCTGATGGGGACGCGCTTCGTCGCCACCGAGGAATGCCCGCTTCACGAAGCGATCAAACGGCGTTTCCTCGACGTGACGGAGCTCGACACGACCTTCATCATGCGTTCGCTCGGCAATCCCATGCGATGCTATAAAAACGCGACCACCCGGAAGGTGCTGGAGATGGAGGCCCGGGGGGCCACGCTGGAGGAAATCCTGGGTCTCGTCGCGGGCCGGATCGGCCGGGAGGCCTACGCCAAGGGCGATCCGGAAGGGGCGCCCGTCGTCTGCGGATTGGCGGCATCCCTCGTCCACGAGATCCGGCCGATTGCCGCCGTCGTGGGAGACATGATCGATGACGCCCACGGGATTCTGGCGCGTCTTCGGGATCTGGAAATCGCGGGGTGTTCAAACTAGAAATTATACGGGTCAGACAAAACCCGGGATGGATGACGGTTTGCCGGAGCGTCAACGACAGGAGGGATGAATGGGAGACGAGATACGGGGAGAAAAGAAGGGGCCGATTTTTTATCTGACGCTGAATCGCCCGGAAAAACGCAACGCGATCACGTTCGACATGCTCGCTGTCATCGCGGAGATGGTGGAGGACCTGATCACCGACGCGGACATCCGGGTCATCCTTCTGCGCGGCGAGGGCCCCGTGTTTTCCGCCGGCGTGGATTTTCCGTCCCTGGCGGGCCTGGTCGACCGCTTTCTCAAGGACTCGGCGGCCGGCGGGGCGTCCATCCGGGCCGACATCGCCCGGTACCAGCAGTACCTCAACCGCCTGGAGACCATCGAGATTCCCATCCTCTGCGCCCTGCACGGACGGGTGCTGGGACTGGGCATGGAACTGGTCCTGCCGTGCGACATCCGCCTGATGAGCGACGACTGCATCTGGGGCATGCCGGAGCTGAAGTTCGGCACCATCCCCGACCTGGGCGGCACCGCGCGGCTGACGCGCGTCGTCGGGGCGGCAAAGGCCATGGAAATCCTGATGACCGGTCGGATGTACCCGGCGGCCGAGGCCCTGCGGCTGGGGCTGGTCAACGGCATTTTCCCGGCCCGGGACCTGATGGCGGAGGCGGAGAAGATGGCGACCGAGATCGCCGGTATCGCCCCTCTCGCCGTCGGCGCCGTCAAGCGGGTCGTCCGGAAGGGCGAGGGGGTCGATCTCATGACCCATCTGGACATGGAGGCCAACCTGCAGAGCATCCTGCTCCGGAGCGAGGATTTCAGGGAGGGGGTGTCGTCCATGATGGAGCGACGCCCGCCCAACTGGCGGAGGAGATGACGGATGATCGAGAAAAAATATGAGGGGGTGGCCCGTTATATCGAAACGGGGATCGAGGCCATCGGCCGGTTCGGCCTGAAGGCCCTGGAGTTCCGGGACCGCCATGTGAAGCTCGTCATGCCGCTCGCCGGGAACGTCAATCACGTGGGGATGATGTATGCCGGCGCGCTCTTCTCGCTCGGAGAGGTGGTGGGGGGCGCGATCTTCGGCGTGGCCTTCGACTTCCGCAAGTATTTCCCGATCGTCCGGGAGGTGCAGATCCGGTACCTGCAGCCGGCACTGACCGATGTGACCCTGACGGTGGACATGACGGAGGCGCAGGTGGCCGAGGTGCTCGCGGTGCTGGAGGCCAAGGGCAAGGCCGATTTCGTTCTGGACCTCGATCTGAAGGACACCAACGAGACGGTCGTCGCGCACGTCCGGGGGACCTGGCAGGCCCGGAAGATTCCGGAAGGCTTTCCCGTTCCCTGGCCGACCGAGGGGGCGTGACCCCCGGGGCCGCGCCGGTCGCCACCGCTCCGCCGCCCCGCCGGCGGGTGACGGGGCAATGAACCCATGGATTCAGCGCTCGCCGGGCTCGACCGGCGGGGCCGTTCGTGACTTAAGGAGAATGGATTGAAATTCGTCAGGCTGTTCGAACCCATCGTCATCAACCGTTTGTTCATTGAAAACCGCACGGTCATGCCCGCCATGGGCCTGCACTATACGAAAGACTATTCGTTTCCGGAGCGGATGCAGCATTTTTACCGCCGCCGCGCGCACGGCGGGGTGGGGCTCATGATCCTCGGCCCCGTCGCCTTCGACGACCGCGGCGCGGCGCCGGCCATGCCCGGTATCTTCGACGATCGGACCCTGGAGGCGTTTCGCATCTTTCTGGATGAGCTCCACCGCGACACACAGACGAAGATCGCCATCCAGCTCTTCCACATGGGTCGGAACGCCCCGTCCCCGTTCTACACGGGAAAACCCGCTCTGGCCCCCTCGGCCCTGAAGAGCCGCCTGACCGGACTGGTGCCGCAGGCCATGATGGAGGAGGACATCCGCGAGGTCCAGGCGGGCTTTGCCCGGGGGGCGAAGCGGGCGAAGGACGCGGGCTTCGACATGGTGGAGATCATCGCCTGCACGGGCTACCTCGTCAGCCAGTTCCTGTCCCCGCTCACGAATCTCCGCACGGACGCCTACGGCGGCCCCATCGCAAACCGGATGCGGTTCGGTCTCGAGGTCATCCGGGCGGTCCGGGCGGCGGTGGGTCCGGATTTTCCCATTGGGATCCGGGTCGCGGGGAACGACTTCATGGAGGGCGGACACACGAACGCCGAATCCGCCCGGTTTTGCCGGGAGGCGGAGCGGGCGGGCATCGATGCGATCAACGTCACCGGCGGATGGCACGAGTCCAACACACCGCAGCTCACCTCCCATGTGCCGCCCGCCGCCTACGTCTATCTGGCGCGGGGCATCAAGGAGCAGGTCGGCGTGCCGGTCTTCGCCTCGAACCGCCTGGGCGATCCCGTCGTGGCCGAGCAGGTGCTCCGCTCCGGCGCCGCGGACATGGTCGGCTGGGCGCGGCCGCTTCTGGCCGATCCCGATCTTCCGCGGAAGGTCCGGGACGGACAGGCGGCATTGGCCATCCGCTGCATCTGTTGCAACCAGGGCTGTTTCGACGGCATCTTCACCGGCCAGGGCGTCACCTGCCTCGTGAATCCCACGGTGGGCCGGGAGGGGGAACTCAAGATCGTTCCGGCCCGGATGACGAAGAAGGTCTATGTGGCCGGCGGGGGTCCCGCGGGGATGGAGTTCGCCTGGGTTGCCGCGCTGCGCGGTCATGACGTGACCCTTTTCGAAAAGGAGGCGCAGCTCGGCGGACAGGTCGATCTGGCGGCGGCGCCCCCCGGGAAGGCGGAGTTTCTGAATGTGGCCCGGAGCCTGGAAGCGCGGATGCGCGCGGCCGGCGTGAAGGTCCGGCGCAAGTCGCCCCTGACGGCGGCCAAGGTCAAACGGGGGAAGCCCGATCTCGTCGCCGTCGCCACGGGCTCCCGGCCGATCACGGTCGGCGTTCCGGGGGCGGACAAGCCCCATGTCGTGGATGCCTGGGAGGTGCTGCGGGGGAATGTCGCCCATATCGGCCGCCGCATCGTGGTGATCGGCGGGAATGCCGTCGGGTGTGAAACCGCCGATCTTCTGGTCTCGGCAGACTGCCCGAAACCGGAAAACGCGGCGTTTCTCTTGTACCACGGGGCCGAGAACCCGCAGCACCTGAGGGAGCTGCTCTGCCGTTCCGGCCGTCAGGTCACGGTTATCGAGATGGTCGAACGCATGGCCGCCAATGTGGGGCCCTCGACGCGCTGGGTACTCCTGAAAGACCTTCAGATGAAGGGGGTCGAGCTGCGCACGGGCACGAAGCTCGTCGAGATCACGGACAAGGACGTTGTCGTGGAAACGGCCGCGGGTCGCGAATCCATTCCGGCCGATACGGTGGTCATGGCCGTCGGGTCCCGGTCCGTCAACGACCTGGCCCGACGGATCGAACAGAACGGGACGCCGGTGGTGACCCTCGGGGACGCTGCATCCCCCCGGAACATGATGGACGCGATCCGCGAGGGCTTCGAAGCGGCCCTGACGGTGTGAGGGTGAAGTCATGAAATCGTCCATTCTGATCGTCGATGACGAAACCCTGCTTCTGGAGTCCCTGAAGAAGGCCCTCTCCCGGGAGGGATACGTCGCGTTGACGGCGACGACCGGCCGGGAGGCCCTCCGCTGTTTCGAGGAGCACGCCCCCGACCTGGTCCTGCTGGATGTCAAGCTGCCCGACATCGACGGCATCCAGGTCCTCCAGCGCCTCCGCAAGGTGGACACCCAGACGCCCATCATCGTCATGACGGCCTACAGCGGCATCAAGGGGGCGGTCGAGGCCATCAAGTTCGGGGCCTACGACTATATCGCCAAACCCTTCGACGTCGACGAACTGAAGTTCGTCGTGGCCCGTTCCCTCGCCTCCCGCCGGGTTGAGGCCGAGGTCGATCAGATCCGCACCACGAAGAAGGAGCGCTACAGCTTTGCCAACATCCTGACGGTCAACGAGCGGATGAAGCAGATCATCAAGCTGGGGCAGCGGGTCGCGAACAACAGCCAGTCCACGGTGCTGATCTCCGGGGAGAGCGGGACCGGGAAGGAGCTGTTCGCCAACGCCATCCATTACAACGGCCCCCGGGCCAATCAGCCGCTGGTGGCGATCAACTGCGCCGTCCTGTCGGAAGGGGTCCTCGAGAGCGAACTGTTCGGCCATGAAAAGGGCGCTTTCACCGGCGCGATCAAGCAGAAGAAGGGCCTGTTCGAATTGGCCGATCAGGGGACGCTGTTTCTGGACGAAATCGGCGAGATCAGCCCCGCCACCCAGCTCAAGCTGCTCCGGTTTCTCGAAGAGCGGGAGTTCCAGCGGGTCGGGGGGACGCGGAGCATCGAGGTCGACGTCCGGATCATCGCCGCGACGAACAAGAACCTGCGCCAGAACGTGGAGGACGGCAAGTTCAGGGAGGACCTCTACTACCGGCTGAACGTGATCTCCCTGCCCATCCCGCCCCTGCGGGAACGGCAGGACGACATCCCGCTTCTGGCCGACTACTTCCTGGAGAAGTACAGCCGGCTCCTCAGCAAGAACGTCCGCCGTCTGAGCGATGACGCCCGGGGCGTCCTCTTCCGGTACCCCTGGCCGGGCAATGTGCGGGAGCTCAAGAACATCATCGAGCGCATCGTGTTGTTGAGCGACGATGACGTGATCACCGGGCGCGAGATCCCGGCCGAGATCGGCGGCCCGTCCCACAAGACGGAACTGTTCGAAGGGGGGGGGATGGAGGAAATGCCCCTGGATAGATTGATCAAGCTCTATACGGAAGGCATCCTCGCGCGCCACGGCGGCAACCGAACCCGGACGGCCGAGATCCTGGGGATCACGCGCCAGCGGCTGCGCCGGATCCTGAAATCCCTGGCGCCGGGTGAATCCGATCCGGACTCCGGTTCGATTTAGACCATGGAATATCCGCTTGGACTTGTTGGATTATTTTTGATGAACTGACCGCGGGGCGTTCCGGCGCTCGATACGCGTGGATGAAGCTCATCCAGGTTTGAGGTCCATTGGGTCAGGCCGTTTCGCCCGCAGGAGGACATTCCGAGTGTATGAGCATGGAAGAACTCGTTTTCAGAAGACAATATTAAGGTGACGGATCGGGACGGCACCGTCCCGGAAGGGGCGGCACAGCTCTTGCTGGGTTGGGGGTGAGTCTCCTGATTGCCATCCCAACGATAACGGGCAGGAGGTGGGTGATGGTGGAGATGAAGGATCCTTTCAGGGTGGAACGGGAAGGGCATATCGCCTGGCTGGTGCTCAACCGGCCTGAGAAGCGCAATGCCATGGGGATCAAGTTTTACGACTGGCTGGGGGAGCATTTTGCCGCCTTTGACGAGGATCCCGAGGTGCGGGTCGTCGTCATCCGTGCGGAGGGAAAATCGTTTACCACCGGGACGGACCTGGGCGAGCTGGGGTCCATGTACAACGAGATGGACGCTGGCACGCGGGAAAAGATGCGGATGACGATCCTGAAGGCCCAGGAGGGCATGAGCCGGGTCGAGAAATGCCGCAAGCCGGTCATCGCCGCGGTGCACAGCCACTGTCTGGGGGGCGGGGTGGATCTCCTGTCCGCCTGCGACATTCGCATCGCGTCGGCCGACGCCGTCTTCAGCGTTCGGGAGGTGAAGGTGGCCTTCATCGCGGATGTCGGCACGCTGCAGCGGCTGCCGCACATCATCGGCCACGGATGGTTTCGGGAACTCGCCCTGACGGGGCGCGATTTCAGCGCCGAGGAGGCGCTGAAGATCGGGTTTATCACCCGGATCTGCCCGGACCGGGAGGCCCTGATCGCGGAGGCGAGAAGCCTGGCCGAGGAGATCGCCGCGTGTTCGCCCCTGGCCGTCCAGGGGACGAAGGACGTCCTCCTCTACAGCCGGGACAAGGGCATTTACCCCGGGCTCGAGTACGTCGCCCAGAAAAACGCCGCGGCCATCCCCTCGGAGGATATGATCGAGGCCGCCATGGCCTTCATGGAGAAGCGGACGCCCGTCTTCAAGGGCAAATAATCGCCGGATCCGCAGGGAAGAACCACCCGTTCACACGAAGCGTCTCCGGTGGCGGATCATCGGCGCATCACCGAAGCGGTCATCGAGGAGGTCTTTGTGGGAAAAAGCTGCGACGCCGTGGTCATCGGAGCCGGTCTGGGGGGGATGTCGGCCGCGACCTTCCTCGCCCGGAGCGGCAAGAAGGTTCTGCTCCTGGAGCGCCATCACCTCCCCGGAGGGTACGCGAGTTCCTTCCGGCGGGGACGCTTCGAGTTCGACATCTCGTTGCACGTCCTGTCGGGGGTCGGGCTTCCGGAAAAAAGGGGGCGGCTCTACGAGTACCTGGATTTCCTGGGGGTGGCCCGCAAACTGAAGTTTCTCCCGCTGAAGGAGCTCTACCGGGTCGTGGACGACCGGATCGACATCACCCTCCCGCCCGACTGGGAGGGGTCCATCGACCGGTTGTGCGGCTTCTTTCCCGCTGAGGCGGAGAAGATCCGCGAATTCTTTGCCCTGATGAAGCAGCTCGCCCGGGACCTGTCCGGGGTCTTCGTCGCGGCCGGACGCAAGGCGTCTGACCTGACGCCGGAGTGCTTCCCCGTCTTTGCCCGCTACGGGATGAAGACCTACGGCGAGATCCTTGACCGCTTTTTCCGGGATGAGGATCTCAAGAGCGCCGTCTCGCCCTTCTGGTCGTATCTGGGTCTGCCCCCGTCGAAGATCCCGTTCCACATGATGGCGTCCTGCTGGGACGCCCTGCTCAAGCAGCATCCCGTCCATATCCGGGGCCGCAACCAGGCCCTGTCCAACGCCTTCATCGAAACCCTGACCGAATGCGGCGGAGAGGTCCGCTTCGGTTGTGGCGCCCGGCGGATCGTCCTGAAGGACGGGGCGGTCCGGGCCGTGATCACCGACGAGGACGAGGAGGTGGCGACAAACGTCGTCGTTTCCAACGCCTCCATTCCCTCCACCCTGAGCGATCTGGTCGGGACGGAGCAGGTGCCCGAGACCTACCGCCGCCAGGTGAACAGCCGCCAGATCGGCTTTTCGACCGTGAACATCTACGCCGGCCTCGACTGCCCGCCCGAGGCGGTAGGCGCGACGGTCCATGAAAACTTCATCGATTTCGGAAGCCGGATCGAAGAGACCTGGCAGACGGCCCACACCCTTGCCCCTCCCCGGGGGATGCTGTTCACGAGCTACACGGCTTCGGATCCCGAGTTCTCCCCGCCGGGGACGTCGGTCATCGTCATGACGGCGGCCAGTTACGCCCGGCCCTGGTATCTCGTGCCGCCGGAGCGGTACGTCGAGGAGAAGACCACCTTCGCGGCGTCCATGCTCGACCGGGCGGAGCGGTATTTCCCGGGCCTCCGGGCGCATCTGGAGGTGGTCGAGGTGGCAACGCCCCTCACGAACATGCGCTATACGGGCAATCCGGGCGGGACGATCTACGGATTCGATCAGTACCTTTCGGACTCGGGCCTCCTGAGGCTTCAGAACCGCGCGCCCATCGGCGGCCTGTACTTCGCATCGGCCTGGACGCTGCCCGGCGGGGGGTATCAGACCTGCATGACGTCCGGCTTCTTGGCGGGCCGCATGGCCCTGAAGAAACTTGAACGGGGGGGATCATGAATATCCAGGAGTACCTGAGCCAGGTCGATGGCTTCATCAACGTCTATCAGGAGCGGCAGGTGCTGGAACAGGCCCGGGGCGATCTGTCGCTTCCCCGGGAATTCGCCGCGCGCGTGGTGGAGCGGCTTCACCCCGCCGAGATTCCGGTCATCGTCGGAGAGGTTCGGGAAGAGACGCGATCGGCCAAGACCTTCCGGCTCATGGCCCGCGACGGGTATCTCCCGCCGTTCCGGGCGGGGCAGTACATCCACTGGTCCGTGAGTGTCGGCGGGGTGCGGACGGGCAGGGCCTATTCCATTGCGTCGCCTCCCCACGAGCGCGGGTTCTATGAGGTCACCGTTCAGCGACAGGCCGGAGGGTTTGTCTCGCCGTTCCTTCTGGACGAGGTCGAGGCGGGCGATGAATTCAGCATTTCCGGTCCGGCGGGGACCTTCTACCATGAGCCCCTGATGGACGGGGACGAACTGGTCTTTCTGGCCGGAGGTTCGGGAATCACCCCCTTCCGCAGTCTGATCCGGGAGAGCGTCGAGCGCGGTCTTCCCCGGCGGATCTGGCTTCTTTACGGCATCCGCACACCGGAGGACATCCTTTACCGCCGCGAACTGAGCGGGATCGCCCGCGCCCATGACGATGTCCGGGTCCGGTTCGTGTGCTCCGAACCCCCGCCCGGTTATCGCGGGCCGCGGGGCCTGATCGCGGCGGCGGCCATTCGCCGTTTCGTGGGGCCGCCGGAAGGCAAGACCTTCTATGTGTGCGGTCCGGAGGCGATGTACCGGTTCGTGCTGCCCGAACTCGCCCGGCTGTCGGTGCCGCGCCGCCGGATCCATTGCGAGGTGAGCGGCCCCCCGGCGAATGTCGCCCAGGAAGCCGGCTGGCCGGAGGCGGTGCGGTCCGATCGGATGTTCCAGGTGTCCGTGGCCGGGCACGGAACGATCCCCGCCCGGGCAGGAGAGCCCCTGATCAACGCCTTGGAGAGGAGCGGACTGGCCGTCCCGTCGCTGTGCCGGAGCGGCGAGTGCGGGTATTGCCGGATGAAGCTGTTGAGCGGCCAGGTTTTCGTGCCGGACCGGGTGGCGGTCCGCGAATCGGACCGCTGGTTCAATTACATCCATGCCTGTCTGACCTATCCCCTGTCGGACCTGGAGCTTCGGCTCTAAACTGCGATCGCACGCCCGTCGCCCCCGCTGAGGGGGGGGCGGACCTCTCGTCGGACCAGGATTTTCGTGTAACGCCGGTCCGGTTTCTCAATCGGAACGGACATTCGGGTCGGGAGACCTTTTCTCCCCATCGAGCGGCCGAAGTCGTCCCTTTCCGGGGCGGAAATCATCGGTGTCCTCCGGGCGGCGTCCTGCCGGGAGGACGTCATCCTGATGAAGGAGGTGGATCGATGAACATCGGCAACATTCCGGCGAGAAACGCCATTCAGTACCCGGACAAGACCGCCCTGATCTTCGAAGGGGAACGCTGGACCTGGCGGCAGTTCAACAGCCGCATCAACCGGCTTTCCCAGGCCCTGATGGGGCTGGGGCTCGCGAAGGGCGACAAGGTGGCCATCCTGACGGAGAACGTCCCGGCCATCGTCGAGACCAACTATGCCTGCGCCAAGGCGGGGATCGTGTATTTCCCCGTGATGTCGAGGCTCTTTCCCAAGGACATCCAGCACCTCGTCGATCTGTCGGATGCGCGGGTCCTGATCTTTCACCCCGACTTCCGGGGCGTCGTGGAGCCGATGCGGGCGGAGCTGCCGAAGGTCGCGACCTACATCCAGATCGGGGGCGAGACGCCGCCCTGGGCCATGGCCTATGAGCCGTTCCTTCAGTCCGGCCGGGACGCGGCCCCGGACGTGGAGGTCCTGCCGGACGACGTGTACTGCTTCATCTGCACCGGCGGCACCACGGGCGTGTCCAAGCTCGGCATGCTCTCGCACCTGAACGCCCTCGCGGCGATCCACACCTCCATCGGCGCCATGAACATCACGCCGGACGACGTGGGGCTTCAGGTCCTGCCCCTGTTTCACGTCATCCAAAACAATTGTCTCCATCCCATGCTGGCGGCGGGGGCCTCGGTGGTGCTCCAGCACCGGTTCGACGCGGTGCAGTTCATGAAGGCGATCCACGAGGAAAAGGTCTCGGTCGTCATCGTCGTCCCCCCTTTCCTCTTCAGTTGGATCATGGCCGTGCCCGAGGCGATCGCCTGCGACGTCAGCCATGTGCGCCTCTTCGCCACGGCCGCCGCCACCTTCCCCGACGATCTCAAGCGGGACGTCCTGAAATACATGCCGAAGGCGAAACTCATCTATGTCTATGGTTTGACGGAGTCCAGCGGTGGCAACGCGGTGCTCCTGATGCACGAAAACACCTTCCGGAAATCCGGGGCGATCGGCGTGGTCAACCCCCTGATGGACTACCGGATCGTGGACCATCGGGGGGAACGGGTACCGGTGGGGACGGCGGGGGAACTCCTCCTCAAGGGGCCGCCCGTGATCAGGGGGTACTACAAGCGGGACGAGGAGACCGCGGCCACGTTCGTCGACGGCTGGCTTCATACGGGGGATATCGTGCGGGAGGACGAGGAGGGATTCATGTACTTCGTCGACCGCCTGAAGGACATGATCAAGACGGGAGGAGAGAACGTCTTCGCCAAGGAGGTGGAGGACGCCCTGCTCAATCATCCCAAGATCTCCGAGGTGGCGGTCTTCGGCCTTCCCGATCCCCAGTGGGGCGAGAAGATCCACGCCGCCGTCGTCCTCAAGCCGGGGATGGAGGCGACGGATGAGGAGATCCTGGCCTTCGCCAAGGAGCATCTCGCCGGCTTCAAGCGTCCGAAGGCGATCCACTTCATTGCGGCGCTGCCCCGAAATCCCAGCGGCAAGGTGCTGAAGCATGTCCTGAAGCAGGAGCTGGCGGATAAATCCTGAGCGGGTAGAGAGGAACCCGGGACATTCGGGAAGGGGGACGGAAGATGGATTTTGCATTTTCGGAGGAGGAACTGGGCTTCAGGCGGGAGGTGGAGGTCTTTGCCCGGGAGGAGCTTCCCGCGGACTGGGACGACCGGGCGCTGTACTGGCCCGCCGGATACGGGACCATGTCGAACTTCGAGGCAGAGTTCAAGCCGTTCTGCGATCAATTCATGAGAAAAATGGGTAAGCGGGGGTGGCTCAGCATCGGGTGGCCGGTCGAATACGGCGGCATGCACTCCATGATGAAGCAGGCCATCCTGGACGATGTTCTGACCTATTATCGCGCGCCGTCCGGGGAGGTTTCGACAATCATTGGCGGGCACACGATCATCGGGGTTGGAAGCGACGAGATGAAGCGGAAATGGCTGCCGCGGATCGCCGCCGGGGAGGTGCGGTTCTGGCTGGGCTACAGCGAACCCAACGCCGGCTCCGACCTGTCCTCGATCAAAACCAGCGCGGTGGACCGGGGCGATGAATTCGTCGTCAACGGGCAGAAGATCTGGAGCAGCGCCGCACACATCGCCGATTACGCATGGCTGCTCGCGAAGACCGACCCGAACGCCTCGAAGCACGCGGGCGCGACGTTGATGCTGGTCGACAACCGAAGCCCGGGAATCACGATTCGCCCCATCATCAACATCTGCGGCATCCATTCATTCAACGAGGTATTTTTCGACGACGTGCGGGTGCCGAAGGAAAATGTCGTCGGCGGGATCAATCAGGGGTTCTACTGCGTCATGCTGGCGCTCCAGTATGAGCGGATTTTCGTCGGAGCGGGGACCTTCCGGCGGGTGCTCGAGGAATTGATTCAGTATGTGAAGGAAAACGTCGGGGAACGGATTGCGCCTTGCGACAGCGGAGGCATCAAGCGCAAGCTGGCCGAACTGGCGACGGAAATCGAGGTGCTGTAC
The DNA here is from genome assembly GCA_035358035.1 of Syntrophales bacterium. Taxonomy (GTDB): domain Bacteria; phylum Desulfobacterota; class Syntrophia; order Syntrophales; family UBA2251; genus UBA2251. Next base: position 16,557 of record DAOPOS010000020.1, on the reverse strand, counting down.
GGCTATTACTGGCGCACGGCCTGGATGATGGACCAGGGCCTCATCCCCGAGATCGAATCCTCGATCCTGAAGTTGTTTGCCACTGAACTGTCACGCACGCTCGCTTCCACGGCCATGGACATCCTCGGACCTTACGGACCGCTCGAACGGGGGTCCCGGTGGGCGCCTCTCAAGGGGCGAATCAGCCTCGGCTACCTGGATGCCGTCTCCGGCCCGATCGGCGCCGGGACGTCGGAGGTACAGCGGGGCATCATCGCCACCCGGGGATTGGGATTGCCCCGCAGATGATCGTTTGACGGACGGCTTTACATGGGGGGAGAGGGCATGGACTTCAATCTGAGCAGGGAGCAACGGATGCTCCGGGATGCAGCAAACGATTTTTTGGCGAACGAATGCCCGAAGGCGCGGGTGCGCGAGATCGAGAAGAGCGCGGACGGGCACGACCGGGCCTTATGGGAGAAGATGGGGGAACTGGGCTGGATGGGTTTGATCGTTCCCGAGGCTTATGGAGGCAGCGGCGGTGGCTTTCTCGACCTGGTCGTCTTGCTCGAGACGATGGGGTATCACCTCTGTCCAAGCCCGTATTTCGCGACCGTTCTGCTGGGCAGCGTACCGATTCTCGCGTGCGGGAGCGAAGCCCGGAAGGAGGCGCTGTTGCCGGAGCTTGCCGCCGCGAAGCGCATCGTGACCCTGGCCCTGACGGAGACCGGCGGAGGGATCGAGGCAGAGGCGATTCGCGTCCCGGGGCGGATCCGCGGGAGCGGCTTTGAAATCGACGGGGTCAAGCTGTTCGTTTCCTATGCGCACGTTGCGGATGTCTTGCTGTGCGCGGTGCGAACCGATGAGAGCGCCGTGCCGGAGATGGGGGTGACGCTTTTCCTTGTGGAGAGGGATCAACCCGGAATCTCGATCGGCCCAATGAAAAGCCTGGGGGACGAGCGCCCCTGCGAAGTCGCCTTCTCAGGGGTGCGTGTGACGGAAGGAGAGATCGTGGGCGGATTCAACCGGGGATGGCCGATTGTGGAGTCCGTGTTGGGCAAAGCGTCCGTCGCCCTCGGCGCGCAGATGATCGGGGGTGCGCAGGCGGTTGTGGACATGGCGCTACAATACGCCAAGGAGCGGACGCAATTCGGGCACCCGATCGGGAGCTTTCAGTCAATCCAGCATTATTTTGCCGACATGTGGGCCGACATCCTGGGGTCGAGGGACCTGCTTTACCGGGCGGCCTGGAAGATCACGGAGAATCTCCCAGCAGCGGGTGACGTTGCGATGGCCCGCGCAAGGGCCGGCAAGACCTACCGGCGCGTGACCACGCTGGGACATCAGATTTTCGGCGCCATCGGCTTCACCGAAGAACACGACATGTATCTGTACCACAGGCGGTCGATCGCGATGGATCTTGCCTTGGGAGGCGCCGAGTGTAGCTATCGGAGCATCGCGAATGGGTTATTCGACGAGGCGGGTGCTTAACCGCGGGAGGCGAACGCCGTCCTGCAGGGCAATCCTGGATTGAGGGAGGATGAAACCGGTTTTTGGGAACGTGTTCCCGAAAGACCCAGATGGAGAAAAGGAGGAAGACTCATGGAGGATCGAGAATGGTTTGAGGATTACACGCTGGGAGAGACGCTGGTCAGCCCGGGGAGGACGATCACGGAGACGGACATCGTGCTCTTTTCCGCGTTTACCGGAGACTGGCACCCCCTCCACACCAATGTGGAGTACGCAAAAAAGACGTTCTTCGGCGAGCGCATCGCGCATGGGATGCTGGGCCTCGTCGTCGGATCGGCGCTGATCTTCCGGCTCGGGCCCCACGTCTTCACGCCGAAGAGCTTCATCGCCTTCTACGGGATGGACAAGATCCGTTTCACAGGTCCCGTCAAGATCGGCGACACGATTCGGTGTGAGGCGGTGATCAACGAGCTGCGCGAACGGGACGAGAAGACCGGTGTCATCCGGTACGAGGCGACGATCCGGAACCAGCGCGACGAGGCGTGCCTGGTCTTCTATCCGGCGATCCTGGTCGGCCGGAAAAAGGCGTAAAAAAAGCGAAAGAGAGGGAGAAGTCATGGATTTCCAGTTCAGCGAAGATCAGAAGATGTTCCGGGCCACACTGAAGAAGTTCGTCGACGACGTCGTCATCCCGAGGGCGCCGGAGATCGACCAGGACGGCGTCTTTCCCAAGGAGAGTTTCCAGGCCATGGCGGAACTCGGCCTCTTCGGCATCTCCATCCCGCCGGAGTTCGGCGGGAGCGGCGAGGGGATCATGTCGTGCGTTCTGGCCATGGAGGAGCTGGCAAGGGGCTGCGCCGCGACGGCCAACACGTTCGGCGCCCACGCGATCCTCTGCACGGAGAACATCTGCCGCAACGGCAATGACGAACAGCGAAAAAAATATTTGCCCGATCTGATCGCGGGCCGGAAGATCGGGGCCATTGCCATCACGGAGCCGGAGGCGGGCTCCGACGCCCTGTCGATGCGGACGCGCGCCGTCCGGAAGGGGGATCGCTACCTCCTCAACGGGACCAAGATGTTCATCACCAACGGCCCCGTGGCCGATTTGGTGCTGGTCTACGCCAAGACGGACCCGGAGGCGGGCGCGAAGGGGATCACGGCCTTCGTCGTCGAGCGGGGGTTCCCCGGCTTTTCCAGCGGCAAGACCCTGAAGAAGATGGGGGTGAAGGGATCGCCCACGGGCGAGCTGATCTTCGAGGACTGCGAAGTTCCCGCGGAAAACGTCATCGGCGAGGAGAACGGCGGGGTCCGGGTGCTCATGAATGGGCTCGACCGGGAACGGATCGTCTATTCCATCTGTCCGATCGGGGTCGCCCAGGGGGCCTTCGACGTCGCCTTCCGGTACGCCCAGGAGCGCGTCCAGTTCGGCCTGCCCATCGTCCACTTCCAGATGATCCAGGAGATGCTCGCCGAGATGGCCACGGAGATCCACGCCGCGAAGCTGATGGCCTACTGGGCCGCCACGACGGCCGACCAGGGGGGGCGCGTCCGTCTGGAGGCCGCCTACGCGAAGCTCTTCTGCTCGCAGGTGGGGATGCGGGCGGTCGACAAGGCCGTCCAGATCCTGGGCGGGTACGGCTTCATCAGCGAGTTCCCCGTGGAGCGGATGTACCGCGACATGAAGGGCATCGAGTTCGGCGCCGGGACGACCCAGATCCAGAAACTCATCATTGCCCAGGAACTGCTGCGCAAGGGGAGCAACTGATCGTGGATCCGGAGGAGACCTGCGCACGGGAAACCCAGGCCCGGGCGGACTCCGGAGCCTCGCGTCGTAAGGGAGTGTCCAAATGCATTCGTAAACACCAAAGCCTATAAAAGGAGGGAACTTTGATGGACGAGCGAATGGCCATGAACATGATGCGGAGGGTCGCCTACGGGGACTGCCTGAGACGGGCGACGTTGAGGTACCCGACCCGGGAGGCCGTCGTGGACGGCGGCCGGCGGATGACGTTCGCGGAGCTGAACCGCCGGGCGAATCAGTTTGCCAACGCCCTCAAGGGGCGGAATTTTAAGAAGGGGACGAAGATCGCCTTCATTTCCTTGAATGCCCTGGAACATTTCGTGGCCTTCTTCGGAACGGCCAAGGCGGGGATGATTTTCGTGCCGATCAACCCCTTGTTCAAAACGGACGAACTGGCCTTTGCCTTGAATCACGCGGATTGCGAGGTCGTGATCTTCAACGGCCTGATGTATCCCGGATTCAAGGACGCCTTCGCGAAGGCGGAAAAGGCCAGGCTCTTCATCGCGTTCAATCCTCCGGAGGGGGACTTCGTCACGTTCGACGCCTTCCTCGGCGAGGGGTCGGGGGGTGAGCCGGAAACCATCATCGAGGCGGATGACGATCTCCTCATCCTCTACACGGGCGGGACAACGAGCTACCCGCGGGCGGCGGTCCTGTCGCACCTGAACCTCTTTGTCTGCACGAACGGCATCCTCATCGACATCCCCTTCACCCATCAGGACAAACTCTTCATGGTCATGCCGCTCTTCCACGTCGGGGCCTTCATCATCACGAGCCTCGTTATGTTCGTCGGCGGCGCGGTGCACCTCCACATGCTGCCCGACATGAAGCAGATCCTCGTTAACGTGGAAAAGGAGAAGATCACCTGCACGCTGCTCATTTCGCCCCTGTGGCGCCAGCTGCTCGACCATCCGGATTTCGGCAAGCACGACCTTTCGTCGCTCCGGCTGTGCGTCTATTTCACCGCCGTCATGCCGGAGGATCTCCTCCGGGAGGTGATGGCCAAGGTCTGCCCCAACCTCTGCCTGTGCTTCGGCCAGACGGAGATGTCGCCGTCCACAACCTGCTTCAAGCCCGAGGACCAGCTCCGGAAAATGAAGTCCCTGGGCAATTCGACGGTCAACGTCGAGATCGCGATCATGGACGATTTCGGCAACCTGCTTCCCGCAGGCGAGGCCGGGGAAATCGTCTACCGGAGCCCGCAGGTCATGAAGGGGTACTACAAGGACGAGGCGGAGAACCGCCGGGTTTTCGAGCACGGCTGGTTCCACAGCGGCGACGTGGGGTACCTCGACGAGGAGAACTACGTCTATTTCCTGGATCGGAAAAAGGACATGATCAAGACGGGCGGGGAGAACGTCGCCTCCCTCGACGTGGAGAAGACGATCTATCTCGATCCCCGGGTCCAGGAGGTGCACGTAATCGGCCTGCCCCACGAGCGCTGGGCGGAGGCCATCACGGCCTTCGTGATCCCGAAGCCCGGACAGACCATCGAAGAGAAGGAGATCATCGCCCTGTGCAAGGAAAAGATGGTGGGCTTCAAGGTGCCCAAGCGCGTCATCTTCCTCCCGGACCTGCCCCGTTCCGCGGTAGGCAAGGTCCTGAAGCGTAAGATCCGGGACGAGTACGTGGAGCTCTATAAAGGCGAACGGTGATCCGGCCTGCTCCATCCGTTTCCCGAACCTGCGGTACGCCGGCGTTCTCCCGTTATGAGCCGGGAGGACGCCGGGCCGAGTTTTTGACCGCCATCGGCAGAAGGGAGAGACCCATGGAAGAAAGGCCCTGGTTCAGGCACTACGACCCCGGCGTGCCCCGTCGCCTGGAGGTCCCGGAAAAGGTCTGTCATGAATTTCTGGAGGCGCGCGCCGTCGCGATGCCGGAGGGAACGGCGCTGACCTTTATGGGGATGCCGCTGACCTACCGCGACGTGAATGCCCGCAGCAACCGGTTCGCGCACGCCTTGCAGGTCTGGGGGCTGAAAAAAGGAGACCGGGTGGCCATGGTGATGGGGAATTCGCCAGCCTTCGTTTCCTGCCAGTTCGGCATCCTGAAGGCGGGCGGCGTGGTCGTTCCCGTCAACCCATTGTACACGGGCCGGGAATTGGAACACGTCCTGGGCGATTCGGGTGCCCGCCTGGCGGTGGTCTTGAGCCTGTTCGTCGAAAATGTGATCGCGGTCAAGGGGGCCACGGCGCTCGAAGCGATCATCGCCGTGCCCATCCCGGGGATGGAGATTCCCCTGCCGGAGGGGATGATCCTCCTGGAGGCGTTCATGGCGGGAAAGCCGGAAGAGAACCCCGGGGTCGCCGTTGCCTCGACCGACCCGGCGCTCGTCATCTACACGGGCGGCACCACCGGCCTTTCCAAGGGGGCGGTGCTCCATCACCGGAGCCAGGTCTACTGCGCCACGATGCTGAGCACCTTGGACCCGAGCATGACGGCGCAGCAGGACGCGTTTCTGCTCGTCATGCCGCTCTTTCACATCATGGGCAACGCGATCATGACATTTTGCATTCATGACGGCCTGCCCATCCATCTCGTCCCCCGGTACGATCCCAAACTCGTTCTGGAGGACATTCACCGCCTGCGGCCCACCTGGTTCCCGGGCGTTCCCACGATCTTCATCGGCGTCATGCATCACCCGGACGTGAAAGACTACGATTTGACGAGCCTGCGCTACTGCATTTCCGGCGCCGCGCCCTTTCCGGTGGAGGCCATGGAGGAATTCGAGGCGATCACCCAGTGCCGGGTCACCGAGTGCTTCGGGCTGACCGAGGCCGGAAGCGCCGTCATGCTGAACCCGTTCGTGAACCAGAGAAAATTCGGGAGCATCGGCATCCCGACGCCCGGCATGGACGCCCGCATCGTCGATCTGGAAACGGGGACGCGGGAACTGCCCCAGGGCGAAGAAGGGGAACTCGTGCTGAAGGGTCCGCCGATCATGATGCATTATCACAACATGCCGGAGGAGACCGCGCTGGCGCTGCGGGACGGCTGGCTGCACACCGGGGACATCGCCCGGATGGACGGGGACGGGTACTTCTGGATCGTCGACCGGATCAAGGACATGCTCATCATCGGGGGCGAAAACGTCTATCCCCGGGAGATCGACGAGGTTCTCTACGAACATCCGAAGGTGGAACTGGCCTGTGCCATTGGGGTGCCCGATCCCTACAAGGGGGAGGCCGTCAAGGCCTTCGTCGTGCCCCGGCCGGGGGAATCGCTGACGGAGGAGGAGGTCATCGCCTTTTGCCGCGAGCGGCTGACCCCCTTCAAGGTGCCGAAAATCGTCGAGATCCGCGCGACCCTTCCCACGTCGGTAATCGGCAAGGTCCTGCGCAAGATCCTGCGCGAGGAGGAGCGTCAGAAACGAGACTCGAAATCGTGAAGGACCCCGCGGCCATTCCGTCCGAGGACATGCTGGAGGCCATGCAGGCCTTCCTGGAGAAGAGAGCGCCCGTCTTCAAGGGAAAGTGAACGGGCAGGATCCACGGCGCGGCGGATCGCCGCCGGGTTGCCCGGAGGTCCGACATCGTGGCGGGACGGGAGGCGCGGGCGACCGTCGCCCGGAACGAAACAGCGCGTGAAAGGGAGACCGGGCCGGATCGGTCCGGCAATTTGAAGAAGGAGGCGTCAACATGGGGTTTGAACATCTGTTCAAGGTCGAACAGGAGGGGCACATCGCCTGGCTCATCCTTAACCGGCCGGAGAAGCGCAATGCGATCGGGTTCGATTTCTTCAGGGGCATCATGGCGCATTTTCAGCGGTTCGACGAGGATCCGTCGGTCCGGGTCGTCATCATGAAGGGAGAGGGAAAGTGTTTCACCGCCGGGACGGACGTCATGGAACTGGCGGAGCTGATCGGCGATGGGTCGGCGTATTCGCGCGAACTGCAGCGCGAGAAGATCCTCCTGGGACAGGAGTGCTTCAACGCGATCGAAAAATGCCGCAAGCCGTCGATCGCCGCCGTCCACAATTACTGTGTCGGCGTCGGGGTCGATCTGCTGTCGGCCTGCGACATCCGGATCGCGACCCGCGACGCCCTCTTCGGCGTGCGTGAAACCCGGATGGGCGTCGTGGCCGACGTGGGGACGCTCCAGCGGCTTCCCCATATCATCGGTCACGGCTGGTTCCGGGAACTGGCGCTGACCGGCCGGGATTTCGGCGCGGAGGAGGCCCTGCGGATGGGATTCATCACGCGGATCTGCGAGGACCGGGAGGCCCTCTACGGGGAGGCGCGGCGGCTTGCCTCGGAAGTGCTCGCCTGTTCCCCACTGGCCGTTTACGGGGCCAAGGACGTGATTCTCTACAGCCGGGATCACGGCGTCTATCCGGGCCTCAAGTACGTGGCGCAGAAGAATGCCGCGGCCATTCCGTCCGAGGACATGCTGGAAGCCATGCAAGCCTTCATGGAGAAACGACCGCCCGTTTTCAAGGGGAAGTGAGAACCTTATGCTGAAGACGCGCATCACGGAACTTCTCGGTATCCGGCATCCCGTTTTGATGGGCGCCATGCATCGGGTCACCACCGCCGAGATGGTCGCCGCCGTGGCCGAGGCGGGAGGAATCGGTTTCATTCCGGCCGCCGCCTTCGCGTCCCTCGATGCCTTGCGGGGTGAGATCCGAAAGGCCCGGACCCTCACGGATGGGCCGATCGGCCTCAACATCTCCCTGGTGCCCGCCGTCCACCCGGGGGAGAAGCGGATCCGGGAAATCATCGAGGTCGGCGTCGAAGAGGGGGTGGGGGCGTTCGAGACGGCGGGGGGCTCCCCCGCCGCCTTTCTCCCGCTGATCAAGGCATCGCGCATCCCTGTCCTGCACAAGGTGACCCAGGTCAGGTATGCCCGGAAGGCGGAGGAGATCGGCGCAGATGCCGTGATCGTCATCGGTTGCGAAGGAGGCGGCTATATCGGACCGGCGGAGATCCCGACGATGATCTTGGTGGAGGGCGCCGCCCGCGCCCTTTCCATCCCGGTCGTCGCCGCGGGCGGCATCGCCGACGGACGGACGATGGCTGCCGCGCTCACCCTCGGGGCGGAGGGGGTGCTCATGGGGACCCGCTTCATCGCCTCGACGGAGGCGGGGCTCCATGCCCGGTATCAGGAACGCCTCGTTGAAACCGGCGAGACGGATACGGTCGTCCTCTTCCGGTCGTTCGGCAGTCCCCTCCGCTTCATCCGCAATCGGCTGACCCCCGAGGTCGAGCGCATGGAGCGGGAAGGGCGCTCGATGAGGGAGATTCTCGACAGGATCGGCCCGGGTCAGGAGAAGGACCTGCGCCTGGACGACGATCCGCAGGGACGGCTGTTTCCCGTCGGCTTCGGCGTGACGCTGATCGACCGCATCCGGCCCATCGCGGAGATCGTGGCGGAGATCGTCCGTGAGGCGGAGACGGCCATCCTGTGCCTGGATCGGGTAAAGGGGGAGACGGCGGCGGCATAGCCCGTCCACCGCTCCGGTGATAGACTGGACGGAAGGATTACTCAGGAGAAGGAGGGACCATCGATGCGGATTGGTGATTTGCTGACCCGGGCGGCGAAATGGTACCCGGAAAAAGAGGCGGTGGTCTTCGAGGGCACGCGCCTGACGTACCGGCAATTGAACGAGCGGGTCAACGCCCTCGCCCATGCATTAATCGACATGGGAGTGAGGAAGGGGGACCGGGTGGCGCTTGTCTGCCATAATTCCCATTACTACGCCGAGGTCGTTTTCGCCCTGGCGAAGATCGGGGCCGTCTCGACGAACCTCAACTGGCGCCTTTCCCCCCGGGAGATGGCCTTTCTCGTGGATGATTCGGACGCGCAGGTGGTGATCTTCTCCCAGCGGTTCGCCTATCTGTACGAACCCATGCGCGTATTGCTGAAGCGCGAATTCCGCTTCGTCGGCGTCGAGGGAACGCTGGGAGAGGGCATGGTCGATTACGACGAACTTATCGCCCGGTATCCGAACCACGAGCCGGAAGTCGAGGTGGATGAAGACGACGTGTTTCTGCAGCTCTATACCAGCGGGACCACGGGCCGCCCCAAGGGGGTGATGCTGACCCACGCGAACATGATCGCGAATGCCCACAGCACGATCCTGGAGATGGAGATGCAACGGGACTGGAACATTCTGGGGCTGCTGCCCGTCTTTCACATCGCCATCTTCATCCTGATCGATCTCGTCATGGTGGGCGCCAAGGTGACCTTCGTCCACACCTTCGATCCGGCCGTTCTGCTCGCGACGATCGAAAAGGAAAAGGTCAACACCCTGGGCTTCACGCCCGTGATTTTCAGCTTCCTTCTGGCGCACCCCGACCTCAACCGGTACGACCTGAGCTGCGTGAAGAACATCATTTACGCAACCGCGCCGATGCCGGTCGATCTTCTCGTCCGTTCCATCGAGAAGTTTCAATGCCGGTTCATCCAATTCTTCGGCATGACGGAAATGAGCCCGACGCTGACCATGCTGATCCCCGAGGATCACGTCATGGAGGGGCCGGAACACAAGGTGCGCTGGCTGGGATCGGCGGGACGTCCCGTCATGAACGTCGACGTGAAGATCGTCGACGAGCAGGGCCGCGACTGTCCCCCGGGCGTCACGGGCGAGATCATCGCCCGCGGGGCCAACATGATGAAGGGGTATCACAAGCTGCCCGACGAGACGGCGGCCGCCATCCGGGACGGCTGGTACCATACGGGCGACATGGGCTTCTTCGACGCGTACGGCTACCTCTTCATCGCCGACCGGAAAACCGACATGATCATTTCCGGCGGGGAAAACATCTATCCCCGGGAAGTGGAGGAGGCGATCCTCAAACTGGACGGAGTCCAGGAAGTGGCCGTCATCGGCATTCCGGACGACGCCTGGGGCGAGGCGGTCCGCGCCATCGTCGTCAAGAGGCCGGGCGCGGAGTTGACGGAAGCGCAGGTGATCGAGCATTGCCGGCAGCATATCGCCAGCTACAAGAAGCCGAAGGGGGTCGATTTTGTCGAGGCGCTGCCGCGGAGCGCCGTGGGCAAGGTTCTGAAACACGAACTCCGTGCGCCCTTCTGGAAGGGAAGGACCCGAAAGGTCTGAAGCGGTTGCCGGAAACGAAAGGGAATAAGGAGGAACGATCAGCATGAAGTACGATGTCTTCAACGAAGAGCATGAGCAGTTTCGGGTGCAACTCCGGAGATTTCTGGCGGACAGGGTCACCCCCCATGCCGCCGAGTGGGAACGGAATCGGCAGATCCCGCGGCAGATCTGGCAGGAAATGGGGCAGCTTGGATTCCTGGGATTCTGCTATGACCCCGCCTATGGCGGTGTCGGCGCGGACGATCTCTTCCGGGTGGTCATGTCCGAGGAGATGGCCCGGTGTTCCGCGGGAGGGTTCGGCGTGGCGGTTTGCGCGCACAACGACATGTCCACGACCTACATCGACCTCTTGGGCACGCACGAACAGAAGCTGCGGTGGCTCAAGCCCTGCACCGCCGGCGAGAAGGTCTGCGCCATCGCCGTGTCGGAGCCCGGCGCGGGCTCCGACGTGGCGGGAATCGCCACGCGGGCGGAGCGCAAGGGCGATCATTACGTGATCGAGGGCCAGAAGACCTTTATCACCAACGGGTATTACGGAGACATCCTGGTCACCGCCGTAAAGACCGACACGAAGGCGGTTCCGCCGCACAAGGGCATCTCGCTGATCGTCGTCGAGAAAGGCATGAAAGGGGTGACCGCACGGAAGCTGGAGAAGATCGGCGGCCATGCCTCGGATACGGCGGAGATCTTCTTCGACCAGGTGGAAGTGCCCGTGGAGCACCTCCTCGGCACCGAGGGACAGGCCTTCTACGCCATCATGAAAAATTTCCAGCTCGAACGCCTGGTCGCCACCATCCTCGCCGTGTCGTTTGCCCAGCACATCCTGGAGTTGACGATGGACCACGCGAAACAGCGGGTGGCCTTCGGCAAGCCGATCGCGAAGTTCCAGGCGGTGCGCCACAAACTGGCGGAAATGGCCACGGCGATCGAACTTAACCGCGCCCTGAGCTATCAATGCGCCGTTCAATACGCGAAGGGCGAGGACGTGACCAAGGAAATTTCCATGCTCAAATACGCCTCGGCCGAAATGGTCAACCGGGTCGCCTACGACGCCACCCAACTGTTCGGCGGGTACGGGTATATGGCCGAATACGAGGTGGCCCGCCTATATGCGGACCTGCGGGCCGTCACCATCGCCGGGGGGACGACGGAGATCATGAAGGACATCGTCGGCCGCCTCATGGGTCTTTAACGTGAAAAGGAGGATGAGATGAAGGAATCCACCGTTTTGATCGGCAAGCAGGACCGGATCTGCACCCTGACGATCAACCGGCCCTACATCAAGAATGCCTGGACGCTGGAATTCGTGGAGGAGTTGCGGGATGCCTTCCTGGCGGTGGGACGTGACAAGGAGATCCATTGCGTCGTCCTGGAAGGGGCAGGACGGGATTTTTCCTCCGGGGCCGATTATGCGCTCTTCAAGGCGGCCTTGTCTCCCTCCGTCTGGCTGGATGGGATGCGGACGCTCAAGGCGTTGATCATGGCCATGCGGGGCATCCCTCAGCCGGTTATCGCCAAGGTGCGGGGGGTGGCCATCGGAGGCGGGGCGAACCTTGCCCTCGCCGCGGATTTTGTCATTGCCGCCGAGGACGCGCGGATTTGCGAAAACTTCTCGAACATCGGGATCATCGTCGATGCCGGGGGGAATTATTTCCTGCCGCGGCTCGTGGGTCTGGCGAAGGCCCGGGAACTGCTTTATCTCGGCGACATGCTGAGCGGCCGTGCGGCCGCCGACATGGGCCTCATCTACAAGGCCGTGCCCGATGCCGAGCTGGATGCCGCGGTCGACGCACTGGCGCAGAGGCTGGCGGGAAAGTCGCTCGAGGTGATGGCCCTGATCAAGGAGGCCCTGGACACAAGTTTCGAAATGTCGCTTCAGACGACGATGGAGTGGGAGGCGGCCCATCAGTCGATCATGACGCAGCGGGAGGAATTGAAGACTGTCGTGGAACTGTACCTGAAGTCCCGCGGTAAGGCCTGAACGGATCAGCGGGGTGGCGGGGAGTGCAAGCGAACGGCAAAAAGGTGATCGTGGAGGGGAAACATGTATTTCAATGAGACACACGAGGCGTTCCGCGCCTCGGTGAAGCGCTTCGTGGATCGGGAGATCAACCCGAACATGGAGGCGTGGGAGGCGGAGGGCGTGCCGCTGCACGAGCTGTTCCGTAAAATGGGGGACCTGGGGTTCCTGGGTATCCGCTACGACCCCCGGTGGGGCGGCCAGGGCCTGGACTACTGGTTCGAGACCGTCTTCATCGAGGAGTTGGGCCACGTCTGGGGCTGGGGCCTCCCGGTGGTAATCATGGTGCAGACGAATATGGCCACCCCGGCGATCGACATGTTCGGGAGCGATTTCCTCAAGGAGAGGTACCTGAAGCCGGCCATCGCGGGCGAGAAGGTGGCGGCGATCGCGGTGACGGAGCCGGGTGCCGGGTCCGATGTCGCCGCATTGTCGACCCGGGCCGTCCGGGACGGGGACGCCTACGTGATCAACGGGTCGAAGACGTTCATCACGAACGGCTGCCAGGCCGATTTCCTGACGCTCCTGGCCCGGACGTCGAACGACCCCGGGCACCATTCCTACGGTCTGTTCATCGTGCCCACGGATCTGCACGGGTTCAGCGTGAGCAAAAAGCTCGACAAGGTCGGCCTGCGGAGCAGCGACACGGCGGAGCTGTTCTTCGACAACGTCCGCGTGCCGGCGGTGAACCTGATCGGCAATGAGCGGGAGGGGTTCATCTACCAAATGCAGCAGTTTCAGCACGAACGCTTCACGATCCTACCCATCACGTACATCGCCTGCCGGGACATCATCGACATGACGGTGACCTACATCAAGCAGCGGATCGTGTTCGGGAAGCCACTTAGCACGAAGCAGGTGCTGCGCCATCGGCTGGTGGAGTGGCTCGCCGAGATCGAGAGCCTGAGGCATCTGACCTATCACGTCGTGCGGATGAAGACGGCGGGGCTCGACGCCACGCGGGAGATCTCCATGGGGAAACTGCTCGCGGCGCAGCTGCTGAACAAGGTTGCTTCTGGGTGTCTGCAGATGTTCGGCGGCATGGGGTTCATGAACGAGACGCTCATTTCCCGGCATTTCCGGGACACGCGGGTGATGAGCATCGCCGGCGGGGCGGACGAGGTGATGAAGGACATCGTTGCCCGCATGGAGGGGTTCTGATGACGACCGAAGGCATGCGGGTCCTGGCCTTCAACGGCAGCCCCCGCGACCGGCGCGGGAATACGGAAAAAATCCTCCAGCCGTTCCTGGAGGGCGCCGCCGCGGCCGGAGCGGTGACCGAGACCCTCTACCTCAAGGAACTGAAGATCCGGGAATGCCAGGGATGCTACGCCTGCCACATGCTGACCCCCGGCCGGTGCGCCATCCGGGACGACATGACTTGGGTCCTCGAGAAGATGCTGGCGTCCGATGTCCTCGTGTTCGCGTCGCCCCTCTACGTCTTTACGGTGAGCGCCTATCTCAAGACGCTGCTCGATCGGATGATGATCCTGGGGACGCTCGAGGTGAAGGTCGTCGACGGCGTTGTGGTGCATCCCCCGCGCTTTCCCGAGCGGAAATGGCGTTGGGTCGTCATCTCCAACGCCGGCTTTCCCGAGAGGGAACTCTTCGAGCCGATGGAGGGGGTGTTCCGGCGGTTCGCCTGGGCTATCGGGGGCGGGACGCAGGTGACGATCGCCGGTATGATCCTCAAGGGGATGGGCGAACTCTTCTCGGTGCCGTCGATGCTGCCGAATTATCAGTGGTTCTTCGACGCCTGTCGGCAGGCGGGCGGAGAGGTGGTCCGGGAAGGGGCGATCGCGCCCGCCACGCAGGCCGTGCTCGACCGGCCGCTGCTCGACGTCGATCCCGAGGCGTTTGCGGCCATGAGCAACACCTTCATCGACCTCGCCGCGAAAAAGGCCCGTTCCCGCAAGACGGGGCAAGAAAAGACGCAAGGAACGGCGGTATCCGGTTGAATTCCCCGGCCGGCCTGTGCTATGGGAGCCTATCCTTCCAGAAAACAGCAACGGTACACCTTAGAAAAAGATGGCGGTGGAAAGCCGCGATAAACCCTCGGGGTGCGTTTCACCTCGATTCATCGGAGCTACTTTCGGGGATTCTATGGATTCCTGAAAAAACTTAAAGGAGGAGTCAAACCGTGGAAAGAAAATTTGTGAACTATGTCGTGGAGGATCGTCTGGCGGTGGTGACCATCGACAATCCGAAGATGAACGCGCTGAGTGTTCCGGTCGTCGAGGAGCTCGGCGCGGTGTTCGACGAGCTGGAAACCCGCACGGGGATCGGCGTGGCCATCATCATCGGCGGCGGAACCCGGGCGTTCGTCGCGGGAGCGGATATCAAAGGATTCAAGGACCTCCTGGGAAGACGGGACTTCGTTTTCAACGGCGCTCGCGAAATGCAGAACGTCTTCACGAAGATCGAGCGTTCACGGCTGGTCGTCATCGCCGCCATCAACGGCCTGGCCCTGGGGGGCGGCTGCGAGTTGGCGGCGGCCTGCGATATCCGGATTGCCGGGGACAACGTCATCATCGGCGTTCCGGAAGTCAAGCTCGGCCTGATTCCCGGTGCGGGCGGGACGCAGCGCCTGGCCCGACTCCTGGGCAAGGGGAAGGCCAAGCTGATGGTCCTGAGCGGGGACTTCTTCAGCGCCCAGGACGCCTGCCAGATGGGACTCGTGGAGAAGGTCGTGCCGGCGGCGGACGTTCTGGCGGAGGCGAAAAAGCTGGCCGGTACGATTTTGGGCAATGCCCCCCTGGCCGTGGAGGCCGGAAAACGGGCCATCAATGAGGGCGTGGAAATGTCCCTCGACGACGGCCTGGTGTTCGAGGCCGGATTCGTGGGGGACCTGTTCATGACCGAGGACCTCAAGGAAGGAGCCGCCGCCTTCGTGGAGAAGCGCTTCCCCGTCTTCAAACGCAAATAACCGCGGGCGAGTCCGCAGGATCACAGGAGAGTCATTCCATGAAGACACGCATTACCGAACTGTTCGGGATACGATATCCCATTGTTTTGTCCGGCATGAGTTGGATCAGCGTTCCGAAGATGGTGGCCGCCGTGTCCGAGGCCGGCGGCCTGGGGATTTTGGCGACGGGTCCGTTGAGCGCCGACGAGGCGCGGGCCTCGATCCGGGAGATCCGTGCGCTCACGGACAAGCCTTTCGGCGCGAATGCGTCCCTGATGCTGCCGGGGGCTCAGGACAACGCGCGCGTCCTCATCGAGGAGAAGGTGCCCGTGATCAACTTCGCCCTGGGAAAGGGCGACTGGCTGGTGAAGGAGGCCCACGCGTACGGCGGCAAGGTCATCTCCACGGTGACCAATTACCACCACGCCAGCCGGGCCCAGGACTACGGCGCGGACGCCGTGATCGCGACGGGACACGAGGCGGCGGGTCACGGAGGGGCGGCGACGTCGCTGGTGCTGATTCCCCACCTCGTGGACAAGCTCAAGATTCCGGTCATCGCCGCGGGGGGCTTCGCGGACGGCCGGGGCCTGGCGGCGGCGCTGTCTCTGGGGGCCGACGCGATCGCGATGGGCAGCCGGTTCATGACGACGCGGGAGAGCGCGTTGCATGCAAACTTCAAGAAGAAGTCGATCGAGAAGGACATTTACGACACGCTGTACTCCACGCGTTTCGACGGCATTCCCTGCCGGCTGATGGACAACCCGGCGTCCCGGAAGGCCCTGAAGCGGGGGCTCAACCTGCCGGCGGCCTTCTTCAACGCGCGGATCATTGCCGCCCAGATGAAGATGCCGTTCTGGAAGCTTTTTTTCGGCGTGATGTTTTCGGGGTGGAAGAACGCCAGGCAGTTGGCCTACTTCGCGAACGCCTTCAAGCTGATTCTGGAGGCGACGGAGAAGGGGGATGCGGAGGGCGGTCTCCTACCGGTGGGCCAGGTCACCGGCCTGATCCACGACGAGCCGGCGGTGGGCGAACTCATCGAGCGGATCGTCAAGGAGGCGCGGGCCGTCCTGGCGGAAACGAAGGCCGCCCTTGAGGAATAAGTCCGCCGGGCGAAAAACGCAGACCTCATCGTTCCGGGATCGGAAACGGAAGGGGAGCGGGGCGCAACCCGCTCCCCTTCTTTCTTGTCCGTTGCAGTAGTGGGGTTGCTGACGGGGCGGAGGGGTTGAAAAAATGTGTGGATTGTACTAAAGAACCCTCTGAATTTCTGGATGCCGGGAGGTTATGGAGATGAAGAAGGACCCATCGGGAGGGATGGCG
>DAOPOS010000019.1:38203-45316 GCA_035358035.1 Syntrophales bacterium | reverse complement strand
CCTTCAAGGAGGACATAGACCATGAAAAAGACCGTTTCCACCCTCATCGTGACGACCGCAGTCCTACTCCTCACGGCCACCTTCAGCTTCGCCGAATACGCCGCCGGGGCGGGAGACGCCTTCCCCTACTTCCAGCTCGGCTGCCTCATCGTCGGCGGGCTCATCATCGTCTCTCTCAAGCACAAGTACGAGAAGATCTACCTGGGAGAGGCCGTCGGCGCCTTCGCCCTCTACACCGTCCTCGTCGCCCTCTTCACCTCCCCCGTCGTCAATGTGGTGAAGACGCTGGTAAGTTAGTCAACCGTCCCTGACCGGACGCGGAAACCGTTGGAAAGGAGGAACGAAACATGACCGCCACCACGCAAAAAACCGGAACGAACCTCAACAGTCTGCACGGCATCATGACCATCAGCGCCTGGGGATTCGTCATCGTGATCGCCTCGTTCCTCTTCCTCTATCTGGGCTATCGCCTGGACCAGTGGCTCGGCACGGCCCCCAACTTCATGCTCGGCCTGTTCTTCCTCGCCATCGTGACGACGATCGGCCGCCTCTACCGGGAGGCTTGGGTGAGGAAGGAGCAGAAATAGGCGGGGTCCGTCGGTTCACCACCCGTCTCGTCTCGCTCGGCCCCCGGCAGGATCGCTGCCGGGGGCTTTTTTGTCCGGCCGGGGCGACGGGGGTGCAGGCGCTGCGGGGCGGAAAGACGCCCATCGCGATTCTCGTTTTATTTTGTCCCGTTTTGTGACATAGGAGAGTCGAAAAGGGAAAAAAGGGGGATGCGGCCTCAAGTCAACTTGTTTGAAAAACGTTTTTTTTGAGTGGAGGTATCCCTTATGAAAGAAAAGGCAAAGGCAGTTTCAAGGCGTGACTTCCTGAAGGTCACGGGCGGTACCGCGGCGGGGATCGCGGTCACCGGGATGGCTTGGCGGCCGGGCGAGGCGGAAGCCGCCGCGATGCCGAAAAAATGGAACGAAACGTTCGACGTCGTGGTCGTCGGCAGCGGTTTTGCGGGGCTCGCCGCCGCCTACGAGGCCAAGAAGGCCGGCGCCTCGGTCGTGGTCCTGGAAAAGATGCGGACCCCCGGCGGAAATTCCATCATCAACGGCGGCGTCGTCTCCGCCGCCGGCTCTCCCATGGAGGCCCGGGACGGCATCAAGGATTCGCCGGAGCTTCTGCTCAAGGACATGCTCACGGCGGGTCTCAACCTGAATCACGTCGAACTGGCCCGGCTGGTCGCGTACGAATCCAACAACACCGTCCAGTGGACCATCAACGAACTCGGCGTCAAGTACAAGGATTCCCTGTCGCAGGAGGGCGGGCATTCTGTCCCGCGCATGTACAGCACCTACAACCAGAGCGGTTCGGCCATCGTAACGCAGCAGCTTGAAAAACTGAAGGAAATCGGCATCGTCCCCCGGACCCAGGTCCTTCTCAAGCGCCTCCTGCGGGACACTGACGGTCGGGTCAAGGGCGTCGAGATCCGCGAAAAGTACGTTTTCCCGAAGGAGAACAGCGGCGCGACAAAGTTCATCAAGGCGAAGAAGGCGGTTATCCTGGCTACGGGCGGCTTCGGCAACGACATCGCGTTCCGGACCATCCAGGATCCCCGGCTGACGGCCGGACTTGAATCCACGAACCACCCCGGCGCCACGGGGGAGGCCCTGCGCGAGGCCTTCCGGATCGGCTGCACCCCGGTGCAGCTCTCCTGGATCCAGCTCGGCCCCTGGGGCAGCCCGGACGAAAAAGGGATGGGGCTGAATCCTTTCTTCGCGCAGCTGTGCTGCGCCATGTACGGATTGTGGATCGACACCCGGACCGGCAAGCGTTTCGTCAACGAGCTGGCCGACCGGAAGATCCGTGCCGACGCCATCATCCGGGTCGGCAACAAGTGCATCGCCTTCACCGACGCCAACGGTTTCGCCATCGGCCAGAAGACGCTGGGAGACATCATGACCAAGATCATGGAGCGGGGCGTCGTCAAACGTTACGATTCGCTGGAGGCGATGGCGGCGGCCTATAACTGCCCGATCGCCCCCCTGAGGGAGAGTATCGCCAACTTCAACAAGGGGGTCGCGGCCGGCAAGGACGAGGAATGGGGCCGGTACCTGCAGAAAAACCAGCGCGCCATCGACACCGCCCCCTACTACGCCTCGCGGCTGATGCCCAAGGTGCACCACACGATGGGCGGCGTCAACATCAACGTGGAGGCGCAGGCCCTCAATGTCGAGGACGACAAGCCCATTCCCGGCCTCTACTGCGCCGGCGAGGTGACGGGAGGCGTTCACGGCGCCGTCCGTCTCGGGAGCTGCGCCACCCTGGACTGCCTGACGTTCGGGCGTATCGCCGGACGGAACGCGGCCCGGGACAAGGCCTGGGGTTAAAAGATGCCGGTCAGGGAGGGGCGGTGCGCCCCGGGGCCGCGGCCCTTCCCTCCGGACCGGTAACCACCGTTTGGGAGGAACAAGATGAAAACGGCCAAACCTACGGATCGGCAGACGGCGCTGAGGATTTTCTTCCTGATGGCCCTGGTTCTCGTGTTCGCCGCAACGTCCGGCGGATCGCTCCTCGCGGCCCCCAAGAAGCTGGCAACGGCCAAGGCGGGAGACTGTGCCGCCTGTCACGGCGCGGACAAGGTCCTGCCGGACGGCCACGCCCCGACCGCCGCGATGAACGGCGAGGCCTGCCTGGGCTGCCACCAGAAGGGGAGTCCGCTGGCGCTCTACACGAAAATGCCCCTGAGCCACTTCCATCAGCTCAAGGGCGTCACCTGCCAGGCATGCCACGCGGACCTGAAAGCGCCCCAGGCGCTCTCCACGGAGCAATGCCTGGCCTGCCACGGCAGCTTCGAGAAGGTGGCGGCCAGGACGGCCAACGTCAAGCCCCACAATCCCCACTCGTCGCCCCACGGCAATCCCTATACCGCCTGCGATCTCTGCCACCATCAGCACGCGAAGTCCGAGAACTTCTGCGCCCAGTGTCACGCCTTCAAATTCGTCGTGCCGTGACCCGGGGTCGCCCCGCCTGGAAGCGAAAAAAGGCCCGTTCCGTCGAACGGGCCTTTTTTTGTCGCGGCGCGTTTTCACGCCAATGCGGCCCGGTCGCATCCCTCCGGCGCGACCGGGTTTGCCGGCGCCGCTACGGCGCCATCGGGGCGTTGGCGTCCTTCGCCCATTCCTGCATGGACCCGTCGTAGCCCCGGACGTTGTCGTATCCCAGGACCTCATGGAGGAGGAACCACCACACGGCGCAGTTCTTGCCGGTGTCGCAGTACACGATGATCTCCTTCTTCAGGTCCGTCCCGACCACCGGGGCCGCCATCGCCGCCAGGGTCTCCTTGCCCTTGAGCGTGCCGTCGGCGTTGAACGGCAGGGATACAGGCAGATTCACCGCCCAGGGGATGCGCCCGGCCCGCGCCACAAAATCGAGCTTCTTCTGTCCCGCGAAGAACTCCGGGGCCCGCACGTCCACGAGCGTCGCGATGTCCTTGCGACCGATGACGTAGGCCTTGCTGGCGAGAAACTCCCGGTTGAACCAGCCATCATAGGATGTCGCCTTCGGCTTCACGGCGTCCGTGGAGACGGCCTTCTTGTCGGCGATCCATTTATCGTATCCCCCATCCAGGACCGCGACGTTCTCGACGCCCGCGAATCGCAGCGTCCAGGCCACCCGGGCAATATCGGCGCGGTTGGAGGGCGTGTCCGTCTTGCCGATCACCACCACCCGGGAATCGGGGCCGATGCCGGCGCCGCCGATGACATCCCGGAGGTCGTCATCGGCCGGAAGCTCCTGTCCGAGGCCGTCCTTCGCAATCGCCCAGGCCCCGTAGAAGGCGTTGACCGCTTCCGGGATATGCCCGGCCTTGTAGTCCTCGACCTTGCGGATGTCGACGGCCACCAGGTTGGCCTGGGCAAGATTCTTTTCCAGCCAGTCCGCGGATACCACGGGATCGATGCCGCGCGCCAGGACGGTGAGCGGCAGGAACAGGAGCAGTCCCAAAACAACGGCCAAAATCCTCGTTTTCTTCATGCGGGTCCTCCTTCTTTACGGTTGAATGGGTTTGGGTGTGGCGATCAGGTCCCGATTGACCGAAGCGCCTCCTTCCACCAGCTTTCCCCGCGTGAGGAAATATTTTCCCTCGACGTGGCACGTCTCGCAGGACCGGGTGCGGTCCGTCCGCTTGCGGATCGTGTGGGCGGGCGTGTTCCAGTAGTTGGGCAGGACGTCGAACTGCGTCATGGCGATGCCCAGCGGGGCCAGCATGTCCCGCACCGCGGGGACGAGGCGGAGCGTCGTCAGCTCCTTCGGGTTGCGGGGATTCTTGCCCAGGATGAACCCCGGCTTCGCGGTCGCCCCCTGGCCCGCGTGGCAGCCGGAACAGTTCCGGTACTCCCCGGTGGCATGGCAGCCGTAGCAGCTCACCTTGCCTTCATGCCGGGCGTGCGCCGTCCGGGCCATCGGCGTCTTCTCGCCGCCGGGGGTGTGGCACTGGCGGCAGGTCGGGCGGTCCTTCACGGCCTGCTTGTCCGGATAGGCGTTCCCGTCCCCGTGGAATTCGGCCTTTTTGTGGCAGTCCATGCACATCATGCCCTTCTGGTAATGCACGTCCGCGGACCCACCGTACTCCCCGGTGAACTCCGGATAGACCCGGCCGCCATGGCAGAAGGCGCAGGTCTTGCCCTCGTCCTTTTTGACGAAGCGATGGCCGGCGACCAGCCCGATCGTGATCCCGCCCACCGGGGGCCCCTTCACGTGGCAGTCCCCGCAGGAGGCGTGGCAGCTTCGGCAGGACGTCTCGAACACCTTCTCGTTGAAGGCCTTGAACTCCGCGGCGGAGAAGCGCCCCTTGACGCCGTTGCTCTGCCCCGCGGTCGTGTAGTGGAGGGATGTTTCGTACCGTTTCGCGATATCGCCGTGACAGCGTCCGCAGATCTTGAGATCGTCGGAGGGCCGCTTGACGAGGCCCTTGTGGGCGGCCTCCTTCTTCATGCCGGCCTCGTCACCGCTGTGGCAGAAGGCGCATCCCATCCTGAAGTGGACGTCTTTCTCGACCAGGCCCTTGTCGACGAGGTAGCCGCGGTAGTACGTTTCCGCCCGGACCGGCGGAGGCGCCCCCGCTCACCCCTCGCCCTCACCGCCGATCTCCGGCGGCCTCACCATCATCTTCATGACCGCGTCGTTGCCGTGACACATCAGGCAGTTGCCGCCCCCGGCCGCATCGGCGAACGACGGCAGCACGAGCGCAAGCGCGACGATCAGGCCCCAGACGGTCGTCCTCATCCCTCTCTCCGTTGCGTTTGAATGCACCGGCCGGCGGCAACGGGCCGCGCTACGCGACGGCCTGCGCCTCCGCGGACATGTCCAGCGCCGCCAGCGCCGCCGGCGTCGGGATGCCCCGGACGGGGTCGATGTCCATCAGTTCGTAGAAACGCGACTTCATGGCCTCGAGATCCACTTGGGACCCTTCCGCCTCGCCGTCCTTCCCCGGCTCCAGCATCCGGGGCGTCAGGGCGTCGTCCGCCGCCGTCAGGCCAAAGCGGTAGTTGATCAGGCGCTTGAGGAAAAACACGCGCCGCCCGGCAGCCAGCATGTCTTCCGCCTCCCAGTTGTAGCCCGCCACCGTGTTGAACAGGGCAAGCCAGTCGGGAATCGTCACCTCCGCGTCGGCGAACTGGCAGAAGCAGGCGCTGTTCTCGATCGCCCCCAGGGCGACCGACGTCACCGCCGCTTCGGCCTTGTTCTCGCCGGTCTTCGGCTCCAGGATAAAATCGAAGCCGATTTCCGGGTAGTACCGGGCCCCCATCTCCACGAAGAGCATCGGATCGGCCACGTGGCACGCCCCGCGCGGGCTCACCGCGTAGCTCAGCGCCATCCCGTGCCCCCCGCCGCGGGGGTCGTGCATCGGCGCCTCCAGGCCCTTGCTGTGGACCGTATAGTCCAGGCCCCTGCCGATCTTCTTCGCGGCCGCCACGCTTCCGTCCGCCAGCAGGTCTCCCAGCTTCCCCTCGCGCCGGGCAATCATCGGGAGGATCCGGTTGATCACCGTGTCCATGTCTCCCCAGTTCAGGGCGATCCCGCCCGTATCCTCCAGCGTCAGGTCCCCCCGCTCGAAGGCCTCCATCGCCCACGCGATCGTGCCGCCCGCGGAGATGGAATCCATCCCGAGGTCGTTGCAGACCCGGCCGGCCTTGCACGCCGCGGCCAGATCGATCGACCCGATCAGCGTCCCGAACGCCACGATCGTCTCGTATTCCGGCCCCGGTCCGTCGGGAACGGCAAACGGCCCCTCCTTCACTTCCACGTAGCGCTTGCAGGCGATGCCGCAGTAGGCGCACGCACCGCGCCGCGTGAGATAAGTGTCCGTTAGGGTGCTGCCGGTGAGTGCGTCCGCCGCCTCTTCCCAGAAGTTGGACGTCCAGTTCTTCACCGGAACGTCGCCGCTGTACACCCCGCCCATCAGGTTCGCCGCCGTCCCGTTTTCGTGCAGGACCTCCGAGGCCAGGGCCTCCTTGATCCGGACGTTCAGGTCCTTCCGGAGGGCGTCGAAGGCCTCGGGATCGGCGAGCGTCATCTCCTTCTTCGTCGCCTTGACGACGATGGCCTTCAGGTTCTTCGCCCCCATGACGGCGCCGAAGCCCGCCCGGCCGGTCGCGTGGTGCCCGTCGTTCAGAATCATCGTGTAGCGGACGCCGCACTCCGCCGCCGGTCCGATGACCAGGGTCCGGTAGTCCTTCCCGTACTTCGCTTTCAGCGCCTGCGTGACCTCCTCCGTCCCCTTCCCCCAGTACGCCCCGGCGTCCTCGATGGTGACCTTGTCGTCCACGATCAGGAGCAGGGACGGCCGAGCCGCCTTCCCGGTGAGGATCAGGCCGTCGAAGCCGGCGTAGCGCAGCTCCGGCGCAAAATACCCGCCGCAGGAGGAGTCCCCCCAGTGGCCCGTCAGCGGCGAACAGCCCGCGACGCTGTTGCGGCTCGCCCCGGACAGGCGCAGCCCGGCGAACGGCCCGTTCATGAACAGGAGCATCGCCTCCGGGGACAGGGGATCGGCCGCGAAGTTTCCGCGCTCCCAGAAGAGCTTTGCCGCCAGTCCGCTGCCGCCGATGTATTTCCGGTAGT
>DAOPOS010000019.1:0-38103 GCA_035358035.1 Syntrophales bacterium | reverse complement strand
CCCATGCCGAACGCCCCTGACCGTTATTTGATGATCTTGTCTTCCCAGCCCAGGTCCTTCAGGACCGTCATGTAAATCGCGGCGACCTTCTTCAGCTTGGGGGCGAGCTTGAGGAGCCCCGTCGCCGAACCCTTGACCCGGATCTTCTTGCGCGTAATGGCCATGACCGGGTTGAGCTTGTCGGACCAGGACCGGTGGGCGTCGTCGGCCGACAGGCTCATGATCAGGTCCGGTTCGCCGTCGGGCTTGCCGGCGCCGTTCTTCAGCGCCCCGCCGCGTGTATCCACCCAGAAGGAGCAGTTGGGGCCGCTCTCCGTGTAGTCGAACCAGATGAGCTGGTTGACCTTCTTCAGGCCCTCGGACAGTTCGGGGTCTTTCGCCGACGCATCGAAGAGCGCCAGGAACGCCTTGATCGGTTCCGATTCGTCTTTCCAGAATTCCATTTTCTTTCCTCCATTTTTTGGATTTAAAGGGCTTTCATGTACAGGTCCAGGATATCCTCCTCTTCACAATAACGGGGGTTGTAGGGGATCTGGCTGTCGCCCGAGGCCAACTCCATCAGGGGCTTCAGGGATTCCCGGTCCGTCGGAACGCCCAGATCCTTGAGCGTTTGGGTCAGGCCGACCTCCTTCAAGAGGTCTTTCACCGCCTGGACGGCCAGGCGGCCGGCGGCCTCGGGCTCCATCCCGTCCACGGGGATGCCCATGGCGTCGGCCACCATCATGAACCGTTCGGGCCGCTCAGAGACATTGAAATCCATGACATGGGGCAGCAGGATCCCGTTGGCAAGCCCGTGGGGAATGCCGCACTGCCCTCCGAGCGCGTGCGCCAGGGCGTGAACCGCGCCCGTCATGCTGTTGGAGAAGCCCATCCCGGCGATGCAGCTCGCGAGCAGCATGCAGCCCCGGGCGTCGACGTTGTCCGGCTCCTTGACCGCGATCGGGAGATACTTGAAAATCAGGCGGATGGCGTGCAGACACAGGGCGTCGCTGATCGGCTCGGCGGAGGTGGAGGTGGCGCCCTCGACGGCATGCGTGAGGGCATCCATACCCGTGAAGGCCGTGATCTTGGCGGGCAGCTTGACCATGAGTTCCGGGTCCAGCATGGCCAGGTCGCAGTTGCAATAGGGATGGGCGACCGAGATCTTGGCCTTCGCCTCGACGTCCAGGACGACCATGGCGATCGTGACCTCGCTGCCCGTTCCGGCGGTCGTCGGGAAGGCGATGTGGGGCGGCAGGGGCTTCGCCCCTTCATACAGGGCGACCTGCGCCGCCAGGGGGGCGAAGTCCTCCTCGCCACGGCCGATCATGATGTTCACCGCCTTGGCGGTGTCCATGACGCTGCCGCCGCCCAGGGCAATCATGCAGTCGGCCCCCTTGTCCCGGTAGAACTTCGCCCCGGCATTGATGATGTCGATCCGGGCGTCCTGGACAATGCCGTCAAACACCCCGGCCAGTTCCAGGTCGGAATTCCGGACGGCCTCGACGATCATGTCCGCCACCCCGGCATCGACCAGCCCCTTGTCGGTAAAAATGGCCACCTTCTTTCCCCCCAGCTGCGCCATCTCGTAGCCCACTTCGCTACGCAAACCCGGAGCGTACATGACCCGGGGCCGGCAAACCCAACTGAAGAACGGTTCAAACGGGATATCTGGATATTTCATGGCGACCTCCTTGTGATGGACGTCCCCGATCCGGGGACGTTAAACGACGGAACGATCCATGGGGGAGCAGTCAAAGGGCCTGGCCCGCCTTCGATTGGGGGGACGGGGATGGGAGACATCTCTCGGGTTCACCGGTTCTGCCCGTTGCCGGTTCAAGCACCCGCAACGCGGATCCGTTTTGCCTGGAAACGCTGAATAGAGCACTACGGGACGGAATTTAACACAAGGCCCGGACGGGTGCAATCATTTTTCAAGGACCCGCCTTCAGGAGCGGTCACGCGCACCGATCGGCCCCCAGAGGGGGAGGGGCGCGAACGGCTCGGGGCTCCAGACATCCCCTTCGTAGAGCACCTGTTCCAGATACAGGCCCGAAGGGGGCGCCGTCCAGGCCGCCGGGGCTTCCGAGACGCGATCCAGGAGGGTCTTCAGCTCCCGGGGCGGCAGGCTTCCCCGGCCGATTTCCACCAGGGTTCCCACCAGACGCCGGACCATCTTCCAGAGGAAATGGGATCCGGCGATGCGGAAGACGATCAGTTCGCCCCGCTCGAACAGCTCCGCCCGCTCGACCTGCACCCGGGTTGAGCGCCCCTTTTCGAGGCGGCGGTCCGCAAACGACGCGAAATCGTGAAAGCCCGCAATGTCCCGGGCGGCCGACTGCATGGCCTTCACATCGAGCCGGTCCCGCACCCACCAGACATAGCGCTTGCCGAAGGCGGTCCGGCGCCTCGAGATCAGATAGACATAGCTCCGGGCGCGGGCGTGGTGGCGGGCGTGAAAATCCGGGGGCGCGTCTTCGACCCGGAGGACATGGATGCCGGCCGGGAGCAGATCGTTCAATCCTTCCTGAAGCTTGCGCACCGGCATGCGGACGGGGGCGTCCAGGTGGGCCACCTGCCCCAGGGCATGGACGCCGGCGTCCGTCCGTCCGGCGCCCTGCAGATCGACCGCCGCCCCCAGCAGGGTCCGGGCCGCCTCCCGCACGGTCCCCTGGACGCTGCGGGCATTCTGCTGGGTCTGCCAGCCCCGGTAGCCGGTGCCGTCGTATTCGAGCGTGAGCCTGTATCGGGTCATGAAATCCTTCCGGCCTGGGCGGAGAGGCCCCGCGGGACGCGCTTCACGGAGTCAGATTCCTGCGAACGCGGGCCAGGAGAACCTCCTTCCTGACCGGTTTTTTGAGATAATCCGCCGCCCCCATCTCCAGGCCCCGGAGTTCGTCCTCGTCGTCGGCCCGTCCGGTGAGAAAGATCAGCGGGGCCTCGATCCCCTTCTGATTCTTCATCTCCAGCAGTTTGAATCCGTCCAGATGGGGCATGTTGATGTCCGACAGGATCAGGCTGTAGGGCTGTTTTCCCATCTGCAGGAGGGCCTCGATTCCGTCCGTGGCGGTCGTGACCTCGTAGCCGCCCTGTTCGAGAAAGCGCCGGATCAGGGTCCGGCTGTCCTCATCATCCTCCACGAGCAGGATCGAGGGCCGCGTCTCCCCGGCGGCGGGCCGGACCGGGGAGGCGCCAACCGCCTCCTCCGTCCCCCTCGCAAACTTGACATCCTCCAGGAGCACGCGCTCGTAGACGTCCAGCGGGGGGAAAATCAGCTGCTTCACCTTCTCCACCGCGTGATGGCTGATCAGATACCCCCCGGTCTTCCGGACATGATCGCGGATCTCCGCGATCGAGGCGTTGTCGCGCGTCATCTCGGTCACGGCGGAATCGAAGGTCAGGATTTCGTAAACGCCCTCCCGCCCGTGGTAGCCCGTGTTGCCGCATTTCGGGCAGCCGACCGGGTGGGCGACCTCCGCCGGCAGCGCGTCGGTAAAGGGGGCCAGCATCTCGGCTTCCTCCGGGGAAATGGGGACGATTTTCTTGCATGCGGGGCAGAGCCTTCTCAGCAGGCGCTGGGCGACGATCCCCAGCATGGCGTCCGCCATCGCCCCCCGCTGGATGCCCAGCCGCTCGAGGCGAAACAGGGCGGTCGTCGCATTCGAGGTGTGGAGGGTGGTGATGGTGAGGTGGCCCGTGCTGGCGAAATCCAGGGACATCCGGGCGGAATAGTTGTCCCGCACCTCGCCCAGGAACAGGATGTCCGGATCCTGCCGGACGGCCGATTTGAGGAGGGCCTCGAAGGTCACGCCGGCCTTCTCGTTGACCTGCTGCTGGTTGGCGAAGGGGATCCGGTATTCGACCGGATCTTCCACCGACATGAGGCTGCGGGTTCTGCTGTCGACCTGCGACAGGAGGCTGTAGATGGTCGTCGTCTTGCCCGCGCCGGTCGGCCCGACGATCAGGATCAGCCCGTGGGCGCGGGTGGCGAAACCGACCATGGTCTTCACCTGCACATCCGTCATGCCCAGCTCCCCCAAGTCCTTCGGCTTCGTCGTCGGTTCGAGGAGACGGATCACCAGGCTTTCGCCGTTGGGTGTCGAGGAGGTCGCCAGCCTCAGCTTGAAGGTCCGCCGGTCGATCACGGCCTCCACCGAACCGTCCTGGGGTTTCATCCGTTCGCTGATGTCGAGACCGCCCAGGGCCTTGTAGCGGGAGATCAGCATGACGCCGGTCTTCTTTTTCAGGGAATAGAAGTCGCGGAGGTCGCCGTCGATCCGGTAGCGCACGAGGGTGTGGTTTTCCTTCGGTTCGATGTGGATGTCGCTCGCCCGCTCGGCGACCGCCGTATAGAGGATGTTGCTGGACACGTAGACGACCGGGCGTTTCTCCATGTCCTCCTCGGACATCCTTTCCCCGGCCTCGATGACCGATCCCGCCGGCGCCGCATCCCCGTCCTCGTCGATCCGGACCTCCTCCGCCGCTTCGCCCGCCTGCAAGAGGGCCCGGATATTTTCCGGCTCCGTGATGATCAGGGGGGCCTCGTGGGCGATTCCGGCATACCGCTTGAGGATGTCCAGGAGCTCCCAGTCGAAGGGATTGCTCAGCAGAAAGGCCGTTTCGCCCGCGTCGTCGCGGACGGGGAGCACGGCATTCCAGATGCTGAACTCCTTGGGAATGACGCCCAGGAGCACCGTTTCCGCTTCGATGAGGGAGGTGTAGGGGAGGTGGAGAAATTCCGCGACGGCCCTGGCGGTCTGGCGGTGGCTGATCCCCAGTTCCGGCGGCAGGGCGTAGAGATGCGCGGGCCTGACGGGCGCGAGCTTCAGCCGCTCCGGGCCGTTCAGGCCCAACCGCGTCAGGAAGAATTCCTTGAACTTCTGGAAATTCGGATGGACGGCGTCCGCGGCATCGTTTTTCGCCTGCCGACGGGCCGAGGCCTCCTGCCAGCGGCGCTTCGTGCGCAGGTGCGTCTCCACGACGCGGAGGAGCTGCTCGCGCGTCACCGGCTTGATGAGATAATCGACCGCGCCCAGGGCGAGGGCGCGGGCGCGATTCTCCTCCGCGGCGGAAGCGGTCAGGAAAACGACGGGAATGTCGTCGTCCTGTTCCCTCTTCTGCAGGGCGGTGCAGAATTCATAGCCGTCCATCTCCGGCATGTGGAGATCCACGAGGATCAGATCCGGCTTCAGGGTGTCCAGCATGCGCAGGGCTTCCTGCGCCCGCTCGGCCGTGACCACCCGGTAGGCCTCCCCCGCGAGGGACAGGGAGATGATCTGCAGGATATCGGGATCGTCGTCGACGCTTAAAATGAGTGCAGGTTCAGTCCGGTTGTTCATAGGCGATATCGATGCGGTCGAGGTAGTCGGCGAGGTCCTGCAAAGACGCCCGGATGCGCGTGTTGTCGGTCTCCCGGGCCGCCGCTTCCAGGGCGGCCCCGATCTCGGTGATCCGGTCGAAACCGTACCCGCCGCCGGAGCCCTTCATCTTGTGGCCCGTCGTGCGGATCGCATCGTACGCCTGCCGATCGAGGGCCTCCCGAACGGCGGCGATGTCCTGACGGCGCTTGTCGAGATAACCGGGGATGAGATCGGCCAGGTCCGGATCGATCCGGACGGGAATTCTGCCCGGGCCTGGCGGGACTGTCGAGGTCATGGCATTTGCTCCGTGGGCGACGGCATCAGCGATCCCGCCATGTCGATGGGGATCACGCTAACAAAGATCGAGGGATTTCACAACCCTTAATCACGCCGCCGCCGGACCCCCGGGGGCCCGGATAGCGGGCCTCCGGAGGCGCCGGAGCGCTTTCCCGCGAAAGAACGGCGAATCCCCTCCCGGATAACCTTGAAAGCCGGTCTGGCCTGTGCTATAGGTCGCGCGGGGACGGGCGCCTCCGGACGCAGGGGCGGTCCGCGCCACCTCCCCAGATTGCATGCATTTCAGGAGACGGCCTTTTGAACGAGATCACGCTGCGACGGCAGCTTTCGGAAAACGTCGTGCGGATGGACATCCTGGCCCCGGAGATCGCCCGGCGGCGACGGGCGGGACAGTTTCTGGTGCTGAAGGTCCACGAACAGGGGGAACGGATCCCGCTGACGATGGTGGATTCGGACCCGGCCGCCGGAACGGTCACCCTCATCTACCAGGTCGTGGGCAAAACGACGGCCCTGCTGGCGGGTCTCGGCGTCGGCGACACGATCCTCGACGTGCAGGGTCCCCTGGGCAACCCCACGGAGATCGAAACCTTCGGGCATGTCGTTTGTGTTGGAGGCGGCGTGGGGGTCGGCGTCATCTACCCCATCGCCCGCGCCCTGAAGGAGGCCGGAAACCACGTGACCTCCATCATCGGCAGCCGGACGAAGGACCTGCTGATCCTGGAGGAGGAGACCGGCAAGGTGAGCGACCGGCTGATCGTGGCGACCGACGACGGGAGCTACGGGTTCCACGGGTTTGTCAGCCAGGTCCTCCAGGGGCTGATCGACCGGAAGGACCCCATCGACCGGGTGTTCGCCATCGGCCCGGTTCCCATGATGCGGGTCGTCTGCGACGTCACCCGGCCCGGCGCGATCCCCACGATCGTCAGCCTGAATCCGATCATGGTGGACGCCACCGGCATGTGCGGCGCCTGCCGGGTCTCCGTGGGGGGCGAGACGCGCTTCGCCTGCGTGGACGGCCCGGAATTCGACGGCCACCAAGTGGATTTCAAGCTGCTCGCCAGCCGCCTGCGGATGTACTGTCCGCAGGAGGAGCAGGCCTATCACGCGCACAGGTGCGGACAGCATGGAAACTGACGTGACGACGGACCGGAAGGAGAAGAAGGAGAAAATCCCCCGGCAGCCGATGCCGGAACAGCCCCCCGCGGAGCGGGTGCGGAACTTCGCGGAGGTTCCGCTGGGCTATGCGGAGGCCGCGGCCATCCTCGAGGCCCGCCGCTGCATCCAGTGCAAGAAGCCCGGCTGCATCGCCGGCTGCCCCGTGGAGGTCCAGATCCCGGCCTTCATCCGCCTGATCGCCGAGGGGAAGTTCGAGGAGGCGGCCCGCAAGCTCAAGGAGGACAACAGCCTGCCCGCGGTCTGCGGCCGCGTCTGCCCCCAGGAGGACCAGTGCGAGAAGTCGTGCATCCTGGGGAAGAAGGGGGAGCCCGTCGCCATCGGCCGCCTGGAGCGCTTCGCCGCCGACCATGAGCGGAACAAGGGCGAGATCTTTATCCCGGCGCCCGCGGCGCCCAACGGCCTCCGCGTCGCCGTCGTCGGGAGCGGCCCGTCGGGCCTGACGATCGCCGGGGACCTGATCAAGCTGGGCTACGGCGTGACGGTGTTCGAGGCCCTCCACAAGGCGGGCGGCGTCCTGGTCTACGGCATCCCGGAATTCCGGCTCCCCAAGGCCATCGTCGAGGCGGAGGTGGCCTACCTGGAAAAGCTGGGCGTCCGCATCGAACGCAACGCCGTCATCGGCCGCCTGAAAACGGTGGACGACCTCTTCGCCGAGGGTTACGGGGCCGTCTATCTGGCCGTGGGGGCCGGCGCGCCGGTCTTCATGAACATCCCCGGAGAAAACCTGAGCGGGATCTACTCGGCCAACGAGTACCTGACCCGGTCGAACCTGATGAAGGCCTACCGGTTTCCCGAATACGACACCCCCATCGTCCGGGGCAGGAAGGTCGCCGTGATCGGGGGCGGCAACGTGGCGATGGACTCCGTCCGGACGGCCCTGCGCCTGGGGGCCGAGGAGGCGACGATCGTCTACCGCCGCACGGAGATGGAGATGCCGGCCCGCAAGGAAGAGGTCCATCACGCGCAGGAGGAGGGCGTCCGCTTCGAGCTCCTGACGGCCCCCCTGGAATACCTCGGCGACGATCAGGGCTGGGTGACGGGGATGCGCTGCCAGCGCATGGAACTGGGCGAGCCCGACGCCTCGGGGCGCCGGAGTCCCGTCCCGATCCCGGGATCGGAGTTCGTCCTGGCCGCGGACACGGTCGTGGTCGCCGTCGGCACCACGGCCAACCCCATCGTCCCCGCCACGACGCCGGGACTGGAAACGAACCGGCGGGGCTACATCGCCGTCAAGGGCGAGGACGGCGAAACCACGCGACCGGGCGTCTGGGCCGGAGGCGACATCGTCACCGGGTCGGCCACGGTCATCCTGGCCATGGGCGCCGGCAAGCAGGCCGCCCGCGCCATCCACGCGTTCTTGTCGAAGGCATAAATTTTCAGATAGCCGTTGACAAACGAAACGATTGGACGGTATAGATCCCTCCCAAGAGATCACGACCTCCTTCAGCGCGGGCATCCGCCGGCCTGCAACCCGGACCCGAGGGGCGCAGGCCGATGAAGGGGTGATTCCCGCAACATCTTTGTTCAAGCCGGATTGAGAATCGAGGGGCAAAAAAGCGTCTGCCTTGCCGCGGACATCCGGTGCGCCGGCAGACGCAAGGGGGGGCGGAACATCCATGCCGATACGGCTCTTTCTCCACCGGGACCTGCTGGAAGCGACCCGCTCCGCCCCGGTCATCGGCA
This sequence comes from Syntrophales bacterium, assembly GCA_035358035.1. Classification (GTDB taxonomy): domain Bacteria; phylum Desulfobacterota; class Syntrophia; order Syntrophales; family UBA2251; genus UBA2251. Next base: position 29,608 of record DAOPOS010000019.1, on the reverse strand, counting down.
AGAAGCGTCTGATCAACACGATCCACCGCCTCCACTTCATGAACGGAAACATCCTCGTTCATGTCGGCAATCCCGAACATCATGAAGATCTTCTCGTTCAAGGCCGCCTGGAATCCTGCACGGCGGGAGAGATCCGCTGTCTCTGGGCTCAAGGCGCTCCGCGGTTTTCCGAAAACGTTCAGCCGCTCCATGTGATCGTGGAGGACGGTCTGTCGCTCGTCCTGTTCCCGGTTCGGCTCACGGGGCGTGACGAAACCGGGTTCTCCGCCGCCCTGCCGGAGACGGGCTATCTTTTGGGAAAGCGGCGCGCCCGGCGGCACGTCTGCCGGGACACCGAGGTCACGCTGACGCAGAGCGGTTTCAGTGCCCGGGGCGATCTCGTCGATTTCAGCCCCTTCGCCTTCCGTGTCCGCCTTAAAGCGGAGCCCGGCCTTTCCTTCATCTGGATGAACCCCGACGATTCGATCACGATCTGTCTGCGGAAGGGCGAACGGACCCTCTTTTCCGGACCCTGCCGATGCCTGCGTCAGGCGGGCACGCTGCGGGAAAGGGAGCTGGTTCTGGCCCCCCTGCGAGGGGAAATCAAGCGTTTCCGCAAGCAGAAGATCCGGACGCCCCGTCTGCGCCTCACGCCTCCTCCGTCCGTTCATTTCGTGCATCCCTTCCTCGGAAAGCCGGTCCGGCGAAGCGTCACGGACCTGACCTTCTCCGGGTTCGCCGTCGAGGAACAGGCGGACGACACCGTCCTGATGCCGGGGTTGATCATCGACAATCTGGAAATCCGGCCGGCCGGGGCCGACGGCATCACCTGCACCGCGCAGGTGATCTATCGGCGCAAGATCGCGAAGGGACGGGTTCGCTGCGGGTTCGCCATCCTGGACATGGACTTCCGCGCCTACCGCCATCTCAGCCACCTGATGGTCCATTCGGGAAGCTCCCTGGCCCGGTTCACCTGCGAGATCGAGACGGACGCGCTCTGGGAGTTCTTCTTCGACACGGGGTTCATCTATCCCCAGAAATACCATCTCATCCAATCCGCACGTGAGGCCTTCAAGGACACCTACCGGAGGCTGTACTGCGAGAATCAGGACATCGAAGCCCACTTCACCCTGCAGGAGAATGACCGGGTTTACGGCCACGTTTCCATTTTCCGCGCGTATCAGCGGGCCTGGATGGTCCATCACCTTGCCGCCAGACCGCTGCACGGCAAGCGGACGGGTCTGTTCGTCCTGAAAAACATCCTCAAGTTCTTCGACGGCCTCTACCGGTATCCCTCGATTCGCATCGATCACATGATGTTCTATTTCCGGCCGGAAAACTACTTCACCAATCTCTTCTTCGGCGGCTTTGCGAAAGATCTCGGCAACCCCCGGGCCTGCTCCCTGGACCTGTTCGCCTACCTGTGTCACACGATGGACGGCCCCCCGGCATCCCTGCCCCCGGGCTGGCACCTGGGGGCGTTCGAGACCCGCCACCTGCCGGAGCTGGAGCAATTCTACCGGAACGCCTCCGGCGGCCTGCTTCTGGACGTGCTGCGCCTCGGACAGACGGACCCCGGCTGCGAATCCCTGGAGGAGGTCTATCGCAGGCACGGGTTTCTCCGGCAGTGGCACATCTGCGAACTGCTCCACGAACAGACGTTGAAGGCCCTGTTCGTGGTCGACCGCTCCTCTCCCGGATTCAATCTTTCCGAACTCCTCAACAGCATCAAGGTCGTCGTAACCGACCCGGCGGGCCTTCCCTGGCGGGTCCTGAGCGCCGCCCTCGACGGGCTGGCGAGCGAATACGAGACGGACAGCGTGCCCCTCATGATCTACCCCGCCACATATCCCGCCCAGGAAGGGATACCGGTGGAAAAACGGTATCTCCTCTGGATACTGGATACCCAGTATGGTAAGGAGTACGTCGAATACATGGAGAACAAAACCAGGTTGACCCTGCGGTTTCTGCTCAAGCATCTTCTCGGGAAAATGGTGTCGAAGTGAACGATGCAGACCTCTACAACAGCCGGATCATCAAGACGTTCGTCGAGTATCTCGACATTCACTATCCGGGCCTGGATATAAAATCCATGCTGAACGAGTCCGGAATAACCATCTACCAGGTTAACGACGGGGGACACTGGTTCAACCAGGACCAGGTGGACCGTTTCCATGAGGGGGTGGTGAAGCTGACGGGGAACCCGGACATTGCCTTGGAAGTGGGGCGTTTTTCCCCCCTTTCGAAGGCCTCGGGGGCCATGGCAAACTATGTGTCCGGTTTCATCACGCCGAAAACGGCCTATTCGGTCGTTGCAAAACTGTATAACCAGGTCAGCCGGGCGTGTTTGCTCCAGGCGCGCTCGTTGAAAACCAATCAGGCGGAAGTCACCGTCAGGCAAAAACCCGGCGTGGAAGAAAAGCCCTACCAGTGTGAAAACCGGCGGGGGTCTCTGGAAGGCATTTCAAAACTGCTGACGGGCAGATTCCCCCACATCGACCATCCCGTTTGCATGCACCGCGGGGGAGACCGCTGCCAGTACATCATCACCTGGGAGCCCACCCGGTCCTCCCTCTGGAAACGGATCAGCGGCTACACGGCCCTTGTGTCTCTGTTCGTCTTTCTTGTCCTGATCTTCACCCTCTCGGGCCGGTACGCCTTCGTTTTCTCATCCGTGGCCCTCCTGGTGATCCTGGGCGCCCTCCTGCGGGCCTCGATGCTGGAAAAAGCGGAACTGAAGAAAATCCTTGAAACCAGCGGAGACACCGCGGAGACCCTTCTGGAGCAGATCAACGCCCGTTACAACAACGCCGTCCTGATCAGGGAGATCGGGCAGTACGTGTCCAGTGCCCTGGACACCGAATTGCTGTTGAAATATCTGCTGTCCGCCCTGGAAAAGAATCTCGAATTCGGCCGGGGGATGGTAATGCTGGCCAACAGCGACCGCACCCGTCTCGTGTACACGATCGGTTACGGCTATTCTCCGGATTACGAGGACTATCTGAAGAAAACGGAATTCTCCCTGACCAACCCCCAATCCCGGGGAGCCTTCGCCGTTTGTTTTAAAAAACAGATCCCGCTCCTCATCAACAACGTCGACGAGATCGAACTGGACTTGTCTCCGAGAAGTCTGGACTTCGTCAGAAAAATGGGCAGCCGGTCCTTCATCTGCGTCCCCATCACCTACGAGGGGCGTTCCGAGGGCGTGCTCGCGGTGGACAACCTGAAATCGGACCGTTCGCTGAATCAGACGGACATCAGCCTGCTCATGGGGATCGCCCCCCAGATCGGGATCAGCATCAACAACGCCCGGATTTACGAGAAGCTCCAGGAGCGGGAGAAGCGGTTCCGGATCCTGGCGGAAAGCGCGCCGGACATCATTTTCACCTTGGACAAGGGTGGAGAACTGCTGTACGTCAATCCGGCCTGGAAGCGGATCCTGGGCCATCGCCCGGAAGCGGTCGTTTCCCGCCCCCTGACCGCATTCGTCGATGAACAGGATTCCCACCGCCTCGTCCAGTTGCTGAAAGGCGTCAGGGAAAACAAAGAGACCCTGATGGATGTCCTGTTGACGATCAGGGACTGTTCCGGGATCGAGCACAACTTTTCCTTCAACTGCGCCCCCAATATCGACGCGGACGGACGTGTGGACAGCCTGGTGGGCATCTTCAAGGACATGACGGATCTGAGACGCTCCGAAGTCGAGTTGAAAAAAAGCTACGAAAAGCTTCAGCTGGCCATGTCGAGCACGATCAGCGTCATCTCGCTCATTGCCGAGTCCCGCGATCCCTACACCGCCGGTCACCAACGGCGGGTGGCCGACCTGGCCGCGGCCATCGCCCGCGAGATGGAGCTGCCGGAAGAGCGCGTGACGACGATCCACATGGCGGGGCTCATCCACGACATCGGCAAGATCAACGTCCCCGCGGAGATCCTGAGCAAGCCGGGCAAGCTGAACAGCGGTGAGTTCGCCCTGATCAAAAATCATCCGGAAACGGGGTACAACATCCTGGACAAGGTCGATTTCACGCCGCCCATTGCCCAGATCGTCTACCAGCACCACGAAACCTTGGACGGATCCGGTTACCCGAGGGGGATCGCCGGGCAGGACATCATCATCGAGGCGCGCATCATCACCGTGGCGGACGTCGTCGAGGCGATGGCCAGCCACCGCCCCTATCGGCCGGCGTTAGGCATCGAAAAGGCGCTCGATGAAATACGCACCCACCGGGGCGTGACCTACGACCCGGATGTGGCGGACGCCTGCATCGCGCTGTTCACGAGCGGTCGTTTTCATTTTGAGGATCCCGGCATCAGGGATTGAAGGCCCGTCTCTCAGGGCTTTCTCCCCTTGCACAGGATCAGGGGGGTGTAGGTAAATCGCCGGGGGTTGTGGAAGAATTCCTTGAAATCCGCCATGAAGCGGTCGTACCCACCGGGATACGTGGAAAAAAGATCCGTGAGACGCGGGGTCGTCACCTCGATCTTTTTCATCCAATTGTAACTGTCCACTTCCAGGCTCTCACCGTAGATCACGTGATGGGCCGTCACGTGGACGGCGATGTCCGCAAAACCCAGATCGAAGAGGTGGGCGTAGAGCTTGCGACCCGCGTACGCGTCGAAATCGTAGATGTCTTCCAGGCATCGCGAAATTTCGGGCAGGATTTTCGCCATCGGCGCCGGCAGTTCATAGTGATTGAGGGCATTGTGATCCAGATCGATCAGATACAGCCCTCCCCCCGAACGCAGGCTGGCCGCAACATTCCGGACGATCTCAAGGCTTTCCCGCCGGAAATACTCCAGGACGAAGCGGACCCAGGCGCCGTCGAACGTGCCGAAGGGAGTTAGGGGCTCGCGCAGGTCGTGGACGGCGAATTCGATCCCCGCACGGGAGCCGTAGCACCGTTGCGCATGGGCGATCCGCTCCGGCGAGGCATCCAGTCCGACGATCGACCCGCCCGGCTGAATCAGGTCGTGAAGGATCGCGGTCGTCTTGCCCGGACCGCAGCCCAGATCGAGGAGGCGCTGTCCGGGTTTGATCCCGCACCATCGGGCCTGTCGGCGTATGTCTTCGGGACGGGTCTTCGATTCGAGGCGATACGTTTCCTCTTCATGTTCCATGAGGTAAAAATCCCGCGGTATTGCCAAAGGCATCTCCTGCATGGGGTTTGTCCTTGCCAAAGGGATGGCATGCCTGCCGCAACCCCTTTAACGGCTTTGCCGGCGGTTGTCAAATTTTTCGACGGGCCGCACCCTGATCCACGGCAAAGGGCCGGAAGGCCGGGGGGCGCGATCCGTCGCGCCACTTAACGGTTGCATTCACGGATGTCATTGAGGTAAGAGCGGACACGATGAAACGACTTTTGCTGATCAGCCCGGTGGGGCAGAAAAGCGGATACCTGTTGAGCCGGATTACCACCTTTCCGCCGCTGGGGCTGGCTTACGTGGCGGCGGCGACGCCGAGTGACTGGGACGTCCGGATCCTTGATGAAAATTTCGAGACGTTTGCATTCGAAGAAGCAGACCTGGTCGGCATCACGTCCTTTACGAGCAACATCCGCCGGGCCTACGAAATCGCCCGCGTCTATCGGGAGCGCAACATCAAGGTGGTCATGGGAGGGATCCACGTCTCCATGAAGCCCGACGAGGCCCTGCGCTACGCGGACGCGGTGGTCGTGGGAGAAGTGGAGGGGATCTGGAAGCAGGTGCTGGACGACTTCGGGCAGGGGCGGCTGGCCCCGAAATACAGCGGCCCTCAAATCGATCTGACGCGCTCGGGCATCACCCCGCGGCGCGATCTGCTGCACCCGAATTACCTGTGGCAGGCGGTGCAGACCTCCCGCGGCTGTCCCTTCGATTGCGATTTCTGTTCGGTCTCCCGCCATCTGGGGAAGCATTACCGTCAGCGCAGTGCAGCGCATGTCCTAGACGAGCTGTCTCAGTGCACGGGGGACTATGTCGTTTTTGTCGATGACAATCTGGTGGGACACACCCGGGAAGACAAGCACCGGGCGATGGAACTGTTCCAGGGCATGATTCAGCGCAAACTGAACAAGAAATGGTGGATGCAGACCTCCATCAATGCCGCTGACGATGAACGACTCATCGAATTGGCGGCCCGTGCCGGGTGCATGTTCGTTTTCATCGGTTTTGAATCCATCAGCGAAGACATGCTCCGGGGAATGAACAAGCGGGCCAATTTGAAGATCGGGATCAAGAATTACCGAAAGGTGGTCCATGCGTTTCACCGGCACGGCATTGCCGTGCTGGGGGCGTTTATCATCGGCAATGACCGGGAGTCTCCCGATTATTACAAGAAACTGGCGGATTTCCTCGTTCATTCGGGCATCGACATGGTACAGATCAGCATCCTGACCCCCCTGCCCGGCACCCGGCTGATGGAGCGGATGCAAAACGAGGGACGGCTGATCTACCAGGACTTCCCGGCGGACTGGGACAAATACCGGTTCTCGTACGTCGTGCACCGGATGAACGGCCTTGAACCTGAAACGGTCTACACGGGCAACAACTACATCAAAGGACAACTCTACTCATTCCCAACCGCTCAGTATCGCCTGATGAAATCCCTCTGGAGCCTGAAACAGATTCCAAACTTCTACACCGTCGTGAAGTTGAATCAGGCCCTCAAGAAAAGCTGGCAAGGATCCCATTACCAGGGAAAATATCCAGCCTGAAGCAAGGAACCGGATTTCTCCCGGCAAACGCTCACGGCGCCGGGGGAACCATCAGCGTCATGGCCCAGAGCGCATGGAGCCGGTTGGACGTCCGGACCGTTACCCCCTCCAACTCCTCGCCGGGATGAAGGGTCGTGATGGCCGCCTGACCGACGATGACTTTCTGCTGGACACGGCCCTTGCGGTCCCGGGCCTTGACGGACCAGAAGTTGTGAAACACCAGAATCTCGTCCTGGACGCTGCCGACGTACAGCATGATGTGGCCCGGTTCCCACAGCAGGGTCAGGAAGGGGATGCCCCGCGACAGAATCTGCTCCTTCCGGATCTCCGGCCTGAGCCGCTTCAGATTGATGACCCCGCCCCCCTGACGGGCCTGTTCGGAGGAGTTGCGGGGCAGCCAGATTCCAAACGGGGCGAAGAGATCCCTCAGGGTCGCCGAACAGTCCCGGCTGCCGTTCAGGCCGCCCCAGCCATAGGGCTCACGGATCAACTCGTTGATCTGCCCGGCGATGTTCCGCGGCGTCAGCGGCAGAGGTTTTCTGGCGACCGGACCTGAAGCCACGAAGGCCAATCGGGTGACGGCCTCGCGCTTTTCGTTCGCCACCGTCACGAGAACCTCCCAGCCGTCGTCCCGGGCCTTCGCCAGGGGGAACATCGCCCCGAGGGGCGCATGAAAGAGGAACATCCCGTCGGCCGCCCCGTACACGGGAACCCCATCGCGGAGGATCGTCACGTAGGGTCCCCGCTCCCAGGCCCGGATGTCCGCCTCGCTCATCCGGGCAACATCCTCCGCGGGAATCCAGCCGACGAACCAGGCCGTTTCCACCAGCAACCAGTCCTTGTCGCGCGTCGCGTGCACCACGTAAACCGGTGTGTTGACCGGCAGGGCCGTCTGCTGGAAGAGATCGAACGGATAGCCGTTCAACCCTCCGAAGCGCGGCTTTTTCGTCGGCAAAACCCGGACGTCCGTCGGCCGAATCGTCATCCCCGCATAGCCGGCATTCGGATAGGTCTCGAACCGGGCCAGGGCCCTGAGTTCGTCGATCCACTCGGGCGTGTGGGGACGGCCGTTTTCCGCATAGCCCGGCGCCTTCCGGTACCGCTTGAAAGACCGATCGACCTCGTCGACGCCATGCCGGGGTTGCGTCTGGCGCCAGGGGGAAAGAAACTGCTCGTTGTACCGGGCGTCCAGGCGTTCCTGATTGTCCGCGGTGGCGGCGGGCTGCGACTCGCTTGCGGGGGAGAGATAGGCACGCGCATCCTGGGGCAGGGTGCGGAGATCCCGGATGGTCTCGGCCGCGTCGCTCCACCCGCACCCCGCGATCAGCGCCAGAACGACGAGCGGTACGATCCCCCTGATCTTGAGCATGATCTCCTCCAAAAGCCGGCACTGGTGGCGGGCACTATATGCGGTTGCCCGGCGCACGTCAAGTGCCGGCCGCCTGAGGCGCGGGCGGATTTTCTGTGGCGGAAAGAAAAAAAGATTGGTATAAAAAAGGAAAAAATGGCGCTGTGCGTCTTTCCCGTGCGGGAGGACAGGATCATCCCGGTGAGGGGCGGCGCCCGGGGACCCCGATGTCGGAAAAGGTCATCATCTACGGAAAGGCGGGCTGACCCTATACCCAAAAGGCCAGGTCGGCCTACGGGGAGCGCGCCGTCTATGTCGATGTCCGACAGGACGCGGAGCGGATGCAGGACATGCTCCGGCATTCCGGCGGCCGTCGGGAGGTGCCGGTCATCGTGGAAGGGTCCAGGGTCGTGATCGGATTCGGCGGGGCCTGAGGGGTCTGAAGCCGATCGTGCACCGGCGTCAAAGAGGAGAGGGACACCATGGAACGGACGGAACGGGTTTTTCGATTTTTCAGGATCGTTTTGTTCGCCGCAGGCATGCTTCTGCTCACTGGAGGATTTGTCGCCCTGTCCGCGGGATGGGGGCCGGCCTGGGCCCTGTCTTTCGGAAAGGCCGATACGGCAGGCGCCCCCGCGTCTTTTGCCGACCTGGCGGAGAAGCTCCGCCCCACGGTCGTCAACATCTCGACCACCAAGGTGCTCAAGGGCCGGCAGATGGGCCCGATGGGGGGCGAGCTGCCCTTCGGGCGCTTTTTCGGCAACGACGAGTTTTTCCGGCGCTTCTTCGGCGACCTGCCGGAGCGTGAATTCAAGCAGAAGAGTCTGGGCTCCGGATTCATCATTTCCGAGGACGGCTACATCTTCACCAATCACCATGTGGTGGAAAAGGCCGACAAGATCCTGGTGAAACTGGCCGACGGCAAGGAGTACGAGGCGGACGTCAAGGGACGGGACGCCAATACGGATCTCGCCCTCATCAAGATCGATTCCCCGGGAAAACTGCCGTACGCGCATCTGGGGAATTCCGACCAGGCGCGGATCGGCGACTGGGTTTTCGCCATCGGCAATCCGTTCGGTCTCGACCACACGATCACGGCGGGAATCATCAGCGCCAAGGGGCGGGTCATCGGCGCCGGTCCCTATGACAATTTCATCCAGACCGACGCGTCCATCAACCCCGGCAACAGCGGCGGTCCGCTGTTCAACCTGGCCGGAGAGGTGGTCGGCATCAACACCGCCATCGTCGCCCAGGGACAGGGGATCGGCTTCGCGATTCCCATCAACATGGCCAAGGACATCCTCGACGATCTGAAAAGCCGGGGGAAGACCACCCGCGGCTGGCTGGGCATCGCCATTCAGGACATCACGGACGACATGCGGGAGGCCCTCAAGCTCAAAGACCGGGCGGGCGCCCTGGTCGGCGACGTCTTTCCGGGAGAACCGGCGGACAAGGCGGGGATCAAGACCGGCGACGTGATCCTGGAGATCGCGGAAAAACCGGTCAAGGACTCGCACGAACTCCTGCGGGTCGTGGCAGCGCTCAAAGTGGGCAGCGTCGTGACCGTGAAGGTCCTGCGCGACGGAACCGAGGCCTCCCTGAGGCTGACCGTGGCCGAACGCAAGGAACGTCCAGATCTCGCCTCCGGGAACGCCATCGACGAGCGGTTCGGCATGACGGTCCAGGAGGTGACACCGGAGATGGCCCGGCACTTTTCCCTGCCGGATAAAACCGGCGTGATCGTCACGGAGGTCCAGGAGGGCGGATTGGCCGATGAGGCCGGCCTGAAGGCGCAGGATATCCTCCTGAAGGTCAACCAGGCCCGCATCTCCGGTTTGAAGGATTTTCAAAAGGCCATCGGCGACGGCGAGGCGGGCGACGCCCTGATGATCCTCGTCCGTCGGGGGAAAACGAGCTTCTTTGTCACCCTCAAAACAGAAAGGAAGTAAATGACGACCATGGACATCCGGGAGATCATCCTTCAGCGGCGCAGCATTCGTCGGTTCCGACCCGATCCCGTTCCTCCGGATCTTCTCCGGGAATTGCTGGATCTGGCCCGGTGGTCCCCCTCGTGGGGCAACACCCAACCCTGGCAGGTTTACGTCCTGACGGGCGAGCCCCTCGAGCGCTTCCGTCAGGCCAATCAGGAGCAGCTCCAAAACGGGGTGGCGCCGGCGCCGGAAATCGAGATGCCCCAGGAGTGGCCGGCGAATCTCAAATCCCGCTATGTCGGGGTGGGGAAGGACGTCCTCACCGCCCTCGGCATCCCCCGTGAAGACAAGGCCGCCCGGATCCGCTACGCCTTGGACATGTTCGGCCTGTTCGGCGCGCCGTGCCTGATCGTCGTGTGCGTCCCCGCCGCCCTGCCGCGCGCCTATGCCGCGCTCGACGTCGGCCTGTTTTTGCAGACCTTCTGCCTGGCCGCCGCGGCGCGCGGAATCGCGACGTGCGCCCTGGCCGCGTCCGTCAACTATCCGCAACTGCTCCGCCGGCTCGCGCCGGTTCCTGAAGACGCGACCATCGTCATCGGTGCGGCCGTGGGGTATCCGGACGCCGACGTCCCGGTCAACGGGTTCTCGCGCTCCCGCGCCGGGCTCGACGAATTCACGGTCTGGGTCGGTTGAATGGAGCCCCGCATTCTCGCACAGGACGTCGGCGACGCCTCGCTGTCCTATCTGCTGTATGAGGGTGACGGTCCGGCGATCGTGATGCTGCACGCCACCGGGTTTCTGCCCTGGCTTTGGCATCCCATCGCCCGCGAGCTGGCCCCGTCCTTCCGGGTGATCGCCCCCTACTTCTGCGACCACCGGGACACGGATCCGAACCACGGCGGCCTGAGCTGGCTCGAGATCGCCCGGGACCTGACGGAATTCTGCCGTCGCCTGGATCTCGACCGTCCGCTCCTGGTGGGGCATTCGATGGGGGCGACCGTCCTGGCCATCGCCCACGCCGACTGCGGACTCGCCGCGCGGGGGATGCTCCTCGTCGAGCCCATCTTTCTCCCCCGCGACTATTACCGGACCCTCATCACGGTGGAAGACCACCCCCTGGCCTCCAAGGCCATCCGCCGCACGAACCACTGGCCGGACGAGGAGGCGGCCCTCGTCTACCTCCGCTCCCGCGCCCTGTTTGAGAAATGGGACGAGGAGATGCTCCGCCTCTACATCCGCTACGGGATGATCGACGACGACGCGGGCGGGCTGACGCTGACCTGCGCCCCCGAGCGGGAGGCGGCGCTTTTCATGGGCGGCATGCAGTACGATCCGTGGCCCGTCCTGCCCCGTATCACGTGTCCGGTCCTGATGCTCGAAGGAGAAACGAGCGAAAACCGCGCCTTCATCGACCTGAAGGAGGCCCTGTCCCACATCCCTCACGCGCCCGAGTACCGGCTGATCCCGGATGCCGGACATCTGATCCCCATGGAGCAGCCCCGGACCGTCATGGAGATCCTCCGTGATTTCATCCGCCGCCTGTCCTGACATAAACGTCCTGATGCTCACCCCGACGGCGTTTCCCCGGTGCACGGGAAACGCCGTCACGGTGGACCGCATCGCCCGCCTGCTCTCCCGGCGGAACATTTCCTGCGAGATCCTCGACCTGTCGCGGACGTCGCCCGACGCCCTCGGGAAACGCGCCCGGTCCGCCGCACCCGATCTCCTGCATGCATTTCACGCCGTCAAGGGCGGCGTCGCGGGACTGCGCCTGCACGAACAGCTCGGCGTTCCCCTGATCACCACCCTGACGGGAACGGACATCAACCTGGATTTCGCCGACCCGGACAAGCGACGGGTCATGCGGGAGGTTCTGACCCGGTCGGCGGCGGTGACGGTCTTTCAGGAAACGCTTCTCCCCCGGCTCCACCGCCTGGGGATCCTCCGGGACAGGATCCGGGTCATCCACCAGTCCGTGGATTTCCCGGAGCGCAGGGACCGCGATTATCGGGCCGGGCTCGGCCTGTCCGGCGACACGCCCGTGATCCTGATGCTGGGCGGGCTGAGACAGGTCAAGCAGATGGACTACGCCGTCGCCGCATTAAAAAAGATCCATCGCCGCCATCGCACGTTCCAGCTGCTCATCGCCGGTCCCCTCCTGGAGCCGTCGGCGATGGCGGCCCTGGACGAGGCCCTGCGCACGCATCCCTGGATCCACTATCTCGGCGAGGTCCCCCGGAATCAGGTCCCCTCCCTCCTCGAGCAGAGCGACCTCGTTCTGAACACGTCCCGTTCCGAGTCGGAATCCAACGCCATCCTGGAGGCCCTGAGTTTCGGACGCATCGTGATCGCGCGGGACATCCCGGGAAACGCGCACCTCGGAACCGGCGCGGCCGGACTCCTGTTCCGCAACCGGAAAGAACTGGAGCGGCAGCTCCTGGCCGTCCTTGAACAGCCGGAACGATGGGCGGCCGTCGGGAAAAACGCGCGACGCCGGATCGTCGCCTTTCATCGCCCCGACCGGGAAATGAAGGCCTACGCCGCGCTCTACCGCGATGTATTGCGCGCATCCCCACGGGCGCGGCGATAATTTTCTTGAAATATCGGCCTGCTTCGGATACAAGAAAACCGGATCTTTGCAACGGGAATGTTTTCAAATCGAAGATAAAAAACCATTTTATCTAAGGGAGGAGACAGGCATGGCAAAGGCAAAAAAAGGGGACATGTACAGCTGTGAGGTCTGCGGTCTGATCGTCGTCGTCGACGAGGTGTGCGGCTGCGCGACCGCGGATCTGTTGTGCTGCAAGGCGCCGATGGGCAAAGGCAAGGCCGCTGCCGCAAAAGCCAAGAAAAAGGCCCTGGCCCAGCCGGCCGCCAAGGCGCCGGCCCCGAAGGCCAAGACGAAAGCCAAACCGGCCAAGAAAGCGGCGCCGAGGGCCGCCGTCAAAAAGGCCGCACCCAAGAAACCGGCGGCAAAAGCCAAGAAACGCGCCTGATCTCCATTTGACGGACGCATGGAAGGACAAGACGACCCCGCGGGCCCTTCGTGATCAGGGAGGCGGGGTTTCGTTTCCAGGGGAAAGGGATCGGCAGAACAAACCATGAGGGCGCGGTCCGGCAAGGAACACCGGTGGTGCGATCGCCATCACTACTTCATCGATCTCGATGCCTGTGAAGCCCGCGCCGATCAGAGCCCTCGCTGCCGCCGCTGCATCCATCAATGGAACCAGCTTTGCCTGCCCCTGCCGGAATTTCTGAACCCGCCCGCCGGCCTCCCGCGGGGAGGCGCCCGGACCGGCAAGAGCGGCTTGCGCTGAGGCGGCGGGCATCCGGGAGCGACCCCGACGACGCGCGTGCGGACGTGCGCCGGGAGGATTCGTCCCGAAGCCTTCGGGGAGAAACAGGAACATGCGGCGCATCCTCGTCGCCGCCCCCCATCCCGACGACGAGTGGATCGGGTGCGGCGGCAGCCTTCTGAAGCACATCCGCGGGGGAAACCCGGTCACGGTGGTCTATATGACCTCGGGAGAAGCGGGGGGCCTCGGCCGCACGAAAGAGGCGCTGGCCGCCGTGCGGGAAGCGGAAGCCCGTGACGCCGCGGCCTTCGCGGGGATCGCGGATCTGATCTTCCTCGGAAACCCCGACGGCTATCTCGCGCACGATCGATCGAACCTCGTCGCCCTCGTGGAGATTCTTCGCCGCATCCGGCCCGATGTCCTCTACATCCCCCACGCCCGGGAGGCACACCCCGACCACGCCGTCACGCACCGGCTATGGGTGGAGGCCAGCCGCCGCGCCGGGGGGCCGTGGTTCTCCGAAAGCCCCGGAGATCCCTGGGCGGTGGGAACGATTCTGTGTTACGAGGTGTGGACCCCGCTGACGGCGGTCCCGTACGTCGAGGACATCAGCGCGTTCATGGACCTGAAGCTGGCGGCGCTGAGACGGCACCGATCGCAGCTCGACGGCATTCCTTACGACGAGGCCGCCGCCGCGCTCAACCGCTACCGGGGCATCACGACGGGGAAGGGCCGCTTCTGCGAAGGCTTCGCCGTTCAGACGTTGGAGACCCCATCGTGAGGCCTGTGATCGTCGCGGCCGCCGCCGCGCTCAGGCCCCTTATCGACTCGGCGGGTGATCCCGCCGCGCAGCTTTGAGAAAGGGAACAGCAGTCATGGCAACGCTTATGCCCGAAGGCGAAGACCTGAAACAGGCCATCACCTGGATTTCCGCCGCCATCGAGGACAATCCCGACCAGTCCCTCCCGGCCCTCGTCGAGAAGGCGGTTTTCCAGTTCGATCTGTCGCCCGTGGATGCAGAATTCCTGATGGGATTCTTCGCGAACCGGAACAGAACCGCCTGACCGGCACCGCCCCCGCCTACGTCGCTTCGGCCCGTGTCGTGACCTGCCCGGGCCGTTCCCGCGACGTCAGAACACGAATGGCTTCGCGACGACCTCCCGGATCTTCAGATCGAGGACATGGGCGCTGTTGGCGGGCTGGAGCAGGAGCGCCGTATCGCAGCCGCTCACCGTCCCGCCGATGGCGATGACGTCCTCGTCCGTCCGGACGAGCCCGGCGTCCGCCGCCATCAGGGAAATCTCGACCGCCACCTTCGTCCCCTGGCCGAACGTGCGCAGGGTGAAGGCCATGATTTCATCCACCTGGTAGGCCCCGAGCCGGTTCCGGATCCCCCGGCCCACGCCCCCGAAGGCGTGCTGGCCGGTAAAGATCGCGACGCCCTTCTCCTCGAGCCGGCGGCGGTTGGCCGGCGTCAGTTCCTGGTGGTTCGGCTGGGCAAATCCCGTCACATGCGTCACCGCGATGATCTCAACTCCCGGGGGAAACGCCTGAACGGCGGCGAGCGCCGTCCGGCCGCTGCACGTGGCGACGAGGACCTTCCGGATCCTGCGGGCCTCGGCCCGCCTTGCGGCCGCCTCCAGGACGGCCTGGGTGTTGGCCGGTCCGGCCTTGACCATCGCCCGGTCCGCATTCTGCCTGTGCGCCGTGGATGTTCTCATGATCCGCCCCCTCCCCTGTCTCTAAGCCCCTGTCTCCCGCGCGCCGCGCGGAACGGCCAAACGGCCCCGGACGGGGCCCCGGCGGACAGGATATCAAAAACAGGGGACGATGTAAATCGGACCGGAACTCAGCGGATCCGGACCCGGGTCACGTGCGGCGCCACCCGCGCCGCGCATTGGGCCAGGTCGGGCGGCTCGGCCCCCGGCGGAGGCACGGCGGGATCGAGCTGCTTCGTCCGCACGTAGGCCTGCACGACGAAGGAGGCGGCCCCGGCCACGAGTCTCCCGATCTGGCGGAAGTCCCGTTCCGCAAGCAGGGACGGCACCACGGTTGTGCGGAATTCGTGGGTGAGCCCCGACGCGAGGATCACGCCGATGCTCTCTTCGACCGTCCGGCCGCTGTCCTTCACGCCCGTCAGGCCGTCGTATTTTTTCGGGGGTCCCTTGATGTCCATGGCGACGGCATCGATCAGCCGCTGGCCGATCAGATCGCGCAGCACCTCCGGGCGGGAGCCGTTGGTGTCGATCTTCACGAGGAACCCCATGGCCTTCAGCCGGGCGGCGAACGCCCCGAGGTCCGGCTGGAGCGACGGCTCGCCGCCGGTGATCGACACCCCGTCCAGGGTGCCGCGCCGCCTTTCCAGAAAGGCCAGGATCTCTGCCTCGTTCAGGAGCGGACCGAACCGCACGGGATCGACGAGCTCCGGGTTGTGGCAGAAGGGACAGCGGAAGTTGCAGCCCTGGGTGAAAACCACCGCGCTGATCCGTCCCGGATAATCGATCAGGGAAACCTTCTGGAAGCCGCCGATGTTCATGGCCGCCACCGCCCCCGCCATCCGCCGTTCAGAACTGGTACTCTCTGCGCAGCTGGAACTCCGACTGCTTCCCCCGGTTCCACTGTCCGATCGGCCGCAGGTACCCCACCACCCGGGAATAGATCTCGCAGGGCGTGCGGCATTCCGGACAGGCCTCCTGCTCCCCCTTCAGGTACCCGTGGGAGGGGCAGACGCTGAAGGTGGGCGTGAAGGTCAGGTAGGGCAGGTGGTAGCGCGTGCAGACCTTGCGGACCAGGGCCTTGACGGCCTCCGGATCGTCGACGCGCTCCCCGGCGAAGGTGTGGAAAACGGTCCCCCCGGTGTACTTCGACTGGATCTCGTCCTGCAGGTCCAGGGCCTCGAAGATGTCGTCGGTGAAATTCACGGGCAACTGGCTCGAGTTCGTGTAGAAGGGCTCCGCCTGCGCCTCCCGGAGGCGCGGCTCGTTGGCGCAGAGGATCTCGGGGTACCTTTGCTTGTCGATCCGGGCGAGGCGGTAGCTGGTGCCTTCGGCGGGGGTGGACTCCAGGTTGTAGTTGTTGCCCGTCTCGCGCTGGAAGTGAACCAGCCGCTCCCGCATGAAGTCGAGAACCCCCTTCGTGAACCGCTGGCCCTCGGGGCTGGCGAGATCCTGCCCGAGCAGGTTCAGGCAGGCCTCGTTCATCCCCACGAGGCCGATGGTGGAGAAATGATTCTTCCAGTACTCGCCGAACCGCTCCTTGACCTTCCGGAGGTAGTACTTCGTGTAGGGGTACAGGTTCCCGTCGGTAAAGGCCTCCAGGACCTTGCGCTTGGTCTCCAGGCTCTCCCGGGCAATCTCCATCAGCCGCCCCAGGCGCTGGAGGTACTCGTCCTCCGAGCGGGAAAGATGGCCGATGCGGGGCATGTTCATGGTGATGACGCCGATGGACCCGGTCAGGGGGTTCGAGCCGAACAGCCCGCCGCCCCGCTTCTCCAGCTCCCGGTTGTCGATGCGGAGCCGGCAGCACATGCTCCGGGCGTCCTCCGGGTTCATGTCGGAGTTGATGAAGTTGGAGAAATATGGGACGCCGTACTTGGCCGTCATCTCCCAGAGACCGGCGAGGTTGGGGTCCTCCCAGTCGAAGTCCCGGGTGACGTTGTAGGTCGGGATGGGGAAGGTGAAGACCCGCCCCCTCGCGTCGCCCTCCGCCATCACCTCGACGAAGGCCCGGTTGAAGAGGTTCATCTCCTCCTGGAACGCGCCGTAGGTCTCCTTCTGCAGTTTTCCGCCGACGAGGACGGGCTGGTCCGCGTAGTAGGCGGGCACCGTCACGTCGAGGGTCACGTTCGTGAACGGCGTCTGGAACCCCACCCGGGTCGGGACGTTGATGTTGAAGATGAACTCCTGGAGGGCCTGCCGGATCTCGCCGTAATTCAGGCCGTCGTACCGGATGAAGGGGGCGAGCAGGGTATCGAAGTTCGAAAAGGCCTGGGCGCCCGCCGCCTCGCCCTGCAGGGTGTAGAAGAAGTTGACGATCTGCCCCAGGGCGCTCCGCAGGTGCTTCGCCGGCCGGCTCTCCACCTTCCCGGACACGCCGCGGAATCCCTCGAAAAGCAGGTCGTAGAGGTCCCAGCCGACGCAGTAGACCGACAGGAGGGAGAGGTCGTGAATGTGGAAATCCCCGTCCGAGTGCGCCTTGCGGATCTCCGGCGAATAGATCTCGTTGAGCCAGTAGACCTTGCTGACCTCCGAGGAGATGTAGTTGTTGAGTCCCTGGAGGGAATAATCCATATTGCTGTTTTCGTGGATCTTCCAGTCCTTCTTCTTCAGGTACTGGTCGACCAGGTCCACCTCCATCTTCTGCGTGATTTCGCGCAGGCGGGCGTGCTGGTCGCGGTAGATGATGTAGGCCTTGGCAGTCTTCCGGTAGGGGGAATCGAGGAGCACCTCCTCGACGATGTCCTGGGCGTTCTCCACGGTCATGATGTTGCCGTCGTAGAGCTTCTCCGCCAGGTTGAGGACCCGGATCGTGAGCTTCCGGGCCGTCTGGGCGTCGAACTCGCCCGTCGCCGCCCCGGCCCGCGCGATGGCGTTCGTGATCTTCTCGGCGTTGAACTTGACGAGCCGCCCGTCCCGCTTTCTGATCTTCCCGTGCATGAAGGGTCCCTCCCTGATCCCGTCCGGCGCCCCGTGCGCGGCGGGGCCGGTGCATCAACATGTTGGGGTTGAGTTTGTCTTATACCCCCATATATTGATGCAGGCAAGCAGAAAAATCATCTTCAACCGGTCGAATCCCGTTCGCCGGACGGGGGAAAAGTCGTTGACTTTTTGGGCGGTCAATCTTATGGTGCCCCCGAAAATGCACGGGGAGGCGAGGGGGAGCAGCCATGAAATGGGCCGTATCGGGCAAGGGGGGCGTCGGCAAGTCCACCCTGACCGCCGCACTGGCGCTGCTGCTCGCCCAAGCGGGGCGCAAGGTGCTGGCGGTGGACGCCGACCCCGACGCGAACCTGGCCTCCTTCCTGGGCATTCCGCTGGCCGAACAGGCCGCCCTCCTGACCATCGCCGACCAGAAGGCCCTGATCGAGGAGCGTACCGGCGCCAGGGTCCGGGACTACGGCGGGATGTTCAAGCTAAACCCGACGGTCGACGACCTGGCGGGGCGGTTCGCCTATGCGCACCGCGGGGTCCGGCTGCTCGTGCTCGGGGCCGTCCGGAGGGGCGGGTCGGGCTGCGCCTGCCCGGAGAACACGCTGCTGCGCGCCCTCGTGCAGGACCTCGTCCTGAACCGGGAGGAGACCCTCCTGCTGGACATGGAGGCGGGCATCGAACACCTGGGCCGTGCCACGGTGCGGGGGGTGGATGGCCTCTTAGTCGTCCTCGCGCCCGGACAGCGGGCGGTCGAGGCCTTCCACCGGATCCGCCGCCTGGCCGCGGACATCGGCCTCACGCGGATCCGCGCCGTCCTGAACGGCGTCCGCGCCGCGGAGGAGGAGGCCTTCCTCCGGCAGGCGCTCCCCGGCATCGACATCGCGGGGGTGATCCCGGAGGCGGCGGGCCTGCGCGCGGTCGATCGCGACGGGATGTCCGTCCTGGAGGGCCTGGACGCGGCCACCCGCGCCGCCCTGACGGCCCTGCGCGATCATCTGTTCACCCCGGAGGCGTCCCCATGAACCTACCGCGCTTCACGGCCACGGCCGTCGGCTCCTTTCCCCATACCGATCCCGACGCCGCGCTCGACATCATCTTCCGCGCCCTGCCGGCGAGCCCGCTGTGGCCCCAGCTCCCCCGGGCGGCCCTCACGGAGCAGATGGAGATCCAGTACGCCGAGGGCATCCCCGGCGCCGTTCTGGACGAGGCGAGGCAGCGCATGACCTTCGATACCGCGGGCGATTCCTCCGAGGCCCTGGCCGCATTCTACGAGGTCTATCTCGCCGCCGCCGAGGCCGGGCCGGGAGAGGCCGATCTCTCTTCCCTCGCCATCGGCCCGTCCTTCGCCCGGGGGCTCCACCGCTTCGCCGCGCGCCTGGCCGCCGACGGCGGACGCCGTCCGCTCGTGAAGGTCCAGACGACAGGCCCCCTCTCCTTCGCCCTCACGGTCGTGGACCAGGACAAGCGGGCCATCTACTACGACGAGACCTTCCGGGACGTGATCGTCAAGGCCCTCGCCCTGAAATGCCGGTGGCAGATCCGGACGTTCGCCCCCTGGGCGGAGCGCGTCCTGTGCTTCATCGACGAGCCCATCCTCGCCGCCTTCGGATCGTCGACGTACATCTCCGTCACCCGCGCGGACGTGACATCGCTCATCGGGGAGGTGGTCGACGCCATTCACGCCGAGGGGGGGCTGGCCGGCGTCCACTGCTGCGGAAACACGGACTGGAGCCTGCTGGTCGAGGCCGGGGCGGACGTCATCAATTTCGACGCCTTCGGCTACGGCGAGAGCGTCGCCCTGTACCCGGAGGCCCTGCGGACCTTCCTCGACCGAGGCGGGCTGCTTGCCTGGGGGATCGTGCCGACCTCCGAGCGGGTCCGGGAGCAGACGGCGGCGTCCCTGGCGGACCGGTTCGACAAACTGGTCCGGACGATCGCCGGGCTGGCCGGACTGGACCGGGCGCGCCTGGCCGGGACCGCCCTGCTCACCCCCTCCTGCGGCACGGGGTCGCTCTCCGTCGACGACGCCGGACGGGTCTTCGACCTGCTGGCGGAACTCCCCGCCGTTCTGACGGAACGCTACGGCGCGGGCGATATCCGCATTCGGGAGCGGGCATGAGCCGGACCATCGCCATCACCGGCAAGGGCGGCACGGGCAAGACCACCCTGGCCGGCCTGATCGTCGGGGGCCTGATCCGCGCCGGGGCGACCCCGGTGCTCGCCGTCGACGCCGACCCCAACATGTGCCTGGACGAGGTCCTCGGCGTCCGGGCGGCCCAGTCGGTGGGACGCGTGCGGGAGAAGATCCGGGACGAAGACGCCCAGGGCATCGCCAAGCGGACGTTCCTGGAGCGGAAGATCGCCGAGAGCCTCGTGGAGGCCGCCGGGTTCGACCTGATCGCGATGGGCCGGCCGGAGGGTCCGGGCTGCTACTGCTATGCGAACAACATCCTGCGCGAGGTGCTCGCGCTCATGACCCGCCAGTATCCCTTCACCGTCATCGACAACGAGGCGGGGCTGGAGAACCTCTCACGCCGCATCGCCCCGGCGGTGGACTGGCTCGTCCTGGTCGGCGACCCCTCCCGGCGCGGTCTCGCCACGATCCGGCGTCTCCACGCCCTCGCCCGCGAGATGGACGTCCGCTACAAGAAGCTCGCCGTCGTCGTGAACCGGGTCCGGCCGGCGTCGGCGTTCCGGCCCGACCTGTCGGACCTGCCCGTCGACGCGCTCTTCACCCTGCCCGAGGACGATGACCTGGCCCGCTGGGGGGAGGAGGGAAGATCCCTGCTCGAATTTCCCGGAGACCATCCGGCCACCCGCGCGATCGACGCCTTTCTCAAGCAACACCTGGGCGTCCCGATCCGCGGCGCCGCGTGAGGAATCCCATGGCCGAGAAACCGCTCCGATCCCCCGAACAATGCGCCTGCGACGCCGCCTCCATCGCCGCCCTTAAGAAGGCCGGCCGGGAGGGGCTGACCCTGAGCTTCCAGCGCCTGGACCGGATGGGGGCCCCATGCGGGTTCGGTATGAGCGGCGTCTGCTGCCGGATCTGCCACATGGGGCCGTGCCGGATCACGCCCAGGCACCCCGCCGGGATCTGCGGCGCGGACGCCGACACGATCGTCGCCCGCAACTTCCTCCGGGAGGTCGCGGGCGGGGCGGCGGCGCACTCCGACCACGCCCGGCATCTCGTCCTGCTCCTGAAGGACGTGGCCGGAGGAAAGAACCCGGACTACACGCTCAAGGACCCGGCGGCCCTCCACCGGGCGGCCGCACGCTACGGCCTCGCATCGGACGGGCGGACGGACGCGGAACTCGCCCTCGCGCTCGCCGGGACGCTGCTCAACGAATTCGCCGCGCAGGAGGAGACCCTGGCGACGGTGGGGCTCGCGCCGCTCAAGCGGCAGGCCCTCTGGACCGCCCGGGAGCTCGCGCCGGCCGGCATCGACCGGATGATCGTCGAGGCCATGCACCGGACCCACATCGGCGTGGACCACGACTACGCCCACCTGCTCCGGCACGCCTTCCGCACGGCCCTGGCCGACGGCTGGGGCGGGTCGCGCATCGCGAGCATCGTGTCGGACATCCTCTTCGGGACGCCCTCGCCGGTCCGCAGCCGGGTGAACCTCGGCGTGCTCGACGAGGCGACGGTCAACATCGTCGTCCACGGCCACGAGCCCGCCCTCGCGGAGATGCTCGCCGTCGCCAGCCGGGACCCCGAGATCCTCGACCAGGCCCGGCAGGCCGGCGCGGCGGGGATCACTCTGGCCGGCCTCTGCTGCACCGCCAACGAAATCCTCATGCGGCACGGGATCCCGATCGCCGGCAGTTTCCTGCAGCAGGAGCTCGCCATTGTGACGGGGGCGGTGGAGATGATGATCATCGACGTCCAGTGCTGCATGCCGTCCCTGACCGAGGTCGCGCAGGCCTACCACACGGAGGTCGTCTCGACGAGCGCCATCGCCCGGACGATCGGGGCGACGGACATGCCCTTCAACGCGGAGGACGCCTACGCCCAGGCCAAGGCGCTGCTGGCGCGCGCGATCGCGAACTTCGCGCGGCGCGATCCGGCCAGGGTGGCCATCCCCGCGGTCTCCGAACCGCTCGTCGCCGGCTTCAGCGTCGAGGCGATCAAGTACATGCTGGGCGGGTCCTATCGGGCCTCCTTCCGGCCGCTCAACGACGCGGTCATCCAGGGGCGGATCGCCGGCGTCGCCGGGATCGTGGGCTGCAACACCCCCCGGGAGCGGATGGACGACTACACAAACGCCCTGACCCGCGAGCTCCTCGCCCGAAACGTCCTCGTCCTGAAGACGGGCTGCGCGGCGATCGCCTCGGCCAAGGCGGGGATGCTGACGCCGGAAGCGGCCTTCGCCGCCGCCGGGCCGGGCCTCCGCGAGGTCTGCGAGGCCGTCGGCATGCCGCCCGTCCTGCACATGGGCAGTTGCGTAGACAATTCGCGCCTGCTCGAGGCGGCCGCCGAGATCGTGGCCGAGGGCGGCCTCGGCGACGACATCGCCCAGGTCCCCGTCGTGGGGGTCGCTCCGGAGTGGATGAGTGAAAAGGCGATCTCCATCGGCTGTTACTTCGTCGCCTCGGGCATCGACGTGATCCTGGGACATCCCTTCCACATCTCCGGCTCGGAGCGCGTGACCCGATTTTTGAATGAGGAAGTCCGGGAGATCGGCGGGGCCTCCTTCCACGTCTGCCCGACCCCGGGGGAGGCGGCGGCGACCGTGATGCGGCTGCTCGCCGAACGCCGGCGTCGCCTCGGAATCGACCGCCAGGCCGAGCGGAAGCTGATGGACATGGCCGACCGGAGGAAGCTCGATGTCTAAGCTGATCTGCGCGAGCGCCATCGATGGGGCCAAGGCCTGGATCGACCGGGCGGCGAAGAAGCTGGCAGAGACCGCGGCCGCCCGGGGGGACGGCTGCCGGATCGGCTTCCCCGACACCGCCTACGCGCTGCCCATCATCTACGCGCTGACCGGCGAGCGGATGGAGACCGTCGGGGACCTGCGGCGCATCCTCGCCCGCGCCGCCGGCATGCTCCCGCCCCGACCCACCGACGCGGTCTGGCTCCCCTATCTGGGCAATGCCCTCGATGCGGGGATCGCCGCGCTCTTCGCCTGCGAAATCCTCGAGGCCTGCAAATACGTCAGCGGCCCGGACCCCATCGAAGGCATCTGGCTGGGCGCGGCGAACGACATCATCCTGCGGGAGCGGGGGGTCGAGTTCGTGGACGGCACCGCCCCCGGCTTCGCCGCCATCACCGGACGGGCCCCGACGAACGCCCTCGCCGTCCGGATCGCCCGCGAACTCCAGGAAAAGAACCTCTATGTCTTCATGGCGGGGTCCACGGGGGGGAAGCAGTTCGCCGAACAGCTCGCCGAGGAGGGGGTCCAGCTCGGGTGGGAGACGCGCCTCGTCCCCTTCGGGCGCGACGTCTCCGCCCTGGTGTACGCCCTCGGCTTCGCCAACCGCGTCGCCCTGTCCTTCGGGGGAATCAAGCCCGGAGACCACCGGGCCAACCTGCACTACAACAAGGACCGCATCTTCGCCTTCGTGCTGGCCCTGGGCGAGGTGGACGCCGACAAGTACGCGCTCGCCGCCGGGGCCATCAACTACGGCTTCCCGGTCATCGCCGACACGGCGATCCCCCAGATCCTGCCCACGGGCGTCTGCACCTACGAGCACGTCGTCTCCTCCGTGCCGTACGACACAATGGTGGACCGCGCCCTGGAGGTCCGGGGCTGCAAGATCAAGATCGACCGCGTGCCGATCCCCGTCCCCTACGGTCCAGCCTTCGAGGGGGAGCGGGTCCGCAAGGAGGACGCCCAGGCGGAGTTCGGGGGCAACCTGACCCCGGCCTTCGAGTTCGTCACCTCCGTCGGCATGGACGAGATCGAGGACGGCGTGGTCGAGATCATCGGCCCGGACATCGACGCGGTCCCCCCGGGCACGGCGCTGCCGCTCGCGATCTGGGCGGAGGTCGCCGGCCGGAAGATGCAGCCGGATTTCGAATCGATCCTGGAGCGGCAGATCCACCACCTCGTCAACGGCGCGGAGGGGATCTGGCACATGGGGCAGCGCGACATCGTCTGGACCCGCGTCTCCAAGACGGGCTTCGCCCGGGGGCTGCGCCTGCGCCACTACGGCGACATCCTCCACGCCCGCTTCCTCTCCCAGTTCCCGGCCATCGTGGACAAGGTGAAGGTCACGATCGTCACCGACGGGGCCGAGGTGGAGCGGCGCCTCGCCGTCGCCCGCCGGGTCTACGACGAGCGCAACCGGCGCCTGGCCAGCCTGAAGGACGAGGCGGTGGACGTGTTCTACTCGTGCCTCCTGTGCCAGTCCTTCGCCCCCCACCACGTCTGCGTGATCACGCCGGAGCGCCTCGGCCTCTGCGGGGCCTACAACTGGCTCGACGGCAAGGCCGCCTACGAGATCGACAAGACGGGCCCCAACCAGCCGATCCGGAAGGGGGAATGCCTCGATCCGGCGCGGGGGGTCTGGCGGGGCGTCAACGACTACGTCCACGTCAACTCCCACAAGACCGTCGACACCTTCTGCCTGTACTCGATCATGGACCGGCCCATGACGAGCTGCGGCTGCTTCGAGGTGATCTGCGCCTACGTCCCGGAATGCAACGGCATCATGGCGGTCAACCGCGAGTTCACCGGCGACACCCCCGTGGGCATGACCTTCTCGACACTCGCCGGAAACGTCGGCGGGGGCGCGCAGACGCCCGGATTCATGGGGATCGGCAAGGTGTACCTGACCTCACGGAAGTTCCTCTTCGCCGAGGGGGGCCATGCGCGCCTCGTCTGGATGCCGAAGGACCTGAAGGCCCTCCTCGCGGCGGACCTCCGGCCCGTCCTGGCCGAGCAGGGCCGGGCGGACCTCCTCGAGAAGATCGCCGACGAGACCGTCGCCACCGACCCCGCCGAGATCCGCCGCTTCATGGAGCGCGTGGGGCACCCCGCGCTCGCCCTTCCGGATCTGGCCGCCGCCATTGCCGGCACAACGGATGGACCGGCGGCCGTGACGGCCCTGGCATCCGCACCGGTCTCCGATACCGTTCCCGGGACACCGGCGGTTGAATCGTCCGCGTCCGGAACCCCCGGTGGTGCGGCGCCCGCGCCGAGGGCCGCGGCGCTGACGTCCGACCTCCTCGCCGGGATCGGGGAGGAGCTGAAAAAGACCCTCGCCCGGGAGATCGTGGCCGAAGTCATGGCCGCCCTCGAACGGCGTCTGGGTGGCCTGCCCGCGGACGCGGAGGCGGCCGTCACGGCCGAACTGTCCGCCGCCGCACCGTCATCCGATCGGGAGTTTCCGGCCGCTTCGGCGCCAGCCGCAGGAGCGGCGATCGCGGCCATCCGCGCCTTCCCCGTGCGGCGGGAGACGGCGACGGTCCCCGTCCACACGGTCGCGCTTGGGGCCACGAAGGCGGAGGGCGGCACGCGCGGCCGCGTGCTCCGCATCGGCGGGGCGACGGCCATGCCCTTCCACCGCTGGGAAGGCGAGATGCCCCACCGGCCGCTCGTCGCGATGGAGGTCTTCGACCGGGTGTCGGAAAAATACCCCGACGTCCTGAGGGCCGCGTGGGGCGACCTGCTCGACCGGCCCGCGGACATGGCCCGCGCCTGCGTGGAGCGCTGCGGGGCCGACCTGATCAGCGTCCGCCTCGACGGGACCCACCCGGAAAAGGGCGGGCGCTCGCCCCGGGAGGCGCTCAAGCTCGTCCGGGAGATCCTCGCCGCCGTGGATTGCCCCGTGATCGTGACGGGCCACAACCATTTCGAGTCGTGGAACGAGGTCGCGCGGGAGGTCGCCCGCGGCTGTGCCGGGGAGAACCTGCTGTTGAACTGGGCGGAGCAGGAAAACTTCCGGACCCTCGCCGGCATGGCGCTCGCCTACGGCCACACGGTCGTCGCCCAGAGCCCGATCGACGTAAACATCGCCAAGCAGACGAACATCCTGATGACCAACATGGACCTGCCCCTCGACCGGATCGTCATCGATCCCCTGACCGGGGCGCTCGGCTACGGGATCGAGTACTGCTACTCCGTCATGGAGCGGATCCGCCAGACGGGGCTCGGGGGCGACCCGCTCCTGGCCGGGCCGATGATCGTCTGCCCGGGGGCGGAGTGCGCGAAGGTCAAGGAATACCGGGCCACGGAGGCCGACTTCCCCGCCTGGGGCGACCGGGAGCGGCGCGCAGCCCTCTGGGAGCTGACGACGGCGCTCGCGCTCCTGTACGCCGGCGCGGACCTCCTCGTGATGTACCACCCCGAGGCCGTCCGCACCCTGAAAAAGCAGATCCTCCGACTCCTGGACGGGCGCCCGTGACACCCGGCCGGAGCGGCATTTTCCCTTGGAGGTGACATGGCCTTAACGGGCTTACAGATCCAGAAGCTCCTCCCGCAGACGAACTGCAAGGAATGTGGGTCGAACACCTGCCTCGCCTTCGCCATGAAGCTCGCCGCCAAGAAGGCGGAGCTGGCGGAGTGCCCCTACGTCTCCGAGGAGGCGCGGCGGGTCCTCGGCGAGGCGAGCGAGCCCCCCATCCGGACCGTGGCCCTGGGGCCGGACCGCCGGCTGCTCGTCGGCGGCGAGACGGTCCTGTACCGGCACGAGAAGACCTTCTTCCACCCCACGCTCCTGGCGGTGAACGTCGACGACACGGACGCCCCGGAGGCCCTCGGCGCGATCCTGGCCCGCATCCGGGACTACACCTTCACCCGCGTCGGCGAGACCTTCGGCGTCGATCTTGTCTCCGTCACCCAGCGCGCCCCGGAGGCGGACCGGTTCCTCGACCTGGCCGAACGCGCCTGGCGGGAGACCGGCCGGCCCCTGGTCCTCCGGAGTCCCGACCCCGCGGCCCTCGCGGCGGCCGCGGCCCGGGTGCAGGGCTCCCGAAGCGTCCTGTGCTGCCCCGGCCCCGAAGCGGCGGCGCCCCTGCTCGCCGCGGCCCGGGAACACGATCACGCCCTGGCCCTCGCCGCCCCGGACATGGACGCCCTGCTCGCCCTGGCGCAGACGCTGCGGGACGGGGGGTTTCTCGACCTCCTGCTCACGCTCCCCGCCGCCGACCCGTCCGCCCGGATCCAGTTCAACACGATCGTCCGGCGGGCGGCGCTGAAGGAGGCGTTCCGCCCGGCGGGCCACCCGCTCCTGTGCGCACTTCCGCCCGGGGACCCGCTCGAAACCACGGCGGCGGCCGCCACGGAGATCCTGAAGTACGGCGGGATCTGCGTCCTGCCGGGGTTCGACCCGGCCCAGCTCGCGACGCTCTTCACCCTGCGCCAGAACATCTACACCGACCCGCAGAAGCCGATCCAGGTGGAGCCGAAGCTCTACCCCCTCGGGGACCCGACGCCGGATGCGCCCGTCTTCGTCACGACGAACTTCTCCCTCACCTATTTCGTTGTCTCCGGGGAGATCGAGAACAGCGGCATCAGCGCCTGGCTCGCCGTGCCCGAATGCGAGGGGATGAGCGTCCTGACCGCCTGGGCCGCGGGAAAATTCAACGCCGCGACCATCGCCCGCTTCTTCGCGGAGAACCGCGTCGAGGACGAGGTCCGCTCCCGCACGCTCGTGATCCCCGGCTACGTGGCACAGATCAGCGGCGAGCTGGAGGACGCCCTGCCGGGCTGGAAGATCCTGGTCGGCCCACAGGAGGCGGGGGACATCGAGGGGTTCGTCCGGTCGGTCCTGGCGCGGCCGGCCTGAGACGGCCCGGCGAATCGGGCGACCTGTTGAGGAAAACGGGGACCGCTCCCGATCCGTTCGGGCGGCCATGATTCGCGCTCGCGCTCTTCCGGGCCTTTTGAATGCAGAATTCAGGGCCCGAGCGCCCATTCAGACAGACGAGGTGATCCCTCATGCCGGTCGTCACCCTCGAACCTTCCGGAAAGACCGTCCGCGTCGACGCGGGCGCGCCCCTGATCGACGCCCTCCGTCTGGCCGGTGAGCCCTTTGAAGCCCCCTGCGGCGGCCAGGGCACGTGCGGGCGCTGCGCCGTCCGCCTGATCGCGGGCGATGCCCCCGAACCGCCCGGCGCCCCGCCCGCGGACCTGCCGCCGGATATGCGCCGCGCCTGCCTGGCCCGCGTGGGCGAGGCGGACCTGACCGTTTTCCTCCCGGAGGCCGCGGGGCGGGCGGAGGACCGAGACGAGGAGTGCGGCGATCCCGCCTTCACGCCGGACCTGTCCCCGGACGCCCTCGCCCTTTCCCCCCTCGCGGAGCGCCTGAAACTTGTCGTCCCCGCGCCCCGTCCCGAGGACGGCCTGTCCGACGCGGACCGCCTGGAGCGGGCGCTCCGCCCGGTCTGCAGCGAGGCCGAGGTCGTCCTGCCCCTGCCCGTCCTGCGCGCCCTGCCCGACGCCCTGCGCCGACGGGACGGCCGCATCGAGGCCGCCTTCGTCCGCGAAGGCCGACTTCTCCATGTCGTCGATCTGGCCGCCGGGACGGGGGCCGGACGCATCGGCGCCGCCATCGACCTGGGGACGACCACGGTCTCCGTCCAGCTCCTGGACCTCGCCGACGGGCGGGTCCTCGCCACCCGGAGCGGCTACAACGACCAGATCGCCTGCGGGCAGGACGTGATCAGCCGGATCAACTACGCCGCCGCGCCGGGGCGGCTCGCCGAGCTTCAGGCCCGTGCCGCGGCCACGATCAACCGCCTGCTCCGCCGGATGCGGCAGGACCTTGGCCTCGCCGCCCGGGACGTCGTCTGCGCGGTGCTGTCCGGCAACACCGTCATGCTCCACCTGCTGTTGGGCATCCCGCCGGAATACCTGCGCCTGGCGCCCTACACCCCCGCGCTCCTCTCCATCCCGCCGCTCACCGCCGCGGAGCTGGGGCTCGACCTGCACCCCGGGGCGCGGGTCCACTGCTCCCCCGCCGTGGGCAGCTACGTGGGGGGGGACATCACGGCGGGACTTCTCTGTACGGAGATGACGGAAGGCGACGCGGCGATCAGCCTCTACATCGACATCGGCACCAACGGCGAGATCGTCCTCGGCAACGGGGATTTTCTGATGACCTGCGCCTGCTCGGCGGGGCCGGCCTTCGAGGGGGGCGGCATCGACTGCGGCATGCGGGCAGCCGACGGGGCAATTGCCGCGGTCCGGGCGGACGATGCGACGGGCCGGGCGTCGTATACGGTGATCGGCGCGGGGCGGCCCCGCGGCATCTGCGGCTCCGGGATGATCGACCTGATGGCGGAACTTTTCCGCCACGGCTGGCTGGAGCCCTCCGGACGCCTCTCCCGGGCGCGGCCGTCACCCGCCGTCGTCACGGAGGGCCGGCGCGCCCGCTACCTCCTGGCCGGGGCCGACGCGAGCGCCACGGGCCGGCCGCTCGCGGTGAGCGAGGCGGACCTGGAGAACCTCCTGCGGGCAAAGGCGGCCGTCTATTCGGCCTGCACGCTTCTGCTCGACCAGGCCGGGATCGGCTTCGACGCCCTCGCGCGGGTGTACGTGGCGGGCGGCTTCGGCCGGCATCTCAACCTGGAGAACGCCGTGACGATCGGCCTGCTCCCCGACCTCCCGCCGGAGCGCTTCCGCTACCTGGGCAACGCCTCGCTCAAGGGCTCGTCGCTGCTCCTGCTGTCCCGGGCCCACCGCGAGCGTCAGCAGGCCCTCGCCCGGCGGATGACCTACGTCAACCTGAGCCACGAACCCGCCTACATGGACCACTACAC
>DAOPOS010000018.1:0-45674 GCA_035358035.1 Syntrophales bacterium | reverse complement strand
GTGGAGAAGGGCCAGAGGGCGGAGCTGAACCAGGTGTCGAGGACGTCCTCCTCCTGCCGCAGGTCCCGTCCCCGGCAATCGGGACACGCCTCGGGATCGTGCGTGGCGACGATCATCCGGCCGCAGCCATTACAGGTCCATACGGGGATCCGGTGGCCCCACCAGATCTGCCGGGAGATGCACCAGTCGCGGATGTTGTCCATCCATTCGTAGTAGGTGGATTCCCACATGGACGGAACGATCCGGGTTTCGCCCTTGACGACCGCCGCCGTGGCGGCCCGGGCCAGGGGCTGGATCTTGACGAACCACTGCCTGGAGACCATCGGTTCGATGTCCGTCTTGCAGCGGTAGCATTGGCCGATGTTGTGGACGTAGGGCTCCGTCCCGACGAGATAGCCCTGCGCTTCCAGATCCCGGACGACGTTCCGCCGGCATTCGTAGCGGTCCTGGCCCGCGTACGCGCCGCCGTTGGCGTTGATCACGCCGCTGCCGTCCATGATCTTGATGATTTCGAGGTCGTGCCGCCCCGCCATGGCAAAGTCGTTGGGGTCGCAGGCGGGCGTGATCTTGACGGCGCCGGACCCGAAGTCCAGGGTCACGTAGTCGTCGGCGATGATGGGAATTTCCTTGTTCACCAGGGGCAGGATGACGCGCTTCCCCACGAGGTCCCTGTACCGGTCGTCTTCCGGATTGACGGCGACCGCCGTATCGCCGAGCATCGTCTCGGGACGGGTCGTGGCGACGACGATTTCGCCGTGCCCGTCGGCAAAGGGATAACGGATGTTCCAAAGAAACCCGGGCTCCTGCTTGTACTCCACCTCCAGGTCGGAGATGGCCGTATGGCAGCGCGGGCACCAGTTGACGATGTAGTCGCCCTGGTAGATGAGGCCGTCGTCGTAGAGGCGGACGAACACCTCCCGGACGGCGCGGGACAGCCCCTCGTCCATCGTGAAGCGCTCGCGCTCCCAGTCGCAGGAGCAGCCGAGGCGCTTCAACTGGTTGATGATCACGCCGCCGTATTTGGCCTTCCACTCCCAGACGCGCGCGATGAACTTCTCCCGGCCGAGGTCATGGCGGGTGAGCCCCTCCCGCGCCAGTTCCTGTTCCACGACGTTCTGGGTCGCGATCCCGGCATGGTCCATGCCGGGCATCCAGAGGGCGTTGTAGCCCTGCATGCGCTTGAACCGGACGATGATGTCCTGCAGGACATTGTTCAGGGCATGACCCATGTGGAGCATTCCCGTGACGTTGGGGGGAGGGATGACGATGGCGAACGGCGGCCTGGCGCCGTCGTCGGCCGCATGGAAAAAGCCCTTCTCCAGCCAGTAGGCGTACCACTTCGCTTCGGAATCCCGGGGTTCGTAGGTTTTGCTTAAGGTGCCACCGCCCATTGATACACTCCATGAAAAAAATCCCCCTTCCTCCCCCGCGGAGGCGCTGCGCTCCGCACTGTTCGAGGGGCGATCGAGGGGATTTTTCCGCTAAGATGATGCCAAGGGGGCGACCGGGCGAATGGCCTTCACCCTGCCGTCCCCCGCGTCCTGGCCTTGCCTGTCCGGATCCTGCCCGGCAGGATCTCTGGCCTGCTTAATAAATCCTCAGGATATCGCTGAACTTACGGATGATAAGCAGGGCGTCGGCCCCGCCCACCGGACCCAGGGGCCCGAACTCACCCGTCGCCAGATTGCCCGCCTCCATCACGCCGCGCGACGTCACCACCCGCACCGCGTTGTAGTAGGGCAGGTCCGTTCTCAAATCGGGGAAAGACGACGCCGTCTCCCCGATGAATTTGGTCGCCAGGGTGTTGTCGCCGCTCACCTTCATGAGGATGTCCTCGATCATCATGGCGTAACTTGCCCGGTCGATCAGGTCGTTCGGGTGAAAGGCGCCATCCGGGAAGACCTCGAGCCCCCGGACGCCCAACTGGATGATCCCCTCGATGTCCGCCTTCAGGGGGTGCGTGGCGATGTCGCTGGCCGTTTTCGGGGCGGGACCGGCGGCCCTGGCCTTCTCGGGATCCTTGAAGGACGTGTCGAAGGTTTTCAGGGTGCGCTTCTGGTACAGGACATCGATCTTCAGTTCCTCCATGAACAGGGCCGCCGCATCGGCGCGGGTGATCTGCTCCACGAAGGCGATCTTCTTCCCGGTGATCGTGCCCGGCATGGCCCGCTGGATCTTCTGGACGAGACGCCACTGATCGTCGGCCTCGCGCACGTAGTCGCCCTTCAGGTCCAGGACCTTGGAAAACATGATCGCGGCCTGGTTGACGTCCAGGGCCGTCTTGTAGGCGACCCCCATGAAATAGTAGGCGGCCGAGGCCTTGGGATCGATGAGCACGGCGGCGTTGAATTCTCCCTTCGCCGTATCCAGCCAGTCGGACGGAGGTTTGCACACCACGCCGGTGCGGATGCCCGACCGGAGACAGTCGGCGGCGCTCAGGGTGTTGATGCGGATGTAGCCGACATGCACGAAGACCTTTTCCTCATCGGTTTTCGCGTATTTCCCGGCCTTCTTCATCATCTCGAAAGCGGCGCTGAAATCCCGCTGATAGGCATTGGCCAGGCCGCTGCCCGCGTAGGCCTTGGCGTACTTGGGATCCAGCTGGATGGCGAGGTTGAAGGATTGCTGGGCATCGACATACCGCCCCTGATCCAGCAGCTTCATGCCCGTGTAAAAGTGATGCTCGGGCGTGTCCAGTTCGCTGGTCGCCACCCTGGCCTTGGGACCGCAGGAAACGAGGAACAGGGCCGCGGCGGCGAGGACCAGGACCATGGTGAGATTTCGATTCTTGAATAGACGAACCATATCATCCTCCTTATTCTTGAAAAGACCCTTCTCCTGGAACCCGTCTAGGATTCCTTTCGTTCTTCAACCGCCGATTTGCCTGTTTTTATAATCTTCCCCTCCCCTTTAAGTCAAGGACTTTCACGGCTCAGAAACGGCCGCAGACAGGCTTCCACGCCCGCCGCATCGCCGGGAGAAAACCAGCGGATCTCCGGGTCGGGGGCAAACCAGGTCTCCTGACGTTTGGCGTAATGCCGCGTATCGCGCTTCAGCGTCCGGACCGCATCGGCCAGATCGCCCTCTCCGCGGAGATGGCCCCCGATATGGCGATAGCCCAGGGATTGCATCGGCCTGAGCGACGCATCGTAGCCGCGCGCCAGCAGTCCCGCGACCTCGTCCACGAGGCCGGCGGCAAGCATGGCGTCGACGCGCGCCTCGATCCGTTCAAAGAGCGGTTCCCGCTCCAGTCGAAGGCCGATCTTGAGACTGCGGTAGCGCCGTTCGGCAAAGCGGTGTCCGGCCTGCTTGCCGGCGATGGACTCTCCGGTCAGGGTGAGAACCTCGAGCGCCCTCACGATGCGGACCGCATCGTGAGGGTGGATCCGCCCCGCCGCCCGGGGATCGAGCCGCCGGAGCTCTTCGTGCAGGTGGTGAACGCCCTTCTCGTCGCGAACCGCCTTCCATTGCGCACGCAGGGCCTCGTCCGGGCCGGGGCTGCCGAGAAGCCCCCCCAGAAGGGCGCGGATGTAGAGCCCCGTCCCGCCCACGACGAACACCGGCGTCCCAAGGCGGTGCAGACGGTTGATGACCCGCCCGGCCTGTTCGACAAAGAGGGCGGCGTTGAAAGGCTCGTCCGGATCGACGACGTCGATGAGATGGTGGGGGACGCGGGCACGGGCTTCCGGGCCCGGCTTGGCGGTCCCGATATCCATGCCCCGGTAAACCTGCATGGAGTCGGCACTGACGATTTCCCCGCCGTACGTCCGGGCAAGTTCGAGCGCCAGCGCCGACTTCCCGACCGCCGTCGGCCCCAGGATCACGATGAGTTTCGGCCTGTCCCCGGACGCCATATCCTCCTCAGCCGTCCATTCGCTTCAGGTTCTCCTGAACATCCGTTTCAGGTCCCGTTCGTCGATGAGCACATACGTGGGCCGTCCGTGCGGGCACGTGGAGGGGAAGGAAATGGCGTCCAGCTCACGGCAGAGGGCGCCGACCTCCGCCTCCGTCAGTTCCTGATGCGCCTTGACCGCCCCCCGGCAGGCAAGGACGGCGTGGAGCCTGTCCCGCTGTTCCCGGAGCCCGGCCGTCGCGGGCAGTTCGGACAGCTCGGAAAGGAGGTCCCTGACCGTCTGATGGGGGTCGAGGTTCGGGACGAGGGCGGGGACGGCCCGGACGGCGATGCTGGTATCCCCGAACGGCTCGATGGCGAAGCCCAGTTCGTCCCAGAGCGTCTTGAGCGACAGGGCGAGCTGATACTCGCCGGCGTGCAGCGAGATCACCTCCGGCAGGAGAAGCTGCTGGGTCACGACCCTTCCCGCCGCCCCGCTCGTTCGCAGGCGCTCGAAAAGAACCCGCTCGTGGGCCGCGTGCTGATCCATCAGGAGGAGGCCGGCGGGATGCGTAAAGACCAGATAGGTGGACAGGACCTGCCCCAGGTAGGTCCCCTCTGCAAAGCGGATCGCCGCCTCCGGATGCGGACCCGCCGTCGCGGGCGGCGCCGGGTTCCCCGCGTCGCGTTCCGGGCGAACCGCCGGAACCGCCGGCAGCCCCGTAAAGAGGCGCTTGCTCCTCCCGGAGGAAACCGTGTAGCGCTTCATGGCCTCCTCGATGCGGGCCTGATACAGGGGCTCCCGCGCGGGGTCGGCCGGAGGCGCGGACGGAACGGCGGGCGCTCCGGAAAGGGCCGCGACCAGGCCCTCGACAATGAGCGCGTAGATGTCCCGGGGCTGCCGGAAGCGGACCTCCGCCTTGGCCGGATGGACGTTGACATCCACCTCTTCGGGAGGCACGTCGAGGTAAAGGACGCAGGCCGGGTAGCGCCTGGCCTCGATGAGGCGACGGTAGGCCGTCATGACGGCGTGCTGCAGGAGGGGGTCCCGAACGAAGCGGCCGTTGACGTAGCAGAAGATCTGTTTGCCGTCGGAACGGGTCCAGGCGGGAGACGAGCAGAATCCCGAGAGGGCGGCCGTTTCACGGAAGCCTGAAAAGGGCAGCAGGTGGCCGGCCGCTTCCTCCCCCAGCAGAAGCCCCAGCCTTTCCCGGTCGCCCTCCGTCGCGGGGAGGCTCATCACGCTGCGCCCGTTGGCCTGGACCCCCACCCGGACGTGGCGGTGGGGAAGCGCCACCCGGGTGATCGCCTCCAGGCAGGCCGCCAGTTCCGCGGATTCCCGCTTGAGAAATTTCTTCCGGACGGGAACGGGGTCGAAGATGTTTTCGACGAGGAGGGAGGTGCCGGCAGGGCAGCCGCATTCGGTCACCTCGAGGATCTGGCCGGCCTCGACGATCAGTCGCGTCCCGGCCGGCCGGTCGCGGCGGCGCGTGAGCAGGGTGACGCGCGAGACGGCCGCGATGCTGGGCAGGGCCTCGCCCCGGAAGCCGAAAGACCGGATCCGGTAAATGTCTTCAAAAGAGGCGATCTTGCTGGTGGCAAAGCGGGAAAACGCCAGGGGAACGTCGGCGGCCTCCATCCCCTCGCCGTCATCGGTGACGCGGATGGCGCCGCAGCCGCCCTGCCGCAACTCGATGCCGACCGCCCGGGCGCCGGCGTCGAGGGCATTCTCGAGGAGCTCCTTGACGATCGACGCGGGACGCTCCACGACCTCGCCGGCGGCGATGCGGTTGGTCAGGTCCTCGGGCAGAACGGTGATTTTCCCCACAGCAGATCATCCTCCCCGCCGTGATGCGCCCCCGGGCGAATCGACAAGAAAAACCGCAGCCCCGGCGGGGGCTGCGGTCGAGATCCTTCCTGCCGATGAACGCGTCCCGGAAAGGCTCAGTCCAGAACGATCATGACCCGGCATTGTTTCAGGAAGCTCAGGTTTTCGGCGGCACCGCGGATCTTGTTCGCATCGGCGTTGCTGATCACGATGTCGGAGCGGCCCGGCCCTTCCGTCCGCATTCCCTTCAGGCTGACCGGATTGTTGGTGACCCGCGCGTTGCTCTGGGCGGCGTTGAGATCGCGGGCGTAACCGCTCATCCCCTGCTGAATGGCGTATTCGCGATCCACGTTCAGGGAGCCGTACACCTCTTTCCCGCTTTCATCCAGGATCTTGGGTGACATGGCGGGTCTGGCCTGCAGACCGCGCGCATCGATCACGAGTCCGGTGAAAACCTCCGGAGGCGCCGCGGGCGCCGCCGGGGCCGGCGCGGCGGGCTCAGCCGGCGCCGCCACGGGAGGGGCGGCCGGCGCCGCCGGTTCCGGAGCCGCCGGTTTCCTCTGCATCAGCCGGGGGAGGATCACCTGGGAAAAGCCGCCGGCAAGCGGCATCCGGAGCGTCACTTCCACCGTTCCGTCCGAGAGGTAGTCCTGTTTGACGAGATGGGCGTCCTTAACCAGACCCTCCACCTGGGTGTTGATCACATCGCTCTCCACGGTGAAATCCTTGACCACCGTCTTGGAATCCACCCGGACCCCCTTCGTGAGTTCCAGGAGGTTGCGGTAGGCGTCGACCCGGGCCGCGCGGAGCGCGAGTGGGCGGGCCTGGGGCTTCCCGATGAACCTTTCCGGCGGGGCGCCGATGCCCACGGCCTCGATGTAGCCCTCCGACCAGTTGATCTTGCCCTTGCCGGCCATCTGCTCGATAATCTGCGTCCATTCCGGCATGCTCACCGTATCGGCGGCCAGGCCCGCACCGGCATACAGAAACAGGCCCGCCAGCAAAATCCCCATCGTCAGTACCCATTTTGACTTCATGACATCCTCCTTAACGGTTATGGAACCACCCACGGAAACATCCCCTCGGCAAACGCGACCCCCATGCGGCCGCATATCGGGCACGATAACAGAATCTCCCTCCCCTTTCAACGGGGAAAATTCCCCCCCCGAGGCTTATCTGCCCCGGAAGGCCCCGGCCTCCGGCTTTTCCAGCCAGGGCTTGATGTTGACATTCTTGTCCGGATCGCCCCAGATCAGACTGAGGTCCGGGGGCGCCTTCCCCCACCAGTTCTCGCGCGCATCGATATAGATCGAGGAAAAGATCTGCAGGGCGACGGGATTGTCGACAAAATTGTTCCGGCGGATCGACGGATTGGACATGCCGACGCTCTTGATCGCGCCCTCGCCGGCGTTCGCGGTGAAGGTGCTGTAGGAAATCCGGGGGGCCGCGTCGTTGCGGCAGAAGATGCCGCCCTGAGACGTCTGGGCAATCAGGCAGTGGGAGATTTCCGGGGCGCCGGCGTAGACGTCGAAGGCCGTGGCGGCGAATTTCACCTCGCAGTAGGCCAGGGCGCTGTTCACCTTCGTCTTCTTCGTGAAGCGGACGGCATTCGCATAGAATCCCGGCGCGGGCGTCGTCCCCGAGGCCGTGAAGACGATCGGCCGATCCGGGGTTCCCCGGGCCACGATGCCCCCGTCCGCCATGATCAGGGACGTGTTTTGATCGAACCGGATCTCCACGCCGGGTTCGACATAGAGGGTGGCCCCGCCGTCGACGGTGACATCCTTCTGGACCCGGTAGGGGCTGTTCGACAGGGTGAGCAGCCCGTCGGCCGTGACCGCCCCGCCCAGCGTCTGCGCCAGGATCGGCAGCGCGACCGGCTTCCCGTCGGGATAGGCCGCGCTCAGGACGGTGGCGACATCGACCCGGCCCCGGATCTTTTTCAGCACCTCTAGCCCCTGGGCGGTACCCCACCAGTTGCCGGACGCGTTCACCGCCTCCCCGGTCATCTCCGCCGTCATGTCAAACGGCCGGTTGTCGGTCAGGCTGTTTTCCGAAATGCGGGCGGGACTGCCCTTCAGGTCGATCCCGACGCCGCGGTTCTGCGCAATGACGTTGCGGGTGATGACGGGCAAGGCCGCCTGGACGACAATGCCCTCCCGGTCATTGTCCCGGATGCGGTTTTCCGCGAGTATAGGCTGGGCGCCGGACTCGACGATCACCGCCGCCTCTTTCTGCCCGTGAAGGGTATTCTGAACCAGGCTCGGCTTCGAGAAGGCGCCCGAGATCCGGACCGCCGTCCCGTTCTCGACGAATTCCGAGGCCTCGATCCGCGGCGAGGCGGCCATGCAGAGCACCCCGATGCGCGCCTTGCGGATGCGCACGTTCCGGAGGACGTTTTCCTTTTCCTTGACGTTCAGGAAGGTCATCCCCTCCCAGGTCTTTCCCTCCTCGGCATCGAAGGTGATGATATGCTCCCCGTCCCCCTGCGCCAGCAATCGCCCCTCCACCGTGATACCCGCCCCCGCCGAGCGGATTTCCGTGCCCGGCTCGATGGTGAGGCTGGCCTTGTCCCGGACGATGACGGGATTTTCGATCACGTAGGGGCTGGCGCCTGAATACCAGATTGTATCGGCCTCGATGGCGCCCGAGACGCGCGTGGGGCCCGGGGCGACGGGCATGCCGGCGATCACCCCGCTCCGCTCGCTTTCGTTCCCCGCCTGATCGACCGCGGAGATCTGGAAATAGTACTTCCGATCATTCGTCAACCCCGCATCCCGGTGCTCGTTCAGCTCCGTCCGGGCGATCTCGGCAAACCCGGTCAGGGGCGTCTGGCTCCGGTACAGCCGGTATCCGACCAGGTCCGCCGCGATGCTCTTGTCCCAGTTCAGCAGGACGAGACCGTTGCGGCCGACGGATTTGAAATTCTTCGGAATGTCCGGCGGGGTCGTATCGAGGGTGACCGATCCGACGGCGTCGACCCACTGGGCCGTATTCCCGGCGTCATCCACCAGATATCCGGTGATCGTGGCCTTCTGGACATTGTCCCCCGGCAGGACCTTGTAGACCCCCAGGTAGCCGCCGGGCTCGATCTCCTGCATGTCGATGCGCCGCCGGTAGTCGCCGATGTCGAAACGCGCCCGCATCTTCGGCGTCCCCTGGATGACGATCCGGACTTCATCCCCGGCCTTCTTGGGGAGGCCCTTCGTGTCCTGGGTCAACAGCGTGATCGTGGGCGGCTTCAGGGCCTCGGCCAGGGAGGGCGCCGGTATGGTTTTGACCATGTCGCGGAACAGATCGTCGCAGGCCCGGAGCAGCTGGACGTCTCTCATAT
This sequence comes from Syntrophales bacterium, assembly GCA_035358035.1. Classification (GTDB taxonomy): domain Bacteria; phylum Desulfobacterota; class Syntrophia; order Syntrophales; family UBA2251; genus UBA2251. Next base: position 36,680 of record DAOPOS010000018.1, on the reverse strand, counting down.
TCAGGGACGTCGCCACAACGGTGGCGATGATCCCGATCGGCGTGGTCGAGACGCCGCCCTCGTGGATCCGGACCGTATGCTTCCCGCTCCAGAGGAAATGACCCGTCTTCGCGTCATACATCCGGACTTCCGCACCCACGGCGACCTGGGAATACAGAATCGCGAACAGCTTGTCGAAATCGGAGATCTCGCCCAGGACGATGGCGTCGACCCCCAGGATCTTTCCCAGCTCCTCGTACGGGGTCTTGTAGAGCGTGTCCGGATCGGTCAGGCCGGCTTTCGCCAGGAGGGCGTCCACCTTGTAGAGTTCCATATCCTGGTAGGGGATGGAGCTGAAATGGTTGTAAAAGCCCTTCCGCACCGCGTCGAACCCCTTCCCGCTTTTGGACAGATCGTAGAAGGGCAGGACGGCGACCGTCTTCGGCATATGCTCCTGCATGTAGGGGTCGATCTTGAACTTCCCCTTGTACAGGGCGATGATCTCCGGAGCGATGACCGTCGTCTTGGTGGCGACGACGCAGCTCTGCGCGGCCAGGGCCGCGAGAACCACTCCCAGACAGAGGGATAACCGCTTGAACGCGTTCATGGATGGCCTCCCCGAACCTCAAGACTGGACCACGGTGAGCAGGGCGTTCGCCCCGCCTGCGATCACGTTCCCATGCCCCGGATAGATCCGGACCGGCGCGGTCGTTTCCGACAGGAGCCGAAACGAACGCCGCAGCATGCCTTCATTTTCGTAAAAGCGATTCAGCCGGCCCCGTCCGTCCGGGGCGAAATTCAGGATCACATCGCCGCAAATCAGCTCTCTGGACCCTCCATGGTACAGGGAAACGGAGTCCTCCGTGTGGCCCGGCGTCTCGACGACCTCCCAGTCGTCGAACCCGAGGGGGTAGCGGATGTCGTTCCGTCCGCCCAGAAAGCGGATCCGCGACGCCGCGTACGGGAGTCCGGTCCACCCCCGCAGCACGGGAAGGGGAATCCCGGCCAGCGTTTCCAGGCACAGATGATCGAGCTTGCGCACGCCGCGGCAACTCCCGATAAACGCGGGGAAGAGACCGGAGCGCCAGTTCCGCATCGCGGGCAGCCGGCGCTCCCCCGTCAGGTACGCCCCGACGCGGTGATGATAGAGAACGGTTGTCGTCTCCGGGCACGCGCGGAGCAGCGCCCCTATCCCGCCGATGTGATCGATATGAAAATGGGTGGCGACGATCAGCTTGAGGGCGTCCGGCGAACGGCCCAGGACGTTCCGGATATAGCTTACGGCGTCCCGGGCGGCGCCGACGCTCCCGACATCGACCGCCATCAGGCCCTCGCGGCCCGTAACCACATACGTGCGGCAGAAGCCGCTAAACGGAATCGGATGAACCTCCCTCACGGTCCGTCCTTTCCGCGGTCACCGCGGGCCGGCATTGCCCCGGTTCAGGGGGCCTGCTCTTTCGCGTCGCCGCCCTTGGCGGGCGCGCCACCCGGCCCCAGTTCCACCAGAAACTCGCCCCGGTGCTGCGGAGAGATCCGGATGAATTTATAGGGAATCGCGACCGGCTCCCGCCCCGTGGCCATGGTGCGGTGGGTCAGGATCCAGACGGCGCCCGTCGTGGTGTCGACCAGAAAGGCCTGGTCTTCGTTTCCCGGCACCACCTGGTATTTCCCGACCGTATCCGCCGCTCCGGCGCCACAGACGCCGATGAGCCCCATCAACCCAAAGAAAACAAGAATCCTGCCTGCTCGATGGAATATCGGTTTCATCGTCTTCATGTCCCGCCTCATCCCGCTTGGATTAACGTCCCTCAATCAGAAGTTCCGGGCACGGATCGCTTTCCAGCCCGTCCTTGTCGACCGCCGTCACCACATAGGTTTTCTTTTTCCCCTTGGGCGGCCCCGCTTCGCTGAAGCGCGTTTCCTTGACGGTGGTGATCTTTTCGGTTCCGTACCAGCGTTTTTCATAGACGACGTAATGGACGATATCGCTCTCTTCATTGGGCTGCCAGGTAAGTTCCGCCTGACCACCGCTGAAACGCCCCTTCGCCGCCGACGGCGCGTTCGGCCGCGGCTTCGTCTGGATGCGGACGATATCGGACAGATCGCTCAGCAGCCCGTCCCGGTCTTCCGCCTGGATACGGTACTGGTAAACCGTGCCGTCCTTCAAGTTCTTGTCGATATGGGCATTCTTTTTCTCGACCGTCTCCAGACGGGAGAATTCCCCGCTCCCGGTTCCCTCGAGCCGGTAGACGATGTACGCCTCGCCATCCTGTTCCGGATTGGAATCCCAGGACAGCGGCGCCTGTTTCACCTGAAGATCGGCGGCCTTGAGCCCCAGCGGCTTCGCGGGTCGGGCCTTGGTGGTCGCGGAAACCGGATCCGTCAGCTCGCTTTCCACATCCACCTTGTTGAACGTCGTCAAGGCGTAATAGTACGCGGTGTCGTCCGCCAGCTTCTCCGGAGCGGCGGAGCCGGTATCCGTAAAGGCGTTGTTCGTTCGCCCGTCGATGCGTTTGATCATCAGGTACTTGCCGATCTTTTCCTTCGACCAGTAGACGTTGTAGCCGGCCACGTCCGGCTGCGCGCTGGCCGTCCACGCGAGGTCCACCCGCTTCACCAGGCCGCTTTTGGCCTGAAGCCCTTCCGGTTTCGGCGGCTTTCCCTTGGTGACGGCGGAGACGGTCACGGAGGGGGACGTCTCGATTTCGGTGTCCTCGACCGCCGTGACGCGATAGTAATAGCGGACCTGATCGGCAAGCCCCTCCGTATCCGTGAACTCGATTCTCCCGTCCGCCCGGGCGCTTCCCGCATCCAGTTTCCGGATCTTCGTAAAATCGTCCTCCTCGCGGAGGCTGCGATAGACGAAATAGCCTTTGATGAGGGGCGACGGAACGGGATTCCAGCTCAGCCGGATCTCCCGGATGAGATCGCCCTGGGCGATCAGGCCGGAGACGGCGGGGATGGTCGTCGCTTTCACGCCGCGGGAATACTCGCTCTCGAGGTTCTTCTCGTTGTAGGCGGTCACGCGGTAAAAATAGTCCTCCCCATCGGCCAGCCCCTTGTCCAGGTAGGGAACCTTGAACAGCTTGTCGAGCGTGGTCGTGGTGTCGACGCCGATCCCCAGGTCCTTGCCGAGGATATTGGCCACCTCGCGGTAAGGCCCCGGTTCGATCTTGGCGCGGTAGAGCTTGTACCCCTTCAGCTTCAGCGGGTCGTCGCTGCTCATGGGACTGGGCGACCAGATCAACTGGACGCTCCGCACGTGAGCTTCGGCGCTCAGAATCACGGGGGGGTTGGGGGTCAGGGCCGTTTCGGCCGGGATCACGGCGGAGAAGTCGCTCTGCTGCCCCCGCTGGTTGAAGGAGCGGATCTTGTAGTAGTAGGTCCTGTTCCGCTCCAGGCCCTGGTCGAGATATTCGGGGCGCGTCGCCTGACCGATCTTGGCGAAGGGGCCGGCCTCCGTGGAGCTCCGGAAGAGTTCGTAACCGGCGGCCGGCGCGTCGGGAGGATCCTCCCAGCTCAGGGCGACACGCATGTTCCCCGACCGCTTCTGGACGTTGACGGGTCCCCTCATCGCGGGCTTGTCCTCCGGCGGCCGGCTGGCGTTCTCCGCGATGGCCGAAACGATCATGGAGCCGAGCTTCCGGACTTCGCCCAGGAGACCGGCGTCGCCCAGGGCACGGACCTGGGTCTGGAAGATCACCCGTTTCTGTTCGATGTGCACCACCTTGCAGAGGATGGCGATGATCGTCCCCCGCTTCTGCACGTTGCCCACCACGATGACGTTCAACCCCAGGCGCGTCCCGATCTGGATGACATTGTCGATCTGGTCGTTCTGCTGCAGGTCGTTGAGACTGAGAAAGGCTTCCAGCTCCTTCCGGTCCATCAGGTTCAGGGAGGCTTCGGACTGCAGAGAGGTGGTCAGCATGTTGGTCACGGTGGTCCCGTAGCCGGAGGCTTCGATATTGACCGTGCCGAAATTGAAAACGGAGACCCGGGTCGCCGTGGGGGGCTGCGCCGCTGCCGGCGCAGGAAGGAAGAAAGCGATCATCAACGGCAGCAGGAAGAAGGATACGAACCTTCTGTTCTTCATGGTGGCCCTCCAGGCAGAAAAGCCCGGATCGAGGTCCGGGCTCTCCACGCTTCGCTTCGGTTATTTATCCTGCACCAGCTTGTCGATAAATTCCATGGATTTCTGTGAAATCGGGGTCGAGATGCCCTTCAGCTTTTCATCATAGACCGCATCGGTGTACCGTTCGACAGCCTGATCGATGTTGCGCCTCTTTTGCTGCTGCTGCCCCTGGTTGAAGTATTCCACCTCCAGGCTCTGGTAATGCTTGAGGACGCTCTGGCCCATCTCCGAGATCTTCTCGTTCGTCAGCTCGTCCAGAACTTCCACCTCCGTCGGAAGCTCGAGCGGATCGTGGGCGATGTTGGCAATCGCCACGCCGTCCTGGTACTTGTCTTCCTTGATCAGTCTTCCGGAAATGGTGTTGGTAAAGATGTTCTCCCCGGTCAGGGTGTCCACGAGCTTGTACGAGATCTCGATAATGGCGCTGACCTTGCTCGATCCCTGCTTGTAGGAGATGAACTGGTAATCCTTCTTTTTCACCGTCCGCGGGGGGGCGTGCTTGAGGTCGTCCGCGTTGGGCTTGGGATTCATCATCAGCCAGTCGGAGAACTCCGGATTGCGGACATCCTCTTCGTTGACCAGAACCTTGACCTGACCCAGGCTCGGCATATCCGTCGTCCGTGCGGAGAAGTGGAGGACGTCGCCCATGATGAAGGTATCGATCCCCCGCATCTTTCCCACGTTCTGGACCGACTTCACATCGACCAGCCCCGTCTGTCCCAGTTGCATCTCCCGCAGGATCGACTGAAGATTTTCCCGTTCGATGATCCGGAGATCCCCGCTCGCGCTCTTGTGCAGGAACGTGATCAGCTTGTTGGCGGCAATCTTGCCCGCGTCCTTGTCATTGCTCGGGCTGCTGAAGTCGAAAACGGCGATGGATTTCTTGAGCCGCTTGTTGATCCGGTCCTTGGTATCCAGAACCTTCTGGAACAGTTCCGGATAGGAGGGGTTGATGACCTCCACCTTCTGGAGCCAGACCAGCGCGTTCCCCCAGAGCTCCTTCTCCGAGTACTTGTCGGCCCGGTCCATCAGCTGCTTGCAGAAATTCCGGAGAAATTCCTTGAAAATGGGATCGTCCTGCAGCCCCGGGGCGTAGGTCCGGATCCGCTCCACCCGTTTCATCGCTGGGTAATACTTGCCCTGGTTCGTGAATTTGACGGCCTCGTCAAAGTAAAGCTGCCCCACCTTGGCCTTCATGCCGTCCATCTTCCCGGCCAGCTCCTGGTTCTCGGGCTGATATTCCATCGCCTTCTCATAGAGGATGATCGCCCGGTCCCAGTTCTGGGCGCGGCCCGCCTTATCGGCCTCCGTCAGGTAGTACTGGACGTTGTCGCGCGACTTCGCCTGTTCGGCGAGCGTGGACAGGTCGTAATAGTTGGGATTGATGTCGACGGCCGCCTTGAAGACCTGGGCCGCCAGTTTCCACTCCTCCTGCTTGCCCAGGGCAATACCCTGCTGGTACAGGCTCTTCACCGCCTCCTGCTCGGAGCGGACGAGCCGGTTGCCCGTGTCCTCGTAGTTCGGAAAGAGTTTGTTGACCTGCCTGAGCTTGGTCAACGCCGCGGGCCAGTCCTCCTTCTGCATGTCCAGATCGGCCTGGCTGTAGAGGGTTTTCAGTTTTCCCTGAACCGCCTCCATCTCCCCGCTGACTTCCTGCTTGAACGCGACAACGGTCTTGTTCTGGGGGTCCAGGCCGGCGGCGATATCGGCCTCCTTCAGAACCTGTTCCAGGGCCGGGACCGTCATGTCGGGGGACGCGGCGGCCAGGAGCTGCCGGGCCCGCGCCAGGTGAATTTTCGCCGCCTCCCGTTTGGCATTCTCCAGGGCGTCCTTGTACTCGGGGTTGTCGGGCGCTTCACTGACCGCCTTCTGGAAATAGATGATCGCCTCGTCCCAGCGCTGGCTGCCGCTCAGATCCTGGCCGACCTTGTAGCTCTCGCTGACGGCGCATCCGGCAAGCAAAAGCAGGACAAACAATCCCGAAAGCATCCGTGTTCTCATCGCCCGTTTCATGATTCCCTCCCTGTGATGCATCTTGACCGTCGTTTCCGTTCCACGAATCCCCATGGGGCCGGAAGAAGACTTCCTTATCAGGGGACCAGTTTCGCCTCGATCCGGTTCTGGGTGATTTCCGTGATTCTCAATTTCCGCTGGTTGAACGTCATGGCGGCCAGGTCGTCGGCCACCCCCTGGGTATTGCCCTTGATCTCGAGATCCAGTTCGGCCTGCCCATGGGCATAGGCGCGCTGATAGACCTCCCGGAATCCCCTCACGTCGTTTGCGATCTGTTCCTTGAACTGCAGCAGATCCTGGTAGGCGTCAAACCCGGTCACGATCAGCTTCACGGTCACCGCATTGGTCAGCTCCGATGACCAGCGCTCCATGATTTCGTCCGTCATCTTCTTCGCCAGGCTGTCCGAGGCGTCCACCGTGATCTGCTTGATGTCGTCGCGCATTCCCGGGGCCGATCGTGTTTCACTGTCCGTCGCCAGAACCTCGCCCGTATCGACATTGATGACCTTGGTCGAGACGATCACCTTGTTCGTCGACATTTCGATCTCCCCGAACCGCGACGTGCTGGACGACGCCTCGACGTCGCCGACGATCAGGACCTCCGCGCCGTAGCGCTGGCCGACACTGGCCGCCTCCCGCTGATTGAGCGCCAGCCGTTGAAGATTCTCGCGCTCCATGCTCTTCTTGTAGGTATCGGCGTCGACCAGCTTGAACCCCTGGGACAGGAAATAGCGGGACATCGCGGACTCGGCAACGGCGTCCTTCTGCGCCCGTCCGCTGAAGAGAAGCATCAGGCGGGGTTTTTCCTTGCGGGCCATGATGAGGTTCAGGGCGGCAAGGCGGTCCTTCAGTTTTCCCATCCCCACATCGGCCTCGATGGTGACTTCGTACATGTCCCCGTCGCGCCGTTCGGAAACGACTTTGTAGGTGTTGATGAATCCCTTCGACTCGGAGAGGATCCGGTCCATTTTGACCTGAAAATTCTCCACCTCCGTACTGCTGGAAATCATGACCCCGACCACCCGCTCCACGGCGTTGCGCTGGGCGCTGTCGATCGCCCTGTCGCGGGCGATGTCCACGCGGTTGTTGCTGACGGCGGCCATCCCGTCGGCCATGACCCGGTTCTGGGCATACAGGAGGCCTGTCCCCCCGAAGATCAGCCCCACGAGCGTCATGAAAAGTATGCATTTTCTCGTCATGCCAGTTCGCGTCCTTTCCCGCCGCCGTTCCCCGGCGGCTTTGAACGGTCGTTCCGCTCGGTAAATCGGCAAGTTAACGAGCCTGCACTGCGTATACTGAAATCTCCCCGGGGTGTCAAGGCTTTTTGACGGACGGGCAGCGCGGTTCCAGTCCTGACCTGGAGGACAGGCAGTCCTGAAGCGCCAGCTGCCAGAACCGCATCGTCCGGCCCGTCGTCCGGAAAAACTTCCGGTTGCTCAACACGCTGTAGGCCGGACGTCTGGCGGGGCGCCCCAGCCGGGTTGACGCGACGGGGCGCACCGCGACGTCGGTCAGGCCGGCATGGGCGAGAATCGTTTTCGCAAAGGCGAACCAGCTGACCTGTCCCCGGTTCGTGATATGGAAGATCCCCCGCCGGTCCTCGGAGACCAGCCGTTCGACGGCTGCCGCCAGATCGACCGTGTAGGTGGGAGAGCCAATCTGATCATCCACGACCTCGAGCGTCCGCTCCCGCCGCGCCGCCTCCAGGATGGTCCGGACAAAATTCCGCCCGCGGCGCCCGTAAAGCCAGGCGGTCCGGATCAGCAGGAAATCCGGCGCTTCTTCGATCAGGTAACGCTCCCCGGCCAGCTTAGAGGCGCCGTAGACGTTCAGGGGATTCCCGGCATCCTCCTCGACATAGGGCTGCCCCTGGGTCCCGTCGAAAATATAATCCGTGCTGAAATGGACGAGCGTCACCCGACGCTCGCGGCAGGCCAAGGCGACATGCCTGACCCCCTGGGCGTTGACGGCAAAGCACAGGTCCGGATTCGCCTCACAGGCGTCGACGTCCGTGTAGCCCGCCGCGTTGATCACGATTTCCGGATCGCATTCCGCGATCGCCGCCCGGCAGGATGAGGGCGACGTGATGTCCACGTCACCGGCGTCCCGACCCGATACATCGTGACCGGAAGCGGCCAGACGGAGCGCCAGGTCGCCCCCCAGCATGCCCTGGTGGCCCAGGATCAGGATCTTCATGGCTGTGCGTACCTGACTTCCTTCAGAAAAAGACCGCAGGCAGGCGCCGTCATGCCGGCGCGGCAACGGTCCCTGGCCTGCAGGATCTCCCCCACGGCCTCGGGGGGATGCTTGCCCAGCCCCACATCGACCATAACGCCCATGATGGTGCGGACCATGTAACGCAGGAAGCCGTCGGCCTCGATGCTCATCTCGAGGATGTCCCCGGCCTCGCCGGTCAGCGCCGCGTCGAGGACGGTCCGGATCCGGTCGCGGCTTTCACAGTGCACGGTGCAGAAGGAGGTGAAGTCGTGGGTGCCCAGAAAATACGGCAGCGCCTGCCGCATCCGCTCGACGGCCAGGGGGCGATGGATGAACCACGCCCGACCGCGCTCGAAAACGTCCCGCACGGACCGGTTGACGATCCGGTAAAGATAGACCTTGCTCGCCGCGTCGAAGCGCGCATGAAAGCCCTCCGGCGCCTCCCGGAGATCCGTGACTACGATGTCCTTGGGCAGAACGCTGTTGATGCCCTTCAGAAGATTCGCCTCAGCCAGGCCGGACTCGGTCCGGAAGTGGGCGACCTGCGCCAGGGCATGCACGCCCGCATCCGTCCGGCCGGAGCCGATCACCGTCGCCGGACGGCCCGTGATCCGGCCGACGCTCTCCTCCAGGACCTGCTGGATGGACAGGCCGTTGAGCTGGCGCTGCCAGCCGTGATAGCGGGCGCCGTCATACGCGATCACGATCCTCAGGGTCCGCATGCCATCCATCCCTCGGGGGCCCGGCCGCCGTTTTTTTCATGCAATTCCGCCCCCGGGTGACACCCGCTTCGCCATGCCCCGGATGCGCGGGGATGCGCCAGAGGTGAATCCGCGCGCGCACGATCGGGGAAGGCCTGCGCCGAAAAGAAAAGGGGAAGTCGCACTTCCCCTCCCCATCCAGGCCGCGGCATCCCGAGCACCTCCGTCAGGATCCGCACCGATCGAGGGCCTCGATCCCCGGCAGGGCCTTTCCTTCCAGCAGTTCCAGCGAGGCACCGCCGCCCGTGGAGATGTACCCGATCTTGTCGCTTTCCCCCGCCCGATGGATGGCCACGTCCGTATCGCCCCCACCGACAATCGTCAGGGCATAGGAGTTGCCGACGCTGTGCGCCAGGGCGTAGGTCCCCCGGCTGAAGGCGTCGATCTCGAAGACCCCCATGGGACCGTTCCAGACCACGGTCTTGGCGTTCCCGAGGGCCTCCGTAAACAGGGTGATCGTCGCCGGACCGATGTCCAGTCCCATCCAGTGGGCGTTCATCTCCTGCACCGGCACGATCTTGGTCTCCGCTTCCGCCGTCATGGCCTCGGCGATGACGCAATCGATGGGCAAATAGAATTTGACGCCGTGCTCCCGGGCCGTTTGCAGGACGTCCAGGGCCGTGGGGATGAGTTCGTCCTCCACGATGGATTTTCCGACCTCGTAGCCCTGGGCCTTGAGGAAGGTGAAGGCCATCCCGCCCCCGATGATCATCTTGTCGACCTTCCTGATCAGGTTGACCATGGCTTCGAGCTTTCCCGAGACCTTCGATCCGCCGATGATGGCGACAAAGGGGCGCGCCGGCTTCTCCAGGGCCCGCAGGAAATAGTTCAGCTCCTTCTTGATCAGAAAGCCCGCGCCGCAGACCGGTACGTGCCGGGTGATGCCGACATTGGAGGCGTGGCTGCGGTGGGCGTTGCCGAAGGCGTCGTCGATGTACACGTCGGCATAGGCCGCGAGCCGCTTCGCGAAGGCGTCGTCGTTGGCCGTCTCTTCGGGATGAAAGCGGAGGTTCTCCAGCAGGGCCAGGCAACCGGGCTGCAGGCCGGCCACCAGGGCGTCCACCTCCGGACCGATGCAATCCCCCGCCAGACTCACCTGTTTGCCCAGAAGCCGCGACAGGCGCCTGGCCACCGGGGCGAGACTCATTTCGGGCACCACCTTGCCCTTGGGCCGGCCCAGGTGGGAGATCATGATGATCTTCGCGCTTTCATCCAGGGCGTAGTTGATCGTCGGCAGGACGGCGCGGATGCGCGTGTCGTCCGTGATGTTCTGGGAGCTGTCCAGCGGAACGTTGAAATCGAAGCGGAACAAAACCCTTTTCCCCTTGATGTCGATTTCATCGATGTATTTCATGGATCCTCCTTGCCCGGCGTCTCGAAAAGGGTTATAAGGGCCGTGCCTGCCGGAGCGGCCCGAATCCGCGACCGCCAAGATTTCCTTGGCGTTTTTATGAGGTTTTTACTGCGGATCGCTACGTGCGCTGCTATATAACACGGCGGCATTCAGGTCAAGATGAATTGCGCCGCTCTGCGGAAGGCGCGACAAAAATGGAAAAAGGATGACAGACGGCATGGAAAAGGAACTCAAGAAAAGCGCGACACGGGAAAAGATCGAGGCCTTCGAGCAAAAGCGGGCCGCCCTGATGGGGATGGGCGGCGCGGGACCGATCGCCAAGCAGCACGAGGCGGGAAAACTGACCGCCCGGGAACGCCTGGCGACGCTCTTCGATCCCGGAACCTTCCAGGAGGTGCAGCTCTTCGTCAGGCATCGCTCCTCCCTCTTCGGTCTGGGCGACAAGGAGATTCCCGCCGACGGCGTCGTCACGGGTTTCGGTCAGGTCAACGGACGGACGGTTTTCGCCGCCGCCCAGGATTTCACCAGCGCCGGCGGGAGCCTCGGCGAAATGCATGCAAAGAAAATCTGGAAGGTCATGGACATGGCCCTCGCGGCCCGCAAGCCCTTCGTCTCCCTGAACGATTCCGGCGGGGCCCGCATCCAGGAAGGCGTCCCGTCTCTCGAAGGCTACGGCGGCATCTTCTACCGCAACACCCTGGCCTCCGGATACATCCCCCAGATCACGGCCATCATGGGCCCCACCGCCGGCGGGGCCGTGTATTCCCCCGCGCTCACGGACTGGGTCTTCATGGTGAAGGAAAGGAGCTACATGTACATCACGGGTCCCGACGTCATCAAGGCGGTCATCGGGGAGGAGGTGACGCACAATGATCTGGGCGGCGCCGTCGCCCACGCCACGAAGAGCGGCGTCTGCCACTTCGCCACGGACAGCGACGAGGATTGTCTCACGAAGGTCAGGACCCTGCTGTCCTATCTCCCGGACAGCTGCCACAGCCCGCTGCCCGTCCGTCCCTGCACCGACGTCCCCGACCGGGAATGCCCCGAGCTGGACACGATCATCCCGGACAAGTCGACCCGGGGCTACGACATGAAGAAGGTCATCGCGGCCGTCGCCGACAACGGCGAGTTCTTCGAGCCGCACGAGCTGTGGGCCAGGAACATCACCGTCGCCTTCATCCGGATCATGGGCCGGCCCGTCGGCGTCATCGCCAACAACTCGCGCTTCAACGCCGGGGTGCTCGACACGCACGCCTCGGACAAGGCCTCCCGCTTCATCCGGTTCTGCGATGCCTTCAACATCCCGCTTCTGACCTTCGCGGACGTGCCCGGCTACATGCCCGGCACCCAGCAGGAGTGGTCGGGCATCATCAGCCACGGCGCCAAGCTGCTCCACGCCTATTCCGAGGCCACCGTGCCGAAGATCACGGTCGTCACCCGCAAGGACTACGGCGGGGCCTACATCGGCATGTGCAGCAAACAGCTCGGGGCCGACTACGTCATGGCCTGGCCCTCGGCGGAAATCGCCGTCATGGGCGCGGAGGGCGCGTGCAACATCATCTACCGCCGGGAGATCGGCGCGGCGGAGGATCCGGCCGCGCGCCGGGCCGAACTCGTCACCGCCTACGAGACGCAGTTCAACAACCCGTACTTCGCCGCGAGCCTGGGCATTATCGAAGAGATCATCGCCCCGCGGGATACGCGCAAGCGGGTCGTGGCGCTGCTTGAGGCCCTCGAAAACAAGCAGGAGTCCAGGCCCGACAAGAAGCACAACAATATCCCCCTGTAGGGGATGGCCCTTTGAAATCGAGGTTCCTCCGTGCGCCGGACCTTTACCCCCGGGACCCCTCGCCTTGATCGAGGGGCGCGGGGGGGCGGAGGGAAAACGCTCGCCGGCGCGCGCGGAGGACGGCGTCCCGATGCCCCCGCCTTCACAGCGTGGCCGCCCCTCCTTCCCGGGGAAGGAACGCCGCAAATTCTTCGGACGATCGCGCCGTCCGGCGCGTCACCCATGAAATCTCCGCTTGACTTTCCGACGCGTTCGGAGCAAAAGATGAAGCCGTTCCGTTCAGCTTCATGTTAGAAAATTTACAAATCGACGATCTTCATTTTTCATCCGGACAGCGCTTGATTGACAAACCGTAGAGGGTTCAGGCTTCCCCCTCCGGTTGGGAAAACAAGGACTGGCGAGGGTTTCCCGTCATGCCGCTGCATCAGGCAGGCATGGTTTTCCTTCCGCGCACACGAGATTTCAAGCGTGAGGGTCACGTGATGCCGGCTGCAACTAATCCTTGAATGAACGCAAAATTTTAGTATATAATGCAACATCGCTTTTTTCGTGGATGAGAGGAAGGACACATCAATCGGACTGAACCCAAAAAGGATCGGTGACGCATGATGGGCAAATTATTCCTCGATGTCTTAGGCAATAAGGAGCTTGTCGACGGTTACCAGATTGAAGACTCCATCGCTCAAAAATACCACTTGATCCCCGGCTCGATCTGTCCGTTTACCGGCTTGCGTGTGGAAATCTTATCTCCCCAGCAAGTTCACGCGGCGGAGAAAAAGGCCGCGCGCCGGAAGATCATCAAACCGGCGAGAAGCGTTCCCGTCGCAGGAATACAGAAACGCGAATCCCCCCTGACCCCAAAAAAGAAAAACCATTCCACGGCCGGCACCATGATTTCAGGTGTTGCCGCTCGCCCGAAAGCGACGGGCAAACCTATTCATCCTGGAGCGTCTCACGATTCCGCGCGCGGGAAGTCACGGTCCATCCAGACCCCCACGAAGCGGGATCGAACATTTAAAAAGGAGGAAGGACGAATGGCGACAGCAAAGAAGGTTCAGGCAAAACCGGCGAAGGCCGCGGTCAAGGCCCCTGCCAAGGCAAAGGCTCCTGCGAAGGCGCCGGTGAAAGCCGCAGCGAAACCCGCCAAAGCCAAGGCAAAGGCGGGAGCGAAGGCCCCGGCCAAAGCCAAGGCGTCGGTCAAGGCAAAAGCGGTGGCAAAGGCCCCGGCCAAAGCCAAAGCCCCGGCCAAGGCCAAGGCGGTCGCGAAGGCCCCGGCCAAAGCCAAGGCGCCGGCCAAGGCCAAAGCGGTCGCTAAGAAACCGGCCAAGGCAAAGAAGTGATTTTGACCCGCAGCGGATGAACGTCCGCCGGGAACCTGACCCGGTGTCGGGATTCCCGGCGGATCGTACCCGACCGCGCGGGGGCGGCAGGACGGCAATGGAGGGGGAACGGGCGACCGGGGCGTTGTTCCCGTGGGCCCAGGGGGTGTCGCGGCTTTCGGGCGGCCGACGCCCCGTCGGCTCCCGATCCGAATCCGGGACCCTTCAAAAGGACTCCCGAAGGACGCGGTCCAGTCGCTGCACCACGGCTTCCCAGCCCAGCGCGGCCATGATCCGGTCCAGCTCCGGCCCTTCCGTCGCCCCCGTCACGGCCGCCCGCAGCGGGAGATAGAGCGCCCGCCCCTTGACCCCGGCCTGTTTTCGCAGCGCCTTGAGGGAGCGCGCAAAGACCTGCTCGTCGGGCGGGAGATCGGCCAGCAGCAGGTCGCGGAACAGCCGGATAACCCGGCGGGCGTCTTCGTCCATCAGCACGGTGCGGGCCTCGTCGTTCCAGGTGTGCCGTTCGTCGAAGAAGACATTCAGGTGACGGGGGGCGTCCGCCAGCGTCATCCAATTGTCCCGGACGGCCTCCACCAGGGCCATCAGCCATTTCCGATCCAGCCTCCGGACGTCCATCCCTTCCCGCTCGAGAAAGGGCAGGACCCGCGCGGTCAGGTCGTCGAGCGGCATCCGTTTCAGATAAAGCGCATTGAGCCAGGCCAGCTTCGCCTCATCGAAGACGGCCCCGCCCCGCCCCGTCCGGTCGAGGGAAAAATCGCGGATCAGGGATTCCTGCGCGCAGATTTCCTGTTTCTCCGTGAGCGAGCTGCCGAGAATGGCCAGGTAGTTCGACAGGGCCTGCGGAAGAATGCCCCGCTCCCGGAAGGCGCGGACCGACACGGCGCCGTGGCGCTTTCCCAGCTTGGCCCGGTCCGGACCCAGGATGAGGGCGTGATGGGCGAAGACCGGGGGATCGAACCCCAGGGCCCGGTAGAGCAGACACTGCAGGGCGGTGTTGGAGAGGTGGTCCTCGCCCCGGATAACGTGGGAGATCGCCATCCGGTGATCGTCCACGACGCAGGCGAAGTTGTAGGCGGGAATGCCGTTGGACCGGACGACAATAAAATCCCCCAGGGCCTCGCCCCGGAAAGACATCTGACCCCGGATCAGATCGCTGAAGTCCACGGGACCCTCCGCCACGCGAAACCGGTAGGCGGGGCGGCGTCCCTCCCGTTCATACCGCCGCCGGTCGGCGTCCGTCAACTGCCGGCATTTCCCGAGGTAGCGGGGCGCCATCCGCCGCGCCAAGAGGGCGGCCCGTTCCGCCTCCAGCTCGGCCTCCGTGCAGTAGCAGGGGTAAACCCACCCGGCGTCGACGAGCCGCGCCAGATGTTCCCGGTACAGATCGAGCCGCTCGCTCTGCCGATAGGGGCCGCAGGCCCCCGCGCGATCCGGGCCCTCGTCCCAGTCGAGGGACAGCCACCGGAGGTCCTCCAGGAGGTTGGCGATGAAGACGTCCTCGGTCCGGTCCCGGTCCGTATCCTCGATGCGGAGGATGAAGGCGCCACCGGTATGGCGGGCGAAGAGCCAGTTGAAGAGGGCGGTGCGGGCATTGCCGATGTGGAGATCTCCCGTCGGCGACGGGGCGAAACGCACGCGCGGCGTGGCGGCTCCGGTCATCGGCCGCACTCCCGCACGGTCGCGACGGCGAAGACGGCCACCCCTTCCTCCCGGCCGACGAACCCCATGCCCTCGTTCGTCTTGGCCTTGATGCTGACCCGGCCGGCGTCCAGGCGGAGCGTTTTTGAAAGATGTTCGATCATGGCCGGGATGTGCGGAGCCAGTTTGGGTTTCTCCATCAGGATCGTGGCGTCAAGATGGACGGCCTCGAACTTGTTCTCCTTCACGAGACGGCCGACCTGCGCCAGGAGGGTCAGGCTGGACACGCCGCGATAGGCCGGGTCCGAATCGGGAAAGAGGCGCCCGATGTCCCCGCCTCCGACGGCCCCCAACAGGGCATCGATCACGGCGTGGATCAGGGCGTCGCCGTCGGAGTGTCCGAGCAGCCCCCGGGGATGGGGAATGTCCACCCCGCCGAGGATCAGGCGCCGCCCCGAAACCAGGCGATGGCTGTCGTACCCCCAGCCGACGCGCTCCGGCAACCCCGTTGCGCCCTCCCCGCTCTCCCTTCCCCGTTTCTCCAGGAACCAGCGGGCCCAGTCCAGATCTTCCGGGGTCGTCATCTTGATGTTCTGAGCGAGTCCGGGAATCATCCGCACCCGCGTTCCCGTCCGCTCGACCAGCGCGGCGTCGTCCGTCCCGTAAAATCCTTCGGCGGCGGCCCGCTCATGGGCCCGCCGAATCACCTCCAGGCGGAAGGCCTGCGGGGTCTGGACGAGGCGCAGCCTCTCCCGGGGCAGGGTCTCTTCCGCCCACCCCTCGGCATCGGTTGATTTCACGGTGTCCCGCACGGGAATGCCCGTCGCGACGGCCCCCCAGCGGACCGCCCCGTCGATGGCCGCCTCGACCAGCGCCGGCGTCGCCAAGGGACGGACGGCATCGTGAATCACGACAATGTCCGTCGCATCCGCCCGGACGGCCGCCAGCCCCCTTGCGACGGAGTCCTGCCTCTCCCTGCCTCCCGCGATCACGCGGTGGACCTTGTCCAGGCCGTACCGCCCCACGATTTCCGACCTGACCCGCGGCACATCCGCGCGGGGCACGACCAGGAGAATCTCCGTCACCGCGGAGACGCGGGAAAACGTCTTCAGGACATGGACGATCACCGGCAGGTCGCCCAGCGGGAGGTACTGTTTGGGCCGGGCCGCTCCCATCCTCCTGCCCGCTCCGCCGGCGGCAATGATCGCCGTCACGTTCATCAAGGCCGCGTCGCCGGGGGCGCCTCCGGCCATTCGTCGTTTCACGATTTCGCCCCCAGGGTAAACATCTTCTTGTCTTGGGCCAGCCCCTTCATCTCGGAGAAAATCATCCGTCCCGCGGTGGTCTGCAGAACACTGGTCACCTGGACATCGACGAGTTGCCCCTGGAACCGCTGGGCGTTGTCGACCACGATCATCGTGCCGTCATCGAGATAGGCCACCCCCTGCCCGGGTTCCTTCCCCTCGCGGATGATCTTGACCGTCATCGACTCGCCGGGCAGAACGATCGGTTTGACGGCGTTGGCCAGTTCGTTCACATTGAGGATCTTGATCCCCTGCAGCTCCGCCACCTTGTTCAGGTTGAAATCGTTGGTGATGATCTTTCCCTTTTTCTCCCTGGCCAGGGCCACCAGCTTGGCATCGACGCCCTTGATCCTTGGAAAATCCTGATCCAGTACTTCGATCGATATGCCTGAGGCGCGCTGCATGCGGTTCAGGATATCGAGCCCCCTCCGGCCGCGGGAGCGCTTCAGGGAGTCCGAGGAGTCGGCAATGTACTGAAGCTCGTCGAGCACAAATCTCGGGACGATAAAATTGCCGTCGATGAACCCCGTATCGCAGACGTCGGCAATGCGGCCGTCGATAATCACGCTCGTATCGAGGATCCGGCAATCGACGGGCTCCTTCGGCGCGTGGAGTCCGAACACGTGCAGCTCTTCGATCTTGTTCGATCCCAACACGAGCCCCAGATACCCCATGGTCACGGTCAGCAGGGCGTAGATCCAGGGAACGATCTGACGTTTTTCACTGATATTGGTAACAAAACTGAGCCCGTAGGCAAAAAGAAACGCGATAAGCAGGCCGATGAACATGCCGGCGACGCCGCCGAAGATCACCCGGATGGAAACCTTGCGGATCGCCTGTTCGATCTGGATGACGCTGAGGGCAACGATGAGGCCCGCCACCAGACCGAGCAGGGACGTGGGAAATCCCCAGTCATAATGATAAACGATGAAGTAACCGCTGACGGAACAGGCCAGGAGCAGCAACAAGCGAATAATCAATCCCTTTCACCTCCTTTCTTTTCGAAATCGCGCGGACGGTTGAAACCGCCGCCCTTTTCAAAGAACGGGCGCCCTAACCGGGAAACGGGAGCAAACGAGGTTCCCCGTTCTCCCGTGCGTCCGGAAACCTCTCGATGCGGCTGAGTCGGGACTTACTGAACGGGAAAGATCCTTTTCAGATCCTGTTCGATCTTGGTCTCTTCGGTATTGCAGGCCACGGAGATCTCCTTGATCAGCAGACTCTTGGCCGTGTCCATCATCTTCCGCTCGCCGAACGACAGATTCTTGTCGGACTTGAGGATGAACAGGTCACGCAGGACCTTGGCGATTTCGAACACCGACCCGGTCTTGATCTTTTCCAGATACTCCCGGTGCCGTTTGTTCCAGGTCTGCTTGTCGATGGCGGCGTCCTTGTTGCGGAGGATTTCGTAAATCTTGGGAATCTCTTTCTGGGAAATGACCTGCCGCAGGCCGACCGATTCGGCGCTGCTCGTGGGAATCATGATTTTCATGCCGTTTCCCATGATCTTCATGATGTAAAAAGGCTGATTGCTCCCCATGAAGTCGCGATGTTCGATGGCCTCGATAATTCCCACGCCCTGTGCCGGGTAAACCGCCAAATCCCCAACCTTAAACATCCGATTACACCTGCCTTTTATTTTGAAATTGGTAGGTTATCACATTTTGACTGCCGCGTCAATCGCAAATCGCGGTGCGCCAGGTTTCCGCTGTTAAATGTACCGGTTCATGATCCCGTCCAGTTCCCGGTCCAGGCGGGCGGGGTCCCCCTCGCAGTAGGCGGCGACGATGTCCTGCAGGCGCCGGTAGACCCGCCCGTCGGCCAGATCGTCGAGACGCCGGTACACCCCCCGGCGCCGCCCCAGGCGGAAGATGCGCCGGTCCTCCTCGGGCAGGGCGAAGTAGCGGTCCACCGTCGCCAGCAGCCGCGCTTTGTCCTCCGGGAGTTTCCCCTCGAGCTCCTCCATCAGATTCAGGATGTGATCGCTGACGAGGGTCGTTTCGATGCCGTCGAGCGCCTCGATGAAACAGCGGATTTCCATGAGGATGTCCTCGTCGCCCAAAGGCTCGAACTCCCCGCGCGTCATCAGGTCGTGAAGATCCGTCCCGGGCACGACGTGGAGGGTCCGCAACCGCACGAACTCCGGATTGATCCGGTTGATCGCGTCGGCCGTCGCCAGGGCATGCTCCCGGCTCCACCGGCGGCCGCCCAGTCCGGGCATGACGTACTCCGAAAGCGATAGGCCGGCGGCCACGATGCGCTGCCCCCCGGTGACATGGTCGGCGGCCGTCACCCCCTTGCGGATGAAGGCCAGCAGCGGATCGTACCCGCTCTCCATGCCGATGTGGATGCGCGTCAGACCGGCCTCCCTCAGTTTGCCGAGATCCTCGACGGACCTCCGGGCGGCCGTATGGGAACGGGCGTACGTCGTGATGCGCCCGACGGACGGAAACCGGGCCTTGATGAAGGTCAGCACCTCGGCCAGGTCGTCCGTTTTCATGATCAGGGAATTGGCGTCCTGCAGAAAAACGGAGGCGGCGCCGAAATACAGCCAGGCGGCCACGCTGCGATAGCCGTCGTCGACGTCGTCCTCCCGGCCATAGAGCCGGTTGACCAGGCGATCCGTGATCCGTCCCCCGTCTCCCTGCTGCCAGGACCACTGGCGGATCTGAGCGGCGATCTCGCCGATCCGGGTGATGTCCTCCTTGATCTCGTCCACGGAGCGCAGGGAAAAGGCCGTTCCCCGGTAGGTGTGACAGAAGGCGCACTTGTTCCAGGGGCAATTCCGGGTCACCCGGATCAGGAGGCTCCTGGCCTCGCTGGGCGGACGGATCGGTCCCTGTTCGAACATCTCGTTCACGACTGAACCTTCCCGGAAACGGGGCGCACTGGAAAAACCCGGGGATCAGGGGAGGAAAAACATCGGGTTGCGCGCCTTGTTCCTGTAGCGGATTTCAAAGTTCCAATAGGGGTCCCGCCTCTTCTCCGGTTTTCCCGTCAGGGCGATGATCTCGCCCCGCTTGACCCGCTGGTCACGCTGGACCCGGCGGTTCCTCAACTGGATGTACACCGTCTTGAAGTCGTCGGGGTGTTTGAGGATCACGGTTTCCCCGTACTCCCTGAGGGTGTCCGAAAAGATCACCGTCCCGCCGGCCGCGGCCAGCACCGGCGTATTCTCCGGGGCGTCGATTTCGATCCCGTTGGCATTGAGCCCGTTCGGCTGGATGCCGAATCGCGTCCTGACGGGCCCCTTGACGGGCCACATAAACCGCTGGCGCTCGAAGCGGATGTCTTCGGAGGGGGTTTCCGGCGACGGGAGCGGGCGGGCTGCCGGCGGTGCGGCGTCCCGTGGCGGGGATGGACGGGCCTGGACGGCCACGCCCCCGGGATCCTTTCCCGGAAGCGCCTTCCCGCCGCCCTCCGCGGCGGGCGGCTTCGCCGCCCCGGACGACGGCGAGCGCGCGTCCGGAACCGCCTGCGTCCGGGGCGCCTTGCGCACAGGCGGCGGCACGGCCGGGGCCGCCGCGACCGGCTCCGGAACGGACGGCGCGGGCTCCTGAATCTCCGGGAGATCGATGTCATGGATCTGGGTCGCCCCGGGGATGAACAACGCACGGCCTTCCGAGATCATGTCCGGACGGGTGATGTTGTTGTACTCGGCCAGGTCCTGGACGCTCACCCCGTAGATCCGGGCGATGACGGAAAGGGTTTCGCCACGCTGGACGCGGTGATAGACGCCCCGGGACGTCTCCGTCCGGTCGAGATAGGCCGTGCAGGCGACCGTACACGCCAGGAGCGCCAAAAGAACGAATGTCCGTTTCACCGCGGCCCTCTTTCCAAAGATCGGTCCCCGTCGCCGGACGGCCGGAGGTGTCAGGCCTGCCATCCGTGCTCCCCGATCAGGCTCACGAACCGGCAGCCGCCCAGATCTTCCTGCTTGATGTCGCCGGCCTCTTCCGATTGCCGGACCACCCGGATCAGGTCCTGCGTGTGGCGATCCCCGACCGGGATGACCAGACGTCCGCCCACCGCCAGCTGCTCGACGAGAATGCGGGGAACGCGCGGGGCGCCCGCCGTCACGATGATCGCATCGAACGGAGACTCTTCCCGCCAGCCGTACGTCCCGTCGCCGATCCGGATCGCGACGTTGTAATCGTCCAGGGCGTCGAGAATCTTGCGGGCCCGGCTGGCCAGCGGCGCCACCCGCTCGATGGAAAAGACCTGATCCGCCAGCGCCGCCAGCACGGCCGTCTGGTAACCCGACCCGGTGCCGATTTCGAGCACCCGCTCGCGCCCCCGCAATTCCAGGGCGGCCGTCATCAGGGCGACGATGTAGGGCTGGGATATGGTCTGGCCCGCATCGATGGGCAGCGGATGGTCGAAGTAGGCCTGATCCCTCAGGGCCTCGTCCACGAACAGGTGCCGGGGAATCGTCTCCATGGCCTTCAGGACCCGCTCGTCCCGAATGCCCCGGGAGCGGAGCTGGGTCTCGACCATTTTTTTTCTCTGTTTCGTGTAGATGTCCATCATCCGTCCTGCGGCACGGCCTTCTTCGGAGGAATGCGGTATGCCGCCTCCACCCAGTGGTGGCGGCGCAAACCGAGGGCCTCGCGGGTCACGATCAGGTAGTAGTAGCGCAGCTTCGCCTCCTCCCGGACCCGATTGTACCGGTGGATCTGCGCATCGATCTCCCGGCGCAACCGCAGCCGCTGCGCCTGGCCCTCCCCGCCGCCCGGCGGGCTTGCGGCCTGGACCGGCGCGAACTCCCCATAGCGGCCCTCCACCGCCGCGATCTCTTCCTCGATCCGCCGGAGGGTGTTCAGGGATTCCAGGACGCGGGTGCCGGCCCGACCGAGGACCTCCGCCCGCTCGCGCAGGAATTCCTCCTGCAGGATCTCGTCGGGGCTTTTCGGCTTCGACATCTCTTGACAACTCAACCCGTTAAACGCGTCAGACGTAACACCTTATCACAACGCGCCCCATTTTTGCAATCTCGAAGGCAGCCGGGAGCCGCCACACGCCGGGATTTCCCCTTTACAGCCCCGGGATATTCGGCTACAGAAGACACGCGGAACGGACGGCGGGAATCGCCGCAGGGCCGAGCCGTTGCACTTCCGGGAACTGAACCGCGAGGAGGATTGAACCCATGTCGAAATGGGCGGGCGATGCGCTCTCACAGGCCGTGCGCGAGGGCTACCGGGCCGGGCGCGAAGATGAAACCCTGGAACCTCTCGTCCTGGTCGATGGACGGGGAACGCCCGTCGGACGCTTCAGAAACGGCGACGCCGTCATCTTCTACAACATCCGGGGGGAGCGGGAGATCGAACTGACGCGCAGCCTCACCGAACCCGGTTTCCCGGAATTCCCCGTTCACCCGGACCTCGCGCTCCACTTCGCCACGATGATCCGCTACCGGGAGGACCTGAAGGCGGCGGTCGCCTTTCCGCCGGACGCGGTCGTCGCCGACACCCTGAGCGAAACCATCGCCCGCCACGGCCTGAAGCAGATCAAGATCACGGAGGCGGAAAAGGCCGTGCACGTCGGATTCTTCCTGAACGGGAAACGGGATGAACCCTTCGACGGGGAAACGCGCCACATCGTCCCGACCCGGAAGGATGTCGCCCTCTTCGACGAGGCCCCGGAAATGTCGATCGCGGCGGTCGCCGAGGCGGTCCTGGACGCGATCCGCGATGACGCGTATGCCTTCATTTTCGCCAATTTCCCGAATGTGGACGTCGTCGGGCACATCGAGAACGAGGCGGCCATCCTGCGGGCCGTCGAGGCGGTGGACCGGAACCTGGGCCGGGTTGTCGAGGCCGCGACCCGGGCGGGCCTGACGGTGGTCGTCAGCGCCGACCACGGCACCGTGGAAAAATGGCTCTACCCCGACGGGACGATCGACACCGGCCACACGGACAGCCCGGTGCCTTTTCTCCTCCTCGATAACGACGGCCCGGCGCCCCTGCGTCCGTCGGGCGAACTCACGGACATCGCCCCCACGGTCCTCGAGCGGATGGGTCTTCCCGTGCCCGCGGCCATGACGGGCCGATCGCTCCTGGCAGGCCCCCGCTCCGGGCGGAAGCCGGCGCGCCGGCTTCTGCTTCTCGTCCTCGACGGCTGGGGCCACGCCCCCGACGGCCCGGGCAATCTCATCTCGCGCGCGCAAACGCCGAACATGGACCGCCTCCGTCAAACCTGTCCCCCCGCGCTGCTCGCCGCCGCCGGCGAGGCCGTGGGGCTCCCGGAGGGAACCGTGGGCAACTCCGAGGCCGGGCACCTCCACATCGGCGCGGGCCGCCGCATCTATGCCGACCGCGTCCGGATCGACCGGGCGATCGCCGACGGGTCGTTCTATTCGAACCCGGCCTTCCTCGGCGCCGTCCGGGCGGCCAGGGACGCGGGAACCGCGCTTCACCTGATGGGCATCGTCTCCTTCTTCAGCTCCCACGGGTCGCTCCGGCACCTCTTCGCCCTGATGGACCTCGCCCGCCGGGAGGGCGTCCGGAACGTCTTCATCCACGCCATGCTCGGCCGGCGCGGAGAAAAGCCGGAAAGCGGCGCGAACTATATCCAGGAGATTGAAACGAAGTGCCTCGCCGACGGCCTCGGCCGGGTCGTCTCCGTCATCGGCCGGTACTGGTCGATGGACCGCGAGGAGAACTGGGACCGCATCGAGAAGACCTACCGCATGCTCGTCTACGGGGAGGGCGCGCCCGTAGCGGAAAGGGGATGAGCCGTGGAAGCGACGATCAACCGATCCGTTCTCGCGCTGGTTGAAGGCGACATCACGGAGCAGGAAACGGATGCCATCGTCAATGCCGCGAACGAACGCCTGGCCGGAGGCGCCGGGGTCGACGGCGCCATCCACCGCGCCGGCGGACCGTCCATCCTGGCGGAGTGCCGGCAGATCGGCGGCTGCCCCACGGGCCAGGCCGTCATCACGACGGGCGGGGACCTCAAGGCGCGGTACGTCATCCACACCGTCGGCCCCGTCTACCGCGGGGGCACGCGGGGCGAAGCGGAGCTGCTCGAGAGCGCCTATCGGGAATGCCTGAAGCTGGCCTCGAAAAAAGGCCTGAAGAGCATCGCCTTCCCCGCCATCAGCCTGGGAATCTACGGCTATCCCCGCGAAGAAGGGGCGAGGATCGCCCTGAAGACGTCGATCGAGTACCTGAAGGCCCACGAAGACATCGCGCGGGTCCACTTCGTGCTCTTCGGCCGGGACATGTTCGACCTGTTCCGGGGGGAACTGCGCAAGCTCCTGTAGCGCGCGGCCCCGGCCGCACGGCCGCTTACCGCTCCCGTTTGCGGGTCACGTCGCGCTTGACCGCGTTGACCGTGTCCATCAGGACGGGGAAGACGTTTTCGCGAAAATCGCCGGCCACGACGACAAACATGACGTCGTCCCCGACCGCGAGCGTCCCCTCGCGGACCTCGGCGAGCACCTCGATGATCCCGGGACGCGCCTTCATCTCGGCCAGGATTTCGCCCAGGCGGGCGCGATCCGCCGTCACCTCGAGCCGTGTCACCGGCGCCCCGTCCCGCGATGTCCCCCGGGCCACGCCGTTGTGGCAGAGAATCATCCCCACCCGGTGATACTCCGGATGGGCCTTGACCTGTGCGATCAGATCCATCAGGGCCATGCCCGTCACCTCCCCCTGGCCTTCCTTTCCCCTCCGCGCGGAGGGGCCGCTTTTCCAATGGCTCTTAGCACAAAAGGCCGCAGACCGGAATGGAATTTCCGTTGACATTGCGGCCGGCTTTCCCTATCGTGACCGCCGGCGACGCATCCTTCCGGGAAGGCCCGGGAGCGGCGCCGGGGAGACCTGCCATGAACATGACCGTTTCGATCGCCCAGATGGCGGTGGCCACGGCCGATCTGGAGACGAACCTGAAGAAGGGCGAGGACTGGATGGCCGAGGCGGCGCGCCGGGGGAGCGAGCTCGTCTGCTTCCCCGAGCTGTGGACCACCGGCTTCAACTGGGCCGAAAACGAGCGCCTCGCCCCCGGCCACGAACGGGTGATCGCGCGGCTCGGCGACCTGGCCGCTCGATACGGACTCTGGATCAACGGCTCGATCATCGCCCTGAACGAACGGGGACAGGTGTCCAACACCTCGGTCCTGATCGATGACGCGGGCCGCATCGTCGGCACCTACCGCAAGACCCATCTTTTCACGCTGATCCACGAGGAGGCGCACATGGCGCCAGGAGACGCGCTGTGCGCCGTGGACACCCCCTGGGGGAAGGCCGGGCTGGCCATTTGCTACGACATCCGCTTCCCGGAGCTGTTCCGCACCTACGCCCTGAAAGGGGTCCGGTTCACCCTGACGCCGGCGGCGTTTCCCGCCCCCCGGCGCGAGCACTGGAAAACCCTGCTGCGCGCCCGGGCCATCGAGAACCAGATGTTCATGATCGGCGTCAATCAGTCGGGACGGGAGGATTTCGGACCGGACGGCGTCGTCGCCTACGGCGGCGCCTCCGCGATCATCGATCCGTGGGGGGAGGCGGTCGTCGAGGCCGGCGACGTCGGGGAGGCGCTGCTGACCGCCACGATCGACCTCGACCGCGTCGAGGAGGTCCGCGCCCGGATGCGGGTCCTTTGCGACCGGCGGCCCGATCTGTACGAACTGGGATAGATCCGGCCCCGCCGTCCATCCGATCCCGGCCGGCCCGGACAGCGACGTTCCCTCTTTCGAGATAGTGCTTGACTTTCTCGACCGATCCCGATAGAAGAACTCCGAGTTTGGGGTGTTTTCCATCCTCCGGTGGGCGGTCAGGAGGTTCCTCCCGCCGGTTGAAGACAGTTTGGCGTGCAAGGCAAACCACCATCATCTCCGGAGCATTGGTGGTTTTTTCTTTCTGTCGCGATGGCCATCCAGCCCTGAATCACCCCGCGGGGGGGGCCCGTCATGCCGGAAGGTCGAGACGGCGGGTGCGGGGAATGAGAAGCCGGCCGCCAGCGTGAGGCCGTTGTCAGCGAACTTTTTGGAAGGGAGTGGATGTCATGAACAAAAAATTATACGTGGGCAATCTGACCCACAATGTCACCGAGGACGATCTCAAGGCGAACTTTTCCCAGTGCGGGAATATCGTCTCCGTGAACATCATCCGCGACAAGTTCTCCGGACAGTCCAAGGGGTTCGGATTCGTCGAGATGGAAACCGAGGAGGCCGCCCAGGAAGCGATCAAGAAGTTCAGCGGCGGTCAGCTGGACGGAAACACGATCGTGGTCAATGAAGCCAAACCCAAGAAGGATACGGGAGGCAGCGGACCCCGTCGCTTCGGCGGCGGCGGGGGCGGGGGCGGCTATCGCGGGGGCGGCCGTCGTTATTGAGACGGTCTGCGCCGGACCACACAGTCGGATACCGGGGAGCGCTGCCAGGCCTCCCCGGTTTTTTTTGTGTCGCGAAGCCGTCTACCCGTTCAGAAAACAGCCGTTCGCGTAAATCACGACCTTCTCCCCCGTGGTCAGGTGGGCCGTCACGGTCTTGTCCTCGGTGTTGACGAGGTCCCAGTGCAGGGCGGAATCGTTGAACCCCAGCTCCGCCTTTTTCTCCTGTGTCAGGGCCGCCGGATCGCCGCGATAGGTGTCCGAGTAGGAGGCCCCGACCGCGATATGGCAGTTGCCGTACCTGCCGCCGTGGTTTTCGTCAAAGAGGGTCTCGGCCATGAACCGGTCGATCCGGGAGAAGCGCCGGTCCGTCAGGGAAAACTCGCCGAGCCGGCCGGCGCCCCGGTCGATGGCCAGCTGCTTCTTGACGAAGGCCCCGCCCGTGGCGGCCTCGCTCTTCACGACGGATCCCCTGCGGAACGTCAGGCGCACCCCCTCCACGTAGTTGCCGCTCCGGAAGGAGGGCTGGTTCGCGTAATACGTTCCTTCGGTTCCGCGCCAGTCGGGCGACAGGAAGACCTCGAAGCTGGGGATGTTGTGGCCGGAGACGCCTGCCCATTTCCGCTGCCCGCCGGGGGTGACGGTCAGGTCGATGTTTTGGCCCTCGACATGGAAGGCCTTCACCGACAGGGCGTTCAGCCACCGCTTGATCTCCCGCATGTCCCGGAAGATCCGCTCCCACTCCGCCACGGGGTCCTCCCGGTCCAGGTAGCAGGCCCGGATGAGCTGCGCCTCGTAGGCCTTCAGCGTGGTTCGGGCCTGGCGGGCCAGCTCCGCCGTGGGCAGGATGCAGAGGGTCCAGCCATACTGCCCCCGCTCCTCCCGCCGGTCCAGGATGTCGCGCAGGGGCTTTCTCGAAACGAGGACCTTGCCGATCCTCGCCGGATCGACGTCCTTGAGGTGGGTCACGGAATCCGGCGCCCGCAGGAATATCCGGCCGTGGATGTTTTCGTAAAGCTCGCGATCGCCCGGCGCGAGGAAGGTCAGCTGTCGCGCGCCGCCATACGTATAGAAGCCCCGCTCCATCTTCACCGTGAGTCCGGCCCGCTGGACCGGATTCATCCCCCGCGCCAGGATTTTTGCATGCAGAATCTCCGCGAGTCTCACGGCGGCGGGGTCGTACTGCACGAGGACAATGTCCTGTTTCCGGAAACGGCCCTTCCGGGCGGTCTTGAGCCCCCAGAGGAGCACCTCCGCGTAGCGATCCAGTTGAACATCCGTCAGCATCGTTTCCTCCCCCTTCCGGCAGCGGCCTTCCCCGGTCCCGCCGTTCCGCTCCGCGCCCGGGCGTGCGGCCCGCGGCGACGGGATCGCGGACCTGTATATACCATCCTCTCCCCGATGAAAAGACGAAAGGCGGTTGGCGTGATCGCGCCTCCCGTCGCTCCCACGCGGAAGGGGTTTGACAACCGGCCGATCGTCGTTAACTTAAGCCCCGACGGAAGCGGGAGGAAAAGCGGCCATGAAGAAGTTCGTGATCCTGGCGACGATCGCCTGCCTGGTGCTCCCGGGGTGCGACCCGGGTCCCATTCAATCGACGGAGGTGAATCCCATGGGGAAAGCGGATCCCGTGATCCGGCCCGCCACGTTCGCCGGCGGCTGTTTCTGGTGCGTGCAGGCCGACTTCCGGAAGGCGCCCGGGGTCGTGAAGGTCGTCTCCGGCTATACGGGGGGCGAGGGGGAAACCCCCACGTACGAAACCTACGCGGACTCCGGGCATGTCGAGGCCGTGCAGGTCTGGTACGACCCCGCGCGGACGTCCTACGAGCGCCTGCTCGACGTGTTCTGGCGGCACATCGATCCCACGGACCCCTCGGGACAGTTCGCGGACCGCGGGCCCCATTACCGGAGCGTCATCTTTTACCACGACGCGGAGCAGCGGCTCGCCGCGGAACGGTCCCGGGCGGCCCTGGGGCAATCCGGGCGCTTCTCCCGGCCGATTGCCACGGAGATCCTCCCCTTCACCCGCTTCTACGAGGCGGAAGCGTACCACCAGGACTACGACCGGAAAAACCCCCTCCGCTACAGGGCCTACCGCTACGGATCGGGCCGGGAACGGTTCCTGGAAGAGACCTGGAAAGCGGGACCCGCCGCTGCGGGGACACCGCCGGAGACGCCCGACGCCCGGCCCGACAAGGCGGCCCTGCGGAAGCGGTTGACGGCGCTCCAGTACCGGGTCACCCAGGAGGAGGGCACCGAACCGGCCTTTCAGAACGCGTACTGGGACAACAATCGGGAGGGGATCTACGTGGACGTCGTTTCCGGCGAACCCCTCTTCAGCTCCCGGGACAAGTACGATTCCGGCACGGGCTGGCCCAGCTTCACCCGGCCCATCGCACCCGGCCGGCTCGTCGAAAGGGAGGACCGGGGCCTGTTCATGCGGCGCACCGAGGTCCGGAGCCGGCGGGCGGACTCCCACCTCGGCCACGTCTTCCCGGACGGGCCGAAGCCCACCGGCCTGAGGTACTGCATGAACTCGGCCGCGCTGAGATTCATCCCGAAGGAGGACCTGGACCAGGAGGGCTACGGCGACTACCGGAAGCTGTTCGAACCATGACGCGGACGATCGACGGGCCCGGACGGATCGGGACCGCGCCCCCCCGGAGTGTCCGGATTTTGAGGTTGCGCAGAGGTCCCGATCTGTGCCAGTAAGGGCCATGCGCAAGAGAACCCGACCCGGAAAGCTGCAGCGGCTCGGCGACGTCCTCGAAAAGGTCCTGAAGAAGCAGGCCGTCCCCCTGCCCGCCCGGGACCAGGAGCTGATCACCGCCTGGCGAAAGGCCGTCGGCCCGCAGGTCGCCGCCCAGACCTTTCCCGACCGTCTGCGCCGCGAGACCCTCTATGTCCGGGTCTCGACCTCGGTCTGGATGCACCAGCTCCAGTTCATGAAGCAGGACATCCTCCCCAGGATCAACGTCCTCCTGAAGGCTCGGGAGGTCAAGACCCTCCACTTCTCGCTCGGCGAGATCCCGCCTGTCCCGGCGCCGCCCGGGGATGCGCTGCCGGAGAAGGCGGTCCGGCTCAAGGCCCGGGACCGGAAAATGATCGAGGAAAGCACCGCGCGGCTCCGGGACCCGGAGCTCCGGGACATCTTCCGGCGGGTGATGGTCAAGGAGATCAGCCGGCGCCGCCTGAAAGAGTCGCCAGATCGCTGAAGATCGCCTCGACCGCGGCCGTGTAGCGCCCGTCCTCGCCGTAGAGAACAAGCGGGGACAGAAGCCTCAACTCCTCCCCGCCCCCCTGGATCCCCTCCACCAGGACGAATGCGCCTTCGGACGCCGCATGGGAATAGACCGGGAGCAGGCGCTTGGGCTCCAGACGGGCGGCCCGCATCCGCACCACCAGTTCCGCCGCGCGGGAGGCCGGATAGATCAGGCTGACGGATCCCTTCGGCTTCAGGGCAAAGGCCGCCGCTTTCAGAAAGTCCCCGAGGGATCCCAGAATCTCGTGCCGGGACCTGGCTCGCTGGGGATCGTCGTTGATCCGTCCGGCGTCGAGGCGCCGGTAGGGGGGGTTGAAGACGACCGCATCGCAGGCGCGCTCCGGAATCGCGCCGGCGGGCCGACGGACGTCCGCGCACCGGATGTCGACGCGGCCGTCGAGACCGTTCGCCTGAACGTTGCGCCGGGCGAGATCCGCCAGCTCCGGCTGGATCTCGATCCCGACGAGGCGCGTGCCCGGCCACCGGCGCGCCAGCAGGACGGCGATCACGCCGCTGCCCGTGCCCAGCTCCAGGACGGAGGCGCGGTCTTTGAAGCGGACGAAATGGGCCAGGAGCAGGGCGTCGATGGAAAACCGGTAGCCCTTCTCCGGCTGGAGGATCGGGAACCGGCCGTCGAAGAGGACGTCGAGGGTTTCCCCCGCCTTGAGCAGGGACTGAATGTCCGCGTGCGCCACGGTCTGCCGCTTTGCGTCCCCCGCCTCCCGGTCTTCCACGGATCCTCCCCGCACCGCGCACGCCCCGCACCCGCCCCGGCGCCTCTTCGGGACGCGGAGGGCGCGGCGCGTTCAGGACGCGTTCCCCTTCACTCCGTATCGTCGAGGCTGTGGACGAAGATCCCCGAGCGGAGCTTGGGCTCGAACCAGGTCGATTTCGGGGGCATGGTCCGTCCCGCGTCGGCCACCCCCATCAATTCCTCAAGGGTGGGCGGGAAGAGGGAGAACGCGACGGCATACCCCTCGCGATCCACGCGCCGCTCCAGCGCCTCCATGCCGCGGATCCCGCCGATGAAGTCGATCCGCCCGTCGGTGCGCGGGTCGTCGATGCCGAGCAGCGGCCTGAGCAGGTTCTCCTGGAGGATGGACACGTCCAGGGCGGCCACCGGGTCGCCGGCGTCGTAGGTGCCCGGGCGGGCCGTCAGGCGGTACCAGCGGCCGTCGAGATACATGCCGAACGCGTGGCGCTCCCGCGGGGACCTGTCCCGGAAATCCGGGCTGACCGAAAAGTGTTCCCCGACGGCGGCGAGGAACGCCTCCGCCGTCCGACCCCGGAGGTCCCGGACGGCCCGGTTGTAATCCATGATCCGGACCTGGTCGTGGGGGAAGAGCACCCCCAGCATGGCGTTGTAGCCCTCCCGGCCCCGGTGTTCCGGATTGCGCTCCCGGCGCATGCGCGCCACCGCCGCCGCCGCCGCGGCCCGGTGATGGCCGTCGGCGATGTAGAGGGCCTCCACCTGCGCGAACTGACGCTTCAGGTCATCCACGACCCCGGCGTCGCGGATGACCCAGACGGTGTGGACGATGCCGTCGTCGGCGGTGAAATCGTACTCCGGCTCCCCCTCGGCCGCGCGGGCCAGCAGCGCGTCGACGGCCTCCCGGGCGCGGTAGACGATGAAAACGGGGCCCGTATGGGCGTTGACCTCGTCGACGTGCCGGATCCGCTCGGTTTCCTTGTCCGCCCGGGTCAGCTCGTGTTTGCGGATGAGGCCCGCCTCGTATTCGTCCACGCGGGCGCCGGCGACGAGACCGTACTGGGCGCGGCCGTCCATCACCTGCCGGTAGAGGTACAGGCAGGGCTCGGCCTCCCGGAAGAGAACGCCGTCGTGGAGCATCGCCTCCAGGCGCTTCCGGGCCGACGCGTAAATCCGGGCATCGTCGATTCCCTGAACATCCGGAACGTCGACCTCCGACTTTTCCACATGCAGAAAGCTCAAGGGGTTGGCGCGGGCGAGGCGTCCGGCCTCCTCGGCATTGAGGACGTCGTAAGGGTAAGAGGCGACATTCTTGACAAACGGCTTCCGCGGCCGAATGGCCCGGAAGGGAACGATCACGGCCATAATCCTGCACTCCTGACGGCAAAACGTGTCCTGCAGGCGCCCCGGAAAAACATGACTCCGTCCCGGCAAAGCGCTTGCATTTCCGAGGCGGCGAGTCTATGGTCTTTTCCCAAAATGGTCAAGAAAGGATTTCGGGGGATGGCGACCCGCGTATTCATCCACGGACTGGAAAGCACGAGCCAGGGCACCAAGGGGGTTTATTTCCGCACCCGCTATCCCGACATGATCGTCGAGGACTTCCCGGGGGACCTGGATGAACGGATGGCGAAGCTGCGGGGGCTGCTCGCGGGCCGGACGGACCTCATCCTGGTCGGCTCCAGCTACGGCGGACTGATGGCCGCCCTGTACGCCTGCGAGAACGAGGCGGCCGTCCGCCGGCTCGTCCTGCTGGCGCCGGCCCTCGACCTGGCGGCCTTCGCCCCCTGCCGCCGCTGCCGCCTGACGATCCCCGTCACGCTGTACCACGGCTCCCGGGACGACGTCGTCCCCCCCGACGCCGTCAGGACCATCGCCCGGGAGGTCTTCACCCGCCTCGACTACCGCCGGGTGGACGACGACCATCCCTTGCGCGAAACCTTCCCCACGCTGGACTGGGACACGCTGCTTCGCCCTGATTAATTTGCTTGACAAGCCTCCCCCAATCCCCTAATATGCCGTCCTTATTAGGCAAATTGAAGACCGGCCGCGAGAGGAGACCGTGCGGCGCCCTGCCCGCCCGGAAGGACATCCATGTACTCCAAGAAAGTCGTCATCCGCTATACCGCCGACATCGTTGAGCAACCGCTCATCTATCAGCTCGTCAAGCAGTACGACCTCGTTTTCAACATCCTGAAGGCCCGCATCTTTCCCCGCCGGGAAGGCGTCATCGTCCTGGAGCTCACGGGCACGCGGGAGAATTTCGATCAGGGGATCCGCTTCCTGAGGGAAAAGGGGCTCAAGGTCGAACCCCTGTCCAAGAGCGTCAGCCAGAACCCGGAAAAGTGCGTCCACTGCGGCGCCTGCACGGGGTTTTGTCCGACCAGCGCCCTGTACCTCGACCGCGCCACCATGAAGGTCCTCTTCGAGCCGGAGAAGTGTAACGGGTGCGAGCTGTGCGTGTCGGCCTGTCCCTCCCGGGCGATGGAGGTCAATCTCTTTTAGGGATCATTTGCGCTCCGGGGACGGCGGTTGCTGCGGCGTCCCCTTGAGTGTGTCGAGGGTCCGGGAGAGTTCCTTCCCCTTGCCGTAGATGTCCCGGCCCGTCCGATAGGCGCCCTTCCCCTTTTCCACCGCGCTCTCCGTCCTGGCCTTGGCGCCCTGCAGGGTTTGCTTCATCTTCTGGGGCATGGTGGCCGGATCCTGGAAGTAGTAGTAGCCGGCCAGGCCGAACAGGACGAGCACCACGAGCAGGGCCAGCTTGACGAGCTTCTTCAGTATGAAATAGAGGATCAGGAGGGCGCCGAAGATCGCCACCAGGATGCCGGCCGGGGTCGAAAGGTAGTGGAAAACCTGTTCCATGATCATTCCTCCTGGGTCTTGGCGCGGGATTTTACCGGAAGCCGCGGACAAAATCCAGCACTCCTTTCGGACCGGAAGGGGCCGCGGCGGGCGGCCGCCGGGTTAAGGCCTTGACAAAAGCGGAGCGGCTCTTTAGAGTTTGAGGCCGACCCGCGGCAGGCCAAGGTCCCCGCCCGGGCAAGGCGGGGCGATCCCGCGTCCCGCCGATTCCGGCCTGGGGGGTCCCGGCCGGCAGGAGGCGCCGTCGAATCGGAAGGAACCCATCGCGGAATGAGGATCTCGGTCGTCACCCTCGGGTGCAAGGTCAACCAGTGCGAATCCGCCGCGCTGACGGAGGCGTTCGCGGCCCGGGGACACACGGCCGTCGGGCCGGGTGAACCGGCCGACGTCTGCGTCGTCAACACCTGCACCGTGACCGGCCGGACCGACTACCAGTCCCGGCAGATCATCCGGAAGGTCGTCCGCGACCATCCGGACGCCACCGTGATCGTGACGGGCTGCTACGCCCAGACCCGCCCGGACGCGATCGCGGACATCCCGGGCGTCTCCCTGATCGTCGGGACGGGGGACAAGGAACGCATCCCCGACCTGGTGGCGGAGCCGCTTGGCGAAAGACCCGGCCGGATCGTGGGGGACCCGGCCGGGATCCGAGCCTGCAGCGCCCCCCCGCTCGACCACTTTTCCGGCCACACCCGGGCCTTCCTCAAGATCCAGGACGGCTGCGACGCCTTCTGCAGCTACTGCATCGTCCCCTACGCGCGGGGCCGGAGCCGCAGCCTGCCGGAGGAGGACGTCCTGGAGCGCCTGCGCCGCCTGGGCCGCAACGGCCATCGGGAGGTCGTCCTGACGGGCATCCACCTCGGGGCCTACGGCCGGGACCTGGCGCCGCCCACCGATCTCGCCCGCCTCCTCCGGCGGGCGGAGACCGCCGCGCCGGTGGAGCGACTCCGCTTAAGCTCCCTCGAACCGCTGGAGACCGAGGGCGTTGCCGGGGCGATCCGGGACGGCCGCCGGGTCTGCCCGCATCTGCACATCCCGCTCCAGAGCGGCGACGACGGCATTCTGGCCGCCATGAACCGGCACTACGACAGCGCCTTCTTTGCCGGTCTGATCCGCCGCCTGCTCGACGCGATCCCCGATCTCGGCGTCGGCGTCGACGTTCTGGCCGGCTTTCCCGGCGAATCGGAGGCCGCCTTCCTCCGGACGGTCGCGCTGCTCGAGGCCCTGCCCATCGCCTATCTCCACGTCTTCCCCTACTCCCGCCGGCCCGGCACGGCGGCGGCGGACCGGCCCGGCCAGGTCCCCGAGGCGGAGAAGAAGAGCCGGTGCGAGACGCTGCGGGCGCTGGGCCAGAGAAAGCGTGAGGCCTTCGCGGAGCGCTTCGCCGGCCGGACGCTGTCCGTTCTGATCGAGGAGAAGCGCGACCCGGCCACGGGCCTGAAGCGGGGCTTCTCGGAGAACTACATCCCGGTGCTGGTGGAGGACGGACCGGGCGCCGCGGCCCGGCGCATCGTTCCGGTCCGGACCGAGCGGGCGTCCGCGGGCCGGCTGTTCGGAAGGGTGGCGCCATGAACGAGGAGCGCATCCGGGCCCTCAAACAGTGCGAGGAGACGCTCCGGTACCGTTTCCGCGACCTCTCGCTGCTCGACCACGCCCTGACCCACCGCTCCTACGCCAACGAGAACGCGGCCCTGGGGATCAGGGACAACGAGCGGCTGGAATTCCTGGGGGATGCCGTCCTGGAACTGTGCATCAGCGACCTGCTCATGAGGCGCTTCCCGGATCATGCGGAAGGCGACCTCACCAAGCTCCGGGCGGCCGTCGTCAACGAGCGCCCCCTCGCCGAGCTGGCCCTGCGGCTGGACATCGGCGCCCGCCTGCGGCTGGGCCGGGGCGAGGCGGCCAGCGGCGGGAGCGCCAAGCCCTCCCTCCTGGCAAACGCCCTGGAGGCGGTGATCGCCGCCGTCTACCTGGACAGCACCTATCTGGAAACCCTGGCCTTCATCGGCCGCCTGTTTTCGGCCGCCATCGCCGAAGGGACGCAGGCCCTGTTCTATCAGGACTTCAAGAGCGCCCTGCAGGAGATCTGCCAGGAGCGCTACCACGCCATTCCCCGGTACACCGTGGAGGCGGCGGAAGGGCCGGACCACGACAAGATCTTCGAGATCCGCGTGGCCGTGGCCGACGTCCTGACCGCCACCGGCCGGGGCCGGACCAAGAAAGAGGCGGAACAGGAAGCGGCCCGCAAGGCCCTGCATGCCCTGGACGCCGCCTGAAGGGTCGCGCATGGACAGGCCCCTCATCATCCCGATCTTCATCCCCTACCAGGGTTGTCCCCGGCGCTGCATCTACTGCAACGAACACATCGCCGCCGGCAGCCCCCAGCCGCCGCCGACCGCCGCCGCCCTGAAGAGGCAGATTCTCGCCAGCCGCCACCGGACGCGGCGTCACCCGCCCCGGATCGAAATCGCCTTCTACGGCGGCACCTTCACCGGCCTGGACCGGGAAGCCCAGGCGGCCCTGCTCGCCCCCGCCACCGCCTGTCTCAGGGAAGGCCTCGTGCAGGGCATCCGGATTTCCACCCGTCCGGATGAAATCGATGACGACGAGGTCCAGTTCCTGCGGACCGCCGGGGTGTGGACGGTCGAGATCGGGGCCCAGTCCCTGGTCGACGCCGTCCTGGAAAAGAGCCGGAGGGGATACACGGCGGAGGACGTGGTCCGGACCGTCACGCGCCTCAAGACAAAGGGCTTCGCCACGGGGCTGCACCTGATGATCGGCCTGCCGGGGGAGGACGGGGCCGCGTTCGCCGAGACCGTCCGGCGGGCCGTCGCCCTGCGGCCGGACATGGTCCGGCTGCACCCCACGCTGGTCTTCCGGGAGACCGAACTGGCGGACCTCTACCGCGCCGGCGCCTATGAACCCCTGTCCCTGGAAGACGCCCTGGCGGCCTGCCGGCAGGCCCTCAGGGCCTTCGAGGGCGCCGGCATCCCCGTGATCCGGCTCGGCGTGCAGACGACCCCCGAGATGGAGGCGCCCGGGGTGGTGCTCGCCGGCCCGTATCATCCCGCGCTCCGGAGCCGGGTCGAGGAATCCATCGCCGGCGAGATGGCGGCGCGCCTGCTGGCCGGTCTTCCCGTCCGCGGCCAAACGGTCCTGTTCACCGCCACCCCGACCCTGGCGGCCCATCTGAAGGGCCGGAAGAAGGCCCAGCTCGGGACCCTGCAGGAGGATTTCGATCTGGCCGGGGTGGAGGTCGCGGTCGATCCCGCCTCGCCCGGCGACGTCCTGGCCCTCACCGTGGGGGACCGGACGGCACGGACCGGCCGCTGGGGCCCGCTCTGACGCGGCCGCCTCCCCCGCCATTTCCCCGGTGACAATCGGCCCGGTCCTGTGTTAACCTGCGACTCCTCCGGGAGGGAGGCAGAACCTTCCCAGGGGCGGATCGCACCAGAATCAGGAGGCTCACGATGCTGGATTTCACGTTTTGTCTTCCCACGCGCGTGGTGTTCGGATGCGGAAAGGTCCGGCAGGTCGGGGCGGAGTGCCGGCGGCTCGGGGGCAGGAAGGCGTTTGTCGTGACCGGGACGACGGCCACCGCGACGTCGGCCGGGTTCGCCGCCACGCTCGAGTCGATGCGGGAGGCGGACCTCCCCTTCGAGGTCTATGACCGGATCGAGCACGACCCGACGCTCGAGGCCATCGAGGCGGCGCGGCAGGCGGCCCTCGAGAGCAGGGCGGACCTGATCGTCGCCTACGGCGGCGGCAGCCCGATGGACGCCGGCAAGGCCGTCGCCATGTTCGCGACGAACCAGGGCGCCGTCGAGGATTACCTGTACGTCAAGAAGGTCTTCGAGCTCCCCGGTCTTCCCTTCCTCGCCATTCCGACGACGGCGGGGTCCGGCTCCGAGGTGACGGCGGCCATGGTGATCCGGGACGACGGGCGGAAACAGAAGACCGGCCTCTCCCACCCCCTCGCCTTCGCCA
>DAOPOS010000017.1:22161-48509 GCA_035358035.1 Syntrophales bacterium | reverse complement strand
TCGCGGGCGAGCTTTCTGCGCAGATGGCGAGTCACGGCATCGTCAACTCGGGTCAATTGGCGGTCACCGTCCGCACCGCGGGAAGCCAGTGGTCGGTCACGGACCGGGTCACGGGGCACTCTTACGTCATCACCAAAGAGGGCAGCAAGTTCACAGTGACCACGCCCACGATCGGGGCGACGGTTATCGCGCTGTCGGCCGCCGTATCCGGCGGCGCCGTGGGGGTGGGTGTCTCGATCGGGGTCTCCTTTGCCACAAACCTGATCGGGTGGGAACTGGGGCTGGATACCTCCTATGACTACACGACGGCAAACGCGCCTGCCAGTGTCATCCAAGGCAATCGGGTCAAGATCCTGGACGGGGTCAAGGAAGGGTATGTCTACGAGTACCTCGGTTCGACTCCTTTGGCTCCGAACAGCGATGAGACAACGGTCAACCTGAAGACGCAGGACTACGGCAACACCGACCTCTGGAAACAGGTCAACCTCAAGGAGTCGCCAGCCCAGGTGCGGGCCTATGTGCTGAACTCCAGCATCACGGCTGCAGGCGCTCTGAGCCAGACGGCGGTTTCGGACCAGGCGATCGACGCACTGGTGGTAGCCGGCTCGGCCGCCATCTCGGCCGGGATCTTGGGGGTGAGCGTCAGCGGGGCTGGCGCGGTAGCGGTGAACACCGTCACGACCGACGTCGAGGCCTTCATCGAAGGGGATATTCCCATCGGCGGTGGTGAGAGCGCAGGGATCAGGGCAGCCGGGGTATCGCTGACCGCAGAGGACACCTCGAGGATCACGGCGGTCACCGGGGCCGCGAGCCTGGCTGCTGCATTTGGCGGCGGGGGTGTGGCTGTATCGATCGGCGTGTCAGGGGCCTACAACCAGATCAGCAACAATGTTGCGGCCTATATTACCAATGCCAACGACGGGGTAAAGACGACCGGCGGCGGGGCCATCACGGTCCAGGCCGTCGAGGCGGCCACGATTGACTCCATCACCGTGGCGGCATCGCTGGCGGCGGCCATCGGCTTCGGCGCGGTGACAGCCAGCGGCGCCGGGGCAGCGGCGATCAACACCATCTTGACGACCACCGATGCCTACGTGCTGAACAGTACGCTCCACAGTGCCGGGGCCGTGACGCTCACGGCGACCGACACGGCGACAATCAATGCGGTCGTGGCGGCCATGACCGCGTCCATCGCCGGTGGTGCGCTTGGCGTCGGCGTGTCCATCGGCGGCGCCTTCGCGACCAACCTGATCGGGTCGGAGCTGCAGCGTGCGGGGGTGCAGGCCTTTGTCCAGGGCTCCACGCTTACCGCTGCCGGTGCCCTCACGCAAACGGCCACATCGGCCGAGACGGTCAGGGCGGCCGTACTGGCAGCTTCGGCGGCAATAGGGGTCGGCGGCATGGGTGATGCGGGCAGCGCATCGGGCGTTGTTGCGATCAACATGATCACTGCCGACATCAAGGCCTACATTCAAAGCTCCGTCATCACTGCCGGCAGTGTTGCCCTGAAGGCCGATGATACCTCAAAGATCATGGCGTTTGCCGGCTCCGCCACCATTGCGGCAGCCCTGGGAGCGGTCGCCGATGGGCAGTCCATCGGGGTGGCCCTCGGCCACAACATGATCGAGAACGATGTTGCGGCCTACATCCTTGGCAGCACGGTCACCTCGACGAGCGGCGGCATCGCCGTGGAAGCCCTCGAACATTCACAGATCAATGCGGTGTCGGCAGCCGCTTCTATTGGCGCCGGCATAGGCGGGGTCGGGGTTGCTGCCAGCGGGGCGGGCGCCGAGGCGAGCAACGTCATCCTCACGAAGACCAACGCCTACATCTCGAACAGTGTCATCACCAGCGCAGGCGCTGTGAACGTCACGGCCAGGAGCCTGCCTGCCGCCGGAGCGCTGAATGACCTGGTCGTGGCCAATGGGAGCGACTTTGCCGGAAAACTGGACGATGCCGGCGCCACGGACGTGGACGATGAGGAGACGGCGGGAACGAATGAACGGGATGCGGACATCAATGCCGACAACGCCTTCCTTGCGGGTGAGTTGTCGGCCGAGATGACGAGCCACGGGATCGCCAACTCCGGGAAACTTGCAGTCACCATCCGCGCCAAGGGCAGCCAGTGGTCGGTTACGGACCGGGTCACCGGGTACTCCTATGTGCTGACCAAAGACGGCAACAACTTCACGGTAACCACGCCTTCAATCGGGGCGACCGTAATAGCCCTGTCCGCCGCACTGTCAGGCGGTTTGGCCGGAGTCGGAGTCTCGATCGGGCTCTCCTTTGCCACCAACCTGATCGGATGGGAACTGGGAACGAGTACGGCGTCCGACTACTCCACGGCCGACGCGCCCGCTGCCGTGACGAGCGGCAAGAAGGTCGAGATCCTTGACGGCGTCAAGGAAGGCTACGTGTACGAATACATCGGCTCGACGGCCCTGACCCCGAAGACCGGCGAGACCACGGTCAACCTGAAAACGCAGGACTACGGCAACACCGATCTCTGGAAACAGGTCAACCTCGTATCGGCGCCTGCCGAGGTGCGGGCGTACACGCTGAACTCCAGCATCGACGCCGCAGGCGCCCTGTCCCTGACGGCGGTCTCCGATCAGTCCATTGATGCCCTGGTGGTGGCCGGATCGGCCGCCATCTCGGCAGGTGTCGTGGGGGTGAGCGTCAGCGGCGCCGGGGCCGCAGCGGTGAACAGAATCAGCACCAACGTCGAGGCCTTCATCGAGGGTGACGGGGCAAACGGCATCGAGGCGGGCAGCGTGGCGCTCATGGCCGAGGACACCTCGACCATCTCGTCAATCACCGGGGCTGCAAGCCTTGGCGCGGCCTTCGGCCCCGTGGGTGTCTCCGTCTCCATCGGGGTTGCCGTGGCCTCCAACCACATCGGCAACAACGTGGCGGCGTACATCACCAGCGCCGACCAGGACGTGAGGACGACGAGCGGCGCCATCAAGATCGAGGCGATCGAAGCGGCCACCATCGAGGCGGTGACCACGGCGGCCTCGCTGGCGGCCAGCTTCGGAGGGGTCGGGGTCGCGGTCAGCGGGGCCGGGGCCGTGGCCTCGAACGTCATCCTCACCCGGACGAACGCCTACGTCGCGGACAGCACCCTCCACAGTGCCGGGAACGTGGTGCTCTCCGCCTCGGATACCTCCTCGATCAACGCGATCATCGCAGCCGCGGCCGCTTCGCTGGCCGGCGGCGGTGTGGGCGTGGGTGTTTCGATCGGGGCCTCGGTCGCCCAAAACTTCATCGGGTACGACCTCCTGGGCGCCTGGACGCCCGCGCAGGTCAGGGCCTACGTGACCAATTCGCGCATCACGGCCGTAGGGACCCTTACCCAGACGGCGACTGCGGATGAATCGATCAGCGCCACGGTCTTTTCAGCTTCGGCCGCCGTAGCCGTCGGCGTCGTTGGGGTCGCCGTCAGCGGCTCCGGCGTTTACGCCACGAACAGGATCTCAACCGATGTCCAGTCGTATGTCACCGGTTCGACCATCGTTGTCGGCAGTGCGTCCCTGGTTGCGGACGACACCTCCGATATCTACGGGTTCGCCGGTTCCGCCTCGCTGGCGGCCGCGTTCGGCGGCGTCGGGGTGGCGGTTTCAATCGGGCTTGCCGTGGCGTCCAACGACATCGGGAACCGCGTCGAGGCCTATGTCAATACCTCCAGCGTGACGACGACTTCCGGCGACATGATCGTCCAGGCCATCGAGGAAGCCGGGATTGACGCCATTTCCGTGGCCGCCTCGGCGGCTCTCAGCGGCGGCATTTTCAGCGTCTCCGTGAGCGGCGGCGGGGCATCGGCGACCAATGCCATCCACAACACCACCAGGGCCTATGTCGTCCAGAGCCCCTTGAATGTCCACGGGAATCTCACCCTGGAAGCGAGGGAGACCGATACGGCGCTGGCCAGGGTGGATACGCTTTCGGCCGCGGTCGGACTGATCTCCATTTCCGCAGGCGGGTCGGTGGCCATCGGAACGGCCACCCCGACGGTCGAAGCCTACACCGATGCGACGAACATCACGGCCGGCGGCGCCATGCTCGTGACAGCCAAGGCCAAACCGAGGGTCGAGGTCGAGGCCCTGGGGGTGAACGCCGGGACTCTGGCGGTCGGCGTCTCCACGGCCACGTCCACCGTCTCGCCCACGGTGCGGGCCTTTGTGGGTGGGAACAACCGAACCATTACCGCCGGGAGCCTGACCGTCACGGCCTCGGATGCACTGCCCTCTGCCGGGTATTCCTCCAAGGCCAAGACGACCGGTTCGGCCGGCGGTCTGATCGGCGTGGACGCCACGGTGAGCAATGCCACCAACACCGGCGCCGTTCGGAGCTTCGTCCAAGACGGCACCACCCTGGACATCGCCGGCGCCACTGTGATCAGTACCGACAACAACACTCGACAGTACGCAGAGGCGAACAGCAATGTGGGCGGGCTTGTCGCGGTCGGTGTGAGCACCGCGAAGGTGACCTCGAGCACGACCACGGAGGCCTACCTCGGCAGTGGCGTGAAACTGACCGGCGGGAGCCTCAGCATCACGGCCACAGGCGCGGATGACAATTTTGCCTACACCGTCGCAGGGTCGATAGGCGGCATCTCCGTGTCGTCCGCCACGGCCACCACCGTGAACACCAGCACGACCCGGGCGGAAATCAAAGACGGCGTTGCGGGACGGACCATCGACCTGAGCAACCGGGGAAGCGGTGCGTTCGCAATTTCTGCCGATCACACCGCCACCTTCAACAGCCAGGTCATGGCCCTGGCCGGCGGGCTTTTCGGAGGAACCGGGGCGGAGATCGACAACAGCGTCACCTCCTCCGTGGAGGCCAAGGTCGGGAACAACGTCAATGTGAAGGCCAGGGACGTCGCCATGGATGCGGTGAACCGGGCGCGCAAGCCGTTGCTGACCGATGGCAACATCGACGGTGAGGCCTACGGGATTATTGCCGGAGGCAGCGCCGACAGCGAGACGCTCATCAGCTTCACGACCCTGGTGACCGTGGGGAACGGCGCCTCCCTGGAGGCGGTGGGCAGTGTCGCCTCGCCGGGGAACTTCAAGCTCAAGGCACTCAACGATCTCCTCGTCAAGGACAAGATCAATTTCACGGCCGGCGGCGGGCTCTCCGGTCTGGGGGCCTACTCCACCATCCAGACGAACAATGACCTGTCCCGGGTGCAGGTAGGCGATGCGGACCTCAAGAGCGTGGGCGCCATCAACATCACGGCCCGAGGGACGGCTGACGTCTCGGCCAAGGTCAACGCCCAGGCGTATGGGCTTGGCACGCTCATCATCGGCGAGTCCGTGGCGAACGTGTGTCCCACCAACGAGGTTATCATCGGCTCGGGCGCCTACGTCCGGGCCCTGGGGGATCTCGACATTTCCGCCGGGACCAGCACCGACTTCGTCCGCGACCCCTATGCCGTGGAGGCCCGTCTCGACAGCTTCGCAGGCAGCGCCATTCCCATCGAGGACGTGGACGCCAAGTCCTACCTGATGCAGGAAAACACCATCACCGTAGGATCGGGCGCGCTTCTGGAGACGGCGAGAAGTGCCCGTATCCATGCGGAGCGGTACGGATTCGGCGAGATGACGGGAAAGGCCAAGGCGGTCAACTGGGTCAGCTCCCTCGCCGATGCCCTGAACGGTGCGGCGGCCGAAGAGATGTACGCCGGTACCGTCCGGACCGAGAGCCACGGCATTGTGACGATCGACGGCACCGTGCGGACCGGCATCATGCGGACCTGGTCGCTGACCCTGGATAGCTGGGACAAGAGCGCCGGAACCATCACCGCGAGCGGCAAGGTCAACGCCGCCGATCAGAAGATCGGCTTCACGGTCAGCCAGGAGGTGCTCCAGTCCGACCTGGTTAAAGAGCTGGAGACGGCACGAGCCCAATACTCCCTCTACAAGGACAGCGGCAATGCCACGCTGGTCAACTACTACCTGGGCGAGATCACACGCCTGGAGGAACTGCTGGCATCAGAGGGGCTATTGGAGGAGAACGGGGGCGTTTTTACACCGGTAGCCCAGTATGTCATGACGGTCAACATCGATCCGGTCTGGGCCGAGGCGGGTTCCATCGACATCCGTTCCGATCAGCTCAGGGGCTCGGGCAGCTTTGACGCCCCGGGTGATGCGAGCGTCACCATTCTCAACCACACCCCGGCCTTTGTTGTGATCAACGGGATCAACATCCCGGAAAACAACGGCGGCCTCTTCTTCAACGGTATGGAAGTGAGTCAGAACAATCCCATCAACAACGCGAACAGCGCGAATGCCGAACTGGAGAACCAGATCAACGACGATGAGGATGCCCGGAAGCCGACGCCCTGGGGGTCGATGACAGCCGGGGTCGCCTCCTTCAGCGCCCTGCCGGACAACGCGCTCAGCGATCCCTCCATCCATGTGGAGAACGATTTCATCGCCGGAACCGTGGGTGGCGACGTCTATGCCTGGCCGGACATTACCGTGGTGGGAGCGGTCAACAACCTGAGCGGCAGCGTCACCTTCAAGACCCATCCCGCAGGCGAAGGGGACATCGTCTTCAGCGCTGCGGTCCGGGCCAAGAACATGACCGTAATCGCCGGCGGCACGGTTTACATTGACGGGGTGTCTTCCTACTCCGTAGGCGGTGAGGCCGCCTCCACCTGGGACAGCTATCCGGGAATGAACAACGGCACCGCGGCCGCGAAAGGGAGTGTCTTCGGCTTCGATTGGGACTACACGGACGACATTCTGGGAATCGTTCCCACCGGCGTCAATCTCTACGGCGACAAGATCTTCATCAATGCCGAGTACCTGAACATCAACGGCATCATGCAGAGCGGCAAGGCGGACTACATCCTCAACCTGGGCGCGGATACGATCAGCGAAATCGCCAACATCAGCCCGTGGCAGAAAGGCCTGGTGGTTCTCAAGACCGCCTCCACAGACGACTTCATCGTCCGCTTCGACACGGCGACCCGGCAGATCGTGGTGGACGAGATGCGCGTGAGCGGCGGCCACATCGAGCTGACCGGCCATATCATGAATACGGGCACGGGAGAGGTCCGAGTCCTGGGAGGCTATGCCAGGGTCGAGGTCAACAACGACACCCCCTACGACCTGGTGATCAACCGTCTGGACGCCTCGCAGCGGGGTGCCGGCACGCTGCTCATCACGGACAAGGCCAAAGACACTGTTTCGGAGCAAACCGTCACGCTCTACCGGATGTCCGGCAGCGACGTGATCCGCACCGTGGACAACGGTGCGGGCCCGGTGGTCAGCACCCTGGGAACGACGGACACCTACACGCCTGCCGACGGCTGGCGCTACGGCTGGTCCGTGGTCCAGAAGAGGGGTGACCTCTA
Source organism: Syntrophales bacterium (assembly GCA_035358035.1). Lineage (GTDB taxonomy): Bacteria > Desulfobacterota > Syntrophia > Syntrophales > UBA2251 > UBA2251. The sequence continues at coordinate 41,140 of DAOPOS010000017.1, read as the reverse complement.
TACGAGCCATGTCCAGACGAGCGCCTGGCTGGGAATCGACGCTTTGGCGCGGGATCCGGCGGTCGAGAACAACGCGACCTCCGAGATTTTGGATCAGCCGAAGATCAAAGGCACAGGCCCCTATTTCTACAAGGATACCTCGAGTGCGAAGAACGACGTCTATACCTACGACTACGACTCGAGGACACTCTCCGATACAGGTTGGAATCTCACCAATCGCCGGGTGGACAGCACGTGGTACGGCAAGAAGACCTACCACTCCTGGTGGGCGAAAGAAGTCCAGACCGAAGAGACGTTCACCCACACGATCGAATCCGACCGGCCCTTCGCCATCAAGTTCATCGGGTATGATCAGGGCCAGGTCAATGTGGATTCGGTCGGGGACGTCGTGCTGGAAGGGCCGGTCCTGAACCCGTCCGGCACAACGGTCATCACCTCGTCCGGCGGCGCCATCCAGCAGACCGGCGATGCCGCGTATGTCGGCGGCCTCCGCGTCGAACTGACCGCCAAGACGGGCATTGGAAACGACACGACCCTCAATACGAACCTGGCCGACGAACCGGTTTACCAATATACCTCGGCCTATACCGGTTATTCAGACACCTACGAGGATGTTAGCAAGCGCGGCAAAACCATCCTCACCACGGACGACCGGGTGAAGCTCGCCTCGAACTATACCGGGGGCGGCGAGGCCGGCGCCGTTTATCGTTACAAGGGCACGCCCGCCAGCCTGGACCTCCGCGTGCAGAACTACGCCGATACGACCCAGTGGGAGAAGGTGGCCCACCGGCCGAGCCTGAAGGCCGTTACCACGGACGGAAAGATCCAGATCAAAGAGATCATCGGCGATCTGTCGGTGGACCAGGTCATGACCGGTCAGGGCGCGGACGTCAGCCTGACGGCCCAGGGCGGGATTTCCGTCGCCCAGAAGGCCGATGGAACCTGGTACGACGGCCTCGTTCAGGGTGGCGGGATCAGCCTGATCGCCAACGGCGGCGGGATCGGGAACAGCACCGGTCGACCCCTGAAGCTCGATTCGGGAACCCTCCTCAAGGACAACGTTTTGGCCACCGCCATGGGCAACGTTTTCCTGAAGGAGACGGCGGGCAACCTCCGGCTGAAGAAGATCGACGCGGCCGGTCATGACGTCTACGTAGAGGTCGCGGGAGGAGGGATTGTCGATGCCAACCAGGCCGAGGAACGGGACGAGCGGACCTACAACGAGCTGAAGGAGGGGATGTGGAAAGACCTCCAGCTCACCGACAGCACCGGGGCCCAGGATAAAATCGACAACATCGTCGCCTCGTTCGCAGCGACCAAGGAAGGGGAATACCGGACCTACTGGGTCTACCGCAATTCGGTGGGCGGGAGCTACGACGCCTCCCAGAAGATCACCCTCTCTGCGACTGAACGGGCCTGGTACGAGGATTACTATGCGGGGCAGGGGAAGACGGCGGAGGAGATCGCGGCCGCCATCACGACACTGGAGAACAGCCGCACCACCCAGTACCACACCCTGCACGGGCAGTTTTCCGATTACTTCGCTTCCCGGAGCGAGGCCTTCCCCACGTCCTATGATCCCGCCTTTGTCTATCACCTGAGCGCCACGGAAGAGAGCACCCTGCGTGCAAGCGTCAAGGTGTGGACCGAGGAAGAACTGCTCTACGCGATCGGCGCGGGTCTCCTCAAGCCCGTGACGGACACCCAGGCGAGCACCGAGGATCCCAACATCGTGGGCGCCAACGTGACCCTGGTCACCTCGGGTGGCGTCGGCAACTCGGCGGGCCGGGTCGAGATCGACCTGACCGGCGGGTCGCTGACGCTGACGGATGACGAACGGGTCGCCCTGGCCGCGGCCGAGCGGGATGACGTGGGCTACTGGGGCGTGGTGTCTTCCGCAACCGTGGACTTCGTGGAGGCCGGCACTGCCGACCGGATCGTCCGGAAGGACGGCGTCTGGACCGGTTTCGTGGCCGGAGACCGGATCCGCATCACCGGCAGCGCGAGCAACAACGACATCTACCGAATTTCGTCCGTCGATGGCTCCACACTGATCCTGAGCGCGGACGATTCGCTCACGAACGAGGGCAACAAGACGGTCAGCGTCCAGCACGAGATTCTCGACCCGCTTGATAAGAGCATCGTCAAAGCGACCATCACCATCGACCAGCGCGAGGACATCGACGTCGAATCCTCCGGGGAGATCAACATCACGGCCGGCGCGAACGTTTACCTGGGCTCGGAGGGCGACCTCAACATCGATGCGGTCCAGGCCGGAGAGACGGTCCGCATCAAGGGCGGCCAGGGCATCTACAATGTCGCCGTGGCCGGTGTGGCCAATGTCGTGAGCGACGATCTCGTGCTCGAGGCGGCCGAGAAATCGATCGGTACGGCCGCCAAGCCCTTCACGGTCAATCTGGTCGCAGATGCAACCGTTACGGCGCGGGCGGGGACCGATATCTACCTGACGGGGCTCGACACCCTGTACGTGGGGACCCTCTACGCCCGGTCCGGAGGGATCTACCTCGCAACGCCGGCCGCCATCGTGGACGGCTTCAACAACGATTTCGAAAATATCCGTGCCAATACGCTGGAACTCGCGGCGGGCGCGATCGGCGAGGCGGGCGACTACCTGGACGTCAACCTGCTCGGCACGGGGACCCTGAAGGCCAGCGCATCCGGGACCATCCGGATTGCCGAGACCGAGGGGAACCTGTACGTGAACCGCGTCTTCTCCAGTGCCGGCGATGTTGACCTGAAGGCCCACCTTTCCATTCTGGATGCAAATAGCGACAGTGCCGCCGACGTGAGCGGCAAAAACATCGCCCTGACGGCCGATGTCGGCGGGATCGGCGTGTCCGGCAACGACCTCGACATCGACACCCTGGGCGGTCTCCTCAGTTCGAAGAGCAATCTGGGGAATGCCTACATCATTGAAACCGACGGCGACCTCACTCTGGACACGGTGAGCTCCGGGGCCGGTTATGCCTTCATCACCGCTCCGACGGGCCGCATCCTGAATGGACGCTCAAGCGGTGCGAACGTCGTATCGGGATTTACGTATCTCTTCGCCAGCGGCGATATCGGCGAGTTTGCCGCCCCCATCAGCACCCAGGTCGGAAAGCTGGAAGGGAAATCCACGACCGGAAGCGTCTGGATCACCAACAGCGGAAGCATGACGGTCGGGGGGGTCGTGGACAACGACGATCCGGGCATCGACGCCTACGACGGCATCGATTTGCAGAGCAACAGCCCCATGAACGTGACGGAGAACGTCCATTCGACCGGCGGCGACATCACCCTGCAGTCCGTCGACGAGGCGGCCGCGGGAGACGACCTGACGATCGGCGACGTCTGGATCCATGCCTCCGGCGGCTCGATCTTCCTGCTGGCCGGCGACAACCTGACGCTCTCGTCCGGAACCCTGCTGCAGGCCAGCGGCGGTTATGTCGAGATCCGGGGCGACTACGGCAACGCCGACAGCGGCGTCGGCAGCAGGATGAACCTGACTGGAACGGTTAAGGGCAGCCGGCTCGACGTGTACGGCGACGCGGACGACGACACGATAAACGTGTCGACCGGGCTGGACACCACGAACATCTCGGCGACCGGCATCCGGGGGGCCGGGGGCAACGATACCATCAATATCCAGAGGGCCGATGTCGCGACTGTCGTTAGCACTGGCGCCGGTGACGACACCATCAATATCGGAACACTCGCCCCGGCGATCGACGGCACAGTGAACCAGATCCTTGCTCTGCTGACCGTCAACGGTGATGCCGGCAGCGATATCCTGAATGCCTACGATCGCGGGGACGGAACCGCGAACAACGCAGAACTCACCGATACGCGACTGACCGGCCTCGGGATGAGCGAGGGCATCGCCTATGCCGGCCTGGAGGATCTGAACATCGTCTTGGGCGGAGGCGGAAACACCGTCAAGGTCAGGAGCACGCAGGCCGGGACGGCCACGACGATCTTCCTGGGCGCCGGCAGCGACACCCTCTACGCGGGCAGCACGGATGCCGACGCGACCAGCACCGTCAACGCCCTTGCCGGACCGCTTACGATCAACGGCCAGGCAGGCACGGATACGGTGACCATCAACGACCGGGGCGATGCCGCCGACAACACGGGAACGCTGACGGCGATGACCCTCACCGGTTTGGGCACCGCCGGGATTACCTACGGAGGGCTCGAGACCCTCCGGGTTCAACTCGGGAGCGGAAACGACGATTTCCTTATCCAAAGTACGAACACAGGGACGATTGCGTACCTCGACGCCAACACCGGAGACGACCTCGTCGTGATCGGGGACGCCACCCACACGCTCGCGGAGATGCACGGCCAGATCGAACTCGAGCCGGGCGCGGGCAACGACACGGTCCGCATCGACAACAGCGCTGCCACGGCAAACCAGAGCGGTATCCTCACATCACAGGACCTGACCGGCTTTGGGCTGACGATCGGGATCGCGTACGCCGCCTTCGAAAACCTCGAACTCACCCTGGGGCAGGGCAAAGACAACCTCTTCGTGGCCGGAACGATAGCCGGAACGAGCGTGATCGACGGCCATCTGGGCGACGACACGATCAATATCGGCAGCATCGGCGGCGTCACGACGGTCTACGGCGATCGGGTCGACTCCACGGATCCCGCCAAACGCGGTACGGGCGGCGACGACATCATCCGGGTCAACTACCACCAGGACGGTACGCAAACCTTCGAAAACGGGATCGACGCCCTGCTGACGCTCAACGGCGGGGACGGAAGCGATTTCTACGAGATCGGCCTGTCCGGCGAGGCCTCCCCCAGTGGCTCCGCGGTCACCCGAATCGACGTCGACAGCGTCCACGCCGGCGATATGGGCTCCGACCGTCTGAACATCTACGGCACCACCCAGGAAGATCTCTTCCTCTTCCGGCCGCACGCCATCATGGCCCTCGAACTGGACGAGGACCGCCAGCCGGTTACGGGCGGCAGCGTCGAGCGGGTGAACTACACGAGCGTGAGCGGAGGCATCACGGTCTTTGGGCGCGACGGAGACGATCTGTTCGTGCTGGACGACACGAGTTCCTCCCTGACCGTCCGGGGCGATGCGGGAGACGATACGTTCCAGATCGCACAGATGTTCAAGTCCCCCCGCGATGCCTATGCCGGCCTGGCCTCGCAGGACTACTTCCCCACGACGCTCACCACCCGCGGCTACCTGAGCAACGGGGTCAGCTACGCCGCCTCGCTCTACGGGGGGATCGGGAACGACACCTTCATCGTCTACCACAACAAGGCGGACCTCTGGCTCTACGGCGAGGAGGATGACGATACCTTCACCGTGCGGGCCTTCGTGGCGGTGGACCCGAACGATCCGCTCAAGCCGATCACCAACATCAACGGCGGGTTGGGGAAAGACTTCATCACCTACACGGTCAACGCGCCCGTGCATGTCGAGGGCGGCGAGGGGACCGATACCCTCGTGGTTGTCGGGACGGAGTACGCCGACAAGTTCGTTGCCACCGACATGGGGATTTACGGGGCGGGTCTGTTCGTCGAGTACGCCTCCGTCGAGATCATCGTTCTGGACGCCCTGGAGGGGAACGACAACTTCTACATCGCGAGCACCCCGGAGGGCGCCTCCATCGAACTTGTGGGCGGGCTCGGAAGCGATACCTTTAACGTCGCCGGCAGCGAAACGAGCGAACCGATCGACGTGGTCAGCAACGACCTGAACGGCCACAGCGGCCTGATCGACATCGGGATCGGGGGCGGGACGGTCACGGACTACAGCGGCCTTTTCGTGGAGGACGTCTCTGCGAGCGTCATGGACAACGAGGAGGCCGGCGTGGTGGTCCGGCCGCTGGCGGGGGCGCTGCGCATCTTCGAGGGGAGCGTCATTCCCACCGCGCTTGTGCTCTCCCAGTACACCGTTGTGCTCACGCGGTCGCCGGAGGAGGATGTCCGCATCACCGCGTCGCCGGTGTTCCCCAAGGAATCCGAGACGAAGGCGGGCGGACTCGGGATCGAGCTCAACGGCAGCACACTGGGAACGACGCTGCTCTTCGACCGGACGAACTGGTACATCCCGCAGATCGTGACCGTGACGGCGCCGGCGGACGATCTGGCCGAGGGGCTCAGGGTCTTCAACATCCAGCACAGCGTCAATCAGGGCGCCGACCCGAACGACGGCGGCGCCTATGACGGCCTCGTCGTGCCTTCCCTGACTGCGCAGGTCTACGACAGCGACGCGGCAGGCGTCGTAATTGCGCAGGCGAACGGACGGGTCATCGTCTCCGAACCGGCGACGGCCGGCGCCGCATCGACGGTCGAGATCGGGACGGCCTATTCCGACCACTACTCCGTGGCCCTGACCCGGCGGCCTTCCGCGGACGTCCAGGTTGACATCAGCGTGCTGCCCGACGACCAGGGCGTGAAGCAGGTTGCCGTCTACGACGAGGCGGGCAACGCCATCACCCACCTGACCTTCAGCAGCGACCCGGCGGCCGCCAACGCCTGGAACAAGCCGCAGATGGTGCAGGTCAAGGCCCTCTACGACGGAGCCACCGAGGGCACCCACTACGCCCGGATTACGCACGCCGTAGTCGCCGGCGATGTCGATGCGTTCAATAACCTCGCACTCAATGACGTTGCCTTGGGGCTGAAGGCGGAGATCCAGGGCGACGTCACCACGGCCTTCACGGGCAGTGTCGTGGCGGACATCCTCACGGTGAGTGCAAAAACGCCCTTCACCGCTTCCATCAAGGAGGGGAGCGCCGCGCTTGCCACCGCCGAGGCGGCTTATGTGGATGCAACGGTCACCCCGTCGGGTGCCGTCGGGATGGGGAGCGTCTGGACCCTGACCCTCAATGGAACCGACTACACCTATATCGCCGGGAGTGACGGCGATGCCCTGAACCTCGCCAAGGTGGTCGAGGGGCTGGCAGCCAAGGTTGCCGCCGATGTTGGGTCCGGCTTCACGGTGACCGCCGACACGACGACCGCGCCGGCAAATCCGTTCCTGACGGTTGCGACCAACCCCTCCGGCGAGGCCTTTGTCGTCCGGATGACGCAGCCGGCCGGATCGCCGACGATCACCGGCACCGCTTCCGCGGATCACTACGCGGCCCTCGACATCACGCCTCAGGGGACCGTGAGCGCGGGCTCGGACTGGACGGTGACGATCAATGGTGCCGACTACCGGTACGTGGCCGGCGCGAGCGGAGAGATGACAGCCCTGCCCTCGATCGACGCGACGGTTACCGATGCCCAGGCGCCCGGTGTCCTCGTGACCCAGACGGACGGAAGCACCCGGGTAACCGAACCGACGGACGAGGTCTATCTGGGGTCCGGACAGGTCGTGGATGCGTCGGTTGGCGACGGATCGGCGATCCTCATCAGTCGGGCGGCGATCTTCACCGCCGACTTTGCCATCGCCGAGGCGCCCAGCACCCTCACGAAGACGGCGGGGAAGGGCACCCTGAGCGGCGTCCAGGTCTGGACCACGGCGAACATTGCCATCAACAGCGCCGTCGTCAACTCCGGGGACAAATGGACCGTCCGGGTGGAGTCGACGGATTATACGTACACGGCGCCGTCCAGCGGTCTGACCATCGAACAGGTGGCGGACGGCCTGTTTGGCGTTCTGAATTCCAATCTTGCGGCCCCCTATGCCGTTTCACACACAGCCGGGTCCGACACCCTCATGATCACCAACGCCGCGGGGTTCAGCATGGCCATGATCAGTGGTTCCGCTTCGGTCAACGGCGACACGGCGTGGCGTTCGCTGAGCCTCGCGCTCACCGGGAGCGTCGCGGCCAGCGAGACCTGGTCGTTGACCCTGGGCGGTGTCAAGTACAGCTATGCGACCGGAACGACCAACCTCACCCTGGCCGCCGTGGCGGCTGGTCTGAAGGCCAGCATCGTGGCTGGAGCGGGCGCCTTTACGGTTTCCGAACCGATTCCCCTGACGCAGTTCACGGCGGATTTCGGCGCCGCTGTCCTGAACGAATCGCCTTCGCACAGCTCGATCTACACCGCCCAATCCCTCGAATATGCGAAGTGGAGCACGTCGAGCGATGCGGACATCATCAACGCCACGACCGTTCCCCATCTCACGATCAAGGGAAGTGGAAACGGGGAGGTCGATGTCTACAAGTTTACGGTCACCGACGACATGCTCAACCCCGGCGGAGTCTCCACGCCGGTCAATGCCTCGTTCGACGTGGATCACGGCTACGACTACTGGGACGGCACGCTGTGGGCCAGCAAGCTTACCCTTTACGATTCCAACGGGACCCTGATCACAACGGGCCCCGGATATTCCGATCCCGCGGATCTTGCGGCGGGCGGTCAGGGGAGCACGACCTGGCTGGACGACTACCTCCAGTACCAGTTCACCACAGCGGGCGACTATTACGTCGAGGTGAGCAACTGGTTCTGGTGGATCAACTATTCCAACGGCCTGCCTGACGGGGTGGACTACGAACTGCAAGTGTCGATGGACCGTCATACGGAGGGGTCCTTCACGTTCTCGCCCACGCCTGTCCTGAAGGACCAGAACCCTGACGGAACGCCGCAGGTCATCGACGACAGCGACTTCTGGTATACCTTCTATAACGCCGAAATCGGCAACGGAACGGTGACCTCAACCACCCCCTACACTACGGTCGTGGCGACGGGCGATGGAACGACCGACAGCTACGCCTTTACGATCACAGGGGAGATGCTGTCCCGGAACGGCGCCACACTGGGCGCCACCACCGCGGAGAGCCCGACGCACACCTACTACACGAGTGCAACCCTTGACATCACGGGCAGCAAGGTTGCGGCGGGCGACGTCTGGACCGCGACCATCGACGGCCAAGACTACACCTATACCGTCCAGCCCACGGATGCCACCGTGTCCGACATCGCGGCAGGACTCGTCAACGCGATCGGAACCAAGACCCCCGAAGGAGCGCCGTCGGCGATTACAGCCATTACCTACAGCGCGACCCTGGGCGCCGGTGGAACCTTCACCATAGAGGATGCGAACGGCTTCTGGGTGGACCTCGAGCACGACGCAAAGACCGCCGGCATCATCACGAGGGCAGGATCCGTGAAGGACGCGGCTGCCGTCCAACTGAGCGGCGCCGACATCGTCTTCGGCGGAACCGTAGCCGTGGGTGACCGATGGATCGTCCTGCTCACTCAGGATGGCGTAACCACGACCTATTCCTACGCGACGACCACAACATCCCTGTCGGATGCGGCGGAAGGCCTGAAAACAAGAATCAATGGCAGCAAACCCGGCGGAAGCACCTATGCAGCCAGCCACACGGCCGGGAGCAACACCCTGAGCATCGCCGATTCGGCCGGCAACGCCTTCAGCGTGGAGATCCGGAATATCGGGCCCGCACCCGCAGGCACCTTCTCCATCCAAAACGCGGTTCCCTACCGGACCTACAGCAGCGCCGACATCCTCCTGCAGGGCACGGTCGCAGTGGGCGAGACATGGAACATCGCCGTTCGCGGGCAGGACGGAATATCCACCCTCTACAGCTTCACCGCGGCTACGACCAGCCTCGACGACGTGGCACAGGGACTGGTGAGCACCATCAACACGACGAAGCCGGGCGCAGCCACCTATACGGCCACGCACTTTGCCGATATCGTGCGGATCACGGATGCGACCACGGGACATTTCTTCAACCTCCAGGTCACTCCGGGCGCGGGTGGCAGTGCGACCCTCGGCGGAAATCCCGTCGAAACCGATTTTGACGATGTCCAGTGGACCCAGGCCGTCATGGCCCTCACCGGACCGTACCGGGCCGGCGAAACGTATAAGGTGACAATCAACGAAGGCAAAACCGGCGACCACACGTTCAGCTATGTGGCAGGCACCGGTGGTTATGCCGCCAGCCTCGACGGCGTAGCCCAGGCGCTGGCCAAAGCCATCCACGATTATGCCGGCGTGACCTACGATGCCTCCTACACCTCCGGCAGTTCCTTCACGATTACGGACACTGAAGGCGTGACAATTCAGCACGAGATCGCGGGAACGGCCTCACAGGGCGTCCTGCAGAACGCCTCTGCATGGGCCAAGACGACCTCCCTCGATCCGGTCGGGAGCGTCACCTCGGGCGAGATCTTTACCGTCACCCTGCGGAAGACGAGCGACAGCAGCGTGAAGTCCTACAGCTTCATGGCCGGGGCCACAGACGGCATTGCCGAAGTCCTGGCCGGCCTGCAGACGGCGATCAACGCGGACACCCCCTACCAGGCACAGGTCGATGCGGCAGCCGGAACGCTGACGGTCCTGAGCAGCACGAAGGCCGGGTTCGACCTCTTGACCAGTCGGGGGAACATCTCGGCCCCAGTGAGCGGATGGGCGCAGACCGTGACCCTGAGCGGCACACCCACAGCCGGCCAGGTGTGGACCATTGCCTTCCGGACCGATAGCGGGGTGGTCGAGACCTACAGCTATACCTCAACAGGCGCCGGTCTCGACGCGGTCGGAGGCGGCCTCGCCGCGGCGATCACGAACACGACTGGCAGCAGCTACACCTCCGTCTATGACGCATCAACAGACACGTTGACGGTGGTCCGGAAGAGCGACACCAACGGATTCACGCTTTTGACGACCCGAGCCGCGACCCTGGCCTCTGCAGGCGCTGGGTGGGCACAGACCCTCCAACTGAGCGGGACCCCGGCGGCCGATCAGCTCTGGACCCTGGTCCTGAGGACCAGCGCAGACGGTACAGGCGACAAGGTCTACACCTACCAGTCCACGGCCGGAAATACCATCGATCACGTTGGAAGCGCCTTTGCCACAGCGATTGCTGCAAGCGCGGACTACGAGGCTCACTACGACGCCCCAACGGACACCCTGACGATCGTCCGGCAGTCCGATAACACCGGCTTCAGCATCCTCACCGATCACGGTGCGATTGCGGACGTCTCCTCATGGGTCAAAACGGCGGCCTTCAGCGGCGCTGTCTCCGTCGATCAGATCTGGACCGTGACGACCAAGAAGACCAGCGACGGTTATGTCGAGTCCTACTCCTACAGGGCTGATGCAGATGACACCATAGACGACGTCCTCAGCGGTCTGGCCGCGACGATCGGGGGATCCTACACGGCTACAGCGGACACGACGAACGACACCCTTTCCGTGGTGCGAACCGACAAGACCGCCTTCACGATGCTGACGGACAGCGGGACACTGACCGGTGCGGAGTCCTGGGGCAAGACCATCAAACTCGGCGGCACGGTGGCTAAGAACCAGACATGGACCCTGGCGTTCGACGTTGGAGTGGTTACCTATACCTACTCGGCCGTATTCGGCAGCAGCGGCAGCACACCAGTTTTAGATGATGTTCTGGACAAATTCATTGCTGACATCAACGCCAAACGGAGCTCCAACAGCTGGAGTGTTTATGCGGTCAAGAACACGACCAACAACACACTGACCTTCTTCACCGGCGACCGGTCAGCCATCAGCAACATCGTGATGACGCCACCCACCAATGATCCTGTCAGCACCATGACCGACACCTCAGCTTGGTCGGAGACCTTCGAGGTGAACGGCGCTTCGATCGCCGGCCGCACCTGGACCCTGGCCCTGAACGACGGGACGAACGCCTTCTTCAGCTACACCGGTACGGCAGGTGATGCGAACATCACCGCCGTCATTACCGGGCTCATAAACAAGATCAATGCGTCCGCCCCATACAGGGCGTTCAATTCCACCGTAAACGGCAAGGATACCCTGACGGTGATCCGCAATGCCGATACAACCGCTTTTACGGCCTACACGGCTGCACCAACGGCAGGCTCGATGTCCGATGCCGGCGAACGGATCCGTACGATCCAACTCTCCGGTACACCCGACAAAAATGAGATCTGGAGCGTCGGACTGAAGCTCGGGACCAATGACACCGATTATTTCAATCACGTGACCGACGGATCGGCGGCGCCGACGCTCGCTGACGTCGTGACGGCCATGACCGGTCTGGTCGACGCATCGGCAAGTTATACCGCTACTGTTTTCGATGCGGCAAACAACATGATCCGGATCGTCCGGGAGGCGGGTGCGGAGACGCTTTCCACCTTCACGGCCGCAGGCAACCTGACGCAGGCAGACGCGTCAAGCTATGCCGAAACGATCCAACTCACCGGCACGCCCGCGACCAGCGAAATCTGGAGCGTCGGGCTGAAGCTGGGGACGAACGCCACCGACCATTTCAGTACGGTAACCGACGCGACCACCGCGCCGGCGCTGTCTGACGTCGTAACGGCCCTGACGGGACAAATCGACGATTCTGACAACTACATCGCGTTCGAATCCGGAAACAATACGATCACCGTGATCCGCCAGACGGGGAGCGACGCCCTGACCGCCTACACCGACGTCGGCGCCCTCGCGACGACCGACGCCGCGGCCTATTCCGATACAATCCAGCTCACCGGCGCAACGGTCGCCGGCCAGACGTGGAGTGTCGGGCTGAAACTGGGCGCAGCCGCCACCGATTATTTCAACTACGTCACGCGAACGGCCGCGCCCACGCTGGCGACGGTTATCACAGGGCTCAAGGACCTGATCGATGCCTCCGCCGGCTATAACACTTACGAAACCGGCAATGGCACCATCACGATCATCCGTGAGACCGGCACAGACGATCTCAACACCGGTACGGCCAGGCCCGCCTCCACCAGTTTCACGGATGCCTCCACCTGGGTGAAAACCCTGGAGATCAGCGGGACCGTCACCGGCCGGGAGACCTGGACCGCGACCCTCAACGACGGTACGGATGTTTCCTTCTCCACCATCGCCGGAATAGACGGGGGCGCACTGGATGCCCAGACCATCGCACAGCACCTTGCCGCGGCCATCGATACGAGCGGCTTCTACAAGGCTGGTGCCGTCGAGGTCAGCGCGGGCGTCTATGCCGTCACTATTCACCGCCAGGGAGATCACATCGCCTTCACCCCGTCGCTTGCCATTGCACCTGCGCCTACCCTGGTCAGCGAGGGGATATCCGGTTCGGCCCGTGTGGGCTGGGTCCATAAGATCGACCTGGACGACAGCGCGGTTACCGGAGACCGGTGGACCGTGACCGCGGACGGCGTCTCCTATCTGGATGGTTATGCCGCGATCGGTGACGGGATCTCCGTCGTCAGAAACGAACTGGTCACCCAGTTCAACACGCTGACCGCGGATTATACGGCAACGGCCGATCCGGCCGACCTATCGGTCGTCATCCTGACCCAGGACGATGGAGAGGTCATCCCGATCGCGGCGATCGATCAGATCCACACGTTCACCCAGCCGGCGGTCAACACGCCGGAGACGACGACCCGTTACGAGAGCGCGGAATTTACACTCGAAGGCCAGATCACCCCGGGCGACATCTGGACCGTCAAGCTCAATGGCAGGGCGTACAACACGACGGTTTCATCGACGGACAACATCAATGGGATCGCCAGCAAGCTGAAGGCGGCGATCGATGCCAGCGGCTACTACGACGTCACGATTCCCGCGGGAGCCGGTCATACCCTCACCGTCACGCTGAGGCCGACCGCCTGGTTCACCTCCTTCACCCTCGATGTCTCACAGGGCGGCGGAAAGGTTGCGGGCGTCTTCGACATCGATCATGCCAACGTGGTGTCTGGCAGCACGTGGGTCTCGCTGCCGGTCTATCGAACCGATAATTATTATGCATTCGGTTCTTATGTAGGATCGAACACCTATCTGGTCAATACCACCGCTTACATCGGGTACAGCGACTATCTAACCCTGAATCTTTATGCTCCGGACGGTTCGCTGATTGCCTCCAGCCTGAAGTCGGGCACTCAGGACGCGGGCAGCACGTGGGCGTACGATCCGTTCATCACGCAGGAACTGTCACAAGCCGGCACGTACCGGATCGATGCGGGCACTTACCGCCAGTACTTGCCCTACGTCGACAACTACATCTATAATTACGATCTGAACATTTTTGCCGGCTGGGTTCTGAGCAGTTCATCACCCCATTACACGACCCCCGCTCCGGAGTCGATCGGCGTGCCCGCGAAGCAGTCCTACGACCTGAACGTGTCCCTGCAGCGCCACGCCGTCAACAAGGAGGCCATCACCCTCGTCGGCAAAAACGTAACGTTCACGGAGGGGGCCTCGGTGGGTCAGGCGGCCGCTATTTTCGCCTACGACTCCCAGACCAACACCTACACACTCGACGGGAAGAAAACTATCGGGACTTCGGATGCCTTCGAGATCACCTACGACATGAGGAGCGAATTCCCGGGATACGAGCCGACCGCGGATACGTTCCAGGTCGTCCTTACCAACCGGCCTTCGGACGACATCACACTGGATGTCGTTCCCGTCCCCACGATGAGCTACAACGCCGATTTGGCCTTCTCGGCGAGGGACAACTACGGCCAGAACACGGCCGTCCAGGTGGATGTGGCGACACCCCAGGCGACGATTAAATTAACGGGTTCGGTCATGGCCGGCGAACAGTGGATTCTGACGCTGGACGATGCGCCGTTCTCCTATACCGCCGGAACGGGCGGCGATGACCTCGATACGGCCACCGTCGCCGGGAGATTGGCGGACCAGATCAACGCGGGCGCCCATGCCGCGGGCTACTACGCCTCGGCGACGGGCGACACCCTTCTCGTCACCCGCTATGACGTCGCCTCCGAGGGCTTCACAGGGGACCATCAGTCATTCGTAGCGCACCTGTCGATCATCCCGTATTCTCAGGGAGGAATGATCGTTACGCCTTCGGCGGACGAGAAGACCCTCGACATCGAACTGACCGGGACGCCGGCCCAGGGGGAGGTCTGGACACTGACGCTCGACGGCGTCACGACGTATTCCTCCGCTGTCGGTTACCGGGACAAACTGGCGGACATCGCCGTCGATCTGTTCGCCAAGGTCCGGAACAATACGACCTACCGCTCCTCCCTGACCGGCCGTGTCCTCACGCTGAGCAGGGTGGACGGCGCAACGCTGAGTGCCGTCTACGAAATCGATGCCAGCGGCGCTCCGGCCGTGACGCTTCCTGCGGACGCCGCGGGCGCTGCGATCACGCCGCAGTTGATTTTCGCGGCCGCCGACGGCCAGTGGAACTCCTGGAACAGGCAGCAGACGGTTCTGGTCTCGGCCGCCGACGATACCCTTCTCGAGGGGGGGGATTTGAAGGTATTCCCGGCGATGAGCGAACGGGTCAACAAGATCCGAGGTCCCGTCACCTTCGACGGCGGCGTCCGCTACAGCGAGGACCGCTTCCTGAACAACCCCTTCGTGATGCCGGGCGAGACGAACTGGAACCTGACCGACGGGGCGATCACCGCGTGGAACATCGTCAACGGCGCCGCCAGTCTGACGGACACGCATATCACCCACGTCGACGCCCAGCGCGGCAGCATGCCCGGATTCGACCCGCGGATGAACGACTACCCCTATGAGATCACGGTCATTAGTTCGCCCGGCGTCGGGACCACGATGGAACTGGCCCTGCCTGACGGGTTGACGGGTCATGCGCTGGCCGTCAAGGCGGAAGACGGAACGAGCACCTTCGCCGCGTCGGTCACAGTGTCCGATGGTCAGGGATCCGGCAGCGTTACGGGCCGCGGCGCCGTCGCGACGGTGTACACGTCCGTGGATCTCACACTGACCGGATCCGTCCTGAGGAACCAGGTGTGGGAAGTCAAGCTGGGCGGCGCCTCCTTCACCTATACGGCGGGTAGTGGGTCCGATCCGCTCACGCTCGACACGGTGGCCGAGAAGCTCGGGACTGCCATCAGTACCGGCGGATACACGGTGGCCGTGACCGACAAGCGTCTCTCCATTAATCGCGGCGCCGCCTTTACGGCGGAAGTGGCCCAGGGGAACGGCTGGCTGACCGGGACCCCGCTCGCTGCGGCAGGCGTGAACTGGCTGCTCGCGGAAATCGCCCTGAGCGGGACGGTGAACACCGGACAGATCTGGACCGTGAACCTGAACGGCGCGCCCTTCCAGTATACCGCGAAGACCGGGGACGATCTGGCCGCCGTGGCCAAGGGACTGGCCGACGCCGTCGACCTGGGGACCACCTATCATTCGGACATCGTCTACGACACCGTCCGCTTCACGGCAGCGTGGAAGGAAGACCCGGCCGTCGGCTACGGCTATTTTATCTCGCCGGTCAACCGGAACTACCTCGTCAAGGAAGCGGACCAGGTTGACATCCTGAACGTCTACAACCGGGCCAGCGTCTCCGATGATGTGCTCACGGTCACTGACACACGTCTGTACGGCCTCGGAATGGGATCCGATACGGTCATCAGCGGAAAATCCTTCCAGGGCGGCATCACCTACATGAACCTGGAGCAGTTGAACGTCAGCCTCGGTTCCGGTTCCGACACGGTCACCATCGAATCGACTCATCTGGGGACAACGTCGATCAGGACGGGCGACGGGGACGACACCGTCACCGTGAAGACCGTCTCCGGACACACCGCCATCGATGCCGGAAGCGCGGCGGTGAAGAACACCGTACACGTCGGGAGCGATGCGGGCCTTGTGGACCAGATCACGGGACTGCTTACGATCACGGGCAGCGGCGCCGATGCGCTCGACATCGACGACTCAGCGGACACCAATGTCAACACCGCGACCCTGACGGACAACACGCTCATCGGCCTCGACATGCCGACGGTGCAGGAGATCCAGACGTTCCGGGTCCAGGCCAAATCGGGGACCTATATCATCGGCATCGATCCGTCCCTGGCCGGTTACGGCGCCCCTCAGACGATCTCTTACGATGCCGATGGAACCGCTCTGGCCGCGGTCGAAAACGCCGTGAAGGCCTTGTTCGCGACGGACGACCTAACCGTGACAGAACTGCGGCGGGAGGCCCGAAACGGCGAAACCCACGCCATCACCTATGCCGTCACCTTCGTCCGCTCCATGGCCGGGATCGACATGCCGGAAATCGTGTGGGCCGAGTCCCGCGACGGTTCGGACGGATTGCCGGTCACGGGCCTCGTCAACTTCGCCGACGAGTCGGTCGAGGTGGCGATCACGACGACCCGCGAGGGGACAACGAGCCCGAACCTCGGAAACGTCCAGACGCTGACCGTCGATGCGACCGGCGGCACCTTCACCCTGACCGTGCTCGGCCAGACGACGGCTGCCATTGCGTGGGATGCATCGGCCAATGACGTTCGCACCGCGCTCGATCCAATCCTTAACCCGAACAACACCGACAACTCGAAGCCCTACACGCGCAACGTCAAGGTCGATAAGATCGGCAACGTCTTCTTCGTCGCCTTTCAGGGCGAACATAAGGACGCGGGCATCACCGCCATCGATACGACCGGCCTGACCGGCACTGTCGAGATGGCGACCCGGGTCAGCGGCATCAACTACTACAACATCGCGACCCTCGACATCGCTTTGGGCAGCGGGGACGATATCTTCAATGTGCAGGCAACCAGCGCCGTCACACACATCGACGCCGGAGCCGGCAACGACAGCGTCTATGTCTCATCGGATGCGAACGTTAACGCCGCCTGGGGCACCGACGGCTTCCTGAAGGGCAATGTTGTCTATTTCGACGGCGGCAACCGCCCCGAGGTGTCTTTCAACCTCGCCGAAGATACAGCCTCGGTCATTGTCGAGGTGGCCGACAGCGAGGGTGTCATCGTGCGGACGTTGACGCTCGGGGCCTTCTTCTCCGGCAACCATACAGCAACCTGGGACGGCAAGGCCGACGACGGGACGGTCTGCGCGACGGGGAATTACGCCTTCAACGTCACCGGTGTCAGGGGAGATGCCACGACGTTCGCCGCACGGACGCTCATGAACGGCACGCTCGACGGCATTGTCGAGGCATTGAACATCGAGGCCGGCACGGGAGAGAACCTCCTCATGGTGAGCGACGTGGCATCGCTCGTGGGCGACACGGTGACCCTGAAGAACAATTTGATCCAGGGCCTGGGCGGGGCGGATATCTCCTACACCGCGACCGGCGGCAATTTTTCAGGCGGCATCACCCTCTGGAGCGGTTTCGGCGCGGACACCGTAACGGTGTCGAGTACACGTTTGGATACCGTACCGGTGGACGTGGAAACCATTACGACCCTCAACACGGGCCTTGGCGACGATACAGTGACCGTCTCCCTCGATGCAGCGACGGATGGATTCTTCGTCCTCAACACGCAGGGTGCCTACGGCAGGGAGTTCTACCCCGAGGCAACCTATCCGGCGGCGACGGACAACGACACGGTGGACGCCTCTGCATCCAGCCTGTCCCTGGTCGTTTTCGGAGGTCAGGGCATAGACGACATCACCACGGGCAGCGGTTCGGACATCGTCTTCGGCGACCGCGGGCTGGTTATTTACAACGACGCTGTGGGGAACGCCGTCAGGGTTCTCGGAAACGGCGGACTGGACGACCGGACCGATGGCAGGAAACACCTGATCAGCAAATTTGTGACGGTTGCTCCGGAGGTCGGCGCCGATGACTTGATATCAACCGGGGACGGGAATGAAGTCATTGTGGGCGGTTACGGTTCGGACACGGTGACGGCGGGCGCCGGTGACCATGTGGTGATCGGGGACAACGTTCAGGTGGATTACGACACGGACGGCGCGCTGCTGACTCTGCAGACGACGGATACGGTGGATCATCCGGAGTACGGCGGGGACGACACCATCACGATTTTGGGTGACGGGAACAACCACATCCTGGGTGGGATGGGGTCGGATACGATCAGCACGGCGGCGACGACGGTCGGGACGACGGACGTGATCCTGGGCGACAACGGGATCGTGACGTATGCGGGTGCGACGGGCGCCCTGGAGTTGAGTCAGATCGTTTCGACGGTGCCGTCCCAGGGGAGTGAGACCGGTGCGGTGACGGGCGACGACACGATCGTGACGGGTGACGGCGACAAGCACATTGTGGGCGGTTACGGTTCGGACACGGTGACGGCGGGCGCCGGTGACCATGTG
>DAOPOS010000017.1:0-22061 GCA_035358035.1 Syntrophales bacterium | reverse complement strand
CCGGTGCGGTGACGGGCGACGACACGATCGTGACGGGTGACGGCGACAAGCACATCGTGGGCGGTTACGGTTCGGACACGGTGACGGCGGGTGCCGGTGACCATGTGGTGATCGGGGACAACGGCCAGGTGGATTACGACACGGACGGCGCGGTGCTGTCGCTCCAGACGACGGATACGGTGGATCATCCGGAGTACGGCGGGGACGACACGATCACGTCGGGCGACGGGAACAATCTGATCCTGGCGGGGATGGGCGCCGACACGGTCGTGGAAGGAAACGGCACCGGCGTCATTCTCGGCGATAACGGCCGTGTCCTCTATGAGGGCCAGACGGGAAGTCTCCAGATCAGCCAGGTCGTCTCAACGCTGCCGGCCAGCGGCGGCGGTGACACGCTCATTTCCGGAAACGGAACAAAATATGTCGTCGCCGGTGTCGGTGCCGACACGGTCGCGACCGGGAACGGGAACGACATCGTTCTGGGCGACAACGGGACCATCCTGTCCGGTCCGGACGGAATTCTTGACCTTATCCAAAGCACGTCCCCCACGCTCGGGGCGGCGGATGCGGTTACGGCCGGTGAAGGAAGCAATATCCTGATCGGCGGTACGGGTGCGGACCGTATGAGCAGCGGCTCGGGGAAGGATATCCTTCTGGGCGACGGCGGGCAGGTCACCTTCTCGGCCGGAATGTTACGTTATGTCGAAACCATCGACAATTTCATCGGTGGAAACGATTTCCTCGACGGCGGACCGGGAGAAGACATCCTGTTCGGGGGCGCCGGAAACAACACATTTGTCGGTACACTGGCCGACGATGTCATGGTGGGATCCTACGGGCGGACGACCTTTGAGGGGGGCGCCATCAGCTCATTGGTCCGGCTCGATTCGACCGACCTCATCGCAAACACGATGACGGACCTCCAGGGCGGAAAAAGCGCTGTAAGTGAAATGGAGCCTGAAGTGTTCTACGGGGAAGGCGATGAGGATCAAGAGCCGGGCCTTGTCGGCGAGGGTGCGCAGTACGCGGCCTTTGTTCCCGAAAACCGGGGATACGAAAGCGCGGGCACGGGGGGTGTCGCCGGTTCTGGAATCATGGAACACGGGTCGCCCGGCGTGCTTTCGGCATCGAACAATCATCACGGCGACAACCTGACCGATCAGAGAGGGGATGCTGGTCCGTCGGTGACGGAAGACGGGGCTGGTCCGGCCGCGGATACGGGCGACGACGGGAAAACCGCACCGGAGGAGGGGACCCGGGACGACCGGGACGCGCTGGAAGGAAAGCCAGGTTCAGAAGGGACGACAGAGCAGACGCCACAGGATGGCGCAACGATCGAGGGACGGCCCTCCGGCTCATCCGGAGAGGCGCCGTCCGGATCTCCCCAGGAAGACGAGAAGGCGGGTGATGAACCGGCCGGCAAGAACGGGACCGGCGCAGAGGGCGATCCCAAGGCCGGAGAGACCGGCGGCATCGACAGCGCCGCGGGGAACGCAATCGCGGGCCTGATGGGATGGAAGATCATCTCCGGAGGGGACCTGGACAAGAGCAGCATCGTGAATTCAAAATCGTTCGAACGGCTGGCGAAGAAGCAGGAAGACAAGCGCTACAAGCGCTGGAAGAACGCCGGGTCCTGGCAATAGGGTTCGACACCTCTCTCCGATCGCCCCGCCCGAAAGGCGGGGCTTGTTTTTCGCGCCCTGCATGCGTCTCATAGACTCCGGGAGGCCGGGATTGACTGCGAATCTGAGGGCAGACATCATTCAAGTTCACCCCGCACCCGGGGAGATTCATTTTCTCGTGCGGGGAAGGCCCGTCGAGGGGAACGGCTCCCCCCCGCCGGCCGAGCCGATCGACAGAAGGATCATTCTCAACCCGTCGGCTGCCAAGGGCCTGGCTCGTCTTCTGGAGGTGGCCCTGAGAGACTACGAAGCGGCGCACGGCCCTGCATCGGGTTCTGTTCAAGCAGTGTCTGACGGCGGCCTGGAGCCTGGTCCGGCGAGCCGGCGGTCGATCCTTGAATCCGTGCGGGGGGAGGAGGCCCGTCGCCTCATCCGGTCGCTCGACGGACTCGGCGTGCACTACGGCTTTGAGCAGTCCTTCAAGGCGCTTCCCGGGCTGATTCTGGGAAACCGGTTCCTCGCCGGTTTCAACAAGGACAGCATCCGTCAGGGACTGGCCGAGAAAATGGCAACCCTCTGCCGTGCTCTCGATATGCCGGAATCGCAAACGGGGGAATTCATCCGGGGCCTGGCCGAGGCGAACATTGTTCTGTTCGGCTATGAACAGGGGGAGAGGGAATCGGTCTACAAGGCCTACCTCGAATTCGGCCACGCGTTCGAGCGGATCTTCCGGGAAGATCCCACGAATCGTTCCCCGTTTCTCATTCACCGCGGTTTCAAATGGGATATCGCGGACAAGACCCGGCACACGACGGCGCATTACCTGTGTCATCCCCATGGATCGGTGGAAGACCTTCTCCGGCGGCTGTCGGATGTTTTCTATGGCGGAACGCCCGGGATGCCGTTCGACATCGTCCGCGGACTCGTGGAACTGGCCTCGGCAAGGATGCGCGCGGAGGAGTTCCTCTACCTGGAGGTGGCGGAGGAGGGCAACGCCCGGCTGTCCTTCGATGTCAACATGTACCGGGCGAACCTGCGCGTCAGCGAGCTTTATCCGTTTCTCATGGCGATGTGTCGGTACTTTTCGGTTCCCGCGGCCGATTTCAACCGGCTATACGAATCCGCAAGGGACCTGATCTTTGGCCATGTCTCGGGAGGGGTCGATCGCCACGGACGGGAATTCCTGACGGTCTATTACGGCGTGAAGGGAAGCACCCGCTAGGCGACGTGAGGGCCGCGCGGGGAGGGGAACAGGGCGACCCGTTGTAAACGCCAAACGGGACAAAAAACCTCGGGGGAATGGATTCAGGCAGTCAGGTCGTGGAGCGGGATGTGAAGACAGGACGCGTCGATCTATCGAAATACCTCGTCATCTCCGTCTGGTTTGGCTGCAATAACGACTGCACGATCTGCATGCTGTCGGATCTCAAGCGCAGCCTGCCGCCCATCGGATTCGAAGGGTTTTGTCAGGTTGTCCGCGACGTCGTGGAACACCGGCATTTCGACAACCTGATCCTCTCCGGTGCGGAGGTGACCACCCTTGACGATCTGGAGCGGTATGTCCGTTTCGCGGCGTCCTTCGGATGGTTCCGGCGGATTCAGATCCAGACGAACGGCCGCCGCCTCGCCGATCGCCGCTATCTCGATCGCCTGGTCGCCGGCGGTGTAAACGAGTTCTTCATCAGCCTGCACGGGTTCGAGGAGGTCCACGATGCCGTCAGCCGGCGTCCGGGATCGTTCCGGGACACCATAGCGGGGCTGAGGAACCTGGAAGAACTGACGGACATGAACGTGATCACCAACACCGTCCTCAACCGCACCAACGTTCACCAGATCGGCGCGCTCCTGAGTTTTCTGTCCGGCCTCAGGATCGGCGAGTTGCACCTTTGGAACCTCTTCCCCATGGAGGAGTCCGACCGGAGGGATCTTTTGGTCAGTGTCCCGGAGTTCGCGCATCTCCTGCCGGACCTCCTTGCGGGCCTGGCGCCGGCAGGGAAGCCGCTTGTGTTGAAAAGTTTTCCCGAGTGCCTCGCGGCCGGTCCGCCCGCCGTCTTCGACGACTGGTTTCCGGTGACGGTCCTCCCCAACCGGTTCTGGGAGGAATTCCAGCGGAGCGGTTTCGGAACCTGCATCTACCGGGATCAGTGCGCCGCCGCCGAAACCTGCTGGGGGCTTTCTCGCGCCTATATCCGGAAGTACGGGGATGAACGGGATATTCTTGCGCCTGTCAGGCGAGACGAACGCCCCGTCCCGGACCGTTCCCCGGAGGTCATCCCATGACGCGACGGGAACGGATGACGGGCCAGGATCTTTTCTTCAACTACTGCCTGTGGGCGTACGAGCCGGTCGCCCCGTGGCAGGACAAGTGGCGGTCCGCCAACCTGCTCTTCCATTCCTTCGAGCATGCCGGCGCCGACGATGGGATGTTCGACCTGGTGGAGCGCCTCCGCGGGACCGTCGGCCCGTCGATGACCGTCTGGGGGGTGAAATGGGCGGGCGGGAGGATCGGATGGGAGTACTACTTCTACGATTACCGCCGGCGGGAGCGGGAACGGTCCGCGGCGAAGGTTCTCCGGGGCATGGCGCCGCTCGTCCGATCCACCGTAAGGCTCAACGAAAACCATCACTACTTCATGTTTTCCCTGGACATCGATGACGCCCTCGTCGCGGGAGCCCGGAGCGTGGACGAGATCCACATGTACATCGGCAATCCGGGCAGCGACGTTTCCTCGGGGATCTGCTACGCCGTCACCCCGGCCGGGGCCCGACTGGAGAATTTCTACTTCTTCTTCGACGCCCGGCGACACCGGGAGGACATCCTGAACAAGATCGCCTGCTCCGCCCAGATCGATCAGGGGGCCGTCGAACTCGGAGAGATCTTCCGGTCCGAACTCCGGGACTGCCGGACCATCTGCCTGGCGAACAAACAGCGGACCGACTGCATCTACTTCTCCGGCATCACCGTGGATCAGCTCATCTTCTTCCTGAACTGGCTGGATTACCCGAGACCGCTGCGCTCCTTTGTGGAGCGGAACCGGTCCCGCCTGGATCATCTGCTGTACGACGTCGGGTTCGACTACCGGATGGAGGGAGGCCGACTGCGCATTGAAAAGAGCGGCTACTATGGCATTTTCTGACGCCCGGGCCCTGCTCCGGGGTGCGGTCGGATCGAAACGCGGGCACCGGAATCCCTGTGCGAATCGAACGGTGCATCGGCCATGAGCGTACCGGAAACAGAACCGCTCGCCCGGGAGCGGGAATTCGACTTCCTGCGTGTGGACGAGTTTCTGGGGGATCTCCTGCCGTCCCGCGCCCTGGGCGCCGCCCTCGATTCCGGACTCATCGATTTTCTCATGCAAGACGGGCCTTCCACCCCGGAGACGCTGGCGGGCCGGTTTGCGGCGGATGAGAAGGGGATGCGCCTATTGCTGGACCAGCTCCTCGCCAATCGGGTGGTGACGGACGATCACGGGCGGTTTGCGCTCTCGGATCGATTTCTGAAGGCGCTGTCGTACCGCGATCTGATGGAACTGAAGCTGGAGATGGCGAACTTCGGGGCTTTCGACATTCTCCGATTCTTTCCGGACCTGGTGTTCCGTCCCGGGGAATTTGCGCGCAAGTCGGACTTCTACGGGCTTTTCGCCTACGACCGTTGCTTCGAACGGAGCGAGGACGCCGCTTGGCTGACCCGGCGCTGGATGCGCATCACCACCGTCCTGACGAAGTACGAGGCCCAAGCCTGCCTGAAATACCACGATTTCGGCGGTTACCGGCGAATCCTCGACGTCGGGGGAAACAGCGGCGAATTTGCCCTCCGCATCTGCCGGAGCCATCCGAGCGCAGAGGTCACGGTGTTCGATCTGCCCCTCGTGTGCGAGATCGGGGCCGCCCACGTACAGGGGGAGCCGGAGGCGCAGCGCATCTCCTTCGTGAAGGGGAACGCGCTCAGGGATCCCTGGCCGTCGGATTTCGACCTCGTGTCTTTCAAGTCGATGCTTCACGACTGGCCGGAGGAAGCGGCCGGGAAAATGATGACATCCGCGGCGGAGGCCCTGCGACCGGGGGGGACGCTGCTGGTCTTCGAGAGGGGACCGTTCGAGATGTCGGGAACGCCTCTGGCGTACGCACATATCCCCTTCCTGCTCTTCCACAGCAGTTTCCGTTCCCCCCGCTTCTACACGCAGCGGTTGCAGGCGCTGGGCTTCCGGGACATCGGGGTCCGGACCATCGACCTTGGGACACCCTTCTATCTGGTGACGGGTGTGCGATGATCCGAGGAGGGAACCCCTTTCTGTGCGGCCGTCCCGTTGACAGGAGGCGTTGAATCGGATAGGAAATCAGACGAAGCGACCCAACCCAAACGTACATTTCATCCAGGAGGAGGAGACCATGGCTCAGAAAAGCGACAAGACCGTCCAGGCTGTCATTCCGGAGACCGACGCCGGAAACGTGAAGGCAAAGATCCGCTGGGATGTTGGAAAGATGCAGACGACCTACGCAAACGTGTGCAACGTCTCCAGCACACGGGAAGAATTCACGTTTCTGTTCGGCATCAACAAGGCCTGGAACCCCGAGCAGCGAGAACTGACCGTGGACATCAGCGACCGGGTCATCCTGAATCCCTATGCGGCAAAGCGTCTCTCTCTCCTGCTTAGAAACATCGTTCGACAGCACGAGGTCCGCTTTGGAGAGATCAATATTGAGCCCGTCGTGAAGCCGGTCGAAAACGCCTAGGGACCGCGGGCGTCGATCCTAACTTCCGCAGGTGACCCGGCCGCGGATCATCGGGAGATCTTGGGATCAGGAGCGCCCGCCTGACGGGTCGCCCGTGACGCTCATCAGGGCCTCCAGGAGCACCGTCTCGAACGCCCGGTTTCCGTCGATGATGCGGTCGGCCCTTGTGCGGATCCGGTCCCGCTGGAGGTCCATCAGATCATGAATGCCCCCGAGGTAATGTTCCAGATAGGTGTGTAGCCAGGCGAGAAAGTCGAGAGCGTTTCGGGGGTCTTTTCTTGCGAGGACCACCGAGGCGAATTCCCGGACCTTCCGGGCCAGGGCGACATCCAGCGGCACGTCGATCCAGAGCAGCAGGTCGATATAGCGACCCGTCTCCCGATGCTCCCTTCCGAGGGGCGTTTCGAAAATGATGTGCCTCCCGGGGGTCAACGCCCGGCGGGTCAGGGGATGGATGACGGGATCGCCGTGTTTGAGCGCATCGAGATCGCGGGCGAGTTCGGGCAGGCGGATATCGTTGACGTCCGCTCCCGCCTGGATCCATTGGGCGAGCCGGTCTATCGGCTCCTGTGTCGCCCGTTCGTAGTGATCGTAGTGGATGACGACGGCGTCTTCCAGCCGTTCCGCCAGAGCATGAACCAGGGAGGTCTTCCCCGCTCCGGCCGGTCCTGCGATGCCGATCACGCGTCTTTCCGTGCTGTCCATGGACCGCCTCGATTCCCGGGATGAGGTTCGCCGCAAGGGTTCTCCCGCAGTGGACCCGATTATAGGGCAATTCCGTTCCGGGTTCAAATGCTTTCCACGATTCATTTCCGCAGAGACCGCATCAAGCGCGAAATCTCCGCTCCCCGCTCCCACCCTGAAGTCGTACGGTCGGATGAAGAAAGCAATCCGTTGACAGGCCTGGGGCTATGGTATATATCTGCATGAAAACGCTCGGATGGTCATACAATGGGCAGACGCCCGGAAGGAGGAAACATGGTTCAGAGGAAAGACGCCGACATCGAAAAAAAGGCCTTGGGGGACGGGTCGGAGGAAGATCAGGATAACGCGAAAGCGACTATCCAGTGGGACGTTTCGAAGATGGAGTCGTCGTATGCCAACGTGTGCAATGTCTCCTGCACGCGCGAAGAATTCACCCTCCTGTTCGGGATGAACAAGACCTGGGACGCCGGTCAGCGTAAGCTGACGGTTGACATGACGGATCGCATCATCGTCAATCCATACGCCGCGAAACGGCTGTACCTGCTCCTCGGCAACGTCATCCGCCAGTACGAGGACCGTTTCGGCGAGATTCACCTGGATGTCGCCGAAGAGAAATGATGCGACGAGTCCAATGATCGTGCAACGCCGCGCCGTATCCGCTTTTTGCGGATACGGCGGCGGGCGGCGGCCCGGCATTTCGGAGTCGATCGCAATATTTCTAAGTCATCTTCAACACGGCCCCTCCGTCATTCGGTTTCTTCCCGGAGGCCGCCCGGTTGAGCGCCGATGCGTCAGGCAGGGAAACGATTCGGCGGTCAAATCCTTTCCGAAGCGGGAAAAGACCCGATCAGCGAGCAGCACCACCCTTTGAAAGACACCAGAGATGGATATCACCAAGGCATGGGAGGATTTGCAAACCGCTCAGGATCGTGACGAGTTTGTCGCGGCTTGGCTGACGGTTCAATGCTCCCTGATCCGGGGATGTCTTCAAGGAGTGCTCGTTCTCAAGGATGGGGCGATGGAGACGTACATGCCCGTCGCCTCGTGGCCGGAGAAGGGCGCCTTCGAGAGACTCACGGATATCCTGAACCGGACGCTTTCCGAAAAAGAAGGCCTGCTTGTCCGGCTGACTCCCTCCGAAACAACACCCGGCGATGACGCCCCGGGGTACGCCCTGGCTTATCCGATCGTTGTTGATGAACTCCTCGTCGGAGCGGTCGCCGTCGAGGTGACGGCGTCTTCGGAGGCGTTTCTCAGGCAGGCCATGGAGGCGCTTCAGTGGGGCGCGGTCTGGCTGGAGAACCTGACCCGACGCGAACAGGGCATCGAAGACCAGGGGACGCTGAAACGCCTGAAGGCGGCGGTGGACATTCTTGCCGTCGCGCTGGCCGAGGGGAGCTTTCAGGAGGCTGCCACCGCGTTTGTCACGGAGGTGGCCACAAGACTGTCCTGCGACCGGGTCAGTTTCGGCCTGGTCAAGGGAAGTTCGGTTCGCGTCAAGGCCATTTCCCATACCGCCATCGTCGGCAAGAAGATGAATCTCGTGCGCTCGATCGGGGCCGTCATGGAGGAGGCCGTCATGCAGCGGACGGAGATCGTTTATCCTCCACCCCCCGATGCGGAGGCGGCGGTCGTCCGCAATCATGAGCGCATGATCCAGATCCACGGCGACCGTTCGATGCTGACGCTTCCCTTGTATGCGCGTGACCGGTACTATGCCGCCCTGACGCTGGAAAGACAGGACGACCGCCCCTTCACGAAAGACGAACAGTCGTACATCAAGAGCGTGGCGGCCCTGACCGGTCCGGCCCTGGAAAACAAATTCGAGACCGACCGTCCGATCGTCTTCATTGCCCTTGCCGCACTCAAGCGGCAGGCCGAAAAAATCTTTGGAGCCGGATATGTGGGCCGCAAGGTCGCGATCCTGGCCGTTGCGCTGCTCGTCGTATTCTTTTCCCTGGCCAGGCAGGACTACCGCCTGACCGCGGATGCCGTCCTGGAGGGATCGGTCACCCGCTCCATCGTCGTTCCGATCGACGGCTATATCCAGGAGAGCTTCGTCAAGGCGGGCCACACGATTCAGAAGGACGCCGTGATGTGCCGAATGGACGGGCGAGACCTCGAGCTGGAGAGACAAAACTGGCTGAGCCGCAAGCGGCAGTACGAACGT
This sequence comes from Syntrophales bacterium, assembly GCA_035358035.1. Taxonomy (GTDB): domain Bacteria; phylum Desulfobacterota; class Syntrophia; order Syntrophales; family UBA2251; genus UBA2251. The sequence continues at coordinate 12,830 of DAOPOS010000017.1, read as the reverse complement.
CAATATCAGGAGGCCGTGGCAAAGCATAACCGTGCCGAGGCCAGCATCATCAGCGCCCAGCTCGATCAAGCGGAGGCCCAGATCGCGCTGGTGGACAAAAAGCGGTCACAGATCGTGATCCGCGCGCCCTTTACCGGGATCGTCATCAAAGGCGATCTCAGCCAGCGGCTGGGCGGCGCCGTGGGGAAGGGGGAGGAGATCTTCCAGATGGCCCCCCTCGACGCCTACCGTTTGATTCTGAAGGTGGACGAACAGCGCATCACGGACGTCAGCGAGGGGCAGAAGGGCCTCCTCGTCCTCTCCTCCATGGCCGGCCATCCCTTCGGATTCACCGTCCGGAAGATTACGCCGATCACCACCGCTTCAGAGGGACGAAACTATTTTCGCGTGGAGGCGGATCTCGAACAGGCGTCTCCCCGGCTCAGGCCCGGGATGGAGGGAATTGGAAAGATCGACGTGGACCGGAGGCGGATCATCTCCATCTGGACGCGCGACCTGATCGACTGGCTCCGCCTCCGTCTCTGGTCCTGGCTCCCTTAGGGGGCGTTCATGCCGGAAAAAACCCTGTACAGCAACTCCTGGTATCGCGTCGCGGATCTCAAGCCTTTCGTCCGGAATCATGCGGAGATCCACCGTCAGGATTACCGGGGCCAGGTGTGGTACGTCCTCGAGGACCACGCCAGCGGCCGCTTCCACCGGTTTACGGAAGACACCTATTACATCATCGGCCTGATGAACGGCGATCGGTCGCTGCAGAAAATATGGGAGGCCGCCTGCAACAGGCTGGGCGAGGACATGCCAACCCAGGACGAGATGATCCTGCTGCTTTCCCAGCTGCACCAGGCGGATGTGCTCCAAGCCGATATCGCTCCCGATATCGAGAATCTTCACCGCAGGCAGCAGAAGGACCGGAAGGCCCGCTTCTGGAACGCCGTCCGCTCGCCCCTGGCCCTGCGACTCCCCCTCCTGGATCCGGACCGGTTTCTCGAAAAAACCATGGGACTGGTGCGCCCCTTCTTCAGCCTGCCGGCGGGATTGATCTGGCTCGTCATTGTCACGGCGGCCGTTGTGATGGCCGTAACGCATTGGCGGGAACTGACCTCGAACCTCGCGGACCGCGTCCTGCTTCTGGAAAACATCCTTGTCTTCTGGCTGATTTATCCCGTGGTCAAGGTGTTTCATGAATTCGGTCATGCCTATGCCGTCAAGCGATGGGGCGGCGAGGTTCACGAAATGGGCGTGATGTTCATCGTCTTCATGCCCATCCCGTATGTCGATGCCTCGGCGTCGACGGCCTTTCGCGACCGCTGGAAACGCATCGTCGTCGGGGCGTCCGGCATCGCCGTCGAGTTGATGATCGCGTCGCTGGCGATGCTTTTGTGGCTGAACCTCGAAGCGGGCGCCGCGAGGGCCATTGCCTACAATACGATGATCATCACCGGGGTCTCGACTCTGTTTTTCAACGGGAATCCCCTGCTCAAATTCGATGCCTATTACGTCCTTTGCGATCTGATCGAGATCCCGAATCTGGGAACGCGCGCCAATCGGTATCTCGGATATCTGGCGCAGCGCTATCTGATCAGGAGCGAGGAAGCGGAGTATCCGATCTCCGACAGGGGAGAGGCGCTCTGGCTGTTCTTCTATGGCGTCAGCTCCTTTTGTTACCGGGTCTACATCACCCTGCGCATCGCCTTGTTCGTTGCCGGAAGGTTTTTCTTTATCGGCGTGCTGATTGCCCTGTGGGCGATGGTCGGGATGCTGGTCGTCCCGCTGGTTCGGGTGGTCCGCCAGGTGATGTCCCAACGCGATCTCTACCAGTTGCGCGCCCGGATTCTGACGCTGGGGATCGTCGTCGCACTGGGTCTCCTGCTCTTCCTGACGGTTCTTTCCTTCCCGTCCTTCACGACGGCTGAAGGCATCCTCTGGCCCGGAGACGAGGCCCAGGTACGCACCGGCGCCGAGGGGCTCATCCGGGAAATCGCCGCCGTACCCGGAACGCGCGTCAAGACGGGACAAATCCTGCTCCGGTGCGAGAATTCCGATCTGGCGTTCCAGGTGAAGATCCTCGAGGCGGAACGACGTGAATACGAAGCGCGCTACCGGAATGCGTTTGCCAAGGACCGCAACGAAGAGAGGATCATGCGGGAGGAAATCGCCCGGATAGACGAGGCGCTTTACAAGGCGAGGGCAGAGATGTCGGCCCTAGATGTCCGCAGCGCCGCGGAGGGCGTCCTGATTCTGCCTCAGGCGGAAGATCTGCCCGGACGGTTCGTCAAGCGCGGGGAGGCCCTGGGTTATGTGGTCGATTACGAGAAGGTAAATGTGCGCGTGGTCATCCCCCAGACTGACGTCGACCGCGTCCGAACCGATGTGCGTTCGGTCCGGTTGCGTCTGGCCGAGACGCCCTCCGTCGAGCTGACGTCCGAGATCATCCGCGAAGTCCCGGCCGCATCGCGCCATCTTCCCAGTCTGGCCCTTTCACTGGAGGGGGGGGGCGCCATTGCGCTCGATCCCTCGGCGAATGAGGAAAAAAAATCGTTCGAGAACTATTTTCATTTCGACCTCCGGATGCCGGAGAGAAGCCAGGTGCGGATCGGAGAGCGGGTCTACGTGAGATTCGAACATGCCCCTGAATCGCTCGCACACCGGGGGTACAGAACGGTGCGGCACCTCTTTCTGAGAACCTTCGACCTGTGATGCAGAATCGTGGACGCGGCCGGGTGGAAGATGGATGACAGGGTCGGCAAGGCGGAAAAAACCCTTGAGAAGGCAGATCGATGATGCGCGACGTCACGACCTGGCCGCCGGCGGATTATTTCGTTCGGCCGGAACGGCGGGGGCACAGAAGGACCCTGCTCGACCGCATGGCCAGAGAACTGTCCGGCTACGCGATCCGACCCGCAAAGGTCCGCCTTCTCCGCCAGGATCGGATCGTCGAGGGCATCAGGCGCCATGAGGGGGCGCTGCGCGTCAAGACAGACGACGAACTCAAGGACCTGGCCGCATCCATCCGGCAACGGCTCCGCGCGGAAGGGCTCAAGGGCACCGTCGTGGAGGAGGCCTTTGCCCTGGTCCGGGAGGTTGCGGGCCGGACGGTAGGGATGCGGCATTTCGACTGCCAGCTGATCGGCGGCGTGGCGCTGTTGAATGGCTTCCTGGTGGAAATGGACACAGGCGAAGGGAAGACGCTCGTGGCGACGCTGCCCGCGGCGACCGCCGCCATGGCCGGTCTGCCGGTGCATGTGATCACGGTCAACGATTATCTCACGGCGAGGGATGCGGACTGGATGGGAGAGATCTACCGCTTTCTCGGTCATTCCGTGGGTTGCATCACCCATGAGAAGACGCCGGCCGAGCGACGGAAGGCCTACCGCGCCGACATCACCTACTGCACCAACAAGGAGCTCGTTTTCGATTATCTCCGGGACCGGCTTCTGCTCGGAGAATCGGCGGACCCCCTCCGGCTGTACGGGGAGCATCTCTACGATACGAAGGGAAAGAGCGACAGGCTGCTCCTGCGGGGACTCCATTACGGAATTGTCGACGAGGCGGACAGCGTCCTCGTGGACGAGGCCCGGACGCCGCTCATCCTCTCGAAGAAAGAGGCCGCCGGACGGGAAGTGGAGGTTGCGCGGCAGGCCTTGTCCGCCGCCGCAAAACTGGTGGAGGGCGACGACTATCGTCTGGAGTACGAGAAGGATCAGGGGTTGAGAAGGGTCATCGTCACGGAGGCCGGCCGCGAGACGATCCGCCGGATCACGGGCGGCTTCGGCATCCAGTGGCGGGGCGCCGTTCGACGGGAAGAACTGGTGAAGAAGGCGCTCGCGGCAACCCGACTGTTCAATCGCGACGAGCATTATCTGGTTCGGGACGGGAAGGTCCAGATCGTCGACGAATTCACCGGGCGGGTCATGCCGGACCGGTCCTGGGAGGGGGGGCTCCACCAGTTGATCGAGGTGAAGGAGGGCTGTGAGATCACCGGGCTGCAGGAAACGGCGGCCCGCATCAGCTACCAGCGTTTTTTCATGAAATATCTCGGGCTGTGCGGGATGACCGGAACGGCCGAAGAGGTGCGCAGGGAACTCTGGTCGATCTACGCCCTCCCGTTCATCCGGGTGCCGACGAACAAACCGGTCCGGCGTCGTTCGAGCCCGGATCGCCTGTTCGCATCGGACGATGAAAAATGGCGGGCGGTGGTGCGTCGGGTCCGGGAAATCCACGATGAGGGGCGTCCGGTTCTCGTCGGGACGAGGACGGTGGCCGCCTCCGAGCACCTCGGCGCCCTGCTGGCGCAGGCGGGGCTTTCCTTCCAGATTCTGAATGCAAAACAGGATGGGGAGGAGGCCGGCATCGTGGAACGGGCGGGTGAAGCGGGCCGGATCACCATTGCCACCAACATGGCCGGACGGGGCACGGACATCAAGCTGGCTCCCGGGGTCGCCGAAAAGGGGGGACTTCACGTTCTGATGACGGAACGGCACGAAGCGGGGCGAATAGACCGGCAGCTGGCCGGAAGGTGCGGAAGACAGGGGGATCCCGGCAGCTATGAGGCCTTTTTGTCTCTACGCGACCCGCTGATGGAAAATGCATTCACGGGTTTCTGGGGGGGGGTGGAAAGGTTGTCCCGAAGATCGGGCTATGATATAAGACGGATCGCGGGACGGAGGATGATGCTTAGGGCGCAGAAAAGGGTCGAAAAGGCCCACGCGGGGGTCCGGAAAAGACTGCTCAAATATGACGAGCAGTTGGGGGATGCCCTGTCTTTTTCGGGAAGGACGGAGTGAAGCATGCAGTCAACCCACAGGATCCTAACGGTGCTGCTCATCTGCCTGTCGGCCTTTTTGTGCCTTGGCGCCGCGCCGACCGAGTCCCTGAAGGGTCTCCTCGAACCGAGCGAGATCGTGGAACTGGGGAGTCAGACACCCGGAATCATCGAGGAATTTCTGGCGGAGCGGGGGGACCGCGTCAAGAAGGGTCAGGTTCTCGTCCAACTGCAGGCGGCGGTGGAGAAGGCCACGGTGGATTTGGCCGTCGCCCGTCTCGAATTCGGCAAGCGGAAGGTTCAGCGGAACGAGGAGCTGTATCAAAAGCAACTGATCTCCATTCACGAAAAGGACGAGATGGAGACGGAGGTCAAGATCGCGGAACTGCAGCTCAGGGAAGCGATGGAGAAGCTCCGGCTGCGCACCATCAAAAGCCCCATCGACGGCGTGGTCGTAAAACGGCTGCGCTCGCCGGGAGAATACGTCGGAGAAGAGCCCATCATGACGCTCGCCGCTGTCGATCCGATCAACGTCGAGGTCTTCGTCCCCGCGTCATGGTACAGGAGAATCCGCAAGGGGATGCAGGTGGAGGTCAGGCCTGAAGCGCCTCTCAGCGGGGTCTATCGGGCCAGGGTCGCGGTGGTCGATGAGGTGATCGACGCGGCCAGCGGAACCTTCGGGGTCCGGGCGGAACTGCCGAATCCGGATCATCGCGTCAACGCGGGGCTGAACTGCACGGTTCGATTTCTCCCGTAGCGATCCACAGGGGCGGATCCGGTGAACCGTCGAGAACAAACCAGGGCGTTCCCGCCGGGGAACCCACTCAAAGAAAAAGGGGAGAAGGCATGAAAAAGATCATCGTATTTGTCGCCATGTGTGTTTTGCTCTGTTCGTGCGCCTCGTCGGCCATCCACAAGACCAACGCCAACCTGATGAGGCTGAAAACCGGAATGTCTCAGGACGAGGCCATGACGATCATGGGTCCGCCGACCTTGAGCGAACGGTACGATGCAGCGGACGGAAATCAGGTTTCCATCCTCTATTATCGTACGGAGAGGAAGGAAACGACCGTCCTGTCCGCGAAGGATGAATGCACCCCCGTGGTCTTTACGAACGGAAAGCTGGTGGGGTGGGGAGACAGGCTGACCGCCGCGGACATCAACCTCCTCAAGGTCAAGACGAAGTAGGCCCGACCCTCAGAGACCGGGGGAACCGAGCCACGCCGCAAGATCGGTCAGGGCGCGCGCCGCGTAGCGGTCGCCTCGGTCCTGTTTGCGGACCCGCCCGGCCAGAGGGGTCAAGAGACCGAAATTGACGTTCATCGGCTGAAAGGTGGCCGGGTCCGATACCGTCAGGAAACGGATCAGCGACCCCAGGGCCGTCGTCGGCGGCGGGGGAAGGAACGTCTTGCCGTCCACGTGACGGGAAAGGCTCAGCCCGGCGATCAGCCCCATGGCCGCGGACTCCACGTAACCCTCGACGCCGGTGATCTGTCCCGCGAAGAAGATCCTGTCGTCCGTTTTCAGTTGCAGGGTCTCTCTCAGCACGGCGGGCGCATTGAGAAACGTGTTGCGGTGGACGCTGCCGTAGCGCGCAAACTCGGCCTGTTCGAGCCCCGGAATCATTCTGAAGATGCGGCGCTGCTCCGGCCAGGTCAGTTTGGTCTGGAAACCGACCATGTTGAAGAGGGTCGCGGCGAGGTTTTCCTGGCGAAGCTGAACGACGGCGTAGGGCTGTTGGCCGGTGCGGGGATCGGTGAGGCCGACCGGTTTCAGGGGACCGAAGGTCAGGGTGCGCGGTCCCCTCTCGGCCAGAACCTCGATTGGCAGGCAACCCTCGAAGCATTTCACCTCCTCGAAGGCATGCAGAGGCACCTTTTCACCGGTCAATACGGCGTTCAGGAACCTCTCGTATTCCTCGCGATTGAGCGGGCAGTTCAGATAATCGCCGCCGCCCTCGGGGTCGTAGCGGGAGGCGCGGAAAACCCGTGTTTTGTCGATGGAGTCCCCGGTCACGATCGGCGCGATGGCGTCGTAGAAGGCCAGATGCGCCGCCCCCGTCCGTTCGGCCAACTTCGCGGCGAAGGCGTCGGAGGTCAGGGGGCCCGTGGCGATCAGGACCGGACCGTCCGGCGGGATTTCCCGAACTTCCCCACGGACGAGGCCGAAGCCCGGTTTGCTCAGAAGGGCGTCCTCCACCTGTCGCGAGAAGGCCTCGCGGTCGACGGCGAGCGCCCGGCCGGCGGGTACGGCGGAGGCATCGGCGGCGGCCAGGATGAGGGAGTTGAGCGCGCGCATCTCCGTCTTGAGGAGACCCACGGCGTTCTGGATCCGGTCGGAACGCAGGGAATTGCTGCAAACGAGCTCCGCGAGGCGAGGGGACGTGTGCGCCGGGGAGAAGCGCGCGGGCTTCATCTCGACGAGGGTGACCCGGTGGCCGGTCGCGAGAAGCTGCCAAGCCGCTTCGCAGCCCGCGAGACCTCCGCCGATGATCGTGATGGTCAATCCGGCTGACGGCAAGGCTCAGGCTCCTCGGATCCGGTCCCTAGGGGTTCGACGGTTTGTATTTGCGGATCGTCCTGCATTCCGGATAGCCGGTGCACCCCAGGAATTTTCCAAAACGGCCTGTTTTGATCGCCATCGGCCTGCCGCATGCGTCACAGAGGGTGTCGGTGATGACGGCTTCCGCGGCGGGGGCGCCGGCCTTTCCGCCCCGTGGAATCCGGACGATGTGTTTGCAGTCCGGGTAGCCGGAACACCCCAGAAAGTTCCCGTAGCGGCCCCGCTTCACGACCATCGGTTTTCCGCATTTTTCGCAGAGGTCGGCGCCCTCCGGCACCTCCGTCGAGGCGGTGATCGGGTTTCCGTCCGGGCCGATGTTCATCGTGTGGCGGCAATCGGGATACCCCGAACACCCCAGAAATTTCCCGAAACGTCCCTGGCGGGCGAGCATCGGTTTGCCGCACAGCGGACAGGCGACGTCCGTCACGGCGTCCTGCGCCGGCTGGATATCGCCGTTGTCGTCCTGCGTGAAGTTCTTCGTGTTCTTGCAGTCAGGATAGTTTGTGCAGGCGAGAAAGCGTCCGTTCTTCCCCCATTTGATGACCATGGGCTTGCCGCATTTCTCGCAGACGAGTTCGGTCGGAATCTCCTCGCGTTTGACGTTCGTCATGTTGGCCTTCGCTTTCCGGAGTTCCTCCGTGAACGGTCGATAGAAGTTGATCAAGATGTCCAGTCGCCGGGCCTGTCCCTCCTCGACGCGGTCGAGCTCCGTCTCCATCCCGGCGGTAAAGGCGACGTCCAGGATCCGCGGAAAGTTTTTCACGAGAAGATCGGTGACGAGCATCCCGAGTTCCGTCGGGAAGAACCGTCCCTTCTCCAGGCGGACGTATTCGCGGTCCTGGATGGTGCTCAGGATGGTCGCGTAGGTGCTGGGCCGGCCGATACCGTTTTCCTCGAGTTCCCGGACCAGCGAGGCCTCGGAGAAACGGGGCGGCGGCTGGGTAAACTTCTGTTCGGGCTTGAGCTCGAGCAGGGTCAGGGCTTCCCCCTCGCGGACCTCCGGGAGGAGCTTGCCGACCCCGTTTTCATCGCCGTTGTCTTCCTTGCCCTCGGTGTAGACGATCGTGAAGCCAGGGAATTTCATCACGGCCCCCTGCGCGCGGAAGAGGCACGCGGCGGCCTCAATGTCCACGGTGGTCTGATCGAGGACGGCGGGATTCATCTGCGAGGCCAGAAAGCGGTTCCAGATGAGCTGGTAGAGACGGAATTGATCGTTGCTGAGGAACGACTTGACGGTCTGGGGCGGATGGGACATCGAAGCCGGGCGGATGGCCTCGTGGGCATCCTGGGCCTTTCCGGAGACCTTGAACGTCCGCGCCTTGGGCGGGAGGAAGTCCGGATCGTAGTTCCGCCGGATGAACTCCCGCGCCTCGGTCAGGGCGTCGGCGGCGATGCGGACCGAATCGGTTCTCATATAGGTGATGAGCCCCACAGGACCTTCCGCGCCGAGTTCGATCCCCTCGTAGAGGCGCTGGGCCGTGGACATGGTTTTCTTGGCCGAGAAATGGAGCCAGCGCGAGGCCTCCTGCTGAAGTTTGCTCGTCGTGAAGGGCGGGGGCGGCTGGCGGCGGATCTCCTTCTTGTCCACCGAGGAAACGGTGAATGGGGCCTCCCGAAGGCTGCGGACGATCGCGTCGGAGCCTTCGGCGTCGGCGACCTTGGCCTTTTTCCCGTCGATCTTGATCAGTTTGGCTTCGAACGGCGGAGGATTCGACCCTTCGAGCAGGGCGGTCAGGGTCCAGTACTCCTCGGGGACAAAGGCCTTGATCTCCGCCTCGCGGTCGCAGATGATGCGCACGGCGACGGACTGGACTCGGCCGGCGGAAAGCCCTCGCTTGACCTTGTCCCAGAGAATCGGGCTGATCTGGTAGCCCACGAGGCGATCGAGGATCCGGCGGGCCTGCTGCGCCTCGTACCGGTCGAAATCGAGTTCGCGGGGGTTGCGGAGGGCTTCCAGGATGGTATCCCGCGTCAGGTCGTTGAACAGGACGCGCCGGACCGTTTTCCCGCGGCCGCCGATCTCCTCGGCGATATGCCAGGCGATGGCCTCCCCTTCGCGGTCCGGGTCGGGCGCCAGAAGGATCAGGTTTGCCTTGGCCGCCGCTTTTTTGAGTTCGGCGATCACCTTCTTCTTGGCATCCATGACGAGGTAGGTCGGTTCGAAGTCCTTGTCGGGATCGATCCCCAGACGGGTCTTGGGGAGGTCCTTCACATGGCCGACGGAGGCCCGGACGTCGTATTCCGGACCCAGATATTTCCGCAGGGTTTTGACCTTGGTAGGTGATTCGACAATGATCAGCGATTCCGACATGATGATTCCTCGCGCAGATATCGGTTTCCGGGCAGATGCCGGACGAGACCGTTCAGCTCCAGTTGGAGGAGCACCGTGATGACCTCTCGGACCGTCAGACCCGTCGCCTGGACGAGGGCGTTCGCGTCGACGGGGGCGTCGGCAAGGGCGGAGAAGACAAGCCGCTCCCGGTCCGACAGGGATTCCAGGCCGGCGCCGTCCGACGTCCTGGCACCCGGGATGGCCTCCGGGGAAGGGTGGGCGGCGGGAGGCAGAGGGCCCGCCCCCTGAAGTTGAGGAAGGATCTCTTCCAGGATGTCGTCGACGCCTTCGATGAGCTTGGCCCCTTCCTTCAGCAGACGGTGGGTGCCGCGGGAGCCGGACGCGTCGATGGACCCCGGGACGGCAAAGACCTCGCGACCCTGCTCAAGGGCGATGCGGGCCGTGATGAGCGATCCGCTCTTCATCCCGGCCTCCACGACGACCACGCCCAGGGCGAGGCCGCTGATGATCCGGTTGCGGGCGGGAAAGTTCGCGGCGTTCGGAGGGGTCCCGAAGGGATACTCGCTGATGACGGCGCCGTTCGCGGCAATCTTGAGGTAGAGGGCCTCGTTCTCCGGGGGATAGATGACGTCCGGGCCGCTTCCCAGAACCGCGATGGTTCGGCCGCGTCCGGCCAGCGCGCCGCTGTGGGCGGCGGAGTCTATTCCCCGCGCCATGCCGCTGACGACCGCGATTCCCCTCAGGGCGAGCTCGCGACAAAGGCGTTCCGTCGTGAAGCGGCCGTACGGGCTCGCCTGGCGCGATCCGACCACGGCGATGGGGATGTCCTCGTTGGACAGGGTACCCTTCACGTAGAGCAGCGGCGGGAAATCGTAGATATTGAGCAGGAGACGCGGATAGTCGGCGTCCCGATAGGTGAGCAGGGTCATGCCCGCCTGCCGGACGCGCTCGAGCTCCATCTCGCAGGCTTTCCAGTCGTCGAAGGACTTGATCTGTGCGGCGGTCTTGTCTCCGATGCCGGGGATGCGTTTCAGCGTTTCGTAAGATGCCCCGAACGCCCTGGCCGGCGAACCGAGCGCCTCCACGAGGGTCTTGAAGGCGAGATTCCCCACGCCTTCGACTTTTTTCAGAGCCAGCCAATCCGACAGCGATTCTTTTTGCATGGAAAACGATCCTGAATTTTGGAAGACGGTAACCATATATCGGACGCGCCCGGGGTGTCAAGTCTTTTCCCCGGGTTATCGCCATCGCTAAAAAACCGTTGCCTCCGGGGGGGCTTTGGTTTATGGAAGGACCATTCAAAGGAGATGGCAAACATGAAACGATCCTCCGGCCTCGTCGCGAGCGGCCTCGTTGCGGCGTTTCTGGCCGTCCTGTCGATATTCAGTCCCTGCACGCTTTGCGCTCAAACGCCGGCGCCGGCGCTCAACGTCGCTCCCCGTGAAATCGACCTCGGAGGCGTGACGGCGGGACAGATCCAGAAGGGGAAATTCACCCTGGGTCATCCCGGGCCCGCTCCCCTGACGTGGAGCACCCAGCCCTTGGCCGGCTGGACCTTTCTCGACCAGGATCGGCTGTCCGGAACGATCGGCGCAGAGCCAGTCATCCTGGAGGTGAGGCTCTCCCGGTTCGATGAGGGAAACGAACGGGATACCGAAGCCAGGGGCGCGGCGGTCACAACCGTCCGTCTGACCTTGGAGAGCGGGGGAAAGTCGATCACGGCGCGCCGGGATTTCTCCGCCGGTCCGCACCGGATGTCGATCCCCGTTTCGCTGCCGGGGGGCGCCCGGAATCTGTACGTTCGCTTCAGTCTTCCCTACCCGGAACTCGATACGTTCCTTTCCGTCGATCCCACCAGGCTCGATTTTGGGAGCCTGGGCCCGGGAGAAACATCGACGAGAAGGATCCGCCTCACCAACGCCGGGCGCGAGCGCCTGGAATGGAAAGCCATCGGCCCCGCGCCGGAGGTGGAGGTCGTCCCGATCCGGAAGGGACGCTACCTGTCCTTTCAGAATGCCGAGCTTCGCGGGACGGGACCATACCAGGCGCCGCCGCGGATCGCCGAGGCGGCCGAAATTTCCGCCGGATGGTCCGATGAGGGGGGGTATCCGGTCTCCCATCCGCAGGGATCAAGCCTGAAATACCGCTTCAAGGGGACGGGCCTCGTTTTGCATCTCTGGAAATCCCCCGACGGCGGAGGCCTGTCGATCTATGTCGACAACCGGCTGGTGGAAACCGTCGACGCGATGTCCGACCCCGTCGAACGGTGGACCTCAAACGGCATCGCGGGTCTCGCCGAAGGACCTCACGAGATGACGGTGATCGCCCGGGGCGGACGTTTGAAACTGGAAGGGATGACGGTTTTCGGCCACGACGTCCGGCGCGGACCTTCCGACTGGATCAGCCTGTTTCCCGATTCCGGCGTCATCACACGTGAGACGGATTTCGTCAACGTCGCCCTCCATGCGCAGAATGTCGCGCCCGGAAGCTACCGGGATCACCTTCTGATCCGCTCCACGGGCGGTGATCAGGTCATCGACCTTTCCGTGGAGGTCCGGGCCGACGCAACCGGGAAAATCATCGACGTCTACAGGTATTTTCGCGATAAGGACTGTCTGTTCACCGTCAATCCCCAGGCCGAAGCGCAGCGTCTCCAATCGGGAGGATATCAGCGCCAGGGGGTTGCGTTCCGGCTATTCAGCCCGGGAACGCCGGGGACAACGGAGCTCTATCGCTGGTTCAATCCCCGGAAGCGCGACCACTACTACACGGTTAACCGATCGGGCATCAATGCGCAGTCCGGATACGTCCTGGAAGGCGTCATCGGTCAGATTGCGACCTCCCGGCTGAACGACACGCGCCCGCTCTACCGCTGGCGACACCCCCGGACCGGCCATCATTTCTTCACGACCGATCAGGGTGGGGAAGGCCGGGACAGGAAGGGGTTCCGCTTCGAAGGAATCGTCGGTTATGTGCGCTGAGAAACGCCGCTTTTACACTTGACAAACGCCGGCAAAGGCGTTAAGAGGCGTCTTCTTTTTGGATGAGTAGGCGCCAGTAGCTCAGCTGGATAGAGCAACGGACTTCTAATCCGTAGGTCGCGGGTTCGAATCCCTCCTGGCGTACCAGGAATGGATGGTGGGTGTAGCTCAAATGGTTAGAGTGCCGGGTTGTGGCCCCGGAGGCTGAGGGTTCAAGTCCCTTCACTCACCC
>DAOPOS010000016.1:0-68554 GCA_035358035.1 Syntrophales bacterium | reverse complement strand
CATCGGACTGAAAATCCGAGTGTCGGCAGTTCAATTCTGCCCTGACCCACCATGAAAGACAAGGGGTTAGCCAGACTTGGTTAGCCCCTTTTTATTTCATGGCGAGCCGAATTCAAACCTTCCGGAACGCCTTTCGTCACCCGTGACGACGCCTCACAAAAGATCTGTCGCCGCCGTGATCCCGCTAACGGATCTTAGTCCCGATTTCCCGGATCAGTTCGTCGAACCTGATCGGCTTGAACATGAAATAATTCCGGCCGATCTGGTATTCCGACGCGCCCATCTCGCTGCGCTTGACGATGGCGGTCACAAAGATAATGGGAATGTCCTGGGTCGACGCATTGTTTCGCAGCACTTCGGCCACCTCCGTCCCCGTCATCTTCGGCATGATGATGTCCAGCAAAATCAGGCTCGGATGATGGTGTATCGCGATATCGATGGCATCCGGACCGTTGTGGGCAACCAGCACGTCAAATCGCTTCGTCTCCTCCAGGTTGAGTTTGAGTAAATGGCAGAAATCCTCTTCGTCATCCACGATCAGGATCGTTTTCTTTGTCGCGGGAACCGGCTTTTTGAAGAAATCCATGGTGGTTTTCTCCTTTCTCGGGGCCGTTAAAGCACCCGCTCACGCCCCGTCGATCCCCAGCACCGATCCCGATGGGGTGTTGCAGGGCCCGCCACCCCGCCAGGAAACCGTCCCGGGAAAACGGGACCGGCATTCAGGAAACCCATCTGCGCTACCTTTCCAAACGCCAAGGCTTCCGATCCCTGCCCCAGGATCTGGGACGACCGGTCTTATCGAAATTTCCCTTTTTGATGTCCCGGTGCCCAAGCTTCCCCGTCAAGTGGACCATGGGAAAGGAGATCGACCAGTATATTTCCCTCATATATATTTCTGCTGATGGTGGCAAGATAAATTGTTTGCGTCCAACGGGTGTATACGCGTGCAGATATTCAGAAGCAGAAAGATCCTCTCCGAAGTTAAGGTCAAGCCCTCTCTTTGCCTTACCTCTCATGATTTCAAGACCTGCCCCAAGCCGCTCCTCAAAACTCGATGAACGAACGCTTCTCTAAAATTTAATGGAATTTCTGCTTGACAACCGATTTAGACCCAGCTATTATAATCTAAAGTATAAAGTTATAAAGATATATTTAATGGCCACAACGCACCAAGATCATACAGATATCGTTCAACGCGGGAAGTCTTGTGGATGGGATGAAATATCCTTATAGAAAATATGTTCGCGAAAGAATGACGAGGTGCCTGTCATGGGATTGACAATGGCTGAGAAGATGTTCTCCCGCTGCTTAGGGTCAGAAGTCAAGGCGGGGAATTATGTTGTGGTGCCTGTGGACAAGGCGATGTGTCATGAAGGATTTCTGCTCTCCAGCATAAAATTGATGACTGCCGGGATTGAAAAGATTTGGGATCCGGGACGCGTGGTCGTCATCCTAGATCATTATGTTCCTTCACCAAACGTGGGTATGGCGGAAGGTCATGCTCAAATCAGAAAGATGGTGGAGAAATACGGGGTTTCCAATTTCTACGGGGAACGGGAAGGGATTTGCCACCAGGTGATGGTTGAGAAGGGCCATGTTAAACCCGGCGAACTGATCGTTGGAACGGATTCTCACACGGGGACTTACGGGGCCTTGGGTGCAGGGGCTACCGGAATCGGCACCTCTGAAATGGCGTATGTTCTCGCCACGGGCGAGCTGTGGTTCCTGGTACCACATTCCATCAAGGTCAAGTTGAAAGGCCAATTGCCAGAAATGGTAAGCGCCAAAGATGTGAGTTTGGCATTAGCTGGCCGATACGGAACCGAATTCGCCCAGTACCGTTCTATCGAGTTTGGTGGGGATTGGCTTGATGGACTGCCCATTTCTTCAAGACTTGTCATGAGCAACATGTCAATAGAGTTCGGGGCTAAATTTGGTCTATTCCCCGTTGACCAAATCACGGTGGAATACCTGAAGTCTATCGGAGTGGACGATGTGCCCCATTTCGGTCCTGATGATGACGCAGAGTACGAAAAGGAATTCGAGCTCATCGTGTCAGACCTTGAGCCGCTCGTCGCTCTACCCCATTCCGTCGGTAACGTTAAACCTGTTCGATCCATTGCAGGCAAACCCGTACAGCAGGCAATGCTAGGTTCATGCACCAATGGGCGGCTGGAAGATCTTCAAGCCGCAGCCCAAATATTAAAAGGCCGTCAAGTTCATTCTTCCGTTCGCATGTATGTATATCCCGCTTCTCGCCCGGTATTCATTGAGGCTGCGGCCAAGGGTTTTATTCAAACACTATTAGAAGCAGGTGCCATCATTTGTCCGCCATCGTGTGGTCCTTGCTTTGGCAGCCACGGTGGACTCCTTGCCTCGGGTGAGGCTTGCATTTCGAGCACCAACCGGAACTTCAAGGGCAGAATGGGGAGCCCAAATTCAGAGGTATACCTTGCATCTCCGGCAACCGTTGCAGCTTCCGCCATTTTCGGCCGGATAACTGATCCCAGGGAGGTAGCATAAACATGCATGTTCAAGGCAGGGCATGGATTTTTGGCGATAATATTGACACGGACTTGATTGTGCCTGGTCAATACCTGGCGTCACCGTTGGAAGAAACGGTCAAACATGCCTTTGAAGCAATCGATCCTGACTTTGCTAAAGAGGTTAAGCCAGGTGATGTCATCGTGGCAGGAAGTAATTTTGGCTGTGGATCAAGCCGTGAAAATGCACCTCAGGTTATCAAACATCTGGGCATAGGGTGCATTCTTGCGGAAAGCTTTGCGCGTATTTTCTTTCGCAATGCCATCGCCATTGGTCTCCCGACACTCACCATCAACAGCATATCAGGGAAAGTCAAACGTCATGATATGATCGATATATCTCTTGAAAACGGCGAAGTTTACCTTGCGGATAGCGGAGAGAAGTTCTTGGCAGATCCATTGCCGCAGAAAATGTATGAGATTATTGAAGCGGGCGGCATAGACGGACTTCTTAAAAATATAGCAAAGGGGTGATTATGAATAAAAGGGAAAAACTCCAAGTCTTGCTCAATAACAAAGAATTATTGGTGGCCCCGGGAGTGTATGATGCCCTATCAGCAAGAATTGTTCAGTATAGCGGATTCCCCGTGCTTTACATGACCGGTTACGGCGTTGCAGCCGTATCAGGCTACCCTGACTATGGATTGTTGTCCATGCATGAAATGCTCGAATGCGTCAGGCGTGTCAGCGATGCGACAGAGATCCCGCTGATTGCTGATGCAGATACCGGGTACGGGAATGCAGTCAACGTTTATCGAACAGTCAAGGAGTACGAAAAGGCGGGGGCATCCGCCATACAACTCGAAGATCAGTCATGGCCTAAGAAGTGCGGATTCATGCAAAACAAGCAAGTGATCGCGGCGGATGAAATGGTGGACAAGATCAAGGCCGCGGTTGATGCGCGAACAGATGAAAAAACCATTTTGCTGATTCGCACGGATTCTTTTTCTACCGACGGTCCCGAAGAAGCTTTCAGAAGAGCTCAAGTTTACGCCGATGCGGGTGCCGATATGCTGTTCATCGAAGCTCCGAATATTGAATATATAAAGGACATTCCTTCTCGATTCAACAAACCTTGTGTACTCAATATGGGCTTTCACATTTATGACATCAGCATCTCCGAAATACAAGACATGGGTTACGGGATGGTTCTATTTCCGGGCCTTCTCCTGATTGGCGGGATAGCGGCCTACCTGAAAAATTGCAAAACATTGATGGACGAAGGTAAATACCTAAATCCCGTCGATCTTCCTTTCACCTTCGAGCAGTTCAACAGTTTTCTCGGTATCGATGTATTCCGGAAACTGGAAGACCGGTACACCAGAAAATGAACCGTTAATAGTCGCTTAAATCTATTCAAATATTTAGGAGGGGAATACCATGGAGAGAGAAAAGCTGGAGATGAAGAAGTTATTTGATCGGCCGCTGGCAGAAACCCTGTCAGAATTTTGCGTAGGGCTCAAATTTGAAGATCTTCCAGACGACATTATTGATAAAGTCAAATACTACATCATCGACGTGATCGGCTGCTCGATACGAGCAAGGGAAGAAAAGCAAATTGAAGCCGTTGTCGCCGCCATGACAAGTCAAGGCGGAAATCCAGACAGCTCAGTCATCGCACGGGGTTTTAAAACATCTCCCATCAACGCAGCATTCATTAATGGGACCATGGGACACATCTATGACTATGACGATGATCATAGAGAGGGGACCATGCATCCATCTGTCTCTGTATTTCCGGCGGTATTCGCACTCGGTGAAAAATACAAGGTAAGCGGCAAGGAGTTTTTGCGTGCCTTCATCTGCGGTCTTGAGGTGATGATCCGGACCGGGGAGGCTTTTCTCGGAAAAACCTACTATCAAGGATTTCATCCGACCGGCACCTGCGGTGTGTTCGGCGCCGCTATGGGTTCGTCTTTGATTCTGGGTCTGAACGCTCAGCAGACGTCCTGGGCTTTGGGGCTTGGGGGAAGCTTTGCGGCAGGTACCCTGGAGTGGGGAACGGAAGGGTCATGGCAAAAGCCGATCCAGGCGGGACAGCCTGCAATGTCGGGCATCATTTGCGCCGAACTGGCCAAACAGAATTTCATCGGTGCCCGAACCATTTACGAGGGACCCATGGGATTTATCCGAGCTTACTCTTATAAAGACACCTATGACTATGGAAAGTTGATAAATAATCTCGGACAGAAATGGGAAATGAAGGACACGAGTATCAAGGTTCATGCTTGCTGCCGCTTCGGCGGCCCCATTGCCGACTGTGCCCTGGATCTCTATAAGCAGGGGGTCCGGGCTGACAATGTTGAGAAGATCGTAGCCAAGGCCTGTAACTGGACCACGACCGTTCTGATGCAACCGGAAGAGAATAGGTATAGGCCCAAGACCCATGTTGATGCACAGTTTAGCCTGCCCTATATCACCGCTGTCGCCATCAGCCGCAACCGCACAGGTGTTGACGAATTCAAGAAGGAGACTTTTACCGATCCGAAGATTATTGAACTGGCCTCGAAAGTGACGGCGGAATTTGATCCCGAGGCTGAGAAAGTCTACCCGAAGGCATACCCTGCTACAATGATTGCGACCATGAAGGATGGTACTCAGAAAACCGCGCATGTGGATTACCCTAAAGGCGATCCCGAAAACCCCGTGACCATGGATGAAGTCGAGGCAAAATTCAATATGTTGGCATCGCAATATCTGGATGCCGGCAAACGAATGAAATTTATTGAAACCGTGAAACATATCGAAGACGTTAAAGATATCTCGGTCATTGCTAATTTGATCCGATAACCATGAAAGTTGCGAAAGGAGAAGACCATGGACGAAATGGTGCGCGTTCCGGTGGTCATATATCGTGGTGGAACGAGCAAGGCAGTCTTTCTCAAAGAGAACGACATACCGAAAGACACTCAGGCGAGGGACCGTCTTGTCTGTGCAATCTTTGGCAGTCCCGACAAACGCCAGATCGACGGTCTTGGAGGAGCCGATCCCCTTACATCCAAGTTGGCCATCATAGGGCCGCCCTCCCACCCGAATGCTGATATCGATTACACTTTCGGACAGGTGACGATTGAGTATCCCTCCGTTTACTACGGTGCGGTGTGTGGCAATATTTCGGCTGCCGTAGGGCCCTACGCGATTGATGAAGGCTTTGTGAGGGCTGAGGATCCGGTGACGACGGTTCGCATTCATTGCACAAATAACGGCCGGATCATTGAAGCCAAGGTGCTCGTACAAGGAAAGAATGTCAAAATTGGTGGTGATTTTGCAATCGATGGGGTGCCTGGAACCGGTGCCAAGATCGAACTCAACTGGGCGGATACCGCTGGGGCCAATACCGGATCATTGTTGCCGACGGGAAATCCATGGGATGTTTTGGAAGTGGAAGGGATAGGAAAGATTCCGGCAACGATCGTCGATGTCGGTAATCCCGGCGTTTTCGTTAAGGCGGTGGATGTCGGCTTGAAGGGTATAGAGTCTCCGGATGAAATAGACGCCAATGCTGAATTGCTCAAGAAGAGCGACGCAATTGTTACCGCAGCGATGAAAAAGATCAATAACATTGCGCTGCTGACGTACGTAGCCCCAAGTGCAGATTATACCAATTATGTAACCGGGGAGGTTGTGGAGGCAGACCAGGCTGACTTCCTCGTTCGCATGATCTTCATGGGAAAGACACATAAGACCTTCGCCGCTTCACAAATAAATTGCTGCGGAACGGCAGCTATGATTCCGGGAACAGTGGTCAATGAGGTGGCGGCGCCTGGCATTAAGAATCGGACAACCGTTCGTATGGGTCACCCGTCCGGTATCGCGGATCTTGAGTATATAGAGGTGGACGAGACTTCAGAGGTGATCAAGGTCAGTAAGCTGTCTGTTTTTCGAACAGCCAGGCGTCTTATGGAGGGATATGTGTTTGTTAAACAGGATCTGCTTTGATGATTCCATCGGCTGATTCTGGGATGAAATCTCAGATTGCTCACGTTCATCGTTCATATCGTTGGAGCAAATCGACGTGCCGTGCAAACGAGGAGGGTGCTTGAACATGAGGCTGGAAAATAAGATTGCCATGATCACAGGTGGAGCGCGTGGTATTGGGGAAGAAATAGCCATGACATATGCACGCGAGGGTGCACACATCGCTTTGGCGGACATCAACGAGGAACGCTTAAAATCCACATCGGAAAAAATCAGAGCACTGGGACGGAAAGTCATCAGTAAAAAAGTGGATATCACGCAGAAGGATCAAGTCACCGATTTTGTGAACACTGTCGTTAAAGAATTTAAGCGTCTCGATATCCTCGTCAATAATGCCGCCTATATCCACTACGCCCCTTTCCTCAACTATGACGTTGAAGAATGGGATAAGGTGGTCGCCGTCTGCCTTAGAGGAACATTTCTGTGCAGCCAGGCTGCTGCTCAAGAAATGATCAAAAATCGTTACGGCCGAATAATCAACATAGCCTCGGTGGCCGGTCAATTGGGCGTTCCAATGGGAAGCGCCTATTGCACAGTGAAAGGAGGAATCATTGCTTTTACGAAACTCTTGGCAGTTGAACTGGCTGCCTTTGGCGTCCACGCCAATTCCATTTCACCGGGAGCAGTGGACACGGAAAATTTGAGGGCGGTGGTTGGAGATGACGGCATCGAGATTCGACGCAGTCTTGTCCCAATCGGACGGATAGGACAGGTGGAGGATATTGCCAAGGTAGCGTTATTCCTAGCCTCATCGGATGCAGATTTCATGAGCGGAGAGAATCTGAATGTCGATGGGGCATTTATGGCTTCACCTTAAAAGGGTTTGTACAGTCGATATAGAGTGGGGGGCTTGGACAAGGGACAGGTTATCGTGGTCTGACTCCAATCCTTACGATGGCGTGTAATGGCAGCAGTTGTGAAAAGAAAGGAGGAAATTTGAAATGGCGAGCTCTAACAAGGTGGCGATAGTAACAGGGGGGGGACGCGGCATTGGTAAAGGAATCACCAAGGTATTTTTGAAGCATGGGATTGATGTGGTCATCGCCGGAAGAAACTTCGAGAAACTCGAGCAAACAGCCAAGGAAATGAAGTTTCCCGGTGTCGAGGTTTTTCCGGTTAAGACGGACGTTGCTGTTCAGTCGGATGTTGAACATCTCTTCGATGAAACCATCAAGAAATTTGGAAAGGTCGATATCCTCATCAACAATGCCGGAATTGCTGAACCAATGGCACCGATCACCGACATTGATATGAATTTGGTGGAGGACATCATCAACATCAATTTCAAGGGTGTGTTTTACTGTGCGAGAAGAGCTGCCAAGGAGATGAAGGCAAGAAAAAGTGGCAACATTATCAATATCGGTTCTGTTGAAGGCTTGATTTCCTTGCCGGGCATTGTTTACGGACCGATGAAAGCCGCCGTACACCAGTTTACCAAGGTGTTGGCCCGTGAACTGGCCGCCATCCCAATACGGGTGAACTGTATCACTCCAGGCCTTGTACTGACCGAGATGATGGATGAATTGACCGACCGTGACGTTGAAGTGTTTCTTAAATATATCCCAATGCATAAAGCCCTTTTGCCAGAAGATGTGGGTAACTTGGCATATTTCCTGGTTTCAGATGAAGCGCGTTATATTACTGGGTCAATCGTTACCGCTGATTCAGGTATAACCGCCGATGGCGGGTGGTATGCCTTCGGCCTTTAATAAACAATTAACTCGGTGACAGTCCGAATTCAAGGAATCACATTCCTAGAATTCAGGGCGCTTCGGCAATGGGGGCTGTCCCACAAGTTATATTACATGAAGAGTGTTCGATCACAGGTTCAGGCTCAGGCATTGGACGTGCATTGGCCTTAAAATTAACCGTCCACAGTTTTAACTCTGACATTAACTACAGAAGAGGTATCGCAAACACTGGATATGTTTCGGCGCACTGATAGTTGCGGGGTATTCCAGGCGATAATTATTCAAGGAGGGTAAACCGATGGTGGAGAAGAAGTTCGCTGACAAGGTTGCAATTGTGACCGGAGGGGGAGGTGACATCGGCAGGGAAATATCGGTGCGATTTGCCCGAGAAGGCGCGACCGTGGTCGTTGCAGATATCAATGCAGCCACGGCCCAGGAAACAAAAGACATCATCGATAAAGCGGCGGGAAAATCACTGGTTGTCCAGGTGAATGTCAGTAATTCGGAAAGCATCAAGAACATGGTACAAGTCGTGGTCGAAAAACTTGGCAGAATAGATATTCTTGTGAACAATGCCGGGATTGGAGAACGGAGCTCCCTTCTCGAAACGAGAGAAGAGATGTGGGATCTGATCATGGCCGTCGATCCGGGCAGTGTTTTCAGGTGCACCAAATATGTGGCGCCAGAGATGATCAAGACTGGAGGGGGTAAGATTATAAATATTGCCTCTCTCATGGGGATGATAGGAATGGGCGCGCCATCCTATACCGCAGCGAAGGGAGCCATCATCGCTATGACACCGATCATCGCCGCAGAAATGGGGCCGCACAAAATCAATGTCAATACCATCTGTCCCGGCTTCATTGTGACGAAGCTTAACCGTGATATGCTCAAAACTCACATTGGTGATGAAATTGTTGGCAAGATTCCCATGCGTCGGTTTGGGAAGACTGAAGATACAGCGGCGTTAGTGAGTTTCTTGGCTTCTGATGATGCGGATTATATTACTGGCGCGATCATACCCCTGGATGGCGGGATGGGAAGGTTTCTGGATCTTGGAGAGGAATACCGGAACTACAATCCTTTCAAGAATCTTAAATCATGATATTCGTCGGATCTTACTAACTGCGGATGATAGCATCCATGCCGATATTAAATATCCTTAAACTGGTTGGCGGCAATGTTTCCTTTGAATTTAAAGTAATCCGCCCGCATAAACAGGTTTACAACCTCGAATGGCTCGTCATCAGCCATCCAATACAATACTTTAATGCTGATCAAAGGCTCAAAGACTTCGGCACCCAATTTTTCCGCTATTTCCGGTTCTGCCGGGATCGCTTCCACAAAGAATTGTCCACGGCTAACGGACAGGTTGATTTTATCTTTCAGGGTTTTGAGAATGGGCCTTTGCGAAAGGTCCTTCTTCGTTAATACTTTGCCAATTTCGATAGGCATGTAATTTTCTATGAAAATGACCCTGACATCGCTGATGGATCGAATCCTCCTAATGATAAAAATGGCACTTTCTCCCGAAAGCTTCAGGAAGCTAGCGATATCGTTGGGATACCTTGCGCTGCGGACAGAGGATGCGCCAAATTCCAAAACCTCAACCTTGTATCTCGAAGCAGATCGAACAATGTCGTAGACATCATTGAATTCGATAAAATATTGATTCTTCTCAGGGATAGAGTCCGCAACGAAAGTGCCCTTTGCTCTGGACCTAATGATGAGCCCTTCATTTTTAAGATGTGACAGGGCTGTCCTAACCGTAATTTGACTGACATCAAACTGGGCAGCAAGATCCTGCTCTTTGAGAAGCATGTCCCCGGGTAACAGTTGACCATTTAAGATCTTATTGCGTATGATTGACTCTACGCGGCTGTAAAGGGGAATATTATAACTTGCCGTTTTATGAAGCTTTTTTATATCCATGAATATTCTCTACTTTTACAGAACTCACAAAAATTGAACATCGCGATTGGCGAATCTCTATTTTGAAAAAGTCTGATCATTCATAATCTGCCTCCAGAGGGAATCGGTACGACTGACATGAATAACCGATTAATCCTCTGCCCCGAACCTGATAATAAAACATCCCCTAATCGTTCACTATGTGACTTTCATGGGTATGTCAAGCGCTCAATATCTGTTAAAGATTAACCCTTGGTAAGCAATGTCGTTAATTCCGATACGCTTTTCAATTTTTCCAGATGAAATACCGCGTCTGATATTTGATCCATTTTCGCACTGCTTATGTATCTTCTTGCCAGAGAGCGAAATTTCTGAATCACGGTATCCCGATTGAGCATGAATGATGCGAAGTTGGCAGAGCCTAAATCGCCTTTGAATGCTTGATTATCTTTTGTGATGAAAGTAATTTCTGTATCCATAGAGCTCATCTTCTCATCGGCTTCGATGCGTACGAGTTTGGCAATTCTTTGTATTTCTGGATCGTGAAGCCGATCCAGATATGTGTCAACCTGAAGATCTCTAGTTATGACCGCTGCCCCAACCATGAATTGCTTGCTCATCAAAGCCGCATCCGTCGTGTCAAAAGGACCATGATAATCGACACCCGGATAAGCCTTGTTATCCGGCGAAACCCTGATGATAATCTCTTTAACCATTTCGGGTGTAATGGAATTATTTTCAATGACATTCAGTGCAATGCTGCAGCCCATCTGATTATAGCCGCAGGTGGCGTATGGCTTGAACAGTGTTTTAGTGATATCATATTCCTTGCCCAGGCTTTCACTCTGCTGCATCCATGCTTCAATGATTTTATCTCTCACGTCCCTGCCGCAGAAGGCTGATATGAAACCGGCATCACCTTCTAGGGCCGTTTTAGCCGCCCTCAATCCCTTTTCCGCGGTTAACGCAGCCATGCAACCACCCATGATGACCAGGCTGTTCTGAAAGCGCCACTCCATTGAACCGACATTGAACGGTTCAAGAAGTCCCATGCAGTAACTGGCCGCGCATAACAAGGCGTTACTCATTTTTTCGGCATCGAGGGCCATAATTTTACCCGCGGCTGCTGCGACACCGAAGGGGCCATAATTCGAGGTGCTCCTGAAACCGCGCTCGATGGAATAGTCAATGGCGGGAGCGCCAATCCTTCCCATAGCCTCATAGCCAATTGCGATTGCTGGCAGTATTTCTGAACAGGGCCGCTGACGTGCTTCAGCAACGGCTAAGGCTGTTGGAACGATCAGATTGCCTGCATGTCCTTTGGTAGATAAATTTTGGTCATCATGGATCATGCTATGAGCAAACATGCAATTATTGACCGCCGCAAAAATGTAATTTGTTTTAACTCCCCTAACCCAGACGGTGGCCTGATCATTCGGTGTTTCAAACCGCTTTACGACATCACTGATGATGGCTGCCGGTTCGGTTTCATGTCCGGCATATGCCACGGCAATAGTGTCAAGAATGCATACCTTTGCTCTCTCAATCACATCTTCTTTTAAGTCTTCTATCTTGAGATTCGCAAAGAAATCGGCAAGAATTGAAATAAATGTTTTTTGCATGGAGACCTCCAATCTTTGAGTGTGTGCCGTCAATTGATAAATGTCCGATTGATGCCTAACCTCTTAAGGATAATGCCCCCAGGATTTTTGTATTCATTCCCGGTTTGGACAGCAGGCGCAAATCGGTCGGTTGCTTATAAATATAATATTATACTCTTATACCTTGTCAAGCATTTTTATTGTCCATGCTTGGGGCCCTTTAGAATTTAATGTTTTAATCTTGACAGAGTTGGATTTTCAAAGTATAAAAGTACACGAATAGCATCTAAACGACCATCGCGCAGGAGGTGCATATGTCAGACATTAGAATCCATCCGTTACACGTGGGCACCATATCGCGTCACAAAGATTCTTTCACATATAAGCTTGGCTATGGTCAACATATCGATGTCCCGTTGATTGCCTGGTACATCGAGGGGGCAGAGAAGAAAATCCTGGTTGATACGGGCGGATGCCACCCTGATGACCCCGACCTGAAGCCGTGGGTTTCCCCATATTCAAGGCCAGAGGATCAGAGCCTTCTGAATGTACTTAAAAACAAATTGGGATTAGCACCGGATGACATTGAAGTCGTAATTATCTCCCATTTGCATTGGGATCATTGCAGCGGAAATGACCTGTTCCCCAAGGCAGAGTTTATCGTCCAGAAAAAGGAACTTGAATCGGCAAAGAATCCGATTCCCTTATTCACCCCCATCTATGTCAAAAAGTTTATCGATAACTTCCCTTACACTGTGGTTGATGGGGACAAAGAAATTGTTCCAGGAGTTTCTGTCATTTTAACTCCGGGCCACTCTGAGGGATTGCAGGGCGTGCTTGTGGACACAGGGAGTACTCGTTACTTCCTCGCAGGGGACAATATAAGCCTGTTTGAATCGCTTCAGTTCAACCCCTACTGGCCTACAGGGCTGTATGTCAACCTGCGTGATTGCTATGCCAGTTATGAGAAGATATCCAAACTAAATACAACCATCCTCCCCGCGCACGACATGAAGGTTTTTGATAAAATGGTCTACTCGTAATAAAGACGCTCCTATTGACCCGAAAAAAACTTTCTTGGATTATCAACCAGAATTGTCGCAATCTGTTCTTCAGTAATCCCTGATTTCTTTAAATTGGGTAGGATGTCTTCAAAAATATGAGTCGGCTTCCATCGCGGCAATACCATAGGGACGATCTCATCGACGATCGGACGCGACAACCAGTGATTCATCCAATCGTGTGATATCATGATTTGTGATTCGTACCCCTCCTTAAGCAAATCAATCAGTGTTCCTTCGCGCTGTGCATCCGTAGGCGTACCAAAGACCCCTTCGATGCCAAACCGGTCAAATCCGATGTAAACACCCTTTTTCAAAATAGGCTTGAGATAGACCATAGTAGGATTCCCACACGCATGACCTATCATAATAAGCTTAGGGTCTGCGCCCTCCGATAATAGCAGCTCAGCCTGTTCCAAGCCCATCGTTCCTTCCTCGGTGTGCGTATATATCGGAATCCTATCCTCTTTGGATACTCGTGCGGCTACTTTAAAAAACATTTCTTCATATTTCGTGATCGTCCCTTTTCCAGTAGCAAGTTTCAGGATACCTGCTTTAATGCCAGTGTCCCTAATCCCTTCATTAACTTCCTTTTTGATCAACTCATAGATCATCGAAGCACCATCGCCAAACTGACTCAACGTCCGGAAATAACGCGAGCCTCCTTCAGCTTCATTAAAATACCCGGTCGCGCAGATAATATTGATTCCGCCTTTTTCAGATATCTCCTTCAAGACTTCTGGATTGCGTCCCAGGTCATTTGGCGTTCCCTCAACGACACTATGCACGCCATATTTTTTTATTTCTTCTGCCATGCGTATACCTTTTTGAACACAAAGCTCGCGATTAAAAGGAGCAATAGTCTGATCACCTTCCCATCCGGGATGCCCACAAATGAAGTGTTCATGAATCAAAGTCTTGCCCAATTTCTCCGGATCCAGTAATCCGCACACAGTATGGATCTCTTTCATGATTCCCTCCTCAAGAATGATCGGTTCGTGCGAGGTTTTATTTCTTTTGATCTTTTCACAGTAAAGGCGATTACACTTCGCTTTCGAGTCTTCTTGCCCTTTCGTAATCGGCTAGGTAAGATCTGTACATAATCAAATAACCAACAGATGCGAAAAGAAGTATGACCCCATTTACCCAGAAAGCAACCCTCAGGCTATAGGCATCTGATATCATTCCTGTCACCGCGGGCCCCCAGAGACCGCCGAGGAAGAACATGCTGAAGATGTAAATGCCGTATGCCGTCGCACGTTGAAAAACGGGCACAATTTCTTGACAGACGATCTGCTGTACAGGAATGTATAGAAACATAAAAAAGGTAACGACAAAAAACAGTAACCATATATCGAGTATCATTGACAGCGCAAAGGTCACTATCGAGGCTACCACGCTGATCAAGCAAAGCAACACTTTGTTTTGGGCTTTTCTTCTTGATACGCGGTCCCCAATAAATCCTCCAAGAGGCGCCGCAATAAGGGCGGTCACCAGAACACCTGCGGTCATAGCTCCTGCCTGGGCAATGCTCATACCCATATACCTGATGAAATATGAGGGCAACCAATAAATAAGCGTCATGTTAAAGAAATAAACGAGACCGAAAGATACGCAAAGCGTAACGAGAGTTTTGTTTTTAGCAAGCTCTTTCAGGTTCTCAATAAAACCGACATCCTGCTCACTTTCAGAATTTGCCCTTTTTATCTGGGTCTTAAAATCTGGCAAAAACCACGCCAGCATGCCTAATAGAATGCCGGGGATTGCAACCACAATAAAGGCTGATCGCCAACCGTACTTTGTGGCGACGAATCCTCCCACCAGCATTCCGAACGCCATCCCAAGAGAGGTTGCCGTTGTCCAAATACCGGTCACGGTCGCCCGACGGTTTTTCTTTATGCTCGCCATAATCATTGATTGCCCCGCGGACGCGAAACTGGCTTCCCCAACCCCCAATATCCCCCGGGTAATGAGCAGTTGTGTAAAGGTATTGCTGAGCCCGGAGAAAAATGATCCCGCGCTCCATACAAACGACATTAAGGAGATCATTTTACTTCTGCTCCAACGGTCAATAAAATATGAAAGGGGTATCGCCAACAAGGAAACCATTGCCAGGACGATGGTGCTCAGCCATCCCAGTTGTGTGTCTGAAAGCCCCATCTCTTGCTTCAATATCGGGAACATTGGACTGATTACCGCTCGAGTGGCAAAATCAAGAAAATAAAGAAGATAGAGAATAATCATCGTGTACCAAAGCTTCCATGTAGGTAGCGGGAGCAATAATTTTTCCTCGGCTTCCTCGCCTGGCCGGTTCATCGCCTCCTGTTTCTGGATGTGTTCATCTCTCATTCTTTCTCTCCTCAAAAAGATTGATCGGGGCTTGTATTAGAGGGCACATCGCACAACGACCTTTCAAAAGCATTTTCCTTAATCTAAATTACTTGCCCGTGAAAAGCCTCCTCGGATTATCCACGAGCATCGTTTCTATCTGCTTGTCTGTTACCCCGGCCTCTTTCAGTGCCGGAATAATATCACGGCAGACATGGTCAACGCGCCAGGTCTTGCTCATGGCATCTGCAAGGTCTTTCGGTATGTCGGCCGGCACGGGTCGCCCCGCCCAGAAATTCACGGAGTCCTGGGAAAGCATTATTTTGTCGGTGTATCCCTGTCTACAAAGAGTGGCGATGTTTTTGATGCAGACATCATCCTGAGTGTAGAAACTAAAACCAAGCCTATCGAAGCCGATGTAAAACCCCTTATCCGCAATTGCCTTCTGATAATCAAAATCAGTCGAGTTGGACACATGCCCGATCATCGCCTTGCTGAGGTCGGCCCCCTCCTTGATTAGCCAGTCGGCCTGTTCCAAACCAGGATTTGGACCTTCAGTATGCGTTATGATGGGAACGCCGGTTTCCTTCTGAG
Organism: Syntrophales bacterium; assembly: GCA_035358035.1. Classification (GTDB taxonomy): domain Bacteria; phylum Desulfobacterota; class Syntrophia; order Syntrophales; family UBA2251; genus UBA2251. The sequence goes on along the minus strand of DAOPOS010000016.1, from coordinate 52,847 downwards.
CCATGACAGCAGCAGTAAACACTTTCTTATCGTAATCGGAGATAGTTTCACCGGAGGCCACTTTGATGGCACCCGCCTTTACCCCCGTTTTCCCAATTCCCTTTGTAATCTCTTGAATAAACAAATCCGCCATCCGTCGTGCAATATCGACATTGAACCAAGTTTTCACTACCCAATAGTGAGATGCTCCCAGATGTTCACTAAACAGGCCGGTGACACAGATGATATTAAGACCGGACTGTTTTGCTAGCGCTTTGTAAAGAAGTGGATCCCGGGGTAAATCATTTGTTGTGCAATCCATTATCGTTTTAATGCCGACCTCTTTAGCCACCCGACAGACATCCAGATTGACCCTCAACGCTTCTTCCCTGTCATACGGGTCAGTAGTCTCGGTTGCATACCAACCGACCTGGGCACATACAAAATGTTCATGTACAAGCGTTTTACCCAATTCATCAGGTGAGATTGGTCCCAATACGGAGTTGATCATTGTCATAATGCCCTCCTTAACGAGAAAATCCGTTCATTACTTCTCTGCATAGACGCGATCAATGACACGTTCGCTATCGTCAGCGTAGTATCTCGAATTAAATGCATATAAGGTCACAGATGCCAGCAATACGGGCAATAGCAAGAGGAAACCCATGCGTATGCCCATTGCCCCTCCACCGACGGCATCAGAAACGGCGCCGACAATCCAAGGACCAATGGCGGAACCTGCAGCATAAACGATGGTAACCAAAAGACCTTGACCAGCTATCCGATGAGATACTGGGGTAACATCCGTTATAAGGGAGAATAACAGAGGATTTACCATGCTTACGGTTATCATCTGCACAGCCATAAGAGCAATGAGGGCAGGTATCGGAATGGCACCGAAGAAATAAACAATGATACCCAGCATAATAAAGTTTACACCCTGTACCAGTGCCATCATATAGCCCCGCCCACCTCGATTCCTTCTCTGCCAACGATCAGCAATATAGCCTCCTATTGGTGAACCCAGCACCGCAGTCAACGCTATACCGCCAATCATGGTCCCTGCTGTACCAGCATCAACGCCATAGGCGCGGATCATAAACGCCGGCAACCAGCCAACCCATGTAAACACGTATAAACCGAAACAAGCCTGCCCGAGTGTGGTAAGCGTGAACGATTTGATTTTGAAAAGTTTGAGCCACTCTATGATATATCTTTTGCTCAAACCCGATTCACCCTCATGTTTTACGGATGCATAATCTTTAAGAAAGAATGCCCATATGCCAAAGATAAACCCGGGGATTGCAAAGATATAAAACGGCATCTGCCACTTACCTGTCTTTGCGACGATGATCCCCCCAAGGATGAAGCCCAGTGCCGAGCCCAATACGGAACCGATGCCAAAAATACCTGTAATGAGGCCCCTCTTCTCTTTTGGATACACCAAGGAAAGCCATCCTGAGCCACTTGTACTAAATCCGTCTTCACCAAGTCCGACGAATAGACGCGTGATCACTAAGGCATGAAAATTTTTTGCCAGTCCTGTAGCAAAGGTTGCGGCACTCCACACCAGAGCCATAATGCTCACCGCTTTACGACGGCTCCAGCGATCAACCAACCATGCCAATGGGACTGTAAACAGACCTACGCCGATACTGAACATCGACTGGGCAATGCCGAGCTCGGTATCTGAAATATTCAGTGATATTTTGATCTGCTGAAGGACAACGGAGAAAATTGAACGATCCGCGAAATTGATGATGTAAAGAACCGTGAGGACAAAAAGAATGTTTCTGGCCTGCCATTTTGTAACGTTGTATGGTCTCTTTGATTCGGCGGGTAACTCCATAACGGATATCCTCACATGATAGGGGGTGATCTCCTAAAAGGCTTCTCTCCTACAGATTCTGATGCCGCTCTGTAGCTGATGCCGATTATCATGGGGGCTGATCACAAATTTCGTTAGGTTAATTTTATATAATTATACTTTTATAATTATGTCAAGAAAAAATTTTATATTCTGGATCGGTTCGGAACATGTTTGAAATAATGAGTGATTGCTATAGATTTTAGGAAAGATTTTGGAAGCAAAGGAGAAAGTCGTGCCTACGGATCTGCGAAACAGGTTTATCTTCCGGTCCCGTTTTTATATCAGGATTTCTGAACAGAGACTGACCGACTGGAAAAAGGGAAGGCAGGCTGCTTGAGCTGAATTCCTATAATCATCTCGTTTCTTTCTCGTTTTCCACGAGATTTATTTCAACTGATGGCTGAGTTTCTGAATATGGATGACCCGTTAAATTCGCATGGGTGGGCAGTTCCATTTGCGATAGAGACCAGTTCGCCATAGACTCTCAACACCACCATGAAAGACAAGGGGTTAGCCAGGCCTGGTTAGCCCCTTTTTGTTTCATGGTGACCCGAAATCAAACCTCCCGGAACGTTTTTCGTCACCCGTGATCATGCTTCACAAGACATCTGTCGTCGCTGTGATCTCGCTAACGGATCTTCGTCCCGATTTCCCGGATCAGTTCATCGAACCTGATCGGCTTGAACATGAAATAATTTCGGCCAATCTGGTATTCCGATGCGCCCATCTCGCTGCGCTTGACAATGGCTGTCACAAAGATGATGGGAATGTTCTGGGTCGACGCATTGTTTCGCAGCACTTCGGCCACCTCCGTCCCCGTCATCTTCGGCATGATGATGTCCAGCAAAATCAGGCTCGGATGATGGTGTATCGCGATATCGATGGCATCCGGACCGTTGTGGGCAACCAGCACTTCAAATTGCTTCGTCTCTTCCAGGTTGAGTTTGAGTAAATGGCAGAAATCCTCTTCGTCATCCACGATGAGGATCGTTTTCTTGGTCATGGGAGCCGGCTTTTTGAAGAAATCCATCTGCACGCTGCCTGTCCAGACAACAAGGCTTCTGATCCCTGCCCCAGGATCCGAGACGACCGGTCTTATCGAAATTTCCCCTTTTGATGTCCCGGCGCCGACGCTCCCCCGTCACGTGGACAATCGGAAAGGAGGGCAGCCGACACTATGTATTAATATATATTTTTACTGATGGTGGCAAGATAAATTGTTTGCGTCCGACGGGTGCAACCGATGGTCGAGTTTCTGAACAGGGCAGGTCCGTTATCTTCATGAGGGCGGGCAATTCCGCTTGCCGATCGGGACCGTCCCGCAACAGACGGTCAGCACCCCGGAAAAAAGGGGCCGCAGCGAATCGCCTGCAGCCCCTTCTCGTTTTTGAATGCGTCCTCTGACAGACCGGACGCCCCTACCAGGCCTTCTTCCGCGCCGGCACCGCCCGGTGATAGAATGGGAAGACCTTCTCCTCGGTGTTGGACCCCATCATGCTGTCCACGCACAGCGTCGCGCTCAGCGCGGCGGCGTCCACCCCACAGCCCCACAGGCGCTCGCCGTACTGGTCGCCCGCAAAGTACAGCCCGTCGACATAGGGGGACTTGACGTCGATCCGGTCGGTGCCGATGGGCTGGATCCAGGCGAAGGCGTGATCCGTGCACATCCAGATCAAGAACTCCATCTCGGACTCCCACTTGGCCCGGCCGAAGGTCTTCTTCCACCAGTCCTCGTTCCATTCCATCACGCGCGACACCTTCTGGGGCGTCCTCATCTCCTCGTGGGTCATGGCGGTTGAGAAGATCCAGCCGTGCTTGCCCTCCGGCGCCGCACCGGTCTCACCGGTCAGCGAGGGATTGGAATTGCTGCCCCTCGCGCAGGAGGCCAGGTTCCACAGGACCATATCGATGCAGCCGCTGTAGCCCTCCTCCGCGCCGATCACGTCCGGCATGTAGATGAAGCTCCGCTCCTCGATCCCCTTGTCCACCCAGATGTCGGACTTCATGTTGCCGTACCCGGTGATCATGCCGGCGCCCCAGAATTTGGTCTGGACCCGATTGACGATCTCCTGGGGGAAATACCGGGGATGGATGACGTTCAGCATCTGCTTGGAGGGAACGGTGCAGATGACCCGGTCCGCATAGGCCGTTTCGATACCCTTTTCGTACTGATAGGTGACGCCCTTGACGACGCCGCCGTCGATGATCACCTCCACGACGGGCGCGCTGCGCAGGACCTGCCCACCGCTTTCCTTGAGCGCCTGTTCCATCAGCAGGGCGAAGGCCATGGTGCCGGGATTGGCGACCGTCGCGCAGGACCCCTCCACGAGGTTCATCTTGATGGGTGCGGCGGCGGCCATGTGCCCCAGGACGTCCGGCGCCGGTGTCAGGTTGAGATCGGCCTGACCCGTCTGCGAGGCGGCCAGGACCTTGATGTAGTCGTACGCCTCCTTGGGAACGTTTCGGGCCTGGAGCCACTGCTCGAACGAGATGTGCGCGGTCTGGGCGATATCGGCCAGGCTCATCGTCGCCATGTCCCGGAGGGCCGTCATGGTCGCCCGGAATCCGTCCTTGCTCATCCAGCCGTAGGGCTCGCCCTTGCCGACCTGGTAGGCCTTGTTCCCCTTCTTGTAATCGACGAAGGCGAAGCCGACGTTGCAGGGCATGTCCACGGGCTTCTCGAGGTAGTTCATGAGCATGCGGATCTTGCCCTTGTTGCCCCAGAACAGCCCGTGGCCGGTATCGAGGGTGCAACCGTCGAAGACCTTCTCCCTGAAGCAGGTCTCCAGGTCTGGTGTGCACTTCGGAACCCAGGCGCCGACCATCCCCAGAACGCGCTTGAAGCCGTTGGCGTCCAGTTCCATCCCGTCGATGTACATCTTGTCTCCCTTGCCGACAAAGGATGCAAGTCGCCCGCCGATGAACGGGTTTCTCTCCAGGACCAGCACCTTCTGCTTGAAATCCCGGGCGAGGATGGCCGCCGTCCCCAATCCGGCCACACCGGCCCCGATAACCACCACGTCGTACTTTTCTGTCATGATCGCTCTCCTTCGTTGTCGTTGAATTGGATGAGTCCGCACGAACGCCTCGCCCGCCGTCCTGCGCGACGGGTTCCATGAGCGCGCTGCCATTTGAAATTTGCAAAATGAATGCCAAGCGCCGTCACGAAGAATGACGCACTATTTCGAATCGTTAGCCCCTTGTCCCCCGCCAGGGGCGCGGCGGTTCGCACAACATACCGTTTCCCGACCGTCCATATATTGCGCAACGACGACTCCGTGTAACGCCCCCCGACCTCCGCTTGCGAACGCAACCGCAAGAAAATAGAGATGGAATTTTGCACAGGGTTCATGTTAACAGAGATCGCGATGGACGGGCCGTTCCTCTCCCGTCCCGACCCCGGAGGAGGTTATGGCATGAAAACGCCGATGCAAAAGCGCCGTCTCGTGTTGGCGGGCATATCCGCACTCTTCTTGATCCTTGGCCCCTACGGCGACCATCAGGTTTCCGCGCTCGACCGGAGCACATACCGACACCTGAAGACCTTCAACGAAGTCCTGGACATGGTGGAAAAGAACTACGTGGAGGACGTCGAGGCCAAAACCCTCATCCAGGGGGCCATCAACGGCATGATGAAATCCCTCGACCCCCACAGCGCCTATATGACCCCGGAGATGTACAAGGAGCTCGAGGTGGAGACACGGGGCAGTTTCGGCGGCCTCGGCATCGAGATCACCCTTCTCAGGGACATCCTCACGGTCGTCGCGCCCATCGAGGACACCCCGGCCTATCAGGCGGGCATCAAACCGGGCGACCAGATCGTCAAGATCGACGGCCAGTCGACCAAGGACATCACCATCCTCGAAGCGGTGAAGAAATTACGGGGTCCCAAGGACACCAAGGTGACCCTGACCATCGTGCGGGAAGGCCTGACCAACCCCAAGGACGTGGTCGTCACCCGCGCCATCATCAACGTCAAGAGCGTCAAGGCGAAGGCCATCGAGCCCGACATCGCCTACATCCGCGTCCTTCAGTTCCAGGAAAGGACCGGGGAGGATCTGAAGAAGGCCCTGCGGGAGGTCACGGACAAGGGGCAACCCCTGCGGGGCCTGATCCTTGACATGCGGAACAATCCCGGCGGGCTCCTGAACCAGGCCGTCGAGGTCTCCGACCTCTTCATCAAATCCGGAGTCATCGTCTCCACGCGGGGGCGGGCCAAGAGCATGGAAACCAAGTCCATGGCCAGAGACGACGGCGACGAGCCGGCCTGTCCCATGATCATCCTCGTCAACGAGGGGACGGCGAGCGCCGCGGAGATCGTCTCCGGCGCCCTCCAGGACAACGGCCGCGCCCTGATTCTCGGCACCCAGACCTTCGGGAAGGGTTCCGTGCAGACGGTCATCCCCCTGGAGGACGGATCCGCCGTTAAGCTCACCACGGCCAAGTACTATACCCCCAAGGGCCGGTCGATCCAGGCGGAGGGCATCGCACCCGACGTGATCGTGAAATTCATCCGGCCCGCCGAGGAGCGCGACCAGGCGGATGAGCCGCTCAGGGAGAGGGATCTCCGCGGCCATATCCGGCCCCAGAAGGAAAACGGACCGCCGGCGGAAGAGCTCCGCAAGGAAACGGACCTGGACAATCAGCTCAAGGCGGCGATCGATATTCTGAAGAGCTGGGACGTCTTCAGGAAAAACATGCGGAGTTGAGGACGGCCCGAAGGTTGGCGCCCCTCGGAAATCCATGGGGAAAAAGAAGAAAAAGAAACGCACCGGATGGGTCGTGGTTCTGTTCCTCGCCCTCCTGGCGGGGGCCCTGTTCATCCCGTTGACGCGCCACTGGGAGGCGATCCGGCCACCCGCCCTGGACGGAATCCCTTCCGGGGCGGGAAAGAGCGCCCCGACGGACCTCTCGCCGCCGGCTGCGGAGCGGCACCCGGAGGACGCTCGTCCCCGATCCCCCCGGGCCACGGCCCTGAAGGTCGTCATCCTCATCGACGATATCGGTCATGACCTGCGCCCCGTGCGCGAACTGCTCCGGCTGGGAATTCCCCTGAATTTCGCCGTCCTCCCCTACAAACGCCATTCCCGTGAGGCGGCGGAGATGATCCACGACGCCGGGCAGGAGGTTCTTCTCCATCTCCCCATGGAACCCCGCGGCTACCCCGGGGAGGATCCCGGGGAAGGCGCGCTGCTGTTGGCGTCGGGCGACGCTGAAATCGCGCGCCGCGTGGAGCGGGCCCTGGACGCCGTCCCGCATATCCGGGGCGTCAACAACCACATGGGTTCCGCCTTCATGGCGGATGAGGGAAAGGTATCCGCGGCGCTGGCGGTCATCGGGAAGCGGAACCTGTACTTCGTGGACAGCCGGACGACGGCCAATTCCCGCGTGGAGGCCCTGGCCGTCCTCGCGGGGGTCCCGTTCGCCGCCCGTGACATCTTTCTCGACAACGGCCGCGATGCGGGCGCCGCGCTCGAGACCCTCAAGCAGGCCGTGCGGAAGGGCCCGCCCGGCACCCGGAACGTTCTGGTGATGATCGGTCATCCCTACCCGGAAACCCTTGCCGCCCTGCAGGAGGCCCTAACCTTTCTCAAGGCGGAGGAAACGGAAACCGTACACCTTTCCTCCCTGCTCCTGGAAGGGGAGCCCCGACGCCGATGAAAAAACCGGCCCGAATGAACCTCGATCTTCTCAGAAAAGGCCTGCTGATCCTCGTGTTGATGAGCACGCTCGGCGGGTGTGTCCCCCTGACGCCGCCGGTGCCTCCGGCCGAGGAACCGTCCGAGGACAAGACCTCGCGGGAGGCGGCCTATCACTATTCGGTCGGCATTTTTCTGGCCCTGGACGGAAAGACCGACGAGGCCATCCGGGAACTGGAGACGGCCATGGGATACGATCCCTACGCCCCCGCCATCACCCTCGAACTGGCCCCCCTTTATCTGGAGAAGGGAAATCCCGACAAGGCGATCGCCCTGTGCGACAAAACCCTCCTCCGCCATCCGGACGACATCGACGTCAACCTCCTCTCCGGCGGCCTGTATCTGCACGTCCAGGACACGAAAAACGCCCTTCGCCGGTATCGCCGGATCATCGAGCTCGATGCCGTCAACGAAACCGCGCACCTCTATCTGGGGACGATCTATGCGGACAGCCATCGGTACGACAAGGCGGAGGAACACTTCCGGAAGTTGCTCGAGATCAATCCCGAGCACCCCATGGGCAACTATTACCTGGCCCGGGTGCAGACGGACATGGGCCTGTTCACCGAGGCGGAGGCGGGGTTCAGGAAAACACTGGCCCTGAAGCCCCTGTGGGAGGCCGTCCTGCTGGATCTGGGCGGTCTCTACGAACGCCAGCGGCGCACCGATCTGGCCATTCAGCTCTACCGGGATTTTCTGGCAACGTATCCGAACCGGATCACGGTGCGGCTGCGGCTGGGACAGCTCTACCTGCGCGAGCAGAACTACGGGGAGGCGGAGCAGGCCTTCACGACGATCCTCGGCCAGGACCGTTCGCACCAGGAGGCCCGCCTGGCCCTGGGGATCGTCTATCTGGAAAAGGACCGGCCCGATCAGGCCATCGAACTGTTCCTGGCGCTGCTTGTGGAACGCCCCGAAGACGCGAAGCTGACCTACCTGCTCGCCTCCGCCTACGAAGAGAAGGCGGACTTCCCCAAGGCCCTGGAGGAATACCGGCGGGTTCCGGTGAGCTCCGATTATTTCGGAAACGCCCGCATCCGGATCGGCATGATCCTGAGCCGGCAGGGGCAGAAGGACGCGGCCGTCGCCTCCATCCGGGAAGCCCTCGCCCTGAACGTCGCGCTTCCCGCCCTGTACCTGTATCTGTCGCAGCTCCACGAGGAGCAGAAGAACCTTCAGGCGGCGGAGGACTGCCTGACGGAGGGGCTCCGGCTCTCTCCGGAAAGCACGGATCTCTATTACCGCCGCGGCGTCCTGTACGAGAAGACCAACCGCTTCGAAGCGGGCATCCAGGCCATGGAACAGGTTCTCAAGATCGATCCGAACCATGCCGAAGCCCTCAACTTCATCGGTTACAGCTACGCCGACCGGGGCATCCATCTCAAGGAGGCGGAACGCATGATCCGCCGGGCGCTGAAGATCTCCCCGGGAAGCGGCTTCATCATCGACAGTCTGGGGTGGCTCTATTTCCGTCAGAACAAGCTGGACCTGGCCGTCAAATACCTGAAGGAGGCCGCCGAGCTCCTGCCCGGAGACGCCACCGTCGCCGAGCATCTGGGCGACGCGTACGTCAAGGCGGGGCGCTTCCGGGAGGCGCTGGAGGCCTACGCCCGGGCGCTCGAACTGACCCCGGACAGCGCGTCCCTGAAGAAAAAGATCCAGGATCTGCAAAAGAAAAAGTAATCCTCACGCATGCAAACCGCCGTTCCCGAAAACCCCGCCCCGCGCAACCAAGCCGCCCTCCTCCTGCTCGTTGTCCTGATGTGGTGCGTCGCGGGGTGCCGTCCACCGTCCGGCGCCCTCCGGCCGCCTGAGGTCCGGGCAGTCCCCGAAAACACCCTGGCGGCGCTCGCCGCGGCCGACCGCTTCGACGGCGCCTTTCAGGCCCTGGCCCGCATCGAACTTTCCGGAAACCGGGGCGCTTATCCTCTCAAGGCGGCGATCCTCATGCGGTGGCCCGACGCCTTGCGCGTCGAGCACCTTCCCCTCCTGGGACCGCCCGACTTCTTCATGACCCTGGCGGGAAGCCGCTTGCAGATCTCGGTCCCGGGGGAAAAGGCCTACTGGACGGGCGCGCCGACCCGGGAGAATCTGGCCTCCTTCCTGCCGATCGGCCTGTCCGGCGGGGAGCTGATCGCGCTCCTCAGGGGGAGTTGTCCGCCGGGAGAAGGCATCACCTCCGTGCAGACCGTCGCGGAGGCGGACGGGGACGCCGGGCGGCTCGATCTGTTCGCTCCGGATGGGAAACGCCTGACCCTGTGGACCGATCCGACGTCCCGACATGTGCAGCGCTGCACCCGTTTCGCCGAGGACGGCAGGGAGGTCTACACGGTCCGGTTCGAGGATCACCGCCTCCTTTCCGGACGTCCCTGGCCGATGCGGATCCGCTTCACCGCCCCCGGCCCGCCGGCAACCGTCATGACGGTCCGTTACACCGACCCGGTCCTCTCCGCGGACGCCGGCCCGGAGCGGTTCGATCTCACCATCCCGCCGGGAACCGCGTCCCGCAGGCTTCCGGAGGGGCCTCCCTGAGGCGCCGGCCCGGCACACGGTCCCCGGACGACGCCCGTCGAGCCGGCTTGCGGCCGCCACGAAAAACGGCCCCTCAGGGGGGCCGTCCGATCCGAAGTGGCTGGGGTTGTTGCTTATTTGGTCTCCATGAGCTTCGCCCGGGCGATCCGGGCCGAACTCGTGTTGGGATACGCCCGGATGACCTGCTGCAGGATGAGGCGGGCGGACGACTGGTCGCCCAGGCTCTGGAAACAGAGCCCCTGTTTCAGGAGGGCATGGGGCGCCCGGTCGCCCTCGGGATACCCCTTGACCACCTTTTCGTATTCCAGGATGGCCTTTTCGTATTTTCGTTCCAGGTAATAGCACTCCCCGATCCAGAACTGGGCGTTGTCCGAATACTCCGTCGCGGGATAGGCCTTGAGAAAGTTCTGGAACTCCTCCCGGGCCTTTTCGTAGCGGCCCTCCTTGAAGGTCTCGTAGGCCAAGGCATACAGGGAATCCTTGTCCGTCTTGCCCTTGAGGCTCTCGCGCACGGACTTTCCGGACCTGTCGCCGTTCTCCGACCGGTCTTCCTTCTTGCCGATACCGAGGAAGTTCTCGACGAAATTCACCTTGAACGCCGCGGCGTCCAGCCGCTCGCGGAGGTCTTTCACCTCCTCGTCCTTGCGGCCGGCCCGGCCGGAGAGGACGGCCACATCCTTCTGGAGCCCCTCCACCGTCCCCCGGAGCTGCTGAACCTGATCCCGCAACTCCGTCATGTCGGCCCCCTGGGAGGCCTGAACCTTGCGGACGGCCGCGATGTCGTCCCGGTTCTGGCCAACCTCCCGCGTCAGGACGGCCAACGCCTCCTGGCGTTTCAGGTCTTCCTGCTCGAGGCGCGCCGCCTTCTGATCCACGGCGGCGATTTTCTGGTCGAGTTCCGCATGGACGCGCTTCAGATCCTGCTGGCTGGCGCAGCCCGCCAGGAGCAGGATGACCGCCAGCGGAACGAGCGATAACGGTTTTCTCACTTAAAACACCCTCACGCGCCTAACGGGGGAGCTGAACCAGGAACTGGTCCCGGCGATTCTTCGCCCAGGCCTCCTCGTCGTGACCCGGATCGAGGGGCATCTCCTTGCCGTAACTGATCGTCTTGATCCGCCCAGCCTCCACACCCAGCCCGGTCAGATAGGCCTTCGCCTCCATGGCCCTCCGCTCACCCAGGGCCAGGTTGTATTCCGTGGTGCCCCGCTCGTCGCAGTGCCCCTCGATGACGACGGCGTAGTTCTTGTTCTTGAGCAGCCACTCGCCCAGCTTGTCGAGCAGGGCCCTCGCCTCCGGTTTCAGGCTGTACTTGTCGTAATCGAAGGGGATGTTCTCCCAGGAAGGCGCCTCGATCGCGGCGGGAACCGCTGCGGCCGGCTTTGCCACCGGAACCGGGGGCGCCGGCTCGACCGCGGCCGCCGTTGCGGCCACTTGCGGCTCGGCGGCTTCGGGCTTCGCCAGGGTCTCCTCGACGAGCGCTTCCGGCTTCTCCGGCCTGGCCGTTTCCACGACGGCCCCCGTCTGCCCGGCGGCTCCCGTCTGCTCGGCGGCAACCGCCTCCTCCCCTTCCACCAGGGCCTCTTTTCTCTGGGACGATGTCGTCGCACACCCCAAAACAACCATCATCGCGAGACAGACCAGACAGGCCAGCACCCTCATCCTCGTCCGATTGGTATTCATTCCACACACTCCTTTCTCGAAAACAGAGACAAACGACGCCATCACAAAAATGTTCCGGGCCTTTTGCCGCATCTCCCCGGAAACGCAACACCACGTGCCTCTTTAATCATACTCCGCCGGCGCAGGTCAACCAGAAAAACGCCCTTTTGACGCCGGTCAGGGCAGCCGGGGGGACCAGGCGGGGGCCAGGCAGCCCGGCGCCTCCACCAGGACCCTTTTCCCCGTCCCGTTGGCGTTCATGACGCAGATCCGGCTGGCGCCCCCCCCGCGGGTGCTGAAGGCAATGTAGCGCCCGTCCGGCGACCAGGACGGCGACTCGTGGTCCCCGCCGTCCGTCGTCAGGGGCATCTGGTCGCTCCCGTCCACCCGGATCGTATGGATCTGGAACGAACCGTCCACCCGCGCTTCAAAGGCGATCCGATCCCCCTTGGGAGACCAGGACGGGGAGGTGTTGTAGCCACCCTCGTACGTAAGGCGGCGCACCTCTCCCCCCTCGCGGTTCATGACGTAAATCTGAGGCGATCCCGAGCGGTTCGACACGAACGCGATGCTCCGGCCATCCGGCGACCAGGAGGGCGAGACGTCGATGGCGGCGTTTTGGGTCAAGCGCTCGAGCCGACCGTCCTCCAGGGACATGACATAGATCTCCTGATTGCCGTCCCGGCTCAGGGTGAGCAGCATCCGCTGACCGTCCGCCGACCAGGGTCCGGCCAGGTTCAGGCCGGGGAACGCGGCGATCTTCTTCGTTCCGCCCCCCGGATACCCCTGCACGTAAAGGTCCGGATTGCCGTCACGGTAGGAGGTGTAGGTCAGGTAGCGTCCCCCGGGCGACCAGCGCGGCGACAGGGTCAGGGTCTTCCACTGGGTGAAGCGCGCCAGGTCCGAACCGTCGAAGTTGACGGTGTGAAGCTCCCCCTCGCGCCCGGACTTCAGAACGAAGGCGATTTTCGTATCGAACACGCCCCCGTCGCCGGTCAGCGCGAACAGGATTTCCCCGGCGAACTTCTGGACCATGGCCTTTCTCTCGGCCAGCGTGCCCACGTACCGTTTATCGCGGACCACCTCCCCCCGGACGACGTCGAAGAGCCGGAATTCCGCCGTCAACTCCTGCCCCCGAACCCGGTAGCCGCCCTTGACGAGGTACTCCGCCCCGATGGCGCGCCAGTCGGGAAGATGGGTTCCCTGGAGCGTGCTGTCGGCCTGGGCCGGATCTTCCAGAAAGGCCGTTGGCAGGATCAGCTGGAAAAAGTTCGTGATCGCGAGCATCTCCGTCAGCGACGCGGAGAACCAGCGGGAAAGCTCCACCCCCTCCGGGGACGGGGCGAGGGCGTAAAAGGGGGTCACGGCAAGGGGGAACTTCTGGAAATGGGGGGAATCGATGTCGATGTAAACGCGCACCGCCGCTTCCTCCGCCCACCCCGGCGTTGTGGCCCCGCCCAGGAAGATCCCCAGGCTCAGAAGAAGCGCGCAGAACCCTCTGAAGATCATCGTCCCTCCGTCCTTCTTCATTGCCCGCGCGAGGGGTGAAAGCGGATGCCGACCTCAAGACGTCCGCCGCCGATTTCGGCGGGCAGCGCGGGAAAGGGGCTGGCCTTCCGGATGGCCTTCAGGGCCGACTCGTCGAAATAGCGGTTGCCCGAGCGTTTCTCGAAATCCATCCGGGCAACGGTTCCGTTGGCGAGCACCGTCACGTGCACCACGGCCTCACTGCCCACGGGCAGCAGGTTGTCCCGGGGAAAGGCCCATTGGCTCCAGACGAGTTGGGAAACCAGCGCCGCGTATCGCCGCGCCTGCATCTGCCGCTCCACCCCGGCGGCCTTCCCCTCCATCGGCGCCGTCGTCTCCGCCGTCACCCGGGGCGCGGGAACGGCCGGCGGCTGGGCCGCCACTTTTCTGCGAATCGCCTCGACGGCGGCGTCCGCCGCCTCCGGACGTCTTTTCAGCGCCTCGGTCCGGCGTTCGGGAAGGGCCATGGCCTGCGTGTTCTTCAGAACCGCGGCGGGGCGGTTTGCTTCCGGGCTCAGGATCTCGGGGGAAAGATCGGATGAAGGCGCGGGAAGCCCCGGTGGGGCGCTCACCAGTTCCACGGAATAGACCGGCCCCAGGGTCAGCTTCGCCGGGGGGAGGGGGGGCAGGGAGAGAACGACGGAGACCAGGACCACGTGCAGGATCAGGGACAGCCAGACCATCCCCGCAAGGGATCCCCCCCCGCCCGGATTCTCCGTGAGAGGGGATGCGGACATCATCCCCGCTCCTCGGGGGCCTCGGTGATCATGCCCAGTTTGTCGATGCCCGCCCGGCGCACCTCGGACATCACCTCGACCACGAACCCATAGGGAACGGTCCGGTCGGCCCGCAAAAACACCTCCCGCTCGATGCGCGCCGCAAAAATCGCCTCGAGCTTCGGCCGGAGCTCGCCCAGCGAAACCCGAACCTTGTTGAGGAAGAGTTCCCGCTGGGCGTTGACGGACAGCACGATCTTCTCCTCGGCCACATCGATGCTTTTGGACTGAACCCGGGGCAGGTTCACATCGATGCCCATCTGCATCATGGGCGCCGTCACCATGAAGATGACGAGGAGCACCAGCATGACGTCCACGAGCGGCGTCACGTTGATGTCCGCCATGGGCCGGTCCTCGAGGGAGGGTCGTCTTCTTCTCGCCGGCATCACTGCCCCTTCTTCACCTGGTAGCGTTCGATGATGTTCAGAAACTCGCCGGAAAAGTTGTCCATTTCCGCCGTCATCGCCTTGATCCGCTGCAGGTAGTAATTGTAGAAGATAACCGCGGGAATGGCCGCCGCCAACCCGGCCGCAGTCGCAATCAGGGCCTCCGAAATTCCCGGGGCCACCACGGCCAGGGTGGCCGACCCGCGCAGGCCAATCCCCTTAAAGGTGTCCATGATGCCCCAGACGGTGCCGAACAGGCCGATGAACGGCGAGGCGCTGCCGGTGGTGGCCAGAAAGCCAAGCGCCATTTCGAGTTTGGAGGATTCCTCGCTGGCCGCCCGGTTCAGAGCCCGCTCGACGTTGTCGACGCCCCGCAGCTCCAAGGCGGCGAGCCCCCCCTCCTCTTCCCGGCCTCCCGTCAGCTCCCGCCGCGCCTTGGTCAGCTTGACGAGTTCCCCGTAGCCGGCGCGAAAGACCGCGGCCAGGGTGGACGTCGCGTATTTCTTCGCCTCTGGGAAGATTTCCGCCAGCTTGCTGCTTCGCATATAGGCGTCGAGAAACAGTTCGTTTTCCTGTTTGACCTTCCGGATCGTGCGATACTTGAGAAAGATGATCGCCCAAGAGACAATGGAAAAAACAAACAGGAGGATGAGAACGAGCTGAACCATCAGCCCGGCGTCCAGGATCATGTTGAGCAGGCTGCCGTGGAACTGACCGCCCATGCCTGCTGCGACCGTCGAGATTTCATTCACTGCTTTCCCCTCCGCAACCCCAGAAATCGAGATCCCTCCGCGGGCCGGACTTTTTCGACCCGGCGCCCCCCGGTGCGCCGCAGAGAAGAAACGCGCCCCGGCTCGCTCGGGAGCGCCGCCCTGCGGGCCGCCAAAGCGGCGGCTGTCCCCTCGTGTAAAGGAAAAACCGTCGCTTGTCAAGGGGCTTGGCGGCGGACGTGAACCTTCCGATCCCGACCGAATTCATGGCGTTTCCCCGCGGGGGAGGAACGACCCGGGAGGGGGAGTTACAGGTCTTCGGGGACAAAGGCCACGACGCCGTCGATGCTATCGGCGTCGGCCAGGAGCATGGCCAGACGGTCCACGCCCAGGGCGATGCCGGCCGCCGGCGGCATCGCGCCGAGCGCCGCGAGGAAGGGCCCCGCGGTCGGATAATCGGCTTTCCCGAGGCGTTCCCGCTCCGCCCGCGCCTGCGCGAAGCGGTCGCGCTGCTCGGCGACATCCGTGAGTTCGGAAAAGCCGTTGGCCATCTCCAGACCGGCGATGTAGAGTTCGAAACGCTCCGCGAGTCCGGGGTCCGCGTCCTTCCGACGGGCCAGGGAGGCGCAGGCCGCGGGGTAGTCGTAGAGGAAGGTGGGGCGCCCCCGGCCCAGGCGGGGCTCGATGTCCAGGGCCATCCGCTCGTCGAAGCACCCGTTCCAGAGGGCCTCCTCCGGGCTCAGGCGGGTAAATCGCCGGAAGGCCTCCGCCACGCTCAGGCGCTCCCACGGCGCCGCCAGATCGATGCGCTCCCCCCGGTAGACCAGCGCGGCCTCCCGTCCCAGGGCCTCCAGAACGAACGGCAGGAGCGCCTCGCAATCCGCCATCAGATCGCGGTAATCGCCCGCCTGCCGGTACCATTCCAGCATCGTGAATTCGGGAAGGTGCCGGTCGCCCCGCTCCCCGTCACGGTAGCACTTCGCGATCTGGAAGATCCGGCCGTAGCCCGCAGCCAGGAGCCGCTTCATGCACAGCTCCGGCGAGGTCTGCAGAAACCAGTCCCCCGAGGGGGGGGCGTCGATATGGGCCTCGGGCGCCGGTGCGGGAATCCGGGCGGGGGTTTCCACCTCGAGATAGCCCGCCGAAACAAAAAAAAGGCGGAGGGCCTGGAGCATCCTCGCCCGGACCTCCAGGGCCGCCCGCCGTCTCGTCAGGCGCCATTCGCCGCCCGCAACCGGTTCATCCCTTGACACGGGTCAGGTACTCCCCCGTCCGGGTGTCTACGCGGATCTTCTCCCCCTCCTCGATGAACGTCGGCACCAGGAGCTGGTACCCCGTCTGGAGGGTCACCGGCTTCTGATTGCCCGTCACCGAATCGCCCTTCGCCCACGGGTCCGCCTTCGTGACGACCAGGTCCACGAAATTCGCGATGCTGACCCCGAGGGGCCGATCTTCGAAAAAAAGGACCTGGGCCTCGATGTTGTCGATGAGGTAGTTCACGGCATCGCCCACCTGTTCGCGGGTGAGGAACACCTGCTCGTAGCTTTCGTTGTCCATGAAGCAGTACTTCTCCTCCTCCTGATAGAGGTACTGCATCTTCTTTTCCTGAAGATCGGCGGACTCGAAGGTGTCCACGGACCGGAACGTCCGCTCGAACTGCGACCCGTTGATCATGTTGCGCAGCCGGCACCGGTACAGGGCCTGGCCCTTGCCCGGCTTGACGAAATTGAACTCCGTGACGACGTACGGATCGTTGTCGATCTTGATTCGCAATCCCTTTCTCAAATCGCTCGCGGTATACATGCTGACCCCTTCCCCCTGCTCTGGCGCACCTCAAAGACGTCCCCCGCGGGCGAACCCTCATTTTTGCATGCGAATATCCCGGTTCGCGCAGGAGCGAATTTCCATCTGCCGCCTCATAATCCATTTGAAAAGCCTTGTCAAAGAAATCATTTGCTTTGTCAGGCCGTATCCGATATTCATCCTTTAACAGGCTGTCTTGGCCTGGTGGGTGCCGGAACCGGACTGCGACCCGAACCGGCCGTCCCGGCGACAGGCCGCTTCCCTTCCCGCCGCAGCGTTCCTTCCGGCCCGGAACATCCCCTTTCGAACCCGAGACGAGGGAGGTGGACGGATGCATACCCTGACCCCGGAAGCGCTCAAAACCCTTATCCAGAAACAGACGGGTCCCTGCCTGTCGCTCTTCATGCCGCCCGGAGCCGTCGGCACCAAACCCCAGCAAAGCCAGATCCATTTCCGCAACCTGTTGCGAAAGGCGGAGGAGATCCTGGCCGCGCACGGCCTCAAGCCCCCGGACATCAGGACCTTCATGGAACCCCTGTCGGGCATCGCCGGCCAGGCCCTCGTCCGGAAAAACCGGCGGGACGGACTCGCCCTCTTCCACTCGAGGGACCTCATGAACCTGTACGCCCTGCCGCTCGACGTTGCGGAGCTCGTCATCGTGGGCGATCGCTTCCACGTCAAGCCCCTCCTGCCGCTTCTGGGCGACGAAAACCGCTTCTTCCTCCTCGCCCTGAGCCAGAAGGCGGTGCGTCTCTTCGAGGGCAGCCGTTTTGGCCTCCGGGAACGGCCGCTCGAACATTGCCCCCACAGCCTGGAAGAGGCCCTTCAGTACGATGAACCGGAGCGCCAGGTTCGCTTCCGGTCGCGGGCCGGCGCGGAGACGGCCACACGTTCCGGCCACGGCGCCGGCGCGGATCAGGTCAAGGACGACATCCTGAAGTTCTTCCGCCTCATCGACCGCGGCCTGCGCGATCCCCTGAAGGAGGAAAAGGCCCCCCTCGTGCTGGCCGGCGTGGAGTATCTCTTCCCGATCTATCGGGACGCCAATACCTATCCCTATCTGATGGACGAGGGCATTCAGGGCAACCCCGAGGAGGAGGAAGAGGAGAACCTCCACCGGCAGGCCCTGCAGATCCTCAAGCCCTATTACGAAAGGGCGGAACACGACGCCATCGCCCAGTACCGGCAGTCCTCCGGCACGGGACTGACGGCCACGGACATCCGCGAAATCGTCCCGGCCGCCGTCCACGGCCGCGTGGGCATCCTGCTCGTCGCGTCCGGCCGTCAGCAGTGGGGCGTCTTGACCCCGGAGACCGGCGCCGTGACGCTCCACGCGGCGATGAAGCCGGGGGACGAGGACCTGCTCGACGTCGCCGCGATCCAGACCTTCATCAACGGGGGGATGGTCCACCTCCTGCCGCCGGGAAAGATTCCCGGCCAGGAGGTCCTCGCCGCCGTCTACCGCTATTGATCCGAGGGAGGATCCCGGGGAATTCCGATCCCCCGGCGCGCCTCCGGGAGCCGGCTGGCCAGGCTTCCCGGGGGCCTCACGGAAGCGGAAGCGCTCTCATCCGGCCTGATTGGAGACGGTTCATGCCGCGCATCCTGCCCGTTCCCCTGGGCACCGCCAATGCCTACATCGTCAGCGAAGGATCTGCATCCATCCTGATTGACGCGGGGTTTCCCCGCCAGGGGAAAAAATTCTTTACCGCCCTCTCGAAACAGGGTATGGACCCCTCGCGGATCGCGCTCGTCGTGATCACCCATGTCCATTACGACCACGTCGGCAACCTCCGCGAGATCCGGGACGCCTGCCGTTGCCCCGTCGCCGTTCCGGCCGGGGAAGCGGACTGGCTCAGGCGGGGGGCGGTGGTCTTCCCGGCGGGGGCCCATCCAGCCGGGCACGCCCTGATCGCCGCCGGCCGGATGCTTGCCCGCGCGCTGCCCGGATTCGTCCGGTTCGACCCGCTCGAGGCGGACATCCTCGTCGACGGCGAACTCTCCCTGGATCGCTTCGGCGTCGCGGGGCGGATCGTGATGACCCCGGGGCATACGGCGGGATCGATCTCGGTCCTGCTCGACGACGGCAACGCCTTCGTGGGGGACCTGGCCTTCAACGTGCTGCCGTGCGGCGGCGGCCCGATCATGCCGCCCTTCGCCGACGACCCGGCGGCGCTGAAGCAAAGCTGGGCAACCATACAGCGCCTGGGCGCCCGAACCGTCTGGCCCGGTCACGGGCGGCCCTTCTCCGCCCGCCGGCTTCGATCGCGAGCGTAGGACAAAACGCGGACCCTTATGACCCTGCAGCAAGAGAAGATCCGGGCGGCCCGGCTTTCCATCGCTTCCAACAGCCTTCTGATCCTGTTCAAGCTGATCGTGGGCCTGTCCATCGGCGCGGTTTCCATCCTCTCGGAGGCCATTCATTCCGCCGTGGACCTGGTCGCCGCCATCATCGCCCTCTTTTCCGTACGCACCTCCAGCGTGCCCGCCGATACGCGGCACCCCTTCGGCCACGGCAAGGTGGAGAATATCTCCGGCGTCGTGGAGGCCCTGCTCATCTTCCTGGCCGCCGGATGGATCATCTACGAAGCGGTCGAGCGCATCCTCCATCCCCGTCCCCTGGGTTACCTCGCCTGGGGGATCGCCGTGATGCTGATTTCCGCTGCCGCCAATTACGCCGTTTCCGCCTGGCTCTTCCGGATCGGCCAGGCCGCCGACTCGATCGCCCTGAAGGCGGACGCCTGGCATCTGCGCACGGACGTCTACACCTCCGCCGGCGTCATGGCGGGACTGGCCGCGATCTGGCTGGGGCGGCGCTTCGCCCCGGACCTGGACCTCCACTGGCTCGATCCCGCCGTCGCGATCGCCGTGGCGCTCCTGATCATCCGGGCCGCCTGGCACTTGACGCTCCAGTCGGCCCGGGACCTGCTGGACGTCCAGTTACCGCCGGAAGAGGAGGCCTGGATCCGCCAGCTGATCATCGATCACCGGCCGATCATCCACGGCTTCCATCGGCTCCGCACGCGCAAGGCGGGAAATTTCCGTTTTGTGGAATTCCACATGAAGGTGGATCCCGACATGTCCGTCCAGGAGTCGCACCGGATCACGGAGGAACTGGCCCGCGCCATCGAAGGGCATTTCCCGTCGGCGAGCGTGACAATCCACACCGAGCCCTGCGACGGAGACTGCGTGGGGAACTGCCTGACGGGATGCCTCCTGACGGAGGAAAAGCGCCGGAACATCATGGCGGGGAAGAAGATCGCCAGTTGATTTTCGCCCGCCGACGGGATATAGGGAGACGAGGATCAGGCGTTCGGCGTTCGGCCTCCGGCACCCGCCCTTCGCCCCTGGCCTGACGCCCGTTGCCCCATGCCTGCACCTATCCATAAAGGAGGAAGACCGCTCGTGAGCATCAAGGAAATCAGCCTGTCGGAACTGGACCCCCGAGGCTTCATCGCCGAACAGGTCCGGGCCATCACCGCCGCCGTGGGAGACGGCGCCGCCGTCAACGCCCTGTCGGGAGGCGTGGACTCGTCCGTGGTGACGCTCCTGGGCCACCGGGCCCTGGGAGACCGCCTGAAGACCTACTTCATCGACAACGGCATCATGCGGGAAGACGAACCCCGCCAGATTCAGGAGGCCTTCGCCGCCCTGAAGGTTCCGGTCGAGATCGTCGACGCCCGGGCGGAATTCTTCGGAGCCCTGAAGGGCCTGACGGACCCGGAGGAAAAGCGCGAGGCCATCACCCAGACGTTCTACAAGGCCGTCTTCGGCCGGCTCGTCAAGGAAAGCGGGGCGCGCCACCTCCTCCAGGGCTCGATCTTCACCGACGTGGAGGAGACGGTCGCCGGGGTGAAGCGCCAGCACAACATCCTCTCCCAACTCGGCATCGACACGGAGGCCGCCTTCGGGTACACGGTCCTGGAACCGCTGATCCGGCTGCGTAAGCCGGGCGTCCGCCTCGTGGGCCGGGAACTCGGCCTGCCAGAACCCCTGTTCAACCGCCCCCCGTTCCCCGGTCCAGCCCTGGCCGCCCGCGTGATCGGCGAGGTCACGCCGGAGCGCGTGTCCACCGTCCGTCAGGCCACCCGGATCGTGGAGGAGGCGCTCTGCAAGAGCGGGGCGTTCCAGTACCTCGCCATTCTGCATGCGGATCGCGTGACGGGCATGCGCCATGGCGCCCGGGATTACGGCTGCCAGATCGAACTGCGCTGCTGGGACAGCTCGGACGCCCGGACGGGATCCCCCACCCGGCTCCCCTACGAGGTCCTCGAGGGGCTGGCGGACCGGATCACGGCGGAGGTGCCCGGGGTGGTCAGCGTGACGTACAACATCACGAAGAAACCGCCCTCCACCATCGAGGCCATCTGAACGGCGTTAGGACAGGGATTCCCTCCGAGGAGGCGCAAGGCCGAAGACATGTTTTGAGCGCCGGGGACTCGGACGTCCGGCAGGTACCCGCCCGGGCGGTTCAGCCGGGCTTCCCCTTGTAGAGAAAGCGGCCGAAGAGGCGGTGGAAGGGGGTCCAGGCGGAGGCGTCGTCCGGGGCGTCGGCGACGAACCCCTGGATCGCGTTGACCTTGGCGTCGAGGTCGTCCAGCTGGTGGACGATCATGGCCTCGAGCGTCTTGGGCCGCTTCGGGGAGCCGAATTCCATTTCGCCGTGGTGGCTCAGGAGGATGTGGCGCAGGGCCATCGCCGTCTCCGACGGAAAGGCCCCCAGCGCGGCGATCTTTTCATCCAGCATCTCGACGCCGATGACGATGTGGCCGATCAGGCGCCCCTCGTCGGAATAATCGATGAGGCCTTCGTAGCGGTACTCACGGATCTTTCCGATATCGTGGAGAATCCCGCCCGCGAGGAGGAGATCGCGGTCGACCCCCTCGTAGTGCCGGCTCGCGACGTCAAGCAGGCGGACCACCGACAGGGTGTGCTCCAGAAGCCCCCCGATGTAGACGTGGTGGAACCCCTTGGCCGCCGGCGCCCGCTTGAAGGCCCCCACGACCTCCGCGTCCGCGAAGAAGGCCGCGAGCAGCGCCTTCAGGTGCGGAGCGGCCACCGAGGCGACGAACCCCTCCAGTTCGGCGAACATCGCCTCCGGGTCCCGGCGGGCGGAGGGGAAGAAGTCCGCGGGGTCGACGTCGCCAGCCTTAAGCGGGCGGATCTCCAGGATCGAGAGCTGCAGGGCGTTCTTGTAGCTCACCGCCCTTGCCTGGCAGTGGACGATATCCCCCTTGCCGAAGAGGGGGTCCCACTGGGGGGCGTTGTCCCAGACCTTGGCGTCCACCTCGCCCGTCCGGTCCTTCAGCTTCAGATTGAGATAGGGCGCCCCCTTCTGGGAGTAGGCCATGTTTTTCTCCGCCACCAGAAAGGCCGTGCTGACCTTGTCTCCCGCCTTGATGTCCTTGATATAGATGGATTTTGCCATTACCGGATCACCCGTTTTCCTTCCGTATAGAGGTTCATCCTGCCTCCCCGGACAAACCCGATCAGGGTGATGCCGGCCTCCGCGAGCAATTCCAGGGCGCGCGACGTCGGCGCGGAATGGGAGACGAGGATGGGGACGCCCAGCCGCCAGACCTTCTGGACGATCTCCGCCGACACCCTCCCCGTCGTCAGGAGGATCCGGCCGTGCCCGGGGATGTCGTTCAGGAACATGTGCCCCCCGAGCATGTCCAGGGTGTTGTGGCGGCCGATGTCTTCCCGCAGGACGACGATCCCCTCCGGCGTGGCCAGCGCGGAACAGTGGGTCCCGTGGGTCTGATTGTGGATCGCCGATCCGTTCAGAAGCGTGTCCATCAGGGTCAGGACCTGCGCCGGCGTGACCGCGAGGTCGATCTCATGCAGCGGGGCCGGGAATCCCGCGATGCCGAGCCCGCGCGCGCCGCTGGATCCGATGGTTCGACGATCAGGCGCGACGGCCGGGGGGGACGTTTTCCCCCGCCGGTAAACGCGCACGATCCGTCCGCCGGCGGCGGTTTCGACCTGCGTCAACTCCCGCCGGTCCTCAAGCAGCCCCTCGGCGCGCAGGAAGCCCACCGCCAGTTCCTCCGGGTGGAGGCCGCTGCACGCGATCGTCCCCATCCGCCGACCGTCGAGAAACACCTCGAGCGGGATCTCTCGGACGATCGCCGCGGACGTTTCGATCCGCTCCCGGCCGTCCTCGACCTGCACGGGAAACGTCAGGAAGGCCGGAGCGGCCGTTGCCGTCATTTTCCCTCCTTTTCCCGGAGCAGGCGCTGGTCGCCCGAGCGGATCGTCAGTTTGGTCACATCGAAATACTCCATCAGCGGGATGATGAACTTCCGCGTCAGCCCCGTCAGCTCCTTGAACTCCACCGGCGTGGCCTTCCCGTCGCGGATAAGAAGCGCGCGGTACCGCTCCCGGAGCGCCGCCAGATTGTCCCGGTGGTAGTAGAGATCCTCGCTGATCTTGACCAGTTCCCCCTCCTGGAGCATCACCTTGAGCACGCTTTCCGCGGGGCGGACCCGGCCGGCGAAGCGCTCGCGGATCTCCCGGAGCGTGGGCGGTGCCAGACCCGCATCGCGGTACAGACCGCCCATCTCCTGGCGGAGCGCCGCCAGTTCCCCCCCGAGTTGGACCTGGTGGCCGGGGAGGCGCACATGTTCGCGGTCGGCGACGATCCGCCCCGCCTTCTCCAGGTCGCGGAGGACCATCTGGAAGAGCTTCGGGGTGACGGCGCGGCCCAGCGCCGTACGCAGCTCCTCGCGGGAAAGCCCCTCTTTCAGGGCATGCCGGGCATGGTAGGCGGTCAGGTCCGCGACGATCCGGTCCTGGAGCTCCTGATAGATCCCGGCCGCAACGGCCCGCATCTCGTCGCGGTCGACGAGCACCGCCCGGTGGGCGGCGAACAGGCCGTCCAGGATCTTCTGAAGACGGCGGGCCGGCAGCCCCGTCCGCACGCCGAGTTCTCCCGGCGTCGCCCCCCGGGCGCCGGACCGCTCCAGGATGACGGCCGTCCGTGCCGCACCGTCCCCTTCCGCCAGGACGGTCAGGGCGGGGGCGACCTCGGGATCGCGGCGCCGGTGCTTCTTCGGCAGGGGATCGAGGACGATGCCGCCGCCGATGGTCGTCACGGGAGAATAGCTCCGCAGGACAAACCGGTCGCCGGCGACACAGCAGGCGGGGGCCTCGAGAAAGAGCTGCGCCGCCGTCGCCTCGCCCGGCTTCAGTTCGTCCCGGTCCCTGAGGATGATCCGGGCCATGAGCTCGCTCGTCCCGGCGTGGAAGCGCACGAGGGCGCGGTTCTTGAGCCCCCGGCCGGCCGAGGCGAGGGATGATGCACGCACGTCCAGACGCCGGGAGGGCAGCAGGGTCGCCGGACGGGCCAGGACGTCGCCGCGGCCGAGCATCGCCTTTTCCACCCCCTGGAGGTTGATCGCCACCCGCTGCCCCGCCGCCGCCTCCGTCACGCCCTCGTTGTGGATCTGCATCCCGCGGATCCTGGCCGTCACGCCCCGGGGAAAGATGTCCACCGCCTCCCCGGCCGTGATGGCCCCGGAGACCAGGGACCCCGTGACAACGGTTCCGAAGCCCTTCATCGTGAACACCCGGTCGACGGGGAGGCGGAAGAGACCGCAGTCCTCCTCCTCCTCGACGGCGGCCGCCACGGCGTCCAGGGCGCCCAGCAGGTCCCCGAGCCCCTCCCCCGCGAGGGCGGAGACCGGACAGACCGGCGCCCCGTCGAGAAAGGTCCCCCGGAGAAACTCCCGGATGTCCTCTGCGACCAGCGCCCGCCAGTCCGGATCGACCATGTCCGTTTTGGTCAGCGCCACCAGCCCCCGGCGGATGCCCAGGAGCGCGCAGATGTGCAGGTGCTCGCGGGTCTGGGGCATGACCCCCTCGTCGGCGGCGATCACGAGGACGACCAGATCGATGCCCGCCGCCCCCGCCACCATCTGACGGACGAAGCGTTCGTGGCCGGGCACGTCGACGATGTCCACCGCCAGCCCGCTCGGCAGCGTCAGGGGTGCGAACCCCAGTTCGATCGTGATCCCGCGGTCCTTTTCCTCCTTGAGGCGGTCCGTATCAACGCCGGTCAGGGCGCGGACCAGGGCGGTCTTGCCGTGGTCCACATGGCCGGCGGTGCCGACGATCAGGTGTTTCATATCACTGCGATCCTGTCCTCTATTTCTCGTCCGAAGCGCGCCCACGATAGCAAATGCGTCACCGTTACACAATGGGAAAAGGGATATTTTGCTTGCACGGGGCGGACAAATCGGATAAAAGAGGCGCCCGACAGCGTACCCGTCGTCCCTGCGGTCCCCGCGATACCCCCCTCTTCAGCCCTCGATCCCCTCGAACATCGCCGCAGCCCGGGGACGTCTGGTCTGGAGAAGCCCGCCGGGATGAAGCGCACGGTCGCGCAATCGACGTCGGGAGCGCCCCGACAACGGAGGACCGCATGCGGATCATGGGGATGGATTACGGCGAGAAGCGGATCGGGATCGCCCTGAGCGACGAACTCGGCCTGACCGCGCAGGGCCTTCCTACGATCGTGCGGAAGAACCGTCGGCAGGTCCTGGAGGCCATCGGCGATCTCATCGCCCGCTACGGGGTGGAACGGATCGTCCTGGGCTACCCCGTCCGCCTCGACGGCTCGGAAGCCACCCAGTGCGCGAAGGTGAACCGGTTTGCCGCCACCCTGCGGGCGGCCTTCGCCCTGCCCGTCATCTTGCGGGACGAAACCCTGACGACCCGGGAGGCCGAAGACCTGATGCGGGAGGCCGGGCTGCGGAGGGACAGACGGCGCCGGAGCGTGGACCGTGTCGCCGCCTCCCTGATCCTGCAGGGCTACCTCGACGCGCGCCGAGGCCGGACCGAAAGCGGGACGATTCATGGCTAAGCGGAAACCCTTCAGATATCGCGCCCGGAGGGTCGCGGGGACGGGCCTCCTGCTGCTCGCCCTGTTCGTCGCGTATTACGTCTATCACACCCATACCGCCGTCGCCCCCGAATCGCGAACCGTCACGGTGGACATCCCCCAGGGAACGGGCTTTTTCGCGGCCACGGACATCCTGGACCGGGCCGGCCTGATCAAGAACCGCCCCCTGTTCTACGTGCTCGTCATCGGCAAGCAGGCCCACCGCCAGATCCGGGCCGGCGAATACGAATTCAGCACCGCGATGACCCCCCGTCAGATCGTCAAAAAGCTCGTCAAGGGCGAAATCAAATTCTACAAGGTCCCGATCCCGGAGGACCTGACCCTGAGGGAAATCGCCGACCGGCTGGCCGGGTACAAGCTGGCGGATCCGGAACAGTTCATCGCGCTGGCTCATGACCGGAAATTCCTCGCATCGCTCGGCATCGACGCGGCCTCGGCGGAAGGCTACCTCTTTCCGGACACCTACTGGCTCGACCGCTCGATGTCCCAGCGCGAAATCATGCGCATCATGGTCAGGGAATTCAGGAAACGGGTGAAGCCGGACATGATCGCGCGGGCGGAGGCGCTGGGCATGACAATGGGGGAGTGGGTCACCCTGGCCTCCCTGATCGGCAAGGAATCCGGATGCCGGTCGGAGAAGCCCCTGATCTCCGCCGTTTTTCACAACCGCCTGAAAAAAGGGATGAAGCTCCAGAGCGATCCCACCGCCGTCTACGACCTCGCCCATTTCAACGGAACCATCACCCGCTACCACCTCCGGCGCCGGGTCCCCCACAACACCTACTGGATCGCGGGGTTGCCCCCGGGCCCCATCGCCAACCCCGGCCTCGACTCCCTCGAGGCCGCCCTGAAACCGGCCCCGGTCGACTACCTCTACTTCGTTTCGAACAACAACGGGTCGCATTATTTTTCCTCCACCCTCCCCGCCCACCGGCAAGCCGTCGTAAAATATCAAACTGACAGGAAAAAGAATTAAAATTTTTTCTTGACAAACCCAAAATCCTCCTCTATACCTGCCCCAAAGTGGAGTGAAGTGGTTTTTAGTGGAGGACTTTCCCAAATGTCCGTCTTCCGGGGGCAGTATCATCACACCATCGACGACAAGGGACGGATCATCTTCCCTTCCCGCCTGCGCGAGGTCCTGACGGAGAAGTACGACAACCGCCTGGTCATCACGAACTGGGACGGGTATCTGATGGTGTTCCCCTACGAAGAATGGCGGATCATCGAGGAGAAGGTCAGCTTCCAGTCCCTGTTGAAGAAGGAGGTGCGGGCCTTCCAGCGTTTTTTCATGTCCGGGGCCGTGGACTGCGCGATTGACGGCCAGGGACGGGTTCTGATTCCCCCGACTCTGCGGGAATACGCCCACTTGGAGAAGGACGTGGTTCTGGCCGGCATGATCAGGATCATCGAGATATGGAGCAAGGAGCGCTTCGACGCCGAGATGGCCAAAACGGGGAGCGATCCGGATACCCTGAGCGAATGCATGGCGGAATTGGGCATATAAACGACGGCCGGAAATCATGGACTGTTTTCACGCACCGGTCATGCCCGAGGAGGTGGTCGCCTCGCTCAACTGCCGGCGGGGAGGCATCTACATCGACGGCACCCTCGGGGGCGGCGGCCATGCCGCGGCGATCCTGGAGCGAACGGCCCCGGACGGATTCCTGATCGGCATCGATCAGGACGAGGAGGCCCTGACGGCGGCCCGGGAACGGCTGGCGCCCTTTCGCGGCCGGACGCTCCTGATTCACGGCAATTTCGCCCGGCTCGAGGCCCTGCTGTCGGATCGACACCCGGGGCCGGTGGACGGCGTTCTTCTCGATTTGGGGGTTTCTTCACACCAGTTGGATACGGCGTCGCGGGGATTCAGCTTTTCCCGCCCGGCGCCCCTGGACATGCGGATGGATCGCAGCCGGGGAATCACGGCCCAGGAGCTCCTCTCCGGCGCCTCCGCGTCGGAGCTGGAACGGATCATCAGAGAGTACGGTGAAGAAATCATGGCGGGAAGAATCGTCAGAGCGATCGTGGCAGGGCGCCGCCAGGCGCCGATCGCGACCACCGCGGAACTGGCCCGCATCATCTACGCCGCCGTCCCTCCCCCCTTGCGCCACCACCGGATCCACCCGGCCACCCGGACCTTCCAGGCCCTCCGCATCGCCGTCAACGACGAACTGACCCGGCTCAGGCAGGCCCTGCCCCAGTGCCGGGACCGGCTCCGACCCGGCGGCCGCCTGTCCGTCATCACGTTTCACTCCCTCGAAGACCGGATCGTGAAGGAGACCTTCCGCGCCTGGGAAAGGGGATGCATCTGCCCGCCGGGACTCCCGGTTTGCGCCTGCGGTCTCACGCCGACCGCCCGTCCGGTCCATCGGAAGCCCGTCGCCCCCGACGGCGCGGAAATCGACCGGAATCCGCGGGCGCGCAGTGCCCGGCTGCGCACCATCGAGAGGACCGAACCATGACCGGCCCGGACGCACCCCAAACGGACCGGCTGTCGGAGGAGAAACCCGCCTCCCGGTGGCCGCCCCATTCCGTCCTGATTGTCGGGGCCTTTGTCTTCATGGCCGTCGCACTGGCGTATGTGTGGTGCCACATCCACATGACGACCCTGGAGTACCGGGTCGCCGAGGCGTTCAACCATAAGGAGAAGCTCCTCGAGGAGCAGCGGCGGCTGAAGCTGGAGTTGGCCACCCTGAAGGCGCCCCGGCGGATCGAAGCCATCGCCCGCGATCGCCTCCAGATGACCGCGCCGACCCTGGAACAGGTCGTCATGCTGAAGACCGGGGAGGGAATGCCATGAACCGGGAAGCGAAAAAATGGCTGCGACTTCGCCTGGCAAGCCTGATGGCCATCTTTCTCGTGCTCTTCATCGCGCTCGTCTCGCGGGCCTTCCAGCTTCAGATCCTGTCCGGCAAGACCCTGAAATCGCTGGCGGAGCGCCAGCATGTCAAGACCCTGCAGGTGCCGCCGGAGCGGGGGATCATCTTCGACCGCAACGGCGAAAAGCTGGCCGTCTCCGTGATGGCGGACAGCGTCTGCGCCGATCCGGCCAAGATCGCCCAGCCGGACGACGCCGCGGCGAAGCTCGGCGAGATCCTGGACCAGGACGCCGGACAGATCCGGACCAAGCTGTCCCGCAAAGGGAACTTCTGCTGGATCGCACGGCGCATTCCGCCCGACCGGGCGGCCCGGGTCGAGGCCCTCGACATCGACGGCGTCTTCCTCGTCCAGGAGCCGAAACGCTTCTACCCCAGCGGCGAGCTCGCCGGCCACCTCTTGGGATTCGTCGGAACGGACGCCTCGGGCCTGGAGGGGATCGAGATGCTCTACGACCGCCACCTGATGGGCGCCCCCCAGAAGCTCACGCGGGCCCGGGACGCCAAGGGCAAGCCCCTCTACGCCCGGGTGGAGACCGTCGCCGTCACCCCCGAGGAAAGCCGGAACCTGATCCTGACGATCGACAGCCGGATCCAGTACCTGGCGGAGCAGCGCCTGAAAGAGGCCGTCCGCGACAAGGGCGCGAAGGGCGGCTACGCCATCGTCATGGACCCCCGTACGGGGGAGATCCTGGCCCTGGCCAACGAGATGTCCTTCGATCCCAATAACTTCGGCAAGTTCGGCCAGCAGGTCGGGAAAAACAAGGCCATCACGGACTGTTACGATCCGGGCTCCACCTTCAAGCCCTTCCTCGTGGCGGCGGCCCTCGAGGAGCGGGTCGTCCGGGAGACCGACCGCTTCTACTGCGAGAACGGCGCCTACGCCGTCGCCGACCGGGTGTTCCACGAGGCCCAGCGCAAACGTCACGGGACCCTCACGGTGCACGACATCCTGAAATATTCGAGCAACATCGGCTCCATCAAGATCTCCGAGCGGCTGGGCAAGGAGAAATTCTACACCTACATTCAAAAATTCGGCTTCGGGGCCAGGACCGGCATCGACCTGCCCGGCGAAGTCCCGGGACTCCTCCGCCCGGTGCAGAACTGGACGCGCGTGGACGCCTCCACCGTGGCCTTCGGACAGGGCATCTCCGTGACGGCCATCCAGCTCATCACGGCCCTGTCCGCCGTCGCCAACGGGGGCGTCCTCATGAAGCCCTACATCGTCCGGGCGATCGTGGACCGCAAGGGCCAGGTCCTCCAGGCCAACTCGCCCCAGCCGGTCCGCCGCGTCATCTCGCCCGCCACGTCCCGCCGCCTCAGCGCCATCCTGACCGACGTCGTCGGGGAGGAGGACGGCACGGGGAAGCGGGCCCGGATCGAAAACGTGAGCGTGGCCGGCAAGACGGGCACCTCCCAGAAGTACGACGCGGCCCGTCATGTGTACTCTTCGGAACGGGTGCGGACCTCTTTCATGGGCTTCTTCCCCGCCGAAGACCCGCAGGTGGCCATCCTGATCACCCTGGACGAGCCCCAGCGGGACAGATGGGGAGGCGTGGCCGCCGCACCGGTGTTCAAGGGCATCGGCGAGCAGATCCTCGCCTGCTTCAAGAGCCACCTGCGCGAATCGCCCGCCCCGGCGCCGTCTCCGCAGGACGGTGCGCCGGCGGCGCACCGGCTCACCCTGGTCTCGGCCTCCCGGACCCTGCCCATCCCCGGCGCCTCCGTGAGCGGGACGGAGGAAGGCGCGATCGACGAGGCCGTCATGCCCGATTTCCGGGGACTCACCATCCGGGACGCCCTGAAGCGCGCCCGGGAGCGAAACATCCGGCTGCGCGTCCTCGGCAACGGCTGGGCGCTGAATCAGGCGCCCGCGCCCGGCACGCCGCTGGTCGGCGAACGGCTCTGCACCGTTTCCTTTTACACCGGGGACTGAGGGGGGGAATGTGGACCTGACTCGCCTCCTCCATACGGTCGACCCCCTGGAGATCCAGGGCAATCCGTCCGGCACGTGCGAAAGCCTGTGCTACGACTCCCGCGGCTGCGGACCCGGATCGCTCTTTGTCGCCGTGCCGGGGCTCAAGACCGACGGACACGCCCACATCGCCGATGCGCTCGGACGGGGTGCGCGGGTCGTGGTTCACGAAGCGCCGTGGACGCCGCCGCCCGGGGTGACGGCGGTCCGGGTCGCCGACGCCCGCCGCGCCCTCGGGCGTCTGGCTAGAAATTTCTTCGGGGACCCCTCGACCGCCCTCACCCTCGTCGCCGTCACCGGCACGAACGGCAAGACGACCGTCACCTACCTCCTCGAGGCGATCCTCCGGGCCGCCGGCCATCGCGTGGGGGTCCTGGGCACGGTCAACTACCGCTACGGCGAGAAGACGTTCGCCGCCCCCAACACGACCCCGGAATCCTGTGAGCTCCAACGCCTTCTCCGTCAGATGGCCGACGCGGGCGTCACCCACGTCGTCGCCGAGGTCTCCTCGCACGCCGTGGACCTGAAACGCGTGGACGAGGTGGCCTTCGATATCGGCGTCTTTACCAACCTCTCCCAGGACCACCTGGACTACCACGGCACGATGGAGCGCTACTACGCTGCCAAGCGGCGTTTTTTTACGGAGGTCCTCCCCGCCGGCGGCAAGGGACGGCCCTGCCCCTGCGTCGTCAACGCCGACGACCCCTGGGGGCGCCGGCTCGCGGGCGAGGTCGCCCTCCCCGTCCTGACCTTCGGCCTCGCGGAGGGGGCGGCGGTGACGGCCGCGGATGCGCAGCTCACCCTCGCGGGCATCGCCGCCCGACTGCGGTGTGACCGCGGGGAATTTCCCGTCCGCTCCCCCCTCTTCGGCCGGTTTAACTTGGAGAACCTCCTGGCGGCCGCGGCCGCGGCGCTGAGCCTGGGCGTCCCCACGGACGCGATCGCGGCCGGGATCGCGTCCCTGGCCCAGGTGCCCGGTCGTCTGGAGCGGGTCAGCCGCAGCGGCGAGCCCACGGTGTTTGTCGACTACGCCCACACGGACGATGCGTTGCGGCGCGTCCTCGAGACCCTGAACGACCATCGCCAGGGCCGGATCGTCACCGTCTTCGGGTGCGGCGGCGACCGGGACCGGGCCAAGCGGTCGCTCATGGGCCGCGCGGCGGCGGACCTCTCCGACCTGACCGTCGTCACCTCCGACAACCCGCGCTCCGAAGACCCCGCGGCCATCATCACCCAGATCGAAGCGGGCCTCGCCGCCCGCGGCATCGCAAAGCTGCCCCCGGAGGCCCTGAAGCCGGACCGCCAACCCATGACCGGCGCCCCGAGTCCCGAGGCGCCGGGGGCGGCATCCCCCAAGGGCTACACGGTGATTCCCGATCGCGCCCAGGCCATCGCCGACGCCGTCGCGTTCGCTGCGGAGACGGACATCTGCCTCATCGCCGGCAAGGGCCACGAGGACTATCAGATCCTGGGCGAGCGCCGGATCTTCTTCGACGACCGCCTCGTCGCCCGCGCGGCCCTGGACGCCCGGAAGCATCCGCACGCCGCGGTCCCGACTGGCGGCGGCGTGGAACGCGGCCGCCCGAGGCTCGACGTCGCGGCGCTCCTCGCCGCCACCGGCGGCGACCTGATCGCCGGCCCGGCGGAGGCGATGCTCGACGGCGTCTCCACGGACACCCGGACGCTCACGCCCGGCGCCCTCTTCGTCGCGCTCGCGGGCGAGCGCTTCGACGGCCACGACTGCCTCGGCGAGGCCCTCGCGCGGGGCGCAGGCGGGCTGCTCGTCTCCCGCGCCCGGCGGGACCGGCTTCCCGATGCGCCCGGCGGGATCGCCGTCATCGCCGTGGACGACCCCCTGACCGCCCTCGGCGGGATCGCCCGCGCCTGGCGGATGCGCTTCAACCTGCCCGTCTGCGCGATTACCGGCAGTTCGGGCAAGACGACGACCAAGGAAATGGCCCACGCCATCCTCAGCCAGAGAAAGCGGATCCTGGCGAGCGAGGGGAACTTCAACAACCTGATCGGGCTGCCCCTGACCCTCCTCAGGCTCGACGCGGCGGACGAGATCGCCGTCCTCGAGATGGGAACGAACCGGCCGGGCGAGATCGCCCGCCTGACCGAGATCGCCGCGCCCACCGTCGGTCTCGTCACCAACATCGGCCCCGCCCACCTCGAGGGGCTGGGATCGCTCGACGCCATCCGCCGGGAGAAGGGCGACCTCTTCGGCCGGATGGATCCCGGGGGGATCGCGGTCCTGAACGGGGATGACCCCGCCTGCGGCGCCCTGAAGGGGCGCTGGACGGGTCGGACGGTCCTCTTCGGCCTCGATCCCGCGTACGACGTCTTCGCCGACGCCCCGGCGCCGGCGGCGGGCGGCGGGACGCGTTTCACCCTGCACGCGGGCGGCGCCGCGCGGGAGGTGGTCCTCGCCACGCCCGGGCGCCACAATGTCGCGAACGCCCTGGCCGCCGCTGCCCTGGCCTGGGCGGTCGGAACGGACCCGGACGCGATCGCGGCGGGTCTCGCCCGGTTCCGCCCCGTCGCCGGACGCATGCAGATTTTCACCCTGGCTGGCGGCGCGCACCTGATCGACGACGCCTACAACGCGAACCCGGCCTCGGTCGCCGCCGCCCTGCAGACGCTGGCGGACCTCCGGGGGAGCGGCGCGGGCGTCGCCGTCCTCGGCGACATGCTGGAGCTGGGCGAACAGTCCGCAAACCTGCATGCAGAAATCGGCGTGCGCCTGGCCGAAACGGGCGTCGCGCAGGTCCACCTCACGGGGGCGTTCGCCCGGACGACGGCGGATGCGGCCGTTGCGGCAGGCCTCGCTCGCGAACGAATCGTTTTCTTCACGTCGCCGGAGGAGGTCGTCGCGGATCTGAAGGATCGCCTCCGTGCGGGGGATTGGATTCTGGTCAAGGGATCGCGCCGGATGCGCCTCGAGGCGGTCGTGCAGGCGATCCGCGCCGCCCTCTGACGAGGGGCAGGCCCCATGGGACCGGCGGACCTCAGCGGCAAAGGGCCCTGACCCCCCGTCCGACGGGGCGTCGGCAGAAGATCGGGGAGTCGCTCCCCGCGTCATAAACGGGCAAAGTGCACACGGCGACGGTGAAAGGCGGCGGGCGGATTCCCGCCCTTACGCCTTTCACCCTTTGCCCAAAGGAGAGAACCGGTGCTGTACCACCTGCTGTATCCGCTGCACATCGACTACTCGTTCTTCAACGTGTTCCGCTACATCACGTTCCGGACGATCTACGCCACCGTGACGGCGCTCGTCATCTGCTTCATCGTCGGCCCCTGGCTCATCCAGAGGCTTCAGGCCATGCGGATCGGCCAGCCCATCCGGGAAGACGGCCCGAACAGCCACCTGGCCAAGCAGGGCACGCCGACGATGGGCGGCGTCCTGATCATCTTCGCCGTCGTCATCTCGACGCTCCTGTGGGCCAACCTGACCGTCCAGTACATCTGGCTCGTGCTGCTCGTCTTTCTGGGGTACGGCCTGATCGGCTTCCTGGACGACTACCGGAAGCTCACGCGGTCGAACAGCAAGGGGGTGCCGGGCAAGGTCCGCCTCGCCGGGGAAATCGCCATCGCCCTGTTCGTCGGCGCGATCCTCTACGTCAAGCCCGACTTCTCCTCCCAGGTCACGATCCCCTTCTTCAAGACCGTTCTACCCGACCTGGGCTGGGGCTACATCCTTCTGTCCGTCTTCATCATCGTGGGGGCGGCCAACGCCGTGAACCTGACCGACGGCCTGGACGGGCTCGCCATCGGCCCGGCCATCACCTGCTTCATCACCTATCTGCTGTTCGCGTACTTCGCCGGCAACATCAAGATCTCGGGCTACCTCCAGCTCCCCTACGTCGCGGGGACCGGGGAGCTCGCCGTCTTCTGCGGGGCCGTCGTGGGGGCGGGCATCGGCTTTCTGTGGTACAACGCCTACCCCGCGCAGGTCTTCATGGGCGACGTGGGCTCGCTGTCACTGGGCGGCGCGCTGGGGACGGTCGCCATCGTGACGAAGCAGGAGATCCTGCTCGCGATCGTCGGCGGGATCTTCGTCCTGGAGACCTTCTCCGTGATTTTTCAGGTCGGCTGGTTCAAGATTTCACACGGGCACCGGATCTTCCGCATGGCCCCGATTCACCACCATTTCGAACTCAAGGGATGGCCGGAACCGAAGGTGATCGTCCGATTCTGGATCATCTCGATTCTCCTGGCCCTGCTGGCCATGAGCACACTGAAGATCAGGTAGGGACGATGGAACTCGAAGGCAAACGGATCCTGATCATCGGAATGGGCAAGACGGGCGTTGCCGCCGCGACGTTTTCCGGGCGGCGCGGGGCGCGGCTCGCCGTCACGGACGAGAAGCCCGCGGCCGTCTGGGGCGACGCCCTCGCGGCGGTGACCGGCGCCGGCCTGGCGCCGGAGGTCCGCCCCTACGCACCGGCCGCCCTGGACGGCGTCGACCTGGTCGTCCCCTCGCCCGGCGTCGCCCCGGCAAATCCCCTGCTTGTCGAAGCCGGCGCGCGCGGCATTCCGATCCTGAGCGAACTCGAGCTCGCCGCCCGCTACCTCAGGCGACCGATGATCGCGATCACGGGCACGAACGGCAAGACGACCGTGACGACGCTCGTGGGCGACCTCCTCCAGGCGTCCGGGAAGACCGTCTTCGTCGGCGGCAACATCGGGCGCCCGCTCATCGGCTTCGCCGACGGCCCCCAGGAGGAGGAGACGGCGGTCGTCGAGGTGAGCAGCTTCCAGCTCCAGTGGACGGAGACCTTCCGTCCCGCCATCGGGATCCTGCTCAACGTGACCTGCGACCACGTGGACTACCACGGCAGTTTCTCCGCCTACCGGGAGGCCAAGGAGCGCCTCTTCGCCCGACAGGAACCGGGGGATCTCGCGATCCTGAATGCGGACGATCCCGGCACGCCGGCGCTCGCCGCCCGCCTGCGGACCGAGGTCGAATATTTCCGGACCTCCGGACCCTGTCGCCCGGGGATTTCCCTGGACGGGGACAGCCTCGTCTACGCCGCCCCCGGCGGCGCGATCGAAATCTACGCGCGCGACCTGATCCGCCTGCCCGGCCTCCACAACATCGAGAACGTCATGGCTGCGATCCTCGCCTGCCGCCGCGCGGGATGCCCGCCCGAGGCGATCCGCCGGGGCATCGCCGCCTTCACGGGGATCGCCCACCGGATCCAGTTCGCCGGCGAGAAGAACGGCGTCGCCTTCTACGACGATTCGAAGGGCACGAACGTGGGCGCGGTCGCGCGGGCGCTCGAGACCTTCTCCCGCCCGGTCGTGCTGCTCCTGGGCGGCCGCGACAAGGAGGGGGACTTCGCCACCCTGGTTCCGATCATCCGCGAGCGCGTGAAGACGTTGATCCTCTTCGGCGAGGCCCGGGAGCGCATCGGGGGCCTCATCGGCGAGGTCGTCGCCACCCGGCGCGCCGCCACCCTGAAGGCGGGCCTGGAGGCCGCCCGCGAGGCGGCGGCGGCGGGCGACGTCGTCCTGCTCTCCCCCGGCTGCGCGAGCTTCGACGAGTTCGCCGACTACCGTCAGCGGGGCGACATGTTCCAGCGCTGGGTCAAGGAGCTGTAGACGATGTTCAAGCTGACCGAAACCGACCAACGCCCGGACGTCCTCCTGCTCGTCAGCACGCTCCTGCTCGTGACGGTGGGCACGGTCATGATCTACAGTTCGAGCTCCATCCTGGCGATGGAGCGGTACCACGATGCCCAGTATTTCCTCAAGAAGCAGATCTTCTTCGTCCTGCTCGGCCTGACGGCCATGGTCTTTCTCACGAAGGTCCCCTATCAGAAGCTCCGCTACGCGGCCTATCCGGGTCTCGCCGCGGCGGCGGTCCTCCTGGGGCTCATCCTGATCCCCCACGTGGGGGTCCGGGCCGGCGGGGCCACCCGCTGGCTGAACCTGGGGATCATCACCTTCCAGGTCACGGAGCTCGTCAAGGTCGCGCTGGTCCTCTTTCTCGCCCATTTCCTGACGCGCAAGATCGCCCAGATCAAGCAGTTCAGCCGCGGCATCGCCATCCCGCTCGGCGTGACGCTCTTCGTCGTCGGCCTCGTGATGCTCCAGCCCGATTTCGGTTCGGCGGCGATCCTCATGGCGATTCTCCTGCTGATGCTCTACCTGGCCGGGACGCGTCTCGCCTATCTCGGCGGGCTGGCCGCGGCCTTCCTGCCCGTGGCCCTGTACCTCGTCATCCACAAGAGCTACCGCATGGCCCGGCTCATGACCTTTCTCGATCCCTGGAAGGACCCGCGCAACTCAGGCTTCCAGATCATCCAGTCGCTCCTGTCCTTCGGATCGGGAGGGACCTTCGGCGTCGGCCTGGGCGACGGGATGCAGAAGCTCTTCTATCTGCCCGAGCCGCACACGGACTTCATCCTGTCCGTGATCGCCGAGGAGAGCGGCTTCATCGGCGTGGCCATCGTGATCCTTCTGTTCGGCGTCCTGATCATCCGGGGGTTCTTCATCGCCTTCAAGGCCCCGGACCTCTTCGGGACCCTCCTGGCCGCAGGCCTCACGATGACACTCGCCCTGGAGGCCTTCATCAACATCGCGGGGGTGATGGGGCTCATCCCGCTCAAGGGACTGGCCCTACCGTTCCTGAGCTACGGCGGCTCGGCGCTCCTGATGAGCCTGGCGGCGGTGGGCATCCTGCTCAACATCTCGGCGCAGGAGTCCTGACGATGGGAAGGAACATCGACCTGAGACCTTTGGGAAAACGGGACAGCAGGTCCCGAAAGCTCGCTTTCATGAATTCAGATGACGTTCCGAACAGAGTTGGGTGAGGACATGGGCGGCGGGCGGAAGATGATCGTTGCGGGCGGGGGGACGGGCGGCCACCTGTTCCCCGGCATCGCCATCGCCGAGGAATTCCTGGGCCGCGACCCCGCGAACCGGGTGCTCTTCGTCGGCACGGAGCGCGGCCTGGAGAAGCGCGTTCTTTCGCAGATGGGCTACACGCTCGAAACCCTGGACGTCGAGGGCGTCAAGGGCCGCGGCCTCGCGCAGAAATTCGGCGCCCTGGCAAAGATCCCGCGGAGCCTCGCCCAGTCGCGCCGGATCCTCCGGCAATTCGGCCCGGACGTCGTCGTCGGCGTGGGCGGATACGCCTCCGGCCCGGCCGTCCTCATGGCGCACTGGATGGGTCTCCCCACGGCCATCGCCGAGCAGAACGCCATCCCCGGCGCGACGAACCGGATCCTCGCCCGCTTTGCGGACCGGATCTTCCTCACCTTCGCCGACGCGCGGGGCGAGTTCCCGCCGGCAAAAATCCGGGTCACGGGCAACCCCGTCCGGGCGGCCTTCGCCGCGGCCGGAGAGGCCGTGCGGGAAACCGGAGGCGCGGCGGCCGGGTCCCGGCAAGACGGGGGCACGGGGGACGCCGCAATGGAACGCCCCTTCACGCTCCTCATCTTCGGCGGAAGCCAGGGGGCGCACGCGATCAACCGGACGGTGATGGAGGCCGTTTCGGCCTGGCGGGATCTCGCGGGACTGAACATCATCCACCAGACGGGACCGGCGGATCTCGAGGCCGTGCGGCAGGCCTATCGGGACGCCGGACGGGAGGCCGATATCCGGCCCTTCATCATGGACATGGCCGCGGTCGCGGCGGCGGCGGACCTGATCGTCTGCCGCGCGGGGGCCACCTCCATCGCGGAGATCACGGCGATGGGAAAGGCGGCGATCCTGATCCCCTTCCCCTACGCCATTGCCGACCATCAGACGCGCAACGCCGAGGTCCTCGCCCGGTCGGGTGCCGCGGAGCTGATCCCGGAGCGCGACCTGACGGCCGCGCGGCTCGCGGCGGCGGTCCGACGCTACGTCAACGATCCGGCGGCGCTCCGCGAGATGGCGGCCCGGTCGGCGGCCCTGGGGAACACCCGCGCGGCCCGGGACATCGTCGATGCGTGTCTGGCGCTCATGCAAACCTGAACGGGAGGGGACAGCCCCGATTTTGTGACGGCGGAAGGCCACTTTTCGATGGATATGACACCAGATATGGTATATAGAGTCCGGCCATATACAATATAAAGTGTATTGATTGACGCCCGATCCCCGGGCGGACATGGGACGTTTCGATGCGAAAACAGAAGAACAGCAAGAAAACCGATATGATGCGCCGCAAGGTCCGGCAGATCCACTTCGTCGGCATCGGGGGGATCGGCATGAGCGGGATCGCCGAGGTCCTCCTGAACCTCGGCTACGCCGTCACCGGCTCCGACCAGAACCGGACGGACATCACGGAGCGCCTGGTCGACCTGGGCGCGACCATCCACCAGGGCCACGGCGCCGCCCACGTCGGGGCGGCGGATGTCGTCGTCACCTCCACGGCCGTGCGGCCGGACAATCCCGAGGTCCTGGAGGCCCACCGGCGGGCCATCCCCGTCATCCCGCGGGCCGAGATGCTGGCGGAACTCCTCAAGATGAAGTTTTCCGTCGCGGTCTCCGGGAGCCACGGCAAGACCTCGACCACCTCGATGATCGCGACCGTCCTCGCCCGGGGCGGCCTGGACCCGACCATGGTCATCGGCGGCAAGCTCGCCTCCATCGGGAGCAACGCCCGCCTGGGCGACGGCGAGGTCATCGTCGCCGAGGCCGACGAGAGCGACGGCTCGTTCCTCAAGCTCTCCCCGTCGCTTGCCGTCATCACGAACATCGACCGGGAGCACCTCGACCACTACCGCGACCTCGCCGAGATCAAGGACGCGTTTCTCCAGTTCGCCAACATCGTCCCCTTTTACGGCGCGACGATCGTCTGCCTGGACGACGAGAACGTCCGGGCGATCCTCCCCCGGATCAAGCGGCGGGTCATCACCTACGGCCTGCATCGTCAGGCGGACTGGCGGGCGGAAAAGATCCACTTCTCCGGCCGGACGGCCAAGTTCGCCGTGTACTGGCGGAACGACCTCCAGGGCGCGGTGACCCTCAACGCCCCGGGGCTCTTCAACGTCTACAACGCCCTGGCCACGATCGCCGCCGCCCGCGAGCTGGAGGTCTCCTTCAGCGCCGTGCGGGCGGGGCTCAAGACCTTCACGGGCGTGCAGCGGCGCCTGGAGGTGAAGGGCCGGGTCAACGACATCACCGTCGTGGACGATTACGGCCACCACCCCACGGAGATCCGCGAGACCCTCGCGGCGGCCCGGCAGGTCTGGCCCGACCGCCTGATCGTGGTCTTTCAGCCCCACCGCTACACGCGGACGAAGGCCCTGTATCAGGAGTTCCTGACGGCTTTCCCCAACGCGGACCGGCTCATCGTCACGGACATCTACGCGGCCAGCGAAGAGCCCATCCCGGGGGTGAGCGCGGCGGCCCTGGCCGACGGCATCCGCCAGGCCGGCCACCGGAACGTGCAGTATATCGGCGATTTCAAGGCGATCGTGGAGGATCTGGTCAGGACGGCGCAACCGTCGGACGTGATCCTCACCCTGGGGGCGGGCAATGTGCTGAAGATCGGCGAGGCCTTCCTCGCCCGGAATAAATAGGGACAGCGCCTATTTATTTTTCGGTCACGACGGGATGATGGCGAGAATTATCAGGAATACATGAATTGCTCGCCGTCCCCAATGAAATCACCCGGCGGGGTGGACCGCAGAAACGGAACAGGATCGGTTGGGCGCTGTCCCGACTTAAACGGTGCGGGGAGCGGGGCAAGGCGGATGGAGCAGGCGGGCCGGGAGAGGCTGAAGGCGGCATGCGCCGGGCGCGTCCTGTTCGACGAGCCCCTGGCCCGTCACACCTCGATGGGCGTGGGCGGGCCGGCGGACGTGATGGTCTTCCCGGCGGATCTCGACGATCTGGTCCGCTGCCTCCGCTGTCTGAACGAGGCGGGCCTTCCCGTGACGCCGGTCGGCAACGGAACGAACCTGATCTGCCGGGACGGGGGCGTCCGGGGCGCGATCGTCGTCCTGAAGGATCTGCAGGATCTGCGCCTCGACCGTGAAACGGGGGAGCGCCCCCCGGCGTCCGGGACGCATCCGGGCCCACCCGGGGTGGAAATCCTGCCCGGGCGGGAATCCGGCGATCCTGGAGACGCCCCGGATTCCGGCCGGCGCGGGAACGGCGTTGGGACTCAAGGCGCCGATGGAACGGCCCGTGAAAGCCGACGCGAAACCCGTGAACCGGCTGCCGAGAGGATGAGCCCTCCCCGTCCAGACGCAGTGGAGGTCACTGCGGGGGCGGGCGTCGCCCTCCAGGCGCTGGTGGCCCTGGCCCTGAAGGAGGCCCTCGCCGGGGCGGAGTTCCTCGCCGGTATTCCCGGCAGCGTAGGCGGGGCCGTCCGGATGAACGCGGGGGCCTACGGGCGGGAACTGTCCGACATCCTGACCGCCGTCGTGTGGCTGTCGCGGACGGGCGAGCTCCGGCAGACGCCCCGGGAGGCGCTGACCTTCTCGTACCGGCGCACGGACCTCCCCGCGGAGGCCATGATCGCCGCCGCCCGCTTCGCCCTGCACCCGGGGGAAGCGGGGGCTATCCGGCGGGCGGTGGACGAGACGCTGGCCCTGCGGCGCGCGAAACACCCGCTCGCGCAGCGCAACGCCGGCTCGATTTTCAAGAATCCGCGGCCCACGCCGGCGGGCCGGCTGATCGAGGCGGCGGGACTGAAGGGGACCCGGGTGGGACAGGCCATGGTGTCGGAGATGCATGCAAATTTCATCGTCAACCTGGGCGGGGCGACCGCCGCGGACGTGATCGCCCTGATGGACCTGATCCGGGCGCGCGTCCGGGCGCACGCCGGCGTCGACCTCGAACCGGAGGTCCGGATCATCGGCGAAAAATAGGGACAGCGCCCATTTTATTGGCAAAGCAATCATGGCGACAACGCCTTAAAAACAGGGACAGCGGCCTATTACGGGGAATAACGGGGAAGCCCGGAAATGTCGGAACAGGGTGTGGACCTAATGAATAGGGAGCAAATCCTAGGGCGCTGCCCTAATTAATCGGGAGCGACAAAGCACGCCGCGGGCGAGGTGGAGCAGGACGCGAAAACAGTAAAAAATAGGGCGCTGTCC
This sequence comes from Syntrophales bacterium, assembly GCA_035358035.1. GTDB lineage: Bacteria > Desulfobacterota > Syntrophia > Syntrophales > UBA2251 > UBA2251. The sequence goes on along the minus strand of DAOPOS010000016.1, from coordinate 11,102 downwards.
CTATTTAATTGAGAGCGATGCGGAAACAGAAGACCTTTTACAACCCCCTGGAAGCGCGCAAATACCGACTGCAGCGGCGCTCGGGGAACCTCGCCCGCGACGCGATCTACGCCTTTCTCCTGCTGGGGGCGGTTTTCATGATCACGGCGTTCGCCGTCTACATCTACCTGTTCGTCGTCAGCGCCCCCTGGCTCGTGATCCGGGAGACCTCCGTCCGGGGCGTTCACGAACTCACGGAGAAGGACGTCCTCGCCCTGGCCGCCGTGAAGCCGCAACAGAACCTCTTCGCGGTCAACTGCAATGCGGTCGCCCGGAGGATCCGGACAAACCCCTGGGTGCGGGACGTCTTCGTGGGCCGGGAACTCCCCGGCCGCCTCGTCCTGATCGTCCGGGAGCGCCGGCCCGTGGCGATGGTGAAGCAGGGCCCGGATCTCTTCCTGATGGACGCGGAGGGGGTCCCCTTCAAGCGGTGGGACACCGGGGACGAGGCGGACTTCCCCGTTCTGACGGGCGGCGGCGCGGACGGGCGCATGCCCGCGGAGCTGACGGCCAGGGCCGTCGCGCTCCTCGATGAACTCGCCCGGACCCGCGACCTCGCCCCCTACGGGGCGGTTTCGGAGATCCACGGCAGCACCGTCACGGGCTTCACCGTCTACACCGACGCCGGCCTGTGCTTCCGGTTGGGATTCGACAACTACGGCAACAAATTCAAGCGTCTGGCACCGGTCATGGCCGATCTGGAGAAGCGGCAGATCAAACCGGCGTACCTGCTCATCGATCTCGCCGATCCGACGAAGATCACCGTGCAGCCGCGCCGCCTGCCCGGTCCGCCCACGCCGGCGGAGCCGGCCCAGGCTTACCGGACCTGAACGAGGGAGAGACCCATGGGGAAGAAGGGAAACGTGATCGTCGGGCTGGACATCGGGACGACGAAGACCTGCGTCATCGTCGGCGAACTGACCGACGGCGGGATCGACATCATCGGCATCGGGTCCTGCCCGTCCGAGGGGCTGCGCAAGGGCGTCGTCGTGAACATCGACAGCACGGTGGAGTCCATCCGCAAGGCCGTCGAGGAGGCGGAGAAGATGTCCGGCTGCGAGATCAGCACCGTCTTCGCCGGCGTCGCGGGCAGCCACATCAAAAGCCAGAACAGCCTGGGCATCGTGGCCGTGAAGGGCCGCGAGGTGGGGGAGGAGGACGTCGATCGGGCCGTCGAGGCCTCGCGGGCCATCGCCATCCCCGTGGATCGGGAGATCCTCCACACCCTGCCGCAAAGCTTCATCGTGGACGATCAGGACGGCATCCGCGACCCCGTGGGGATGTCCGGGGTCCGCCTGGAGGCGAAGGTCCACATCGTGACGGGGGCGACGACCTCCATCCAGAACATCGCCAAGTCCATCAGCCGCGTCGGCCTGGAGATCCACGGCCTCGTCCTCGAGCAGCTCGCCTCCGCGGAGGCGGTCCTGAGCCCGGACGAGAAGGACCTGGGCGTCGCGCTCATCGACATCGGCGGCGGCACGACGGACATCGTCGTCTACGCCGAAGGCAGCGTGAAGCACACGGCGATCCTGCCCGTGGGCGGCAACTACGTGACGAGCGACATCGCGACGGGGCTCCGCACCCCCGTCACCGAGGCCGAGAAGATCAAGATCCACTACGGCTGCGCCTACACGCCGCTCATCCCGAAGGACGAGGCGATCGAGGTCCCGAGCGTCGGCGGGCGCGAGCCCCGCGAGGTCTCCCGTCAGATCCTGGGCCGGATCATCGAGCCCCGGATGGAGGAGATCCTGAACATGGCGATGAAGGAGATCACGAAGTCCGGCTGCGACGAGATGTTGACCGCGGGAGTGGTCCTCACGGGCGGGACCGCCCTGCTCCACGGCATGCCGGAGCTCGGCGAACAGATCTTCAACCTGCCCGTCCGGCGGGGCCTGCCGACGGGCGTCGGCGGCCTGAAGGACGTGGTCGCGAGCCCCATGTACGCGACCGGCGTGGGCCTTCTGCTTTACGGCAGTCAGAACCTGGACCGGGAGGTCCTGGTCCGGATCGACCGGAGCATCTTCGGCAACTGGATCGGCAGTCTCAAGAGATGGTTTCTAGAATTCTTCTAAGGGGGAGGGGCTATGTTTGTTTTGTCTGACGAGAACGCGGTGCATGCGGCGAGGATCAAGGTGATCGGCATCGGCGGCGGAGGGGGGAACGCGGTGAACACCATGATCTCCTACAACCTCCAGGGAGTGGACTTCATCGCCGCCAATACCGACGCCCAGGCCCTCCGGGCCTCCCTGTCGCCCATCAAGGTCCAGCTCGGCGCCGAGGTGACGAAGGGACTGGGGGCCGGCTCCGATCCCGAGACGGGCCGCCGGGCCGCCGAGGAGACGCGGGACGCCCTCCAGGAGCACATCGGAGGCGCCGACATGATCTTCCTCACGGCCGGCCTGGGCGGCGGCACGGGAACGGGCGGCGCGCCGGTCATCGCCCAGGTCGCCAAGGAACAGGGCGCGCTCACCGTGGCGGTCGTCACGAAGCCCTTCCACTTCGAGGGGAAACGGCGGAGCGCCCAGGCGGAGGAGGGCATCGAGGAACTGCGGGAGATTGTGGACACGCTGATCGTCGTTCCGAACCAGCGGCTCCTGAGCCTCGGGGGACGGAACATCTCGCTGCTCGACGCCTTCAAGAAGGCCGACGACATCCTCTACCATGCGGTCAAGGGCATCTCGGACCTGATCGTCATCCCGGGGCTCATCAACCTCGACTTCGCCGACGTGAAGAACATCATGTCGGAGAAGGGCCTCGCCCTGATGGGGACGGGGATCGCGGGCGGGGAGAACCGGGCGGTGGAGGCGGCGCAGAAGGCCATCTCGTCGCCGCTGCTGGAGGACAACTCCATCCAGGGGGCGCGCGGGGTCCTGCTCAACATCACGGGCGGGCCGGACATGACGCTCTTCGAGATCGACGAGGCCTCGTCCATGATCCAGCAGGAGGCCCACGAGGAGGCGAACATCATCTTCGGCACCGTCGTGGACGAGACCATGACGGACGAGATCCGTATCACCGTGATCGCGACGGGCTTCGAGGACACGATCGGCAGGAAGGCGATCGGCAAGGTCGCGTCCATGGGCGGCTACAAGCGGGCGGATCTCGCCACGCCGACCTTCATGCGCAACGAGAAGGCCGAGGGGCTCAACGTCGTCAAGATGGGCCTCATCGACGACGAGGCGAACCCGGACCTGGAAATCCCGACCTTCCTCCGCCGCCAGGCCGACTGACACCGGGGGGCCGGATCGGGGGTCAGGTCTTTCAACATGAGCCTTTTTCGAAAAGGGCGCCCGCCGCTCTTTCTGGAGGCAAAACGTTCGATTCCGTCCGCGGAGCGCGAGTCGGAATGGCGGGGAGGCGGGAATCCATGACCTACCGGGACCGCAGGCGGGCCGAGGACCTGCTGGCCGCCGAGACGGGAACCGTCCGGAAGGTCTGGGGCCGGACGTTCACGGTTTGCCTCGTCTACCCCAACGTCTACCGGACGGGCATGGCGAACCTGGGCTTCCAGACCGTCTACCGCCTGATCAATGCGTCGGACGCCTTTCTGTGTGAACGCCTCTTTCTGCCCGACCCCCCGAAGCGGGGCGCCCCCTCCCCCCCGTTTCTCCCGAAGACCGGCCGGGCGTCCCCGGACATCCCCGGCACGGCCGCGCCGCTCAGCCTCGAGTCCCGCAAGCCCCTGAACGCCTTCGACATCGTCGCCTTCTCGCTCCCCTTCGAGAACGATTACCCCCACATCCTGAAGATCCTCGACGGGGGGCGCATCCCCCTCGCCGCCGCGGACCGCGGCGCGGAGACCGACCCGCTCGTGATCGCGGGCGGGATTGCGGTGACCCTCAATCCCGAACCCCTGGCCGACTTCTTCGACCTCTTTTTGCTCGGTGAAGGCGAGGAAATGATCCCGGAGTTTCTCGCCGCCTGGGCCGCCGGCCGCGAGCGGGGGGACGATCGCCGCGAGCGGCTGATCCGGATCCAGCGGGACGTCGGCGGGGCGTATGCGCCGGCGCTCTACGCGGCGCGCTGCGGGGAGACGGATGGAAAACGGAGCGCCGCATCATTATTCCCGAGGGAGCGGGAGTCTGGCCTGTTGAAGGAAGACCCGGGCTCTGGACGCATCGGCGACCTGCCGGCCGTCGTCCGGCGGCGCCACGTCGCCGATCTCGACCGCCACCCGGCGGAGCAGGCGATCGTCACGGCGGGGCAGGAATTCGGCGAGATGTACCTGACCGAGGTCAGCCGCGGCTGCGGGCGCGGATGCCGCTTCTGCGCGGCGGGCTATGTCTACCGGCCTCCCCGTTTCCGGAGCGCGGCGGTGCTTGCGCCCGCCTTCGCCCGGGGGATCGAGGCCGGCAAGCGGATCGGCCTCCTCGGCACGGCCGTCTCGGACCACCCGGAACTTCCCGCCCTGTGCCGGGCCATCCTCGCCCGGGGCGGCCGCTGGGGCGTCGGCTCGCTGCGCATCGACCGCCTCGACGACGGGATGGTCGGCCTGCTGAAGGAGACGGGCGTGGACACGGTCGCCCTCGCCCCGGAGGCGGGCTCCCAGCGCCTGCGCGACTTGATCCGCAAGGGGATCTCGGAGGCGCAGATCCTCGCGGCCGCCGGGCGCCTTGCCGCGGCGGGTATCCCCAACCTGCGCCTGTACTTCCTCGTCGGCCTGCCGACGGAGACGGACGCGGACATCGCGGCGATCGTCGCGCTGACCCGGCGGATTCTGCATGCAGAAATTGAAACAGGGATAGAAGGCGGGGCCGAACCCGCGGTCCGCTCCCGCGCTGCGCGGAGGGCGTTCCGACGGGTGACCCTGAGCCTCAATCCCTTCATCCCCAAGGCGGCCACACCCTGGCAGCGCCAGCCGCTCGCGGATATCCGCGCCACGGCGGAGAAGATCCGCCGCGTCGCCGCCGCCCTGCGCCCGGAACGCGCCGTCCGCGTCATCCACGACACGCCCCGCGCCGCCTATCTCCAGGCCCTGCTCTCGCTGGGCGACCGGCGCGTCGGGGCAATCCTGCTGGCCGCCCACCGGAACGGCGGCAACTGGCCCCGCGCCTTCAAGGAGGCCGCCGTCCACCCGGACGTCTTCGTCTACGGCCCGAAGCCTCCGGGCGCCCCCCTTCCCTGGTCCCACATCAAATAAGGGCCTTTCTTAAAGCCCCCTTGTTCGAACCGTCCCGCCCCCGTTACACCCCATGTTACACCCCATGTCCGGAGCGAATGAGATGTCCGTTCATCCCATCTCCAGTCCGGATGTCATGATTTCAGCCGGTCCCCCTTGACACCTGCTCCCCCGCAGCGGTTCTATCGTAAGCTTCCCTGTCAAGCAGACAATTGAAAAATAGAGTTACAGGCATTCTTTGAAAAATATTCCGCGGGCTTCAGGTCGCCCAGGGAATCATGGCGGGGCTGCTCCACGGATGCTGCCGGAGATCCGGATGATGGAATGTATGGGGATTTACCCCCATCATATCCAATATGGACAAACAGGGGGAATTCCATTATAAGGAGGGCGCAGAAAGGGGGAACCGGAAGAAGGTGAGGAGATGACCGAAATAACTCAGAAAGAGACGTGGCGGGACAAGGTGGTGACGCCGGGTGAGATCCTGGAGAAGATCCAGCCGGGGATGAGCATCTTCCTCAGCACGGGGATGGCGGAGCCGCGCACGCTGGTGCGCCACCTGATGGCCTCGGACGCCTCCAACCTCCAGGACCTGGAGATGATCCAGCTCGTCAGCCTTGGCGACACGGTTTCCATCGACGCGCGCTACACCCGCAAGTACCGGCTCAAGACCTTCTTCTCCGGCTGGATCGCGGCCGACGCGATCACGGAAGGGCGCGTGGACCTGATCCCCAGCCGCTTCTCGCGCGTCCCGTGGCTCTTCAAGTCCGGCGCGATCCGCGTGGACGCGGCCTTCATCCAGATCTCGCCCCCGGACGCGAACGGCTATGCCTGCCTCGGCGTCGGCATGGACGTGGCGCGCCAGGCGATGGAGCGCGCCACCCTCCGCGTGGGCGAGATCAGCGAGGACGTCCCCTTCGTCCTGGGCGACACGCTCGTGCGGATCGAGGATTTCGACTACCTCGTCCACTCCACGGAGCCCATGATCTACATAGACCCCTGGCCGCTCGAGGACGTTTTCACCCGGATCGGCAAGAACATCGCCTCCGTCGTCCCCGACGGGAGCTGCATTTCCTTCGCCCTGGGCCCCATCTACCAGGGCGCGGCGCAGGCGCTCACGCGCAAGAAGAACCTGGGCATCCACAGCCCGTTCATCACCGACGCCCTCATGTGCCTCGTCAAGAGCGGCGCGGTGACGAACCGCTTCAAGGCCCTCTTCCGGGGCAAGTCCGTCGGCTCCTACGCGATGGGGACGCGGGCGCTCATGAAGTGGCTCGACCGCAACCCGCTCATCGAGTTCCAGCCGCTCGACGTCATCACGGACCCCAAGAACATCGGGCAGAACGACAACTTCATCGCCATCCTGCCCGCGCGCAAGGCGGACCTGACGGGCGACATCGCGCTGCACGTCGGCAAGGGGAACGTCACCGCCGGCCCCGGCGCGGTCCAGGAGCTCTTCATGGGCGCGACCATCTCCAAGAACGGCCGCACACTCTTCGCGCTGCCCAGCCGCAATCGCGGCGGGGAGCCGAACATCGTCCTGTCCACGGCGGACTACCCCTTCCAGTTCACGAACCGCGAGTCGCTCGACATGATCGTGACCGAGTACGGCGTGGCGTACCTCGCCGGGCGCACCGTGCGCGAGCGCGCGCAGGCCCTGATCGACATCGCCCACCCGGACGACCGGGCGGAGCTCGTGCGCCAGGCGAAGGCCGCGCGCATCCTGTATGCCGATCAGATCTACCTGCCGGAGTCGGGGCACCTGTACCCGGACAAGATCGCCCGCTCCCACACCTTCAAGAACGGGCTCAAGGTGCGGTTCCGCGCGATCAAGCCCTCCGACGAGGACGAGATGCGGCGGCTGTTTTACCGGTTCTCCGACCAGGCCGTGTACTACCGCTACTTCAGCCCGATCAAGACGATGCCGCACGGAAAGATGCAGGAGTACGTGAACGTGGACTACCGGCGGGTCATGTCGATCGTGGCGGTGCTGGCGGAGGCGGCGGGGGAGCGGATCATCGCGGAGGCGCGGTACGTGCGGCGCGACGACCTGCGCACGTACGCGGACACGGCGTTCATCGTGGACGAGGCTTACCAGAACTACGGGATCGCGACCTACCTCTTCAAGACGCTGATCGAGATCGCCCAGTCGAAGGGGATCGAGGGCTTCACGGCGGACGTGCTCGTCGCGAACAAGGCGATGATGAAGGTGTACGAAAAGGCGCCCTTCCCCGTCAAGGCGACCCTCTCCGCCGGGACCTACGAACTTCACATCCCGTTCGAAACCGCTTCCGCGCCCGCACCCGCGACGGCCGGCGATCCCTGGAGCATCAAATAAAAAAATAGGGACAGCGCCCTATTTTTTCTATACTCCCCCTCTCGTAGAAAATGGGCGCTGTCCCTATTTTCTTGTTCTTCCTCTTATCGTTTGCGCTCCCAGTCCCAGGCGGTGCGGATGATGAAATCGAGGTCGTCGTGCCGGGGGGTCCAGCCGGTCAGGCGGCGGAGCCGGGTGCTGTCCGCGATGAGCGCCGGGGGATCGCCGGCGCGCCGGCCTTCGTAGACGACGGGAAAATCGACGCCCGTCACCCGCTTCGCCGCGGCGACGACCTCGCTGACGGAAAACCCGTGGCCGTAGCCGCAATTCATGACCAGCGCCCGCCCGTCGGCCCCATCGTCGGCGGCCTCAGGAACCTTCCCCTCTCCAGCCCGGACGCCCGTCACTGAGCCATCGTTACGTGACGAGGCCGCGGCGCGCCCCGGTTCTCCCGCCGTCCCGGGGACGACCCGCCCGCCCTGCCCCCGGGATGAAGGCGCGTCCACAGCCACCGCACCCGTCGGCCCCGGCGGAGACGGGACGGCCAGCCGTTCCAGCGCGAGGACGTGGGCGTCGGCCAGATCATTCACGTGGATGTAGTCGCGCAGGCAGGTCCCGTCCGGCGTGGGGTAATCCGTCCCGTAAACGGCGAGCCGCGGGAATTCGCCCTTGGCCGTCTTCAGGGCGCGGGTGATCAGATGCGTCGCCTCCGCGTAGGCCTGCCCGAGCTGCCCTTCCGGGTCCGCCCCGGCCACGTTGAAGTAGCGCAGCGCGACGTACCGGAAATCCTCCGCCCGCGCCAGGTCGCGCAGAACCTGTTCCACCATGACCTTCGAGGCTCCGTACGGGTTGATGGGCTTGAGCGGCGCCGCCTCCGTCACGGGGATGCGCTCCGGGATGCCGTAGACCGCCGCCGTCGAGGAATAGAGAAGGTTCCGGACGCCGTGGCGGAGCATCGCGTCGAGGAGGTTCAGGGAATGGACGACGTTGTTGCGGTAATACCAAAGCGGCCTGCGGGTGGACTCCTCCACCTGGATCGAGGCCGCAAAATGGACGACGGCCTCCGGCCGGAAATCCGCGATCGCGCCATCGAGGCGCTCGCGGTCACCCAGGTCCCCGCGAATGAGTTGCCCGGCCAGGACGGCCCAGGCATGACCCGTCGAGAGGTTGTCGTAGACGAGCAGATCGTGACCCGACCGCCCCAGCGCCTTGACGACGTGGCTGCCGATGTAGCCCGCCCCGCCGGTCACGAAAATTTTCATGCAATTTTCCTTTCCCGGAAACGGGGCTCACCCCGCGTCCCGACGGATTCACCCCTCAAGACCCGCCCCCGTGAAAACGAGGCGCTGGGCCTCCTCCGTCAGGTAGGGATGCATGGGAACGCTGAAGATGCGGCGGGCGCAGTCCTCGCTGACGGGGAAGTCGCCTGGTTGGTAGCCCAGACCGGCAAAGGCCCCCTGGAGGTGCAGCGGCCGCGGGTAGTAGATGGCCGTGGGGATTCCGGCCGCCTTGAGCGCCGCCATCCGGGCCGTGCGATCGGCTTCGTCCCGGGCGAGCAGCGAGTACTGGGCCCAGACGCTGCGCGACCCCGCGGGAACGACCGGGACCGTCAGGGCCGGGTCCTTCGCGAAACCTTCGTTGTAGCGGGCGGCGACGGCCTCGCGGCGCCCGACCTCATCGGGAAAGATCGAGAACTTGGCGAGCAGGATCGCGGCCTGGAGGGTGTCCAGGCGGCCGTTGATGCCGATCCGGACGTTCTCGTAGCGGTCGCGGCCCTGGCCGTGGACGCGGATCGAGCGAAGGGCGGCGTCGAGGGCCGGATCGTCCGTGAAGCACATGCCCCCGTCGCCGTAGCAGCCGAGCGGCTTCGCCGGGAAAAACGAGGTGCAGGCGATCCGGCCGAAGGCGCAGGCCCTGCGGCCGCGGTATTCGGCCCCGAAGGACTGGGCGGCGTCTTCGATCACCGCGAGGTCGTGGCGGGCGGCGACGGCGGCGATCGCGTCGTAATCCGCGGGGAGACCGAAGAGGTCGACGGGGATGACGGCGCTGGGACGCAGGGGATTGAACCGCTTCCAGGCGCCGGGAGCGCAGGCGCTTTCGTAGGCGTTGCGCAGCGGGAGCGGGAGGGGGTGGCGTTCGGGGTCGGCGTTCTTAACGGCATCGATGGCGCGGGCGAGCCGGACGGGATCGATGTTGAAGGTGGCCGGGTCGATGTCCACGAAGACCGGCGTCGCGCCGAGGAGGCCGATCACCTCGGCCGTCGCGACGAAGGTGAAGGGCGTGGTGAAGACGGCGGATCCTGGGCCAACGTCCAGGGCCATCAGGGCCATGAGGAGGGCGTCCGTCCCCGAGGCGCAGCCGACGGCGTGTTTCGCCCCCACGTAGGCGGCGAGTTGCCGCTCGAGTTCCGTCACCTCCGGCCCCATGACGTACTGACCGTGGGCGAGGACGTGTCGGATATTGGCGTCCAGGGCGTCCTTGATGCGCTCCTGCTGGGTCTTGAGATCGATGAAGTCCATCGTCAGTCCTTTCCTATCGTGAACATCGGGGAGCCTTCCCCCTTCTTTTTTCCCGCCTTCTTTCCGAAAGGATCACCGTCCCGGGCATCGCCGCCGATCATCGCCCCCAGCCCGATTGCTTCGCTGACAGGCGATAACGCCAAATTTCAAGACCCGACCCGCGCGAGATGCCTGCGAACAGCCAGGCTGAGGAGGGCGAAGGCGAGGAAGCAGGCCGTGAGGAAGAGGACGACCGGCCGCGGGCCGTAGGCGTTGGCGACCAGGACGCCCGCACCGACGGCGATTTGACCAGCAGCGAATATCAGGGTGACCTTCCAGTGGGCCATTCCGTATTCGTTGGCGAGCAACTGGTAGAGGTGGCGCCGGTGCGACTGCGCCAGATTCTCGCGGTCCTGGAGGCGGACGGCCATCGTCGTCAATTCGTCCGCGTAGAAGGGGAAGAGCAGCGCAGCAAGGCAGAGCATCTCCTGGTAGTTCCGGGCCAGCGTCAGGACCAGGGCGGCAAAGACGAATCCCAGGAGGATGCTCCCCACGTCCCCCATGAAGACCCGGGCGCGGGGCAGGTTGAAGGGGAGATAGCCCAGGCAGGCCAGGGCGATCGAGATCGCGAGGAGCGACAGGGCCGCCTGGAAGGGATCCGGGGGCGTTCGGTTCAGGGTGTACGCGCCCAGGAGACCGAAGGCGATCGCGCCGCTCAGTCCGGCAATGCCGTCGATGCCGTCCATGAAGTTGTAGAAGTTCGCCGTCCCGATCACGAAGAGAAGGATGAGGGGCAGGATCAGAAAGAACAGGAACGGTGAAAATCCAAAGGTGGACAGGGCGAAGTGCGCGCTGAGCTTCGGCAAAAGCGGAAACAGGAACATCCCGGCGGAAACGAGCTGCACGGCGAGGCGGAACCGCACCGAGAGGCGGAAGTAATCCCCGTAGAAGCTGACGGCTGAGACGAGAACCGCGGCGAAGAGGAAGGTCGTCGGGATGCGGAGCGTCAGCCCCGCCGCGATGAAGGCCGCAAGGATCCCCACGCCGCCGCCGCGTGGCGTGGGCGCGGTGTGCGAGCTGCGCTCGTTGGGCGCGTCGAGCAGGTGCTCGCGGAACGGCATCCCGGCGA
>DAOPOS010000015.1:0-69235 GCA_035358035.1 Syntrophales bacterium | reverse complement strand
CGACGGTGATGATGACCCGCCGTCGAACGGAAATGTCCTGGAAAATCGTATTGGGCTCTTTCATAAGTCGAAGACCTCGCTTGCGGATGCCGAACTGTATCAAACACTCCAGCCTTTGTCCACCCCGGGGAAGATTCCCATCATTTCTGTCGGAAAGGGGCCTTCCGCGTCCCGCCGGAAAGCCTTGAAAAAGCAGGCAGCGCTGCCCTGGCTTACAGATCGTCCGGCAAAATGGATACTACCGGCCCGAAGGGCGGATTCGCGATCGGGAACGCCACCCGCTATCGATGCCGGTTAAAAATAATGCCCAGCCACTTCATCATCGCCTCGGCAATGACCTGATGACCCGTCTCATTCGGATACCGGGGGTCCGACAGGACAAGGTCCTGGTTCCTCAGGCCATGATCCTCAAGATACCCCGCCCAATAGCTATGAACCGGGATCAGTTTGCAACCCAGCTCCGAGGCCACGGTCCCCAGGGACCTGTAAAAGATATTCACCGCATCCATATCGTTCGGATTATCAAATGTGTGGGACGTGGCGAAGAAGATGATTGGATTGAAACGCATCCGGGCCAGACCGACCATCCGGACGAGATTTTCCTGAAATTCCGATCGGTAGACATTCCGGAAGGCGTCTTCCACCCCGAACTGGACGAGCAGGATGTCCGGCTTGAAACAATCGATGTCGTCGCTGAATTTGCGGATGCCGTCAAAGGAGGTCTCCCCGTGCCGTGAGCGGTTGATCACCTCGATCCCTTTCGTGGACAGGAATTCCGTAATAAGATCGACATAACCTCTGGTCACACCATGACCCGCCGCAATGCTCCCCCCCCGGACCACGAGCTTCATCGATATCCCCCTTGCGGGGGGATTCTACCAGTAAATGACCAAATGGGAAGCATTAATCCAGCCTCTCGGCCCACACAGCACATCATGATCGTCTTCGTTTCAGATCGCCCGGTACAACGGATGCTGCCGCGACGCAAGGCGTGATTTTCAGTCACGCCGATCCGCGCGGGATCTCTTTCCTTCATTTTTAAAAAGAATTCAAGTGGACAAAACGGGTCCGCCCCGCTAATCTTGTCTGCGGATCTCCACGAAACAGGCGAACCAACCGGCAAGGCATCGCTCCGGTTCCGGTTCGATTCATGAGGGGGGGCAAATAGACAAGGCATCGATGACCCGGCCATCGGATCTCAATGATTCCCACCCGGGCCTTTGCCCATTCAGGGGCGGGTGTGCGGGGGGGATCGGGTAACGGACTCCGGTTGATTTATTCCGCCCGATCCTGTATGCACCGCAAACATATCAAGCACGCAAACAAGCGCCACACTTTTATGATGGGAGAGGGGCCATGCCAGACTACTGGATCAAGATCAGCGAGACGGAGGAAGAGGACCGGAAGCAGCATCATTACCTGACGACGGCCAAAGACGAGAAAGAGGCCAGAAAAGCCGCCCGGGAGTTTATGAGGCGCTTCATCGACGACGACGATGACCCGGAAGAAATCGAAAACGGATATGCGTTCTACAACAAGGCCGTTTTTGTGCGGCTTGAATCCGTCCGGGAGACCACGAAAGAGCAGTTCAAGGAATTTCTGCTGAAGATCCACACCATCAATATGGCCTGACTCAGGGACGAAGCCTCTGTGGTGCGGGGCGACACCGGGTTTGACGGCGATAGGCGGCGGGAAGACACGTTTTTCTGAGCTCCCGGATCTTTTCCCTTTGAAGACCAGATGAAAGAACGGGCACAGTCAACAGGGGGGTGAACGTTATGTCGGTGAAGGCGTGTCGCTCAGGGTCGGCCGGTCGTTCAATCTGCGTGTTCGATCTCGGTAAAACCAACAAGAAGCTCCTTGTTTTCGACGAAGACCTCCGGATCGTCGATTCCATCTATGAAACCTTCGATGCAACGGAGAAGGACGGGCTGTACGTGGAAGCGACCGAGGCCACAGCCGACTGGCTCCTGGCCGGCCTGCAATCCCTCGCATCCCGCCATGATATCGGCGTCATCTCCATCGCCGCCCACGGCGCTGCCTTTGCCTGCATGGACTCCGGCGGCCGGCTTGCCCTTCCCGTCCTTTCCTATACCACCGATCCCGGACCGGACTTTCATCAGGCGTTTCAGGCCCGCTTCGGCGATCCGCGGAGCTTTCAGGCCCGAATGGCCACCCCCGACATCCCCGGGCTGGGATGCATGGCCAAGGGGATCTATTTTGTCCAGACACGCTTTTCGCAACGCTTTGACGACACCCGCGCCCTCCTGCCCCTGCCTCAGTACTACGGCTTTCTCCTGACCGGCAAGAAAGGCATCGAACAGACCTATCTCGCCAACCATACCGGGCTCTGGAATTTCCGGGATGGGTCCTGGTCCGAAGTGGCGGTCGCATTGGGCATCATGGACCTCTTCCCCGCCGTGATCTCCAAACCCTGGGATCTCCTGGGCGCCATCACGCCGGCCGTGGCGGAGAAAACGGGGTTGCGGCCCGATACGGCGGTAACGGTCGGCATCCACGATTCCAACGCCGCTCTCCTCCCCTACTTGATCCAGGCCAAGGGCGATTTTGTCCTGAATTCGACGGGCTCTGTATGCGTGGCCATGCATCCGACGGATACGGTGCACCTCTCGGAGGACGAACTGGGCAAGGTCGTTTTCTACAATCTGAGTGCATTTTCACAACCCGTCAAGACCAGCATTTTTCTGGCCGGCATAGAATTCGACGCCTATATGGGGTTGCTCAAGAGCCGACACGGCGACCAGCCGTACCCCGCACTCGATGTGGCCCTTCTCGAAGAGGTACTGGCGGCCGGACGCGAATTTCTGCTCCCCTCCCTGGTCCCCTTCGGGATGTTCCCGGATTCTCCCGCACGGGCCGTGGAAGACGGAAGAACCTACCCCCTCATGGAGATGTTCGGCGGAAAAACGCCTTCCTTTTTCACTGATCTGGGCAGAACCTACGCGATCCTGAACCTTTCCCTGGCCATCCAGACACAGGTCGCCCTGGAAAGGGCCGGATGGGAAGAGGGAACGGAAATTTACATCGAGGGGGGATTCCGGAAAAACGAGGTCTATACGCGCATTCTCGCCAGCCTGTTCCCAAATGTCCGAACCACCGTGACGAACCTGGAAGAGGCAACGGCTTTCGGCGCCGCCCTCGTCGGCAAGGCAGCGCTGGAAAACTGTTCCCCTGAACGGTTGGCCGATCTTTTCGAAATCGAAACGAAGCGCGTCTCCCCGCTGAATCTCCCGGGCCTGGAAACCTACCGGGCTGAATTCCTCCGTCTCGTGACGATGGCCTGAGGGCTTCGTTCCGGAACGGTCGGGCCTCGGCGGCGTGAACGGGGCCGGAGCCGGCGATCTTCCCGCCCGGAAGGGCCGTCGCGAAGACCGCCCCGGGTCACGGATTCAAGCGAAGTCCGCCCGCCCTCCGGATGGCGGGCGCATTTATCGACCCATGGACAAGGAGGTGGAGCATGAAGGACCTGGATGCATTCAGAAAGGCCGGGGAAGATCTGTACGACAGGCTGCACCTGGCCACGTACCCCCTCGCCATCACCTACATCAAGGACGAAGGGGAGATCCCGCAAGGGGCCTTCAGACCTTCGAAGACGGGGAAAAAACTCTCTCTCTGCCAGGCCTTCACCCTGAGCCGGAAATTCGGTCTGGCCGTCGCCATGACGGCGGAGGACAACTTCTGCACCCCGGCCACCGCCTTTCACGGGTGGGTGGATATCTCCAGGGAGGACATCCTGGAAAGCCAGGTCAGGCAGGGCTGGCACAAAGACCGGCAGGCCGAGGAACGACGGATCGAGGGGGCCTGGATGCTGCTGCGTTCGAAAGAGGAGGACCGTTTGAAGGCCTGTCGCGGCTTCGTCTCCGCCCCGCTGAAGGATGCCGGGATGTCGCCCGATACGGTTCTGATCTACGGGGACGGCGTCCAGATCATGCATCTGATCCACGCGGTCTGCTACGATTACCAGCGGATTGTCCATTCGTTCTTCGAGGGGTTCGGAGAATCCTGCATCAAGGGCGGGCTGCTGCCCTTCCTGCTCGACAGTCCCCAGGTCGTGATACCGGGCATGGGGGACCGGTCCTTTGCCGGCATCGGCGACCATGAACTGGCCCTCGGTCTGCCGGCCCACAGCGTGCTGACGCTCCGGGAGAACCTCTTCAAGACCGGCGGCGCCATGAACATCGGCTATCCGGCCAAAACCCTGCTCCCCATGGACATCACCGAGGACATCACACCGGGGTTCAAGTTCCTGCGCGGGAAAATGAACGAGCGGAAGGCCTGAGGCCGGGGGGCCGCGCCCTTCAACGGGTTCGGCCTCGGAAAAGAAAACTCTTGCCAACCGCCCCGGGCACAACTTTTGGGAACATTTGAGGGGAAGCGGACGTCTGATCCTGTGAGCGCCTCTGCCAACGATCGCACCGACGACCTGAGCCTGCTGGCGGCCTGCCGCTTGGGCGACACCCGTGCCTTCGAACAGCTCGTCCTGCGGCACCAGCGCCGGCTTTACAATACGGCGCTCCGCATCAGCGGCAACGAGGCGGATGCGGCCGAGATCGTCCAGGAAACCTTCGTGGCCGCCTGGCGCAAGCTCGGCGATTTTCGGGGCGAGGCCCAGTTCTCCACCTGGCTGACCCGAATCGCCGTCAATCTGATCCGCAGCCGCTGGCAGCAGGACAAAAAGCGACGCGAACGGGTGGTGTCGCTGGACGGCCTGAACGAGGCGGGAAACGAGACGCCGCTGCAGGTGGCTTCGGAAGACCCCTCGGCCCTGGACCTGCTGGAGCGTTCCGAACTGCGGACGCTGCTGGAACACTGCATCGGATCGCTGGATCCGGGATTTCGAGAGGTGTTGATCCTGCGGGACATGCGGGAGATGGCCTACGAGGAGGTCGGACAGATCCTGGGGCTGCGCGAGGGGACGGTCAAATCGCGCCTCTTCAGGGCCCGCGAGGCCGTGCGGGACTGCATCGCCAGAGGGATGAGAAGGGCATGAAGAGTCACGACGACATACGGGGAATGCTGCCCGCCCTGGCGGGCGATGACCTGTCGGAAACCGACCGGGCGCGGGTCGAGCGTCACGTGGCCGACTGCGCGGCCTGCCGCAGCGAACTGGCCGCATTGCGGGCCGTCGTGCAGGCGGTGCGCACGACGCCGGAGGTCGATTCGCCCCCCTGGCTCGCGGCCCGCATCATGGCGCGGGTGCGCGAAGAGGGCGCGCCCCGGAGGCGCTGGTGGTCGCGTCTGTTCATGCCCGTTCCTCTCAGGTTGCCGCTGGAGGGTCTGGCCCTGCTGGTCGTCTGCGTGTTCGGCTGGTATCTGATCCAGGATCCGGGCCGATCGCCGCAATGGCAGGCCGTCGCGCCTCCCGCCCAGGCGCCGGGCGGGGACGTGTTCAAGGGCGAACCGGCGCCCCCGGCGGCAGAACCGCTCCGCCAGGCGGTCCCGGCCCTGGAGCCGCCTCCCATGTCCGCGCCTCCCCCGGGCCGGGCGCCTGTTGCCGAACCCGTCTTTGCGCCCCCCCCGCCGCCGGCCCAGGACGCAACCGTCCGGATGGAGCGGGGCCGGGAGGTCTCCGGGGCCTTGCCCGCCCCCGCCGCCGCGCCGCAACCGGCCGTCCCGGAGGTCGCACCGACGGCCGGGCTCAAGGCGGCAACGAACCGCCACACGTCTGAAATGGCCGACAGGTCCCTGTCCGGCGTCGCCGCTCCCTCGCTCCGTCTGCGGCTGGCGGTGTCCGACCGGGAGACGTTCCCGGAGCACCTTCGGGACATCGCGCACCGACTGGGCGGCACGGTGGCCGACAGCGGACCCGGCCGCGGCGTCGTCCGGGTCGAGGCGGGCCGCCTGCCGGACCTTCTGGATCAGCTCGCCCGGCTGGGACGGGTCATCGAACGTCCGGAGGGCGCACTGCCCCGCGAGGGAAGCGTGTCCTTGCAGGTGCTTTGGTAGGGCCTTCCGGGGCGCCGGTCTTTTTCGGGAACTTTTCCCCGCCTCTTCCTGTCTAACCGTTCAAAGGCCGATCGACGGCCAATCACCCAAGACAGGAGGATGTCATGAAAATGTTCGCGGCAGTCGTTCTGGCGGCGCTCATCGGCGCCGCACCCCTCTGGGCGGGCAGTATCGGCGATCAGGTCGAGGTGCGGATCATCAGCGATACCGGCATCGAGCTGCCCTTCTATCCGGTCCCGGCCCGCGACCCGGCGAAGAAGGTCTATGCCGAAGCGGTCAAGGGGGATCACTACAAGATCGTGGTTTGCAACAGGCTGAACCGGCGGGTGGGGGTCGTGATCGCCGTGGACGGCCGTAACATCGTGTCCGGCCGGAAATCGTGGCTCAAAAGCGACGAACGGATGTACATCCTCGAGCCATACGCCAGCTACGAGTACGCCGGATGGCGCACCGGGCAGGACCGGATCAACCGGTTCTTCTTCACCGAGGCGCCGGATTCCTACGCGGCGGCCTTCGGGGACCGGAGCGCCATGGGGGTGATCGCGGTGGCGGTTTATCCGGAAAGGCAGCGCGACGAGTGGCTGGAAGAGTCTTTCCGCCAGGGGGCCCCGGACGCCCCCTCCGCCCCGTCGGTCCTGCGCGATCGGGGCGCGGCCGCCGCTCCGGGCGCCAAGGCGGAAAGGGCGGATCGTTCCGCCGGAACCGGTTACGGCAGAACCGAATACTCCCCCTCCCGGATCGTGGCCTTTGACCCGGAACCCCGCGCCGTGGAAACGCTGTACATCAAATACGAGTGGCGCAGCACGCTCTGCCGGCTCGGCATCATCAGCCGCTGCCGGACGTACTCCCAGCCCTTCAACCGCCTGTGGGACAACGACGGCTACGCCCCGCCGCCTCCCGGTCGGGAGTAATCTCCGGGGTTTCCTCACGAACAGGAAGCGGGGGCGCCGGTCCGGCCGGCGCCCCCGCTTGTTATAAACCCCCTCCCCTCCTGCGCCGCGCTCATTCTGCGGCCCACTCATCCTTCGGCCGGGCCTCCCGGGTCAGATCCCGGCCGACGCGGCGGTGAGGGTCCTCGGGTGGCGGCAGCGCGATCAGGTTCCCGCCGGATCTTTGGGGCGACCACCGGCTTTCAAGCCGGCCTTCATGCGGGCCAACGCGTCCCGGTTCAGATAATAGTTGCCGTTCCCCGTCCTGACGACGATCTGGTCGGCGAGCAGTACGTTGAGGGCCTTGGGTCGGATATTCCCCGTGCCGACACGGAAGACGTTTTTCCGCTCGTCCTGGATGGGAATCGCCCTGGCCGCGCTGAAGGCCCCGGCCTCTTCCAGCTCGGCAATGATCTTGAAGCACACCCGCCGCACACTCAGGCCGCCCAGGTAGAGCACCAGAGCGACAAAGACCACGAATGCGGCCAGTAGCAGAAGGAACTTCAAATCAACCTGCATGCGTCCTGACTCCCCCTTGGAAGACTCGGCCTTCGTCCCGCCTGCGCCCCGGGACACGCATCCGGGGCGTCCGTCCGCCCATGGTATGTCATGGGAAATACCGTTGCAAGCTGTTTCTCTTCCGGAAGGTCCGCAGCCGGCTCATCCCGCCCCTGCGGGGCAATCCCGTTTCCCCGATCCCGCCAGCTCCTTTTTTCGCCATGGATTTCTCTCGACAAAATCTGATATGGGGCAGGTTCCAACCCCGTGACGTGAGAGGCGGAAAGGAGCGTGCCATGACCATCATCCAGGCCATCGAACGGCGGATCTCCTGCCGGACCTATCGCCCGGTGCCCCTTGAACCCGAAAAGATCGAACGGCTCGCCGAGGCGTTGCTCGCGAACACGACGGGCCCATTCGGCAGTCGGATCCGATTTGCACTTATCCGTTCGGAGCGGCTGGGTCGCACCGAACTCCGCCCCCCGGGCACCTACGGCGTCATCAAGGGGGCCCGGGACTTCATCGCGGGCGCGCTCCCGGACACCCCCAGGGCCATGGAAGACTACGGGTACTGCATGGAAAAAAACATCCTGGCAGCGACGGCCCTGGGGCTCGGCACCTGTTGGCTGGGCGGGACCTTCCACCGGACCGGATTCGCCGGGCGGATGAATCTCGCCGCGGGGGAACTCGTCCCGGCGGTTTCCCCCGTCGGATACGCATCCGGCCAAAGATCCCTGCGCGAACGGGCCATGAGGTTCAGCGCCGGATCGGACCGGAGAAAGCCCTGGGGGGACCTGTTCTACGAGGGAGACGTCGCCGCCCAACTCGCGAAAGATGCCGCGGGCGACTATGCGACGCCGCTCGAATGTGTCCGGATCGCCCCGTCCGCGGCCAACAAGCAGCCCTGGAGGATCATCCGGGACCGCGGCGCCTACCATTTCTACCTCAAGCGAACCCCCGGGTACGACCGGATCTTCGCCCCGATCCGGATTCAGAACATCGACATGGGCATCGCGATGTGCCATTTCGAGCTGTCTGCAAGGGTGCTGGGGCTGGACGGCGGCTGGACGACGGAAGGCCCGGGGAGGCCATGCGGGGATTTCGAATACCGGGCAAGCTGGATTGCTCGACCGTAGACACGCGGGATCGCAACCCGGGATGGATGGAAAGGCTTCAGCCAAAGCGCTCCACACGGACCGCGGAGGCCGCTCCGCCTCGCGCCCGGTAACCCTCCGTCACCTTCCCTGGAATTCGGCCTTGCGCTTGCCGAAAAAGGCCAGGGTGCCCTCCTTCAAGTCTTCACTGTTGAGGGCTTCCTGGACCATTCGCTCGATCTCCGCCTGATCCCCGGGATGGATCCCCTGGGCATGAAGCAGCTTGTTGAAAATATGCTTGTGCCCTTTCAGGGCCAGCGGGGCATTGCCGGCGATGTCCTCGGCCAGACGATCCGTAAACGCGTGCAGATCGGCCTTCGGCACCACATAATGGACCATGCCCATCGCCTGCGCCCGTTGGATGTCGTAATAGCGCCCCGTGAAAAAGGCCTCCTTGGCGTTGGCGAGCCCCAGAACGTTGATGAATTTCTGCACCCCCGCCGGATGGTAGATCACCCCCAGGCGCGAGGGCGGAATGCCCATCCGGGAGACGTCCGAGGCCACCCGGAGATCGCAGGTGATCGCCAGTTCGCAACCGGCCCCCAGCGCAAACCCGTCGATCATGGCAATGACCGGATAGGGATAGGCTTCGATCGCCGCAAAGCCGATCTCGAGGGGATTTTTCTTTTTCAGCGCATCGAAGAGATCCGGGGAAAGATCGGTCGGGATGGCCGACAGGTCGTAGCCCGCGGAGAAGGCCTTGTCGCCGGCGCCGCGGATGACGACGGTCCGGATCGTTTCGTCCCGGGACAACTGCCCGAACCGGTCCGCCAGCGCGAGGAGCATGAGCGGGGTCAGGGAGTTCTTTTTGTCCGGCCGGTTGATGATCAGGGTCGCCACATGACCCTTCTTCTCCAGGAGCAACAGTTGTTCGTCCATCCGTAATTCTCCTTCCTGACTGTCGATTTCAGAGGACCGACCCACCCTGTTTGAAATAGCGGATGTAGCCCGGACCGCACGTGTATCGGGAACGATACTCCACGAGCGCCTTGTAGCGGTCGTAGAGTTCGGGGCGGTCGGCCAGGTGCGCGATGCGATTCAGGGCCGCCTCCGAGAGCTTTTCGGACACCTCGGCGATGTCGCCCTGCCCCTGCAGGACCTGGTGCACAATCCGCCCCCAGTCCACGAGAACCTCCCGCGCCGCCCGCAGCGACGTTTCGGCGCTCGGGACGGGTCCGAAGTGGGCAAAGAGGATCTGCCGTGGATTCAGGGCCGCGAGTTTCTCGATGCTTTCGACGGCCCGAACCAGGTCGAACTCCGGCGGGGGGGTGCTGGGGAAATGGACTTCCGCCTCCGGAAAATAGACCCCGAGGGCTTCCCCGGCCAGCAGGGCGCCGCTCTTCTCCTCGAACAGGCTCAGGTGATGCACCGCGTGACCGGGCGTGTGAATGACCCGGAGCCGCACGCCCCGTCCGAGATCGATGACGTCCCCGTCGGCGAGCGGCGCGAGCTGCGCCCCGGGAACCGGCTCCACCGCGCCGTACCACCGTTCGGCGTTCTCCCCGAAGACCCGCCTCATGCTCTCGACGAGTTTGGACGGGTCGGCGAGATGGGGCACGCCCCGTTCATGCGCCAGGACCCGGAGGCGGGGGTACCGCCGGCAGAGGCTGCCCGCGGCGCCGGCGTGGTCGACATGGATATGGCTGAAGATGAGGC
The DNA here is from genome assembly GCA_035358035.1 of Syntrophales bacterium. Lineage (GTDB taxonomy): Bacteria > Desulfobacterota > Syntrophia > Syntrophales > UBA2251 > UBA2251. Next base: position 59,031 of record DAOPOS010000015.1, on the reverse strand, counting down.
AGTCGATCTCCTCCGGCTCATAGCCGATTTCGCGGACGGCATCGAGGACGTGCTCGATGACCGTGGTCGGGCCGGCGTCGAAGAGGGCCACCCGCTCGCCCGTCAAAAGGTAGGCGCTGGCGAATTGGGCATGGTCCAGCCACCGCTGATCGACGGCGAACAGATGCGCATGCAATTTTTCGATCGTCCCCATCACGCCTCCGCTCGAACGTTTTGAACGACGCCCTTTTACCGCCATTCCGGTGGCGGCGTCAATAAGCGTTTGACGCACCGGCCGATCGATCCCGAGGGTCCTCCCTCAGGACGCCGCCATCAGGAAAGCATCGCCATCCAGGCGGCCATGTCCTCTTCCGCCTCCAGGTCGAGAACCCGCGCCACGATCCGCTCCAGGCGGTCCGGTGCGAAGGCCAATCCCCCCAGGGCCAGGAATTTCCCGACGATCTTGTCCTCCTTTTCCCGCGGGTCCATCACGTGCTCGAGCATGTTGAACTTCTGTCTCAGGCTTCGGCCCTCCAGGTCGAGGCGGATCTCCGCTTCGAAGGGGGCAAGCGTATCGTCGGGAACCAGTCGGATCCGCTGTTGCAGGGCGACGGTTTCCGGTGCATGGACCCGCTCGTCCGTGAAGGCGTTCATCCCGGTGTCCCGGTTCAAGAGGGCGTTGGCCACGCTGTAGGGGATGCTGAACTTGGCCTCGAGGCCGGTCTCCGGCCTTTCCTTGCCCGCGACGTCCAGCATGGGCCGCGAAACGTGAATCTCCATCGCCCGGATCTGCCGGCCCTCGATCCCTTCGACCCTTTTCAGCGCCAGGGCCGCCTCGATCGGGGCGTGCGTCCCGTAGCAGGAGGCGTGAAACTTGTAGTTGTTCTTGAGGATGTACCATTGAACGCCCAGCCCCTGCAGGGCATCCTCCGGCTTCCAGTCCTTCGAGAACATCTCCCAGAATCCCTTCTGCCCCTCCAGGATGTCCCCCGTGCTGGTGAAACCGCGCTGGGCAAGGAGGGCCGCGAGCAGGCCGTCGAAGGAGGCCTTCCCGGCATGAAAGGGTTTGCAGGAGGTCCCGAAGACGGCCTTGAGGCCGGAGGCCTGCGTCCCCGCCGTCCCCAGGGCGTGGACCAGTCCGTCCGCGTTCAGGCCCAGGAGTTTCGCCGTTCCGGCGGCCGCCGCGAAATGGCCGATGGTGGACGTGCCGTGCCAGCCGGCCAGGTAATGGTTGGGAGAGGCCCCAAGGGCGACGCGGCAGCCGGTTTCGTAGCCCAGGACGTAGGCGGCAAGAAAGGCGCGCCCGCTTTCGCGCCGCCACTCCGCGGCCGCGAGGATTCCGGGGAAAAGGGTGACGCTGGGATGTCCCAGAAATTCCACGCTGGTGTCGTCGAAATCCAGGACGTGGGAGCTCATGCCGTTGAGCAGGGCGGCATTGAGAATGGAGGTCTTCACCGGGCGGCCAATCACCGAGGCCTGGGGTTCGCCCCCGACCAGCGCGATCACCTGGGCGAGGCTGTCGACGTCGGCCTCGCGGGCGCCGGCCAGCGTCACGGCAAGCCAGTCGAGAAAACAGAGCTTGGCCTCCCGGACGACCTCCGCGGGCAGATCCTGGAATTGCGTGTCCGCCACATACGCCGCGAGCTTCCGGGTCGTGTCCATGTCAACCTCCGTAAGGACGCTGACGCCCTTTGACGTATTCTTCGATCAGCTTATACTTGTAGATTTTCCCCGTCGCGGTCTGGGGAATGGGCTTGTCCGTGACGATCACCTCCTTGGGAAGCTTGTACTTCGCGACCTTTCCCACGCCGAATTCGAGGACTTCCCCGGCCGTCAGGATCTGCCCCGGATAGGGATTGACGATGGCCAGTCCGCACTCCCCCCATTTCTCGTCCGGCATGGGAATGATGGCGATCGCCATGATCCCGGGGTGGTCGATGAGGATGTTCTCCACTTCCTTCGGATAGACGTTCTCGCCGCCGCTGATGTACATGTCCGTCTTCCGGTCCACAACGAAGATATAGCCGTCCTCGTCCACCGTCGCCAGGTCGCCGTAATGGAACCAGCCCTCCGGATCGATGGTCTCCCGGGTCTTCTCCGGATCGTTGAGATAGCCCAGCATGGTCATCGGCCCCCGGTAGCAGATCTCGCCGATTTCCCCCGACCCCGGCCGAACCGGCTCTCCCGTCTTTCCCGCGACCTTGACCTCGCCATGGAAGAGCGGCAACCCGATGGAACCCACCTTTTCCAGGTCCTTCGGCCGGTCCGGCGTCAGGGTGATGCACACGGAGGTTTCCGTGGCCCCGAAGACCTGGCCCACGGCCTCCACCTTGAACCGGTCGCGGATCTGTTCCAGAACCGACCGGGGCGTGATCTGCGCGCCGAGGGCAACGCCCTTCAGGGAACTCAAATCGTAGCGGTCGAAGTCGGGGTGCGCGATGATCATCTGGAACATGGCCGGGACGCCGCCCAGGAGGCTGACCCGGTATCGCTCCACATCCCGGAGGACCTGGCCGGGATCGAAATGGCGATGGATGAGCAGGGTCCCCCCCTTATGGATGACCGGCATCGTCGCGATAAACAGCCCCCCGGAATGGAACATGGGCAGGTTGAGGATATAAATGACGCTGGAGCCGATATAGTCAAAGGCGTTTTCGTTGTTGAGCGTGTTCCAGAGGGTTTTCCGGTGCGGCAGAATGGCCCCCTTGGCCCGGCCCGTCGTTCCCGAGGTAAACAGGATGACCTGCGGATCCTCCATCGTCGGAGGATCCGCAACCGGCGGCTCCCCGACGGGGCATCGCCCGATCCAGGCCTCGTAGTCTCCATCGGTCGTGTCCTGCGGCGGGTCGATGCAGATATAGTTCCGGACGCTTCCCGCACCCGGCAAGGACTTCAGTTCCCTGGCCATGCCCGAGAATTCCCCCCCGTAGAAGAGGGCCTCGGGAGCGGCCTGGATGAGGAAATACTCGAGCTCCCGGCTTACCAGGCGGGTGTTCAGGGGAACGAAGACAACGCCGGTCTTCGCGCAGGCCCAGAACAGTTCCAGGAATGCATTGCAGTTGTTCGCCAGAATGGCGATACGGTCTCCCTTGACCAGGCCGAGTTCCAAAAGCATCCGCGCCGCCTGATTGACGCGCTCGTTCAGTTCGCGGTAGGTCCATTCACGTTCCTCGAAGATGACGGCCACCTTGTCCGGGGTAAGCCTGTGCCTTTTGGTGACCCAATCGCCAACGCCGGCCTCCTTCATGGCTCCTCCTTTCGGCAACACGGGGTTGAATGAAGATTACGACCTGTCCTTCGCTGCGACGGCATCGCGAATGAAAGCCGCGATCTCGTCGAAGCCGGCGCCCTGGGTGAAAACGCCGGCAACCCCCATCGCCTTGAGACGGGGGATGTCCTCCTCCGGAATGAACCCGCCCATCATCAACCGCTTGTCGGTAATGCCTTCCTGTTCCATCCTCGCCATGAGTTTTGCCGCAATGGAGAGGTGCGCACCGGACAGGATGCTGATCCCGATGACGTCCACATCCTCCTGGACGGCCGTCGTGACGATCTGACTGACGGTTCGCCTGAGTCCCGTGTAGATCACCTCCATGCCGGCGTTCCGCAGTCTCGAAGCCAGCAGGAGCGCCCCCTTGTCGTGCCCGTCCAGACCCGCCTTGCCCACCAGAACCCGAATGACGCGATGCTTCATGACCTTCTCCCCTCCCCCGGAGACATGACGGTTCAACGGGCCTCGCCGAAGACCCCGCGCAGGGTGTCGCAGATCTCCCCCACCGTTGCATAGGCTTTGACCGCTTCGATGAAGTGGGGGATCAGATTCGCCCTCTCATCGCGGGCGGCATTCTCTATCTTCTCCAGACAGGACTGCACGGCGCGGGGGTCGCGTTCCCGCTTGACGCGGCGGAGACCGGCGATCTGCTTTTCTTCCGCCTGCTCCCGCCGGGCGACCGGATACGGCGAGGTGCGCGGCGTCATCACGCCGATCTCATCGGCCTCGGTGTATTTGTTGACCCCGACCACCGTGGCCTCCCCCGTCTCCAGCTGCCTCTGAAAGTCCTCCGCGCTCCGCAGCACTTCATTTTTCATCCAGCCGCTCTCGACCGCCTTCTCGGCGCCTCCCTGCCGATCGATCTCGTCGATCAGGCCGAAGATCTCGTCTTCATAGCGGTCGGTCAGGGCTTCGACGTAGTAGGAGCCGGCAAGGACATCCGGCGTATCGCCGAGCCGGCACTCCTCCATGATGATCCGCGCCGCGTCCGCCGCCAGCTGGCGGGCCTCGATGCTGTGGCCGAGTCCGAGCGCCTCGTCGTAGGGGGGCTCGCAGGCCGGCGGTTCGCCGATCATCGCCGCGAAGGCGGCGCCGATGGCAACCCGGACGAGGTTGTTCAGGGGCCGCTGCCGGGTGCAGGTCCAGAAACCGGCCAGGCCGCCGCCGAGTTCCCGGTAGATCCAGTTGGACGGCTTAACCGCGCCCAGACGGTGCCGCATGATCTTGGCCCAGGCCCGTCGCGCCGCCCGCCGGCATGCCGCCTCTTTCAGAAACTCCATGCCGCCGCCGAAGTTGAGGAAGGTCGCCTTCGCGGCAACCTCGTCGACGCTCATGCCCGCGTTGACGGCCACCCGGAAGTAGGCCATGGCGTTGGCCATGGCAAAGGCGACGGCCTGCACACGGGTGGCGCCGGCTTCGCGGATATGATAGCCGCAGATGCTGATGGTGTTCATGTTGGGCAGGTGCTCACGGCAGTACGTGAAGGTGTCGCGGGTCATGCGCAGGGAAGGACCGACGGGAAAGATCTGTGTGCCCCGGGCGACAAACTCCTTCAGAATGTCATTCTGAGGGGTTCCCCGCAGCTTGTCGAGCGGGATGCCGCGCTTTTGGGCCAGGGCGACGTACATGGCCAGAATGAGGTTGGTCGTCGCGTTGATCGTCCAGTTGGAGGCGATCCGGTCGAGGTCCGTTTCGCCGGTGAAGGCCTCGTAGATCGTCTCGAAGTCCTTAAGGGTATCGATGGCCACCCCGACCCGGCCGACCTCTCCCTCGGCCAGTTCGTGATCGGAATCGTATCCGGTCTGGGTCGGCAGGTCGAAGGCGATGTTCGGACCGCCCCCGCGTGCCATCGTCCTGCCGCGCTCGATGTAGAAATCCCGCATGTCCTCGGCCGTCCCGTAACCGGCATACCCGAAGGCATGGCGGATGCTTTTGCCGCCGCCCAGGGTTTTGCCGCGGCCCCAGATGACGTGGTGCAGAGGCACGGCAAACCGGCCGGCCGTAAAGGGATACTCCCCGGGGAAGCCCACCCGCTCGAGAAAGTCATCCTCTGCGATATCGAGGGGACTGGCGAACTCCACGGGACTGGCCGCGAGGCCCATCCGCTGCAGATTCTTCTTCAAAGCACCCTCTTCCCACGCGGTCCGGGCTGCCCGGATCCTGTCCGCAGTCTGCTGGTCCAACGGCATCGTTTTCCCTCCTCAACGGCGAATGAGTGATGTCCCCGAGAAACTGCATTCAAAAAATTGCAGACAAGACGAGCCCCCTGCCCCACATGGCCTATCCCTCCGCGACGGACGTTTTCGGCCGGGCGGGATCGCCGATCACGGTGGCGGCGATCGTTCCCAGCACGGCGACGACCAGGAGGACCTGAACGGCGCCGGAATAGGAGCCGCTCGCGTCGTACATGCGCCCCAGAAGAATCGCCCCCGTGGCCAGCGACAGGATCTGGATCAGGCCGAAGACGCCGACGAACTTGCTGAAATGATCCAGTCCGAACTTCCTGCCCACCATCAGGGGAAACAGCGTCGGGAACGCCCCCAGGGCGCATCCGTAGAAGATGACAAATCCCCAGACGAGCGGGGCGGCGTCGACAAGATACAGGACGGAAAGCAGGCCGATGAGATGGAACCCCCAGATGGCGATCATCAGGCCCTTCTGGGAAACCCTGTCCGCCGCCCCGCCGAACGCCAGCCGGCCGAGCACGCTGAATCCGAGCGTCAGGCTCCAGAAGAGGCTGGCCTGGTCGACGCTCAGACTCCTCAGCAGGGCAATGGCGTGCTGGGTCATGCCGCCCAGGATCAGGCTGTAGAAAATCGTCAGGAAGGCGAGGACATGGAAGGGCAGGCATTTGAAGGCCTGGGCGACGGTGAAACCGAAGGCTGACGCCCGCTCCCGGGTTTCCGTCGCCGTCAGGGCAATGCCATCCGGATCGAGTCCGAGATCCGCGGGCTTCTCCTTCACGACGGCCAGAATCAGGGGCAGGACGATGCCCAGCACCAGGAGGCCGAGCAGACGGTACGCGCCCCGCCAGCCGAAGGTCGCCGCGGCCTGGCTCGCGACAAAGACCATGACCATGCCGCCCACGCCGATGCCGGACATGATGATTCCCATGGCCATGCCGCGCTTCCGGTTAAACCAGTGAGAGATCAGGGTCTGTGACGGGACGATCGATACCGAGGCCAGTCCCGTGGCCATGAAGATGAGCAGCGCGTAGTAGTGCCAAAGTTGCTGCATCGAACCGAGCATCAGTAAGGCCAGGCCGACGGTTGTCGCGCCGTAGAGCTGAACCTTCTTGACCCCGAATCTGGCCACCGCCACACCCACGACCGGGCTTAAGAGCCCCACCAGAAGCGCGGCCAGGGTGAAACCGATGGAGACCTGCGTCGCACTCCATCCGAACGTTTGCCTCAGGGGTTCCAGGAAGACGGAAACCGTGTAGAATCCGGAACTCAACCCGATCAGAAGAACGATGAATGTCGCCGCGACGATCCACCACCCGTAGAATACCTTGCCTTCCCTGGCCATAGCTCCCTCCTTTGGGTTGACGGCATTGGTCAGTCATGGGATGTACGATAGGGTTCCGTTCCTTGCGACAGACCTCCCTGTGCGATGAATTCAGTGTACGATTTATTCCGGATCCGGGATTCGATGGTTAAGTGCCTGAATACATGCACGGTTGTATATTGTCAAGCCCTGCTTGAGCCAAGGCACATTTTCTCGGCATTCGGATCTACCCCGTTCTTGCATTCACGAGACGGATGGTTTAGATTTTGACCTGCGGGGCGAAGGGAATGGGGGCCGGTTTGCAAGTCAGATGAAAAATTAAGGCGCCGGATCAACGAACTGCACGTTATCTCTCTGACCATCAGACGCTGTTTATCGAAAGGAGGCGCGGATGATCCTGGATGAACACGCCATAACCCGCAGGGAGGCCATCAGGGAAGCCGTCGTCGCAATGCTGGCATTGTCGTCAGGGGGGGCGCTTGCAGGGACGAGCGGGTGTTCCCGCGCGAATCCGTTACCCGTGAAACCCCATCGCTTCATCGACCCGGAACGTTGTATCGGATGCGGCCGGTGCGTGACGCTCTGCCCGATGGGGGCGATCGCGCTGCACGGCAAATCGTCGATCGATCCGGATGCCTGCGCGGAATGCGGCGTGTGCTGGCGATCTCGGGTCTGTCCCCAGGACGCCATCCGGGAGGGCAATCTCGCCTGGCCGAGGGTCATCCGCGAAATCTTCTCGAACCCGATGATGGGTCACGCGAGCACGGGCGTTTTGGGGCGCGGCACCGCGGGCATCAAGACCAACGACACGGAGGGCCGTTTCGGAAGGGAAAACATCGGCGTTTTTGTCGAACTGGGCCGACCCGCCCTGGGCGCCCGGTTTCATGACGTGGAGGCGGTCGTCAAAACCTTCAAGCGGCACGGATACGACGTCATCTCCGGGAACCCGGTCGCCGAACTGATCCGCGACAAGCGTGTCGGATCGCTCCGGCCCGAGGTGTTGAACGAAAAGGTCCTCTCCTGTCTCGTGGAATTTGTCATGCCCCGGACGGAGGCGGGAAAGCTGCAACCGATCGTTCGGGAAATCGAAAGAAACGTTCAGACCGTTTTCAACGTCAGCGTGGCGCTGCGGGCGGACACGGACGGAAGGTCTCCCTTTCGACATCTGTTCGGGAATGACGCCCGTCTCCTGCCCTGGTCGAAGGTCAATATCGGGGTGGCCGACGGGATATCGGGAAAGGAGGGATAGCCATGTCGCACACGTCTCAGCGGCGCGGGGTCGATCGCCACACCGCCAACCGGGAGTTGATCGTTCTCGCGATGGTCCCCTCCAGGTACAAACGGGACTGGGGCGTCCGCGGCGCCATGAGAGAACTGGCGATGACGATGCTGAAGCACCGACCCGAAAACTGGCTTTCGCGCAATTTCACCCGTCTGAAGGTCCCGAAGCTGGGACCGGCGCAGGGCGTCATCGAATTCATCGATAAATTCCGGCCGCAAGCCACCCCGGAGATCCTGGTGTCCCTGGCCGGGTTGATGTCGTCGGTGATGACCGCCGTCTATACCGACCGTGACGCGGTGGCCCGTCTTATCGCTGAAATCAAGGGCCCCTGGCTGTCGCGCAACCGGGAGAAAGGCTATCCGATCTCCATTGTCCTCTCCGGCATTCCGGATGACGTCCGCGCTTGCTGCACCCGCAGCGGCGTCCGGGAACACACGTATCTCCACAGCATCGGGTTCTATGGACGGGTCGCGGGCCTTCCCTCCGAAGACGAGCTCTCACTGATGACCATGTGCGGTCATGGGTTGATTTCCGTCCACCGTGTCCGCCACCTGACAGGGCTGATCGCGGACCGGCACCTGACGCCCCGGGAAGCGGCGGAGGATATCGCCCGACCCTGCGTCTGCGGGATCGTGAATATGACCCGGGCTGCCGACATCTTCACAAGGCTTGCGGCCGGCCTGGGCAGCGGTTCACCCTTGACATCCTGACGGCCGGGGCTGCCGGCAGCGTTTCCGCAAAGTGTTTGAATCGCCGGCACACCTGCTCCACGGCTGGGTCATTAAAGATTCCGGATTGTGGAAGCAATCATTTCTCCTCACCTCCGGTCGATGCGACGCGTGGCGCTGCGGGTCGCTCCGAAGGTCGGACACCAGGCGGAGTGCTTTCCCGAACCGCCGGCGACGACGACGCGGATGTCCCCGGGAGTCCGGACCAGGGGAATGCCATCCTTCCATTCCTCGAGGCGGTTCTGATAGCCCCCCCATGAGGACAGTTCCGCCAGCTTCCCGGGGGAAATCCTCGCCGTGGCGACCCGGGCCCGCTCGTAGAGAACCTGCTGCACGCCTTCGCGCGAGAAGCCCCCGTCGGCGATGGTCCTGGCGTGTTCCGGCCCCAGGATAAGATAGGTGTCTCCCCCGACGTACAGGTTGTTGTTCCCGACCGTGGCCATGGTTTGCGCAACCGTGTTGAGCAGGGATGCGGCCGTCGAAGATCCGTGATCGTTGATGTTGTGCGGCGCCTCGGCGGCGACAACGGTCACGCAGCTGTCTTCGGCCCCAAACCCCAGCGCGGTCCGGAACGGGCGCCAGGGGGTTTGCTCCTCGTTCTCCGCAAAACAGTAGGTAAATTTCGCCGGGGATCCGAGGGTTGCCTTGTCCAGTTCGCCGGGCGTTGCGCCGCCGACATTCTGGAGAACGAGACGCACCGCCCGACCGATCGTGGCGTTGGCGCGGTTCCCGTTCCCCAGGCAGTTGTGGCCGCTGTTCATGCCGAGGGTCCGGCTGATGGGCCCGTGGACGATCACCAGGATCCCGCAATTGTGCGTCGTGGTCTGGACGCCGTACAGATTGAAATCGGCCTCCTGCGTCGCTTCGACGGCCGCGACGATCACGGGCATGAATTCGGGCCGGCATCCGGCCATGACGGCGTTGATGGCGACATCCAGCAGGGTGGCCGCCGCGTTTCTCGGCAGGAGGCAGCCGATGGGGTCCAGAGGGGTCCCGGACACCGACCGGAGCGCGGCCTCCACCCGGTCCTCGGTCGGAAGGACCACCGGGAGGCCATCCGTCCAGCCGCGCCGATGAAATTCCTCGAGCGCGTCCGCCTCGTCGCCTTCGACAAGGATCCGGCCCGCATCCGCCCCGGCGGATCCATCCCTTTCCCGCGTTCCCGCCAAAGAGGATGCGCCTTCCCCGGTCAGGGAGGAGGCGACGCCCCGAACAACATCGTCGGTGACGCGGGTCCGGGCCTCCGTCACGGAAATGCCCCCCACGGGATGGGCAACCCGCACGACCGGCAGGGATGCCTCCTGCCGTTCTTTCAGCAGGCTTCCCGCCAGATCGGCGAACATCGCGGTGACCATCAGAACCGCCGGGCGCGACTTTCGGGAGAGGGTGCACAGGTCGTGGACACTCCACGACGTACACGATCCTCAATCGCCAACGGCAAGGACGACCGCATCGCATCGATCGCAGATCTCCGCGATCAGCTCGTCCGGGGCGGCCAGCGAAGGGATCTGCTTCCGGAAGTGAAGCATTTCAATGGGGGATTGTTTTTTGAGTTCCGCCGCAAGCGTTTCCAGCAAGACATCGGCGTTGGGCTTGCCGTTGCCGAGAAATCCGATCCGCTTTCCGGAAAGCGTCTCCAGGCGGTGGACGGGATGGGACATCCCCGCTTCCGAAGCGCCAACCGGCACATACGCGTGGACAAAACCTGGCTTCGTCATCGCGGGCCTCCTGGGTTGACGGTTTCCATGCAAGACCTTGGCATCGCTGGAAGGTCAGATTCCGGATACGCGAATACAGGCTCCTTCGGGGCCCCCGCCCCGCATTCCATCCCTTGCCGGGTGTGTCCGCCGCTCCGGGAGGTCCCGGCGCGGTTTCATCGGAATTGCGTGCAGATTTCGGAAGAGCCCGGCGCGTAGTGCCGGCAGACGGCCGGCCGCGTCTCGTAGATCGTACAGGTGTAATGGTCGTCGTCCCACTGGAGGAACGGGCATCCGTGCAGGTAGCGGCCGTCGTCGGAGGAAATCAGGTGATCCCCCGCCCAGACGGCATGCTCGTGGGCGGTGATCCGGACGATGTCGTCCCGCCCTTCCCGGCGCCAACGCTCCCAGTCCTCGTCCGTCACGTACGCGATCAGGTTCGCCAGGCAGCATTTCCCGCATCTCCGGCAGACGATCCCCGTTTGGCTTTCCATCACTCACCCCTCTGATTTCGGGGGAGTTTCAACGCGAAACTCGATGCCTCGTTTCCGGAGCAGCAGATACTCGTATTGAAACAGGTCCTCGACAAACTGGCGGACCGTTTCCCGCTCGCCGGCGGCAACGTTCCGCGCCCGTAGAATAGACTCCAATTCCGGGGAAAAATCAAGCTGCAAAAAATCCGCCACCGGCCCCCGGAGGACCTCATACCCGTAATGGGCGGCGACGGCGACGAGGTTCGAGAAACGGATCGTGTACTCGTCATGCCCCTTGAGGGCGATGCGCTCGGGATTCCCGCCGGCCCGGACGTCGATCCACCGGCGGTAGGGCTCCGGCACGGCCGCCTCGCAGCTGTGCTCCGCGAGAAAGACACAGGGAACGCCCGCGCGGCAGATCTTCTCCAGGGCCTCGACGGCCCCGAGGTTGAAGTTGAATGGCGTCCGGCTGGGGGGCGCCAGGGAATAGGCGGCGTGGAGTCGCCGCACCCGCGCCGGCAGGGAGTCCCCCTCCCCGCCCGCGCCCCCGTCCGGGTCCTCCCGAACGTCGCCCTCCCACCCCACGACCGTCGGGAAATCCCCGAGGTTCTCGTTCAGGATGATCCAGTCGAACGCGCCCAGGCGCTGCGCGTCGAAGGCAAGAAAATCCGCCTCCACGTAGCGGACGGACGGGTAGGCCCGGAGGGCCTCCCGCTGCCGATTCAGGAGGAACGGGGAGATGTCGAGCATCGTCACCCGCGGGAACGGGTGCACGGCGAGGAGGTCCCGCATCAGATAGCCGTAGCCGCCCCCCACCTCCAGGACCCGGTCCACCCGGTCCAGCGGGATCCATCGCCTTAGCCAGGCGAGCAGACGCGCCCCATACGGGCCCTCGCCCTTCAGGTACCGTCGGCAGGGGCTTTCCGGCGGGTCGAGGGCATTGGAGACCGTCAGTTCCCATCCCAGGGTTTCGATGTCTTCACGGTGGAAACGGTCGGTGGAATGGAGCGTTGCCATGTGGCCTTCCCCTGTCCTGCAAAGCGAGCGGTCGCGGGGTCATGCTGCCACGCCCGCATCCGGGCGTCAACGGGAAACTTGCGCGGAAAACCTCCCCGGGCGAAATCCGGGCCTTTACAAACCTCTTTTCGGTACTATATTACAGATCCGTGGACAGTCCACCGCGGACAGACGTTATTCAGATCGGTTTCGGACCCCAGAGGAAAGCGCGATGATCAAGATCAAATTTGTGGACAGCATCGGGAAGAGCGACCGGGAATTCATGGAGGACATGGAAGAGATGTTCCGCGTCTCCCACCCCTTCGCCACGCTGCGTCAGCGGCTCTGGAAGCCCCAGGTCGATGTCTGCGAAACGGCCGACGAGGTGATCGTCCTGGCCGAGGTGGCCGGCGTCGCCCTGGAAGACCTCCACGTGGAGGTCAGCCGGCGGCGCTTCAAGATCCACGGACGGCGCGAACACGGCCGGCCCGCCCGCGAGGGGCGTTACCACATCGCGGAAATCGCCTTCGGGGCGTTCGAGAGGAGCGTCAACCTGCCGGCGCCGGTGGACACGGAAACCATCAGGGCCCAGTACACGGACGGCCTCCTGACCCTCCGCATGAAAAAGGCGCCCCTCGACACGCTGCATAAAATCCGCATTCAAAACGGAGGATCCCATGCCTGAAGATACCCCGACGGAAGACCAGAAGACCCTGACGATGCCGGAGTCCCTGCCCATCCTGCCCCTGTTCAACATGGTCGTCTTCCCGAAGATGATGTTTCCGATGGAGGTCGCGGGCGACCCGTCGCTCACCCTCGTCGACGAGGCGATGGCAAAGGACCGGATGATCGGCCTGACGCTTTCGAAGAAGGGCCCGATGGAGAGCGCCCAAACGCCGGACGACTATCACGGCGTCGGCACGAGCGTCGTCATCCTGAAGATGGCCAAAGCCGCGGACAAGAAGGCCCAGCTCCTCGTGCAGGGGCTCGGGCGGTTCCGGATCAAGTCCTTCGTCGAGGGGAGGCCCTACCTCCAGGCGGCGATCGAGCCCCTCGAGGAGCGGGAGGTCAAGGACCTCGAGGTGGAGGCCCTGATGGCCAACCTCGTCAACCTCTTCGACCGGATCGTGAAGCTCTCCCCCTTCCTGCCCCAGGAATTCGGCATGATGGCCAAGTCCATCACCGATCCGGGCATCCTGTCGGACATCATCGCGTCGATCATCAACGCCTCGGCGGAGGAAAAGCAGCGGATCCTGGAAATTCTGGACGTGAAGAAGCGCCTCAAGGAGGTCACCCGCCTGGTCAACCACCAGTTGGAGATCCTCGAGCTGGGGAACAAGATCCAGACCCAGGTCAAGGACGACATGGACAAGAGCCAGCGGGAATACTACCTCCGCCAGCAGCTCAAGGCGATCCAGCAGGAACTCGGGGAAACGGACGACAACCGGGTGGAGATCGACGAGTACCGGAAGAAGGTCGACGAGAAGAACCTCCCCGAGGAGGCGAAGAAGGAGGCGGAGCGCGAACTGAACCGGCTGGCGCGGATGCACCCCTCGTCGGCGGAGTACAGCGTGACCTCCACCTACCTGGACTGGGTCACGTCCCTGCCCTGGCACGAGGCGACGGAAGACACCCTCGACATCCGAAAGGCCCGGAGGGTCCTGGACGAGGATCACTACGGCCTGGAGAAGGCGAAGAAGCGCATCGTCGAGTACCTCGCCGTGCGGAAGCTCAAACCCGACACGAAGGGCCCGATCCTCTGCTTCGCCGGGCCCCCGGGGACCGGCAAGACTTCCCTCGGCCATTCGATCGCCCGCGCCCTGGGCCGGAAATTCGTGCGCATCGCCCTGGGGGGCGTGCGCGACGAGGCGGAGATCCGGGGCCACCGCCGGACCTACGTCGGCGCCCTGCCGGGCCGGATCGTTCAGGGCATCCGCCGGGCGGGATCGATGAACCCCGTCTTCATGCTGGATGAAATCGACAAGCTGGGCAGCGATTTCCGGGGCGACCCCTCATCGGCGCTTTTGGAGGTCCTCGACCCGGAGCAGAATTTCTCCTTCACGGACCACTACCTGGACGTGCCGTTCGACCTGTCGCACGTCATGTTCATCACGACGGCGAACATCCTGGACACGATCCCGCCGCCGCTCCGGGACCGCATGGAGGTGATTGAGCTCGTCGGCTACACGCTGGACGAAAAGCTCAAGATCGCCCAGCGCTACCTCGTCCCGCGCCAGCTGGAGGCCAACGGGCTCACGCCGGAACGGCTCAAGTTCACGAAGAGCGCGCTCAAGGCCATCATCAACGGCTACACGCGCGAGGCGGGGCTCCGGAACCTGGAGCGGGAGATCGCCGCCATCTGCCGGGGCTTCGCGAGCCTCGTCGCCGCGGGCGAGGCCGAAACGGCGACGATCCAGGTCAAGGATCTCCACCGTTACCTCGGCCCGGTCCGCATCCCCGCCGAAACGGGCATCCGCACATCCAAGCCCGGCGTTGTCACGGGCATGGCCTGGACGCCGACGGGCGGCGATCTGCTCTTCATCGAGGCGACGGCCATGAAGGGGAAGAAGGGGCTGACGCTGACCGGTCAGCTGGGAGACGTGATGAAGGAATCCGCGACGGCGGCCCTGAGCTTCGTCCGCGCCAACGCCGCCGAACTCGGGATCGCGCCCGACTTCTTCGAGGAGACGGACCTGCACATCCACGTCCCCTCCGGGGCCATCCCCAAGGACGGTCCCTCGGCGGGGGTCACGATCCTGACGGCCCTGACCTCGCTGCTGACGAACCGGCCGGTGAAGAAGGACCTCGCCATGACGGGGGAGATCACCCTGCGGGGGCTCGTGCTGCCCGTCGGCGGGATCAAGGAGAAGGTGCTCGCCGCCCACCGCGCGGGCATCCGGACGATCCTCCTGCCCAAGTGGAACAAAAAGGACATCGAGGACATCCCGCCGAAGGTCCGCCGGGAGGTCACGTTCCACTTCGTCGACGAGATGATGGACGTCCTGAAGCTCGCCCTGGACAAATAGCGCCGCTGTCCCGGCTCTCCCGTGCCGGGACCCGCGGGAATCACGATCCCGCCGCGCGCCGGACCTTTTTCGACTTTGAAAAATCTCCCCGGCGCGCGCGAAGGGATCACGAGTCCCCTCGCGGCCAGCGGCCTCACACGGGAATCGGGGCGATGACCTGCGAGGCCGCGAACGACCAGGCGACGAGGAGCGCGTTCAGGATCGCCCCCAGATAGATCCGCCCGGTCCACTCGAAGAACCACGTCGAGATCACCGCCGTGATCGCCAGAAGCGCCAGGATGTGGAACAGGTTGATCACGAACACGACGAAGAGCCCGTTCGGCCCCTCGAAGGGGATGAAGCCCGTCGTGAAGAGCGGGATGTACTGGACGGCGAGGAACAGGACGACCGGCAGGCACAGGGCGACGACGCTGTCCCACGACCGGCCGGAGAACGTCCGCATCGGCGTCGTCCGGGGCGCGCGGCGGAGCTGCCCGTGCAGGAAGACCCCGGTCTGCAGGAAGCACACGAGGATCCAGGGCAGGTAGAGCAGGAACATCCGCCACCGGTAGGGCGTCAGGTCGTTGAAGAACGGCCACACGAACCGGAAGTTCACCAGGAAGACCTTCTCCGCGAGATACTCCAGAAAATACATGCAGAAAAACAGGCCGGCGGCCAGAAGGGCCGCCCGGCCCAGCCGGCCGGCGTCCACGCGCAAGGCCCCGGCCTGATCGGAGATTCCCAGGTCGAGGAGGCTGACGCCGCGCGGGGCGGCCTGGCGGGCGAACCAGCGCCGGAAGAGGACAAAGCCGATGACGTTCACCCACAGGAACCACCAGACGATCGCATTGACCATCATCATCGGGAAGGCCCCGTCGATCCGGACCAGGTACTTGTGGACGCCGAACAGGACGAGGATGAGCGGCAGGTAGAGCCACATCAGCACGCCGTTGACCGCGACGAACCTCCGGTAATCCCGGGGGGGGCAGGCATAGCCGTCGGACGGGCGCGCCAGGAGGGGCCGGAAGGGCCGCGTCCCCAGCAGCAGGAACCCGAGGGGCAGCAGCAGGGCGAAGCCGGCCAGCATGGCGACGAGCGTCGAGAACTCCTTGACCGGCCAGATCTGACGGTGCGGATCGATCCAGTCGCCCTCCGGCGGCGTCAGGGCCGCCCGGAGCCAGAGCAGGGTCTCGGCGATCGCCCCCGGGTGGTGGGATTCATGAACGTGGGTGATCGGCGGCACGAAGACGCGCCGCGCCGTCCCCGCGGCGAAATCACCGTAGGTTTTCCCGAGTTCCGGCCGGTCGATCCCGAAGGCCCGCCGGGTGCGCTCCGTCCCCATCCATTCCCGCTCGATATCCCGCGTCCCCGTCATGCGCTTGCGGAACTCGTCGTACTTGCCGATGATCATGAGCATGTTCTTCGGCTGCGCCGGCGTCGCCTCCAGCGTGTAGGCATAGCCCGTCAGGACGAGGGCCTTGAGCGTGGAGTCCCGGAGGGCCACGAGATAGGCCATCTCGGCCCCGAGACTGTGCCCCAGGACGCCCACCCTCCCGGGGTCCACGAACGGCAGGGAGCGGAGGTACGCCACGGAGGCCTGGCCGCCGTAGGTCCGGTCGAAATCCGCCGTTGTCGGCTCGCCGGGGATGCCCGAGTGCCCGCGGCCGATCGCGTCGATGTTGAGCACGACGAACCCCCGCCGCGCGATCTCGATCGCGTAGGCGTCGCCCGTCTCCCGGTTGTTCTGATAGCCGTGGATGTAGACGACCCCGGGGGCGGGGCACTCCCGGCCGGCCGACAGGGGCTTGTAGAGCTTGGCGCGGATCGGGATGCCGCCGGCGTTGGCGTAGTCCGCGTCCGTCACCCTCACCCGGCCGAAGTCCCGCTGCGCCTGCGAAGCCAGGATGACGGCCGCCGCCAGGACGGCGAGACAGGCCGCCAGAACGTAAAGCGCCCTCCGGCGATGGGCCGGATCCAGAACGAAGTCTCGATTCATGGGAACCTCCATGATGGTCTGGGGGGTGGCGATCTCATCAAAAGCCGGGATCCGGCCTTTGCCGTCATGTCAAACCGCTGTCGGGTTGAACGCAGGGAATCGTCTGCGGCCCCTCCGGCAGGACGGCGATCCGTCCCCGCGGATTTCGATCCCGCCACGCGCGGACGAATGCCCCCACGTCCTCGACCGGCCTCAGGTGGCAGCGGCGCACCGCCTCCTCCGGCAGACCGGAGTGCAGGTGGACCGTCGCCCGGCCCAGGACCCCCGCCAGGATCTGCGCCTGCCACTGATCCCGCTGCGGCTCCCGCCGGCCGCGGATCTGAGCCAGGAGGGCCTCCGGCGAGGCCGATGCGTGCAGGAGCCGGTAGAAGTTTTCGTGGCCCCGCATCCCCTCGGTACAGGCCGCCGCGAGAACGAGGGTTCCGCCGGGACGGACGATCCGCGCCGCCGCCGACAGCCCCTTGACGGCCTGGTAGAGGTTGGCATCCAGGGGGAAGCCGGCATTGGTCGTGACGACGCAATCGTAAAACCCGTCCACCGGACGCATCGCGGACTGACGGACGAACGCGCAGCCAGCGCGGTGGGCCGCCCGCCAGTCGCCGGCGAAGACGCCCGTGATCGCCCGCTGGCGGTTGAGCGTGACGTTGAGGAGAAATTCCGGGGCGGCCAGGTCCGCAACCTCCGCCATTTCCTGATAGACGGGATTCGCCTCCGTCTCCCCCCAGGTGGCGTCCGGGTGGTCGATCATCGCGGCGCCGTGGTTTCCCAGGATCGTGTCGAGGCCGCAGATCCCGGGCATCACCGCCTTCGGTCCGCCGGAGAAGCCGGCGAAGAAATGGGGCTCGATGAACCCCGTCAGGATGCGGACCCGGGCCTCGACAAACGTCCGGTTGATCCAGATCTCGCGGCCGGAGCGGGTGCGCCCGAGGTTCACCAGGGCGTCCCGGTCCGCGGGATCGTGCTGCCGGATGCGGTAGCGGCTCGCGACCTCCGTCCCCAGCATGTCCGTCAGCTCCGCGCGGGTGTTGGGGCGGTGGGCGCCCAAGGCGTTGAGCAGCGTAATGCGCGCCGGGGGCAGGGCGTCGAGTTCGGCGAGGAGAACGGGGAGGACCCGGGCGGAGGGCATCGGCCGGGTGACGTCGGGAAAGACGATGAGCACGTCGTCGCCGGGGGCCACGAGCTCCCTCAACGGACGGGCGCCGAGAGGGGCGCGCAGGGCGCTCCGCAGGGCGGCCGTCTCGTCGGGCAGCCCCGCCACGAAGCGCGGCGCGATCACCTCGACGCCGTCGTCGGGAAAATCAACCGTCAGTCCGTCCCTGCCGTACGCCAGCCGAACCTGCATCCGTGTCCTCCGTAACCGATGGGGCTTAGATAACACCATTTTCACCCCCGCACCAGTGAATATTCCTCCCGGCCGGAGGGCGAACGCCGGCGCGCGTGAAGGCCGTGCAGCCGGCCATCATGATCATCCCGGGATCGCCGGACGTCCGCGCGCGTGCGCGCCATCTCCGACATTTTCCGTTGTCAATCCCCATGAATTCGTTTACTGTGGCCCCCTGGAGACGCGTGAAGGAGGTGACGCACATGCGCCCCATGCGGGGAAGCGCCAAGAAGGCCGAAATCCTCACCCTGGAGGCGGCGGTCAAAAAATACATGCACGACGGGATCGTCTGCGCCTTCAGTGGCTTCACGGCCTTCAACCGCAACCCCGTCGCCTTCGCCTGGGAAGCCGTCCGGCAGGGCATCCGCAATCTGCACGTGCTGGACAAGCATGCGGGCCTGTGCACCTGGTTCCTCAACACCGTCGGCGCCATCCGGATCTACGAAACGGACTGGGTCGGCTGGGGCGAGATGGCGGGCAAACTGGACCTGAGCGTCGAAAAGCTCTACACATCCGGAAAGCTGATCCTGGAGGAATACTCGCACGGGGCGATGACCATGCGCTTCCTGGCCGGCGCCGTCGGCGCCCCCTTCATCCCCTACTACGCCCCGCTAGGCTCGGATCTTTACAATCCCGCCTACGATGCGCTCGGCCGGGCCGGCCTCCGGAATGGAAGCCACCCCCGCATCCCGTCCCGGAAATTCATCGAGATGACGGATCCCTTTGCCGGCGAGGGAAAGGTCGTTCTGCTGCCGGCGGCGAATCCGGAGCTGTGCATCCTGCACGTCGAGAAGGTCGGAGAGAAGGGAACGGCCCGCTGGCGGGGCATCAGCACGCTGGACAAGGAGATGGCCTTCGCCTCGGACCGTGTCGTCGTGATCGCCGAGGAGATCGTCCCCGAGGCCCGGCTGCGGGAACACCCCGAAAGCAACCCCATCCCCTATTTTGTCGTTGACGCCATCGTGGAGGCGCCCTGGGGGGCCTTTCCGAGTGCCGTCCCCTACCGTTACGATTACGACGCCCCGTTCATGCGGGCGATGGACCGGGCGTCGCGCAACGAGGCGGACCTCAAAGACTGGATGGAGGAATGGGTCTTCGGACCCAGGGATTGGAGGGCGCTGATCGACAAGCTCGGAGAAGAGCGCCTGAAGGGCCTCCGGGCGGACCCGAAGACCGGGTACAGCACGGCGGTGATGCGGGGGAAGCGACCCGCGCCCCGCATGCAGGCGCCCCTTTCGGTGAGACGAAGCGGCTATTGAAGGAGCGGCCATGTCGACCCCCATGGAAGAGCGGATGGACCTGATCGAGCGGATCCCCGACGAACCGGCCCGGCCGGAGGAATTCATCCTCCAGGAACTCATGACCATCGCCGTCGCCCGGGAAGTCCGCAACGACGACATCGTCTTCGCGGGGACGGGTCTTCCCATGCTGGGGATCATGACCGCCCACCTGCTGAACGCGCCCCACGCCCTGCTCATCTACGAATCGGGCGTCTGCGACGGCAAGACGATGCACATCCCCATGTCCGTGTGCGACCAGCGGGCGGCTTACATGTCCTCCGCCCTCGGCGGACTCGTGGATACGTTCGGGTATTATCTCCAGCAGGGATTCGTGACGCTGGGGTTCCTGAGCGGGGCGGCCATCGACCGGTACGGCGGCATCAACGTGACCGCCATCGGGGAGAACTATTACGCGCCGGTCCACCGCCTGCCCGGGGCGGGCGGCAACCCCGACGTCGGGACCATGGCGCGGAGGACCGTCTACATCATTCCCCAGGAGCGGCGGCGTTTTCTCGACCGGAACGATTACACCACCACCCCCGGATGGTGGTGCCGGGACTTCGACACGGGCGCGTGGCGGCCGAAGCGCGAGATCTGGAAAGGCACGCCGTTCGCGGAATGCGGTCCGGCCGGCGTCGTCACGAACATGGGGGTGTACCGCTTTGACGACGACGGCATCATCTATCTGGACACGCATCATCCCGGCGTGACGCTCGAACGGATCCGCGAGCAGTGCGGCTTCGACCTGAACTGCGCGCGGCTTGCGGGCGAAACTCCGCACCCCACCTACCGCGAACTCTTCGTGCTCCGGGAATTCGTCGATCCGGAGTTGATCTTCCTCCCCGAAACCAGACCCTATCCGCCCGCCATCCAGGCCCTGATCGACCGTCCGTGAGTCCCGGGCTCCCCGCGGCGGGCCGCAGCGTCGACGCCCGCGGCGGGAACGCCTGGTTTATATTTCGCACAGCACCGTGGACGGAGAAATTTCCCCCGACGGCCAGAGGCTCTACATCGTGCATTCCAGCTCGGCGAGCGTGGAAATCCTGGGTTACTGACAGACGTCGAGCGGCCCCCGAAGCCCTCCCTCCGGGCAGGTCCCCGGAGGGGGGCTTTTCCGTGAATGGGGCCTCCGGTTTCGGGCTTGACCATTGACTTTCTCCCCTCTTTGCCTTACCGTTACGGCCGGAACGTGAAGGCGGCGCCCCGATGCACCGGGCCGTACCGGCGGGCAGGGGCGGATCGGCCTTCCGGAGGTTGTGGGGGAAATCATCAGAATCTCATGCCCGTTTTTGAATACATCGCCCTGAACCCGGAAGGCAAACGGCTCAAGGGAATCGTCGATGCCGGGAGCGCGGCGGCGGCCCGGCAGAAGCTGCGCGAGACGGAGATCTATCCCGTCGAGATCCGCGAGGCCGGCGGCGCGAAAAAGGAGGACGCCGATCACGGCCCTTCCCTGCGCCTGTCCCTCCAGAAGGTGGGCCTCCGGGACGTCGCCGTCATGACGCGGCAGCTCGCGACCCTCCTGGGCGCCGGGCTGCCCCTCGTCCCGTCGCTCGCCACGCTCGTCACCCAGACCGTCCACCCGCAGTTGAAGAAGACCCTCGCCCAGATCCGCGAGGAGGTCAACGAGGGCAACAGCCTCACCGACAGCATGGGGCGCTTCCCGCAGACCTTCCCCCCGTTCTACATCAACATGGTCCGCGCGGGCGAGGCCTCCGGGGCGCTGAACGTGGTCCTGGAGCGGCTCGCGGATTTCTCCGAGGCCCAGCAGGCCCTGCGCACGAAGATCCGCTCGGCGCTGGCCTATCCCGTCCTGATGTTCTTCATCGGCAGCGGCGTCCTCCTGTTCCTCGTCGCCTTCATCGTGCCGAACATCACGAAGATCTTCAGCGAAATGCACCAGAACCTCCCCGCCGTCACGGTGTTCCTGATCGCGTTGAGCGGGTTTCTCAAATCCTTCTGGTGGCTTTTGGCCGGCGCGCTCGCGGCGGGCGTCATCGGCGGGCGCTACGCCGTGACGAAAACAGACGGAGGCCGCGCGCTCTGGGACGCCCTGAAGCTGAGAGCCCCCCTGTTCGGTCCGATCGTCCAGAAGATGGCCGTGGCCCGCTTCACGCGCACGCTGGGCACGCTCCTGCACAGCGGCGTCCCGATGCTGACGGCGCTGCAGATCGCCGGGAACGTGGTCGAGAACCGCATCATCACCGACGACATCCGCCAGGCCGCCCGGGAGGTCGAGGAGGGCCAGCCGCTGTCCGTCCCCCTGTCCCGGAACGGCCTCTTCCCCCCGATGGCGATCGAGATGATCTCGGTCGGCGAACAGAGCGGCAATCTGGAGATCATGCTCTACCGGATCGCCGACGCCTACGAAAAAGAGGTGGAGGCCGCCGTCATGATCTTGACATCTCTCCTGGAGCCCATTATGATCCTGTTCATGGGCCTGGTGGTCGGTTTCATCGTGGTGTCCATCCTTTTGCCCATCTTCGAGATGAACCAGCTCGTGCGGTGAAGCGCCCCGGCAGAGGCCCCGGAAGAAGGAGGCTCGATGAAAAGAAGGAAAATCGACGATCGCGGCTTTACCCTGATCGAACTGATGGTGGTCATCGTCATCCTGGGAATCCTGGCGGGGCTCATCATCCCCCGGATCATGGGGCGACCGGACGAGGCCCGGCAGGCCAAGGCCCGCATGCAGATCGAAAGCATCGAGACGGCGCTCAAGCTCTACAAGCTCGACAACGGCACGTACCCGACGACGGAACAGGGGCTGAAGGCCCTGGTGGAGGCGCCGGCCGCCGGCCAGCTGGCGAAGAACTGGCGGCAGGGCGGATACCTCGAACGGGGCAAGGTGCCCAAAGACCCCTGGGGCAACGACTTCGTCTACCTCTCCCCCGGCGTGCACGGCGACTTCGATCTCAGCTCCAGCGGCGCCGACGGCGAGGCCGGCGGCGAGGGCAAGGACAAGGACATCACGAGCTGGGAAATCGAATAGACAAGGGCCCCCGCATGAGGCCAAGGCAAGCCGGTTACACCCTCGTCGAGCTGATCGTCGTCGTGGTCCTGATCGGCCTGATGTTCGGTCTGGCCGTACCGGCGGTCCGCGACACCCTCCTGAACGACAGCCTCAAGCAGGCCGCGCGGCGCCTGACGGGCGCAACGGCGGAACTTCGCGCGGACGCCATGCGGGAGCATGCCGACACCCTGCTGCGCATCAGCCTGGACGAAAACCGCTTCTGGATCGAGACCGCGGACATGACGGAGGAGAAGCGGGCGGAGGTCCGGCAGAAGGAGTCCCACGCGCTTCCCGACGACGTCCGGGTCGCCGACATTCAGCGGATCGGAGAGAAGAAGCAGACCGACGGGGAGGCCGAAATCCGCTTCTCGAAACAGGGCTACGCGCAGCCGGCGGCGATCCACCTGGTGAAGGACGACCGTTACGTTACGCTGATGATCGAACCCTTCCTGAGCAAGATCCGGACCTACGACCGGTACGTGGATCTCGATGAAAAAAACGCGCCCCCAAGCTGAACAAAGGTCATCATGGAACGAAAACAGCTGAAATCCATCGCCCTCTACCTGCTCTACGGGCTGGCCACCGCGATCGCCTTCCTGTATCTGCTCTTCCCGGGCGAGACGGTGCGGGATTATCTTGCCGCCCGCATCGTGGAGAACCGGCCCGGGGCGCTGGTCTCCATCGACGCCGTGGGTCCTGTCTTCCCTCCCGGGGTGAGAATCGACAACCTCACGATCGGCTTCAGGAAGAACGCGGATGCCACGCTCCACGCCGACACCGTCACGGCCAGACTTGCGTTCGGCAAACTTTTCGGAGGAAAAACCGCCGTCCATACCCGTGCGGCCGCTTACGGCGGCGCCCTGACCGCCGAGACCGTCTTCAACCGGCTCTTTTACTTCCGGGGGGCCTCCCGCACGGATCTCAAGATCGAGAACGTCAGGATCGAAAAGTGCACCTACCTCCAGGATGCGCTCAGCCGGGAAATCACCGGCCGTCTCTCCGCCACGGGCGCCTTCCAGGGAAAGCCCTCCCAATGGACCAGCGGAACCGGGAAGATCCGCTTCACCCTGCGCAACGGCATTTACGGCCTGATGGAGCCGCTGGCCGGGATCAGCTCCTTCAATTTCAGCCGCATCGAGGGGGAGGCGACCCTGGGCGGCGGGACGCTCACCGTCGATCGCCTGGAATTGACCGCCGACAACGCCCGCTGCAGCCTGAAAGGCCAGATCCTCCTCGACAAGAATGACTTCAAAAACAGCCAACTCGCGCTCAACGGACACGTCGAGGCGCGCGGCGGCCTCGGCAACCGGAAGATCCCCTACGCCCTGAGCGGTCCGCTCGGCAATCCCCAGGTCACCCTGCAGTGAGGGATGCCCGCCGGGAGGGCGGCATCTGAGATGTCACCTCCGGCATCCGGGCTGGACGCTTGCGGCCGTCGCCTGTCCAGAAGATTTTCCTGTTGCCTTCGTTCCGCAAGTCTCCTAAGATGAGGGTCAGCCGGGGGGATCGATGCCCGTGCAGACGTCCGTCGCTGAGACGTTGAACCGCTGCCGGGAGAACCTGCGCTATTGCAAAATGCAGGTTTACACGGCCACGGGACTGACGGCAAGATGCCGGGTATGGCCGGGCGCATTCAAATCAAAACGGATTAAAGGAGATTTCCCGCCATGATGCACGCAAAACTACTGTTCCGGGGAGGCCTGATCGGACTCCTGTCCCTGGCACTCGCCGTCCCCGCATTCGGCGCAGGGGAAAAAGCCAAACCGCGTGTCCTCGTGAAGATGGGCAAGACGGCGATCACCCAGGCCGATTTCGATACGCGGATCGACGCCCTGCCCCCCGAATACCGGAACCGCTTCAAGAGCGACGCGCAGAAAAAGGAATTCCTGGAAATGCTCGTGCAGGCCAACCTCCTCGCCCTGGAGGCCCGCGCGATGAAGATGGACAAAGACGCGGGGATGTCCGCCCGGCTGGACGATGCCGTCAACAGCATCCTCGCGCAGGAGTACCTGAAACGGATCTTCGACAAGGTTCCGAAGGTGACGGACGCCGACATCGCCGCCTATTACGGGGGGCACAAGGCCGAATTCACCAACCCGGAGATGGTCAAGGCACAGCATATCCTGGTCAAGACCGCGCCGGACGCCAAACCCGAGGATCTGGCCCGCACCCTGGAGAAGGCGAAGAAAATCAAGGACGATCTGAACAGAGGCGCGGACTTCGGAAAGCTCGCGGAGCAGCACTCGGACGACCCGGGCTCCAAGGCCAAAGGCGGCGACCTGGGCTTCTTCTCCCGCGACCGCATGGTGCCGGAATTCTCGCAGGCGGCCTTCGCCCTGAGCAAGGGGCAGGTCAGCGAACCCGTGAAGAGCTACTTCGGCTACCACCTCATCAAGGTCACGGACCGCCGGGACGCCCAGCAGATGGACCTGAACGATGCCTCGCCGAGGATTCGTTCCAAGATGGAAAACGAACGCCGCAAGGCGGCGATGGATGCGGAAATCGGCCGTTTGAAAAAGAAGTTCAACGTGACCTTCACCGACGCGGGGAAGAAGTAGCGGGGGCGGAGTGCATTCTTGCCGGGCTTCGAAGAGTCATGACCGTGTTCCGAAGGGTCGCCCCCGACTCTAGACTGTCCTGTCCGCGGAGGCGGGAATTCATGACATGAGGCTGACCATGCCTGGATTCCATCCATTCCTGAGGGGCGTCCGCGATGTCCTGCTCGCCCTCGCGATCCTTCAGATCGCCGCCCTGGGCGGCGTCGCGGCAGGGGAGCGCCAGACGGACGGGATCGGGCGCGCGCCCCTTGCCCAAGCCGCCGAAAAGGCCGTCCTGCGAGGCCCGGGGGAGGCCCTCGACGTCCGTGTCGAAGGGGAACACATCTCCGTCGCGGCGCGCGGGGCCGACATCCGGGACATCCTCGCGGCCGTCCGGGACAGGACCGGCGTCCCCATCGCGATGGACGGCGACATCCGCGGGCGGATCGATCTCAGCCTCTCGCGGGTTTCGCTTGAAGAACTCCTGCGAACGCTCTGCCGCAACCGCGCCATCGAATACACCTACGATCCCGAACGCAAGGCCTACCGCATCGTCCGGGCCGTTCTGCCGGCCTCGGGTCCCGCAGGCGCCGCCGCACCCGTCGCGGCAGCGGGAAACAGCCCCCCTCCCCCGCCGGCATCGATGGACGGCCATGCGGCCCGCGGAGCGGGCGACCCCGCTTCCGGAAAAACACTCCTTACCGCCGCGCCCGTCCTGCCGGAAAGCAGCACGGGTGAGGCGCCGCGCGACAGCCGGGGCCGTCTCCTGTACAAGCCCCGCGAGATCCTCGTCAAGTTCCGGCCGGAGGCCGGGGCGGGGGAGATCCGTGCCCTGCATGCAAAACTCGGCGGCACGGTCCTGAAGACCCTCCCCTCACGGTCTCTGCAGCGCGTTCGGGTCCGGGAGGGAATGAGCGAGGCCGAGGCCCTGGCCGCGTACCGGGCGTCGGGCCTGACCGTGATCGCCGAGCGCCACGCCCTCCGGTACCCCGATGCGACCCCCGAACCGACCGTGCCGAACGATCCCGACTTCCCCAAGCAGTGGGGCCTCCACAACACGGAACAGAGAGTCACTGTAAAGGATACGTACCCCGACATCAACGCCCTGGCCGCCTGGAACCTGCCGCCGGGCTCGGGCGAGGTCGTCATCGCGGTCATCGACACGGGCCTGGATTACACCCATCCCGATCTGGCCGGCCGGATCTGGACCAATCCAGCAGAGATTCCCGGCAACGGACTGGACGATGACGGCAACAGCTTTGACGGTCGCATCCTCATCGATGATGTGCGGGGATGGGATTTCGCGGACGACGACAACGATCCCAGGGACAGGCCCGTCCTCCCGACCGATTCCTTCTACGGTCACGGCACGCACGTCGCCGGGATCATCGGCGCCCGGGGCGACAACGGCGCGGGGATCGCCGGGGTCTTCTGGAATGCGAAGATCATGGCCCTCAAGGCCCAGTCCGATTACGAAAACGCGATGGAGGACTTCGACATCATCGCCGCCCTCCACTATGCCGCTGCGATGGGCGCCAGGATCGTCAATTGCAGCTTCGGAGGGGATACGGCATCTCTTTCCGAATACGAGGCCTTCGAGGCGTTAAGGCAGGCGGGTATCCTGGTGGTCGCGGCGGCGGGCAACAACGGCGTCGACCTCGACGACCCCCAGTCTCCCAAGACCTACCCCGCCTGCTACGCCCGTCATGACTACGATGCCACGCACCCTGCCCTCGACCACATCATCGCCGTGGCGGCCGGCGACCAGAACGACGGTCTGAGCGCCATCTCCAATTATGGCGCGGCAAGCGTCGATCTGATGGCCCCAGGGGTTGTCATCTACAGCACCCTTCCAGGCAACAGCTACGGCTACAAGACCGGCACCTCGATGGCCGCCCCGCACGTGGCGGGGATCGCCGGCCTGCTCCTCGCCCGCGATCCGACGCTCACCTATGCCCAGGTCAAGGCCGCCATCCTGAGTACGGTCGATCCGATCGCCTCGGTCGCAACGAAGCTCGTCACCGGCGGACGCGCCAACGCCCATGCCGCCCGCGCCACGATCGCCTCCGTCCCCGGCGACATCACGGGCGACGGCTTTCTGAACCTGGCCGATGCCGTGGCCGGCCTGCACCTGATGGCGGGCTTCCCGTCGGAGCGCTTCCGGAACCCCGACTTGGGCGCCCTCATCGGCGGCAACAGTGAAATCGGCATGGCAGAGGTCCTTTTCATTCTCCAATCCGTCGCCGGCGTCCGCTGACGGGGGAACCCCGCAACACAAGCTTCCACGGGAGGTCCCCCCGTGACGTGCGGGAAGTTATTCAACGCCCTCCGGAGACCCCCACAATCCGAAAATATTCACAGAACGCTCCCCCTGGCACCGGGGTCTGGATAAGGGCAATGCCGGTGAACGGGAGGCCCCGTTGCCGGGGCTGAGGGCAAGCTGTCCGGCCAACGAACGGAATGCGCCCCGTCGGCGCACCCCCCCCAAAAAAAAGAGGGCGCAGCCGCGCCCTCCCCATTTTTGTTTCCCTTCGCCCGGACTGCGCCGGATTTTAATCATTGAAAGTTTTACGCCACGGCGGATTCCATCCATTCAATGTGGTACGCCACGCCGGGCCCCGATCGTTAAAAGTGGTAGGCCACGCCGAGCCCCACGGTCGTATACCGGACGTGGTCGACATCCCCGAAGCCCGCGTTGTAGGCGGCCTCCAGGTTGAGCGAAAAGGCCGGGTTGAAGTAATAATCGAGGCCGATGCCGCCCCGGGCCGCAAACCCCCAGTCGCTCTCATCCGACTTGGCCCCGTTGAACTTGATTTGTTCGTAGGCGTTC
The DNA here is from genome assembly GCA_035358035.1 of Syntrophales bacterium. Lineage (GTDB taxonomy): Bacteria > Desulfobacterota > Syntrophia > Syntrophales > UBA2251 > UBA2251. The sequence goes on along the minus strand of DAOPOS010000015.1, from coordinate 31,059 downwards.
ATTGCGCCACAGCCCACGACCAGATAGGGAATGAATTTTTCATGCAGGGGCCAGGTGATTTTTGCATTCAGCGTGCCGACCGCCACATCCAGTTCATCGCTGTTGGATCCGCCTTCGTCCTTGAAGGGGAAGATATACTCCGCCAGCGCCTCGACGGTGATATAGGGATTGACAGCATAGCCGATCCGCCCCTGGATCCCCCCGTTGTCGTCGAATTCGATCTTCACCGGGCCGGCGAACTTATCCTCCGACTGCCCTTCGTCCAGATACTCAAAGGCGTACAATCCCGAAAGGCCCACATACAAACTCCTGGGCTCCCGAGCCAGAGCAGGGCCGGCAACGATGAAGCATCCGAGTAAAATGACCGCCAGAGCCAGTACCGTCTTTCTTTTCATCTCCCTCTCTCCTTGTCGTCGCTGAATGCGGAAGCGCTTGCCGCGCCTAACGAAGGGCATCTCCCTGTCCCGGGAGACCGGGCGCTGTCGGATGCCATGGTCCGGTCATAGGAAAGGCGGCGCCGGTCCCGTCGATGCAGACCGGCCGGCGCCGCCGACCCGATTTGATCAGGCCATCTGGCTCCTTCGCCGCCGAATGACCACTGCCGCCCAGATCACGCCGCCGAACATCAGCGACAGGGCCAGCAGGCTCCACCCGGCGCCGAACTGGAGCATCGCGTAACTCACCGCGATGGCGGGAAGCAACGCCACCCGGACGGCCGCCTTGAGGACCTCGTGGTCCGCGATGACCGACGCGATCCGCGGGGAGTGCGTGTAGTAGAAATTCACGAACATCCGCCCCAGGTCATTGCTCAGGAGGTAGACATCGCGGAACTTCCTGAGGATCTCGACATACTTCTGGAACGGAGAACCGAAGGCCGCTGTCGCGATGAAGCACCGGCTGTCGCTGCTCGAATCGCTCAAACCGATGCCGGAGGCGGCGCCGGCGGCAAGCGACCCCAGGCTCCACGAGGAGAGGTGGGTCGTGTCGATGAGCACCAGCCCGTCGTCCTGAACGGTGAACGGGACGCTTTCCACGTGGAAGCCGGGTGTCCCGTCTCCGCGTTCACTCACGAAGACGTGCAGGCTCCCCTTGGCCGCCGAGAGCTGCTTCAACCCGGCGAACACCCCGGACTGGGGGTTGAGCAGCAGCGGAAGCGTGATCACCGGGGCGTTGGCCTGGCGCCCGGTCCCGTTCGTCCACAATGGGTTGTAGCGCACCGGCAGACCGATCTTCGCCGGAGTGGCGCTGTCCGCAATCTTGAACGCGATCGTCGCCCCGTTCGAGATCGCATTCCCGCCCAGGGTGAAATACTCGACGGTGATGGCCAGGACATCGTCCGGCGCCACGGGGTTGGCTCCGGCCGGGATATTGTAGAAATCCGTGCCGGCGGTGTAGTGCGATCCGTCGTCCACGTACAGGTACTCCAACGGAATGGGCGGGATATTGATCGCCACCTTGCGACCGGCGCCCGTCGCGTCCTTGAGCGTGATATTGAAGCTGGTCCCGATGAGGGGGTAGAACTCCGTTTCGCCGAGAATCCGGAAGATCGTCTGGCTGCCGCCGCTCAGGGTTTCCAGGTCCGTCTGCTCCGTCGACTTGTCCGCCGCCGCATTGGCCTGGGTGGCATACTGGACATAATTGACCGTGTACTTCTTGTCCAGGGTCGTGGCGCCGTCCTTGAAGGTGAACGTCGCCGTATAGGTCGTGTCGCCCGCTCCGGGCGTACCCGCCGCGGTCGACGTCTTGGGCTTTGTCGGATCCCATGAATAGACGATGGGGTCGTCGACGGTCCCCGTGCCGCTGTCCTTGACAACCGCATTGCCCGCATCGATTTCCATGCCGAACGCGCCGGCAAAGTTCAGGATGATCGCCTTCAGCGTGAAGCCGACGTTTTCGATGATCTCGTGCGTCACCTCCACGATCGGCTTCAGGGGATCGAAGGTTGCGGCGGCCGTCAACGTGGCGTTGATCGTCTTGGCGGCCGTCAGGTTGATGAGTTTGTTTCCCGTCCCGTCGTCGTACTCATAGGGGGCATACCCCTTGCTGATGATCAGGAGGCGGTAGACGCCCGACACCAGGTTTTCGGTGAAAGCGGCCGTCGCCTTGCCGGTCGCCTCCATGACCACCTGACCCGTTGCATTGTTGATCAGTTTGTAATCGTAGGTATTGGCCGTATACACCCCGGCCGGCGCCACGTTCACCGTCAGGGCGAAACTCTTGGCAATGGCGACGAGGCCGGAGAGGCTGAAGCTGTGGGTGTAGGTGTTCGCGTTCACGAGGATGCGCGTACCCTGCTGATTATAGACATAATTCGCCGTGTCGTTCACGGTGATCTGAATCCAGTAGGACTGCCAGGGCACGCCCGCCCCGCCCGGACCGGTGAACTTGAAGCCGTTGCTGGCATCCAGCCCGACGGACGTCGTCCCGTACTTGGCGAGGTCCAGCCCCGCCTTCGTCATCGGATCGAGCAGGCTGACCGTGACCTTCGTCTTGTCCAGATCGCCCGGAATGCCGGTCACGGTCCCGCTGATCTGCGCCGCACCCACGACGCCGACCTGGAGGCTTCCCTTGTAATACCCGTTCACATCGGCCGCATCCTGAACCGTTATCGTGGCCGAACCCGGGTTGTCCGCCGTGCCGGCAAACGTCGTCACGGCGATGGGGGCCGCCGGAAGGCCGCCGACCACCTTGTCCCCGGTCACGGGGTTCTGCGTTGCCGTAACCGTCAGGTTGGTGGCGACGCCCAGGGCCTTGAAGTTGATGGCGTTCCCCGTCACGAAGCTGGACGGAATCTGGTTCCCGCTTCCGTCCACCGTCACCAGCTTGATCGGCACGTAGGCCTTGAAGGTATCCGTGAAGCCCTTGCCGTCCGTCACCGTAATCGTATATTCCCCGGCGAAGTTCCCCGTCGAGGGCGCCTGGAAGCGGTACTTGGGTCCGATCTGCGGCGCGACCGCCGCCGGACCGGCCACCGTCCAGGTATAGGTCCCGTTGCCGCCCGCAGCGGTGTACTCGGGCGAGAAATTCCCCGCGACGACAACCGGCGGCACCGCCGGCTTGTTCGTCACCGCGACCTTCGGATAAACCGTGAACAGATAGGTATCCTTGACCGGCGTCGCATAGGATTTGCCGTAGGTCTTGTCATACGCCGTCAGCGTCACGAGCTGGGTTCCCGTCGTCACCGTGGGCGCCGTGTAAACACCCGCGCTCGTGATGCTTCCCTGGTTGACCTCCCAGTCGACCTGGCCTTCCGTCTTGCCGCCCGTCGCCCCGAACGTCTTCGTCCCGTTCGAGACGAGGGCGTCTCCCGCCGGTTTGCCCGTGATCGCGATCGGATTGATCACGTCCACGTCCGCCGTCGCCGTGGCGTTCGGCGTCGTGCCCGCGTCCGTCACCGTCACGGTGTAAACCCCGACGGCCGTCGCGTTGAAATCGGCCGTTCGGTCGCCCGTTTTGGTGATCGTCGAATTGGTGGTCGGCGCCTGCGCCCAGCTGAAGGCCCCGATGCCGCCCGTCACCGTCAGTCCCTTCGTGGTGTTGACGAGCATCGCCAGGCCCGGAACCGTCGGCACGATCGTCAGCTTTTTGACCTCCGTCGCCAGGGAGACCCCGTTGACGGTTGCCGTCTGCGTGCAGGCGATGCTGTAGGTGGTGTTCGTCACCGTCGCCCCGTTCGCCAGGGCCGCGCTCACCGTCACCGTGAAGGTGACCGTCTGGGGTCCGGATTTGGCCGCCAGATCCCCGATATTCCACGTCACGACGCCGCCTGCAAACGTTCCGCCACCGGTCGCCGACTTGTATGTCGTGTTCGCCGGAACCGTGTCCCGGATCACCACGTTCGTCGCCTTCTCGTTGCCGGAGTTGCTGTAGGTGATCGTGTAAACCAGCTCCTGCCCCGCGACCACCGGAGACGGCAGAGCCGTTTTGCTGATCGCCAGGATCGGCGCGCTCGTGACCGTCGTGGCCAGGGCCGTCCCGGCCGCCTCGGCCGTCTGATCGCTGTCAATGCTGTAGGTCGCGTTGCTCAGGGTGGTCCCGTTCGCCAAGCCGTTATTCACCGTCACGACGTAGCTCACCGTCGCCGTCGCGCCGGCCGCCACCGCCCCGATGTTCCACGTCACAATGCCGCCGGACTCCGTCCCGCCGTCCGCCGCCGATTTGAAGGTCGTGTTCGCCGGAACCGTGTCCTTGATCACAACGCCCGAGGCCGCCATGTGCCCCGTATTCTTGTACGTGAGGACGTAGGTCAGATCGTCGCCCGCCGGCACCTGAACCACCGTCTGGCCGCCGATCTGCGCCACCTTCGAAACCGACATCACCGGCGCGTTCACCGTCGTCTCGAACTTCACCCCGGCCACCGCGTCCGTCTCCGCACTGTCGATGCCGTACGTGTCGTTCACGATCTTAGCCTGGTCCGCATGACCCGAGGCCGGAACCGTCACGATGAAGCTCTTCGTTCCCGTCGCCGCCTTGGCCAGGGCCCCGATATTCCACGTCAGGTTTCCGTTCGCGTCGGGGGTCATCCCGCCGTCCGCACTCTTGAACACCGTCCCCGTCGGGACCTTGTCCGTCAGCACGACGGCCGTCGCATCCGCGCCGCCCGTGTTGCCGTAGGTGATCGTGTATGTGATGTCCGTGCCCAGGTTCGCCGCCGCGGTCCCCGTCTTGGCAACCGTGAGGACCGGCTTGATGACGTTCGTCACGAGGGACGTGCCGTTGACGGTTGCCGTCTGCGTGCAGGCGATGCTGTAGGTGCTGTTTGTCACCGTCGCCCCGTCCGCTAGGGCCGCGCTCACCGTCACCGTGAAGGTGACCGTCTGGGGTCCGGATTTGGCCGCCAGATCCCCGATATTCCACGTCACGACGCCGCCTGCAAACGTTCCGCCACCGGTCGCCGACTTGTATGTCGTGTTCGCCGGAACCGTGTCCCGGATCACCACGTTCGTCGCCTTCTCGTTGCCGGAGTTGCTGTAGGTGATCGTGTAAACCAGCTCCTGCCCCGCGACCACCGGAGACGGCAGAGCCGTTTTGCTGATCGCCAGGATCGGCGCGCTCGTGACCGTCGTGGCCAGGGCCGTCCCGGCCGCCTCGGCCGTCTGATCGCTGTCAATGCTGTAGGTCGCGTTGCTCAGGGTGGTCCCGTTCGCCAAGCCGTTATTCACCGTCACGACGTAGCTCACCGTCGCCGTCGCGCCGGCCGCCACCGCCCCGATGTTCCACGTCACAATGCCGCCGGACTCCGTCCCGCCGTCCGCCGCCGATTTGAAGGTCGTGTTCGCCGGAACCGTGTCCTTGATCACAACGCCCGAGGCCGCCATGTGCCCCGTATTCTTGTACGTGAGGACGTAGGTCAGATCGTCGCCCGCCGGCACCTGAACCACCGTCTGGCCGCCGATCTGCGCCACCTTCGAAACCGACATCACCGGCGCATTCACCGTTGTCTCGAACTTCGTCCCGGCCACCGGAGCCGTCTCCGCACAGTCGATGCCGTACGTGTCATTCGCGATCTTCGCCTGGTCCGCAAGACCGCTCGACGTCGCCGTTACGACAAGGGTCACCGTACCGGAAGCCCCGGCCGCCAGGTTCCCGATGTTCCAGGTCACTGTGCCGCCGGACTCCGTCCCGCCGCCCGTTGCCGACTTGAAGGTCGTTCCCGTCGGGACCTTGTCGGTGATCACCACGCCCGTCGCCGCCAAGCCGCCCGTGTTGCCGTAGGCGATCGTGTATGTGATGTCCGTGCCCAGGTTCGCCGCCGCCGTCCCTGTCTTAGCGACAGTGAGCGAAGGCAGATAAAGGGTGATGTCCTTTCCGGTCATATCCTGGCCGGAGGTTACCGCCACCGCGCCGGCGTAAACGCCCAGCGCGTCGACGGCCTTGTAGGTGCCGCTGCCGTCGTAGTCGTTAAAGGCCTTCAGGTAGTAGCTCCCCGGCGCAAGGTCGGGAACCGTATAGGCGCCCGGCGCATTGATGCTCGCCGTTTTCACGAGCGTCGTGAAACCTACATCCGAATAGGCGCCGACATAAATCTTCCCCTGCGTGTATCCCGGATATGCAATCGTCCCCTTGATCTGTCCAGGGGGGACGGTGATGTCGACGGTGGCCTTTGTCCCGACAAATCCGTATCCCTCAGCCGCTTCGACCAGGACAACATTGATATTCGTCGGTCCCGCGGGGGCGCCGCTCTTGACCCTGAATCCCAGGCTCGCCAGATCGAGCGGCAGGGTCGTGCCGGATCCCGGCCAGCCGGTCCCCTGAAGATCGGCCCAGGCAAAACCGAGATACTTCGTCGTTGTTGCGTCCCCGTCCTCGTTGACGGTCTTCGCATTTGGCGTCCCATCCGCTGCAATCTTTCCCGTCGAAAGAACAGAGCCATAACCCGTGAATTCCAGCTTCGTGTCGTCGAAATAGATCCGGAACCCGAGGCCCGACAATGCGGTGCTCCCGCCGTCCACGGTATACCTCGCGACGACATTGAAGGTGCTGCCGACATCCGCCGAAGCGCCGCTGGAAACAAGGGTTACGCGCTGGGCGTTCACGGCAAAAAGCGACCACAGCCCTCCCCCCAGAAGCAACAAGGTCAGAACCAAAATTGCTATCCGAAGTTTCATCTGCTTCATGATGCATCTCCTCCTTTACATTCCGCTGAAGCGATCCACCTCTCCGCATCGGCGGGAGTGCCTGCTGCGCTCATGGATCTCTTGCCGGCATTTCTCATGAAAACGTCCCGTCTACGGGGTCGCAATCGTTGCCCCATGTCCCTGAAAAACGAACCCCTCGGGCGTCCCGGACGTGCTGAGGTTGACTACCGTCGATCCGGCCGGACAGTCCTTCCGCATCTTCAGCGTGGCCCTGGACAGGACCAAGGGCGGAGACATGAAGCTCGGCCAATCGCCGGCGACACCGACCCAGGCGATCCCCAGATATTTATCCGTCAGCGGATCGCTGTCGAAATCGTCGAGATCGTCCCGGGCGGACGCGTCCGCCGCGATCAATCCCTCTCCGTAATTTCCGTCGAGCGTGATCTCTTCGATGACGCTGGAATTGAAATGAATCCGCAATCCCAGGCCCGTCGTCTTGGCGGTCAGGGCCTGCACGTCATACACCAGTTCCACCTGACCGCTCTGCCCGGCATTCAGGCCGAGCGTGGCGGGCGACAGATTCACAATTTGCGTCCCCGCATAAGCGGGGAGGGAAAGAGACGTTGCCAAAAGCAGGGCAACACCCGTCAAAAGCAGAGACTTCATCAGGCAGGATGTTTTCATGTGTCGTATCTCCCTCATGGCTCAAAGGCATTTCCGTTTTCCTGTCGGCCTTTCCCTTGCGGGGAAGGCCGACAGGCATGAACAACCGGCCGCCCGCTAAGGTTTGAGCGGCAGCAAATAAGCCTTGATCGCATCGGATGTCGTTCTCGTCGCGCCGGATCCGACGGCGCCACTGATCAAGGTGTCTCCCGAGAATCCGAAGAGATAACGGATGGTGAGGAGGCCGTCGCTCAGGGCCTTCTTGGATCCGTTCCCATCGACATCGAGCACCAGGCCGCCACCGTCCAGGTAGGCCTTGATCGCATCCGCGGTCGTGCGCGTCGCGCCTGAGCCGATTGCACCACTGATCAAGGTATCTCCCGAGAATCCAAAGAGATAACGAATGATGAGCAGGCCGTCGCTCAGGGCCTTGGCCTGCGCGTTTCCATCCGCATCGAGGTTGAAGGACTGCACTTTGAACGTCACGGGGTCGGAGTAGAAGATATATCCTTCCGCCGTTTCCTCCGAGCTGAAACGGATCATACTGGTGTCGCCATCCGCCAGACCTTCAGCGACCGTAAAGGTCACGGAATAGAGCGCCGCAGGCAAATCGACGTTCGGCCATGCGCCACCCGTCGACGCCCAGGCAATCAGCAGATACTTGTCCGTCGTCGGATCGTTGTCCAAATCCAGCGTATCCGCCTGTGGACCGGTATCCTGCCCGATCTTATCCGTTGCCAGCACATTGTCGAAGCTCACCCAGGTCAGTTTCGAGGAGTTGTAATGGATCTTGAGCCCCAGGCCGGTCAACGTCTTATTACTGTCCGACGTCGTGTAGTTTACGCTGAATGTCACAGTGCCGCCCGCCCTGCCCGACGGACTGGACGGCGATGCGGACACCATCTGCTTCTTCTGATCCGGATCGGTCAGGGTGAAGTTTTTGGCCGTCAGGGCCGTCCCGGCGAGCGTCACGTTCGCACCGTACGCCCCCTGGGCATCCGTGGTCTGGCGCGTTGCACTCGCGCCGATGAAGGCAGCAAGGTTGTACGTGCCGTTCGGGATATTCAGTGTGTAGGCCTGGCTCGCCTTGCCCGTGGTCCAGGCATAGGGCTGAGCGCCGATCGGAGTGGTGTAGGTCGTATCCGTCGGGGCGAAGGCCGCCACGTAAAGTGTGCCCGTCTTGGCGCCGCTGTAGTAAATCGTTCCGGAAACGCCGTAGGAACGATTGTCCGTCGCCGGGTTGTACCCCGTTCCGCCGGGGGCGTTGGCCACGGTCGGGTTCTGGCCCGGACTCGCCTCGCTGACGTAACTCTGATATTCGACGAGGTTCGAGTAGCCGTCGTTGTCCTGGTCCGCGTTCTGGCCGACCGGGGTCGTTGCGCTGTAAATCCCGTACTTGACCTCCCACCAGTCGGGCAGGTTGTTGGCGTTGACGTCGGGATCGCTCAGCGTAAAGTTCTTCCCGTCGGCGGCGACCGTAACATCCAGGGCGCTGCCGTATGTTCCGAAGGCGTCCGTCGCGCTGGGATCCTCGTGCGCGGCGCCGCTCATGATGAAGCCGGCCAGATAGTAGGTGCCCTCCGTGGGAACGTAGACGGTATAGGCCTGCGAAGTACCCGGCCAGGCGCCCTCGAATCCCTGCCCCACGAAGTTCTGGAATGCGGCATCCGTGAAGGCGCCGACATTGAGCGTTCCGGTCTGCTTGCCTGTGTAGGTGATCGTCCCGGAGATTGGAATCCCCGCGACAACCGTAATGCCCGTGGTCGGGATGGCCGTGAAGGGATTTGTCTCATTTCCCAGGAGAACGGGGAAGGCCAGCGCCAGGTTGGCCCAATTCCCGTCAGTTTTGGCCACGGCGCCGACCAGGACCGGCGCAGCCTCGGCCGTCTCCGCGGTTCCCCACCCCGCGGCGGGGTTCTGCAACAGCGATTGCTTCACGGTGAAGACTACCGGGCCTCCGACCGCCTTGGCCCGAAACTTGACCTTGAAGAGGATCTGTTCTCCGGTATAGGCGCCGCCGCCCCCGGTTTCCGCATTCGGATTAATGAAGGCCCCGGACAGCATGACCTTCCCGGAGGTTGTCTGGTTGCCGAGGGAGGGGACGGCCGAAGCCGGCGTCCCGGGCGGGGTCCGGGCATCGGTGACCGTAAGAAAGGTATTGCTGGCCGCGATAAAGTAATCGTTCCCCGAGACGTTCGTTTCGTCCACATCGAACATCGTGGAATCGTATTCGACGGTCAGGGCCGCGCCGGCGACGCCGGTCGCCTCGTTGACCTTGATGAGCAGGTAGAAGCTCTCGCCGTTCGCGAAGGTGGTCGCGGGCGACATGTCAAGCTTTGCCGTATTGGCCGTCAAGGTTACTACGGTCCCGGCGATGCCGATCCCCGCCATCAAAAACAGCCATGCAAAGACCGACAAAAGAACAGCATGAAACAGCCTTTTCGATTTCATGGTCATGCTCCTCACGAAGAGATGATATAAAAAGTACGGATATAAAATGCCAAAACCGGTCAACGACGCATGAACGGATCAGGCGCGGGGAGGGGGCGAAGCGGGCGCGATGGAAATGGATTCGTAGGCCGGGGCGGCCTCCACCGGGAGGGCCCGTCCGGCGCTGGAGAGGTCCAGTCGATAAACGGAAATGAGGCCGGGGCGCTCGAGGCCGGCAAACGTGACGGAGGCGCCCGGATCGTGGGCCGGCTTGACCACCGTCTTCAATCCGGAAACCACCTTCATGGCGGTGACGGCGTTTTCCACGCTCTCCCGGAAGGTGGCGGGATCGTTGACGGATTCCGCCAGCAGACGAACGGAAAGGATGGCGTCCTGGAGATCGATCCCGCGGCTCCGGTCGAGGTCAGCCGCATGGTACACCGGCCAGCCCGACGTCAGAACCATCAGGGACAGCATCCCGACCAGAATGTGTCTTGCCGCGGCGCGCTTGATCATTGCACGACCCAATTCCCGAATCCCGGATTCACCGCCACCGGCCCCCCGGGATCATGGACAGCGAATTGCCAAAAAACCCGACTGTTTTCCTGATAACAGATCGCGGCCTTCCCTTCAAGGTTAAAATTTCGGCAATCCCGCACAAATCCCGCTCCGTCTATCCCTTGTCCGGCTGCCCGATGGCGACCGGGTCCAACAACACGTTGGTCTTCAGGCTTCGGCCTTCCACCCTCTTGTCGGGCTTCTGGAGGGCAAACCCCTCCGCCTCGATCGACATCTCCTCCGGCAGGAACGTCAGCCTGTCGGCAATAAGCAGGGTGTTTCCCGCCAGGATTCGGGCCGTTCCCCGAAAGGTCAGGCGCCGGTGTTTGAGGTCAATCTCGAGCCCGGAGGCAAAAATCTGCGCCGCGACATCCTTTCCGCCGTAGATCCTCATCGCCGCCGGCCGGGCCTCGATGATGGAACCCTTCCCCGGAAACGATGAGAAACGGCCTTTGGAGAAGACGTCTTTGAGGCCCAGATCGCCGATCGTCACGGCCTTCTTCGGGCCGGCATGGGCATCGATGTAGGCATTCTCCAGAACCGGATGCTTGAAGAGCCCGCCCTCGATCGTCAGCCGATCCGCGCGGACGGCCACGACGCCGTCCTTTCCGGTGAAGTGAAAGCCCGGGATCGTCGTCGAACCGGTATACGCCAGCAGGTAGAGGGCCGCAGCCGCGACGATCACCGCAATAGCGGCCAGAACGATCCCTTTTCTTTTTGCAGTCATTTCAGTCTCTGTTCCCTTGTGCGACTATGAAATCGCCCGGTTCCCCCACACGAAAGGCCGAAGCCCCGATCAATCCCCCCTCTCCCCGCGATCGGGGGGAGGGGGACCTTGACGCTACTGCAGACGCAGGCCTGCCGCGGACTGGAGGATGAACTCGAGCTCCGCGAGCCCTGCCTTGTTGTCGCCGTTGACATCGGTGCCGGAGGCCGCGTAATCGGCCCTGAGACCGGTGGTCGGGCTGAACCCGCCCAGGATCCTGAGCGCCAGGACGGCGTCGGCCAGATCGACCTTATTGTCGCCGTTGAGGTCGCCCTTGAGGGGCGGCATCATGAAGGGTACCTGGATCATCGACATGTTGCCATAACCGTCCCGCGTATGGAGGTAATAGGTATAGGACCCGGCGGGAAGGAACGGACCGGCATAGGCCAGGGACGTGCCCGTCGTGCTTTCTTCGGACTCCCAGATCCAGTTGTTGCCGGAATCGCTGACCTGCACGCGATAGTTGTAGCCTGGTCCAAAGTTGTTGCTGTCCCAGGAGAAGACGAGCGGCCGCGCCGCCGTGCTGCCGGAGGCCGGGGAGAGGCTCCCCTGCAGCGGGGCAACCTCGACAAAGGCCACCACCGGATACGTGTGCACTTCCGGAGACGTCCTGCCGGGATAGGTCCCCTCGTAAGCGATGTTGAAGGTATACGACCGCGGCACGGCTGGCGTCGTCGCCCAGCTGAGATAGGGCTGCGCGACCTCACTCATCCATGAATTCCACTGCCCGGAAGTCGTGTCATGGAAGAGCGGGATGCCCTCGGCCGGCAGACCCGTCCCCGTGACCGTTACGCTCCTGATCGTGAGGCCCGGGAAGTAGGTGGGATCGGGATCTTCAACCGACAGGTTGACCCAGTAGGGGTTGGAATTCGTGGAGTACATCTCATGGCTGCTGTTGGCCCAGGCGTCGAAGAGGTGCTGGTTGCCGTACCACACCCAGGAGCCGCCTTCCTTGAGGAAGTAGAGGGTGTCGAGCTCGCCGTCGCTCCAGGTCAGGTTCATCACGGCGTTGTCGCCCGTCCCCGTGATGCTCTGGATGGTATACTCCAAGGCCCCGGTCTCTTGCTGGAGCTCCGCGAGGAACAGGGCCTTGTTCTGGCCGTAATCCAGGAAATTCACCGAAACGTATCCGGCAAACCCTATGAAATTGCCGGCCTTGATCCAGGCGATCGCCTCCGCGAACCGCGACTCGATTGTTGCGGCCTCCGGATGCGGCTCGACTGACATCGCCGCCTGATTGACCGTGAAGGTCTGGCCCGCGATGGTTATCGTTCCAGCGCGGGCGGCCCCCGTGTTGACGTCCACCGTATAATCGAACGTGCCGTTGCCCAACCCGCTCGCTTCGCCGGTCACACGGAGCCAATCCGTGTTGTTGCTCACCGCCGTCCAGGCGCAGCCCGCGCCCGCGGTGACCGAAACCGTGTCCGACCCGCCTGCGGCCGCCGGCGATGCCGACGTGGGGGCAAGGCCGTAGGTGCAGGAGACCGCCGTCCCCAGCAGCATCGCCTCGGTTACGGACGAGGCAAACCCGTCCATGTAGATCGCGTTGAAGGTGTAGCCGGCCCTCGTCACTTCAACCTTAACCACGTCGCCGGGCAGCACGTTCGGCACGAGGAACTGACCCGAGGCCGAGGTGGAACCGCTGCCGCCCGGATAGGTTGCGGTGTAACTGGACTCCTTCATGCTCGTCAGGGCGACCGTTGCCCCGGCGAGCGGCGTCATCGTTGTCTGATCGAAGATGGTGCCGCCCAACAGGCCGTTGTTCGAGGTAACCCCGAGCATGGCCAGGTCGCCCGGGGTGAACATCAGGTAGGTGACGCCGGTGACACTGTCGTAGAGCCTGGCGTCGGCATAGGTGTCCACGAAACCGCCCCCCGTCACCTTAACCTTGAAAGCCGCATCCCTGGGGAGTGCGCCGAAGACGAAAGACCCGTACCCGTCCGAGCTCGTCGTAACGAACTTGCCGGGATCCCCTTTCAGCGCCACCGTGGCCCCGGAAACGCCGGCCCCGGCCGTGGTCTTGACAAAGCCGCTGAGCGACGCGTCATAGCCCGCCGTTCCAAGGAGCCACCCCAGCGTCACCGCATCCGCCTGTGTGCGGAATGTTTGCGACGGCAACGTCCAGCCGTTCCGGGTGGCCGTCAGGGTCACCGTATCGCCGGCGTCCACATTCAGAACATAGAACATGCCGTTCCCCCAGGTGCCTGACGCACTGGTCAGAACGCCGAAGGGGCTGCGGTAAACGACCGGGTACGGCACCGCCGGATGCAATGTGCTCGTCGCCGTTACCTCCGCACCGCCGACATTGCTGGAATACCGGTAGGTCATATCGGAAACGCGGCCGAGGATCAGGGCCTTCCCGGATGCGGGCATCGCGCCCACGGCCCCCAGCTCGCCCGCGGTCAACATGTTGATCGGTCCGCTCCCGCCGAACTGGTCGAGGCTGATGTTTTTGTCGCCCGGCACCGAGAAATCCACCGTATAGAGATCCAGATAGCCCGTAGCGACGAACTTCAGCGAGAACGGCGTATTGACAGGCAGGCCCGGCAGGCTGAAGCTGCCGTCCGTCGTCGAGGCCGACGCCGTTTTGGTCGAATCTCCGGCCAGCGACACCGTCACGCCGGACGCGATGACGCCGCCGTTCAAATCCCTCACGATGCCGCTCACGGTCGCCGTTGGAGCCTCGGGGGCGGCCTGGTTCACCGTGAAGGTCTGGCCCGCGATGGTTATCGTTCCAGCGCGGGCGGCCCCCGTGTTGACGTCCACCGTATAATCGAACGTGCCGTTGCCCAACCCGCTCGCTTCGCCGGTCACACGGAGCCAATCCGTGTTGTTGCTCACCGCCGTCCAGGCGCAGCCCGCGCCCGCGGTGACCGAAACCGTGGCCGACCCGCCTGCCGCCGCCGGCGACGCCAACGCGGGGTTAAGGGCGTAGGTGCAGGCCGCCGCGTAGGTGAAGCTGCCCGGGGCGAAGGAGGAGTTCTGGTTCCCGTCCGAGTCGTTCAGGGCAATGACCGTGTATTCATAAGCGTGTCCGCCGACCAGCGGTACCGTCCCGTTATAGACGATGTTCGTCTGGCTGGAGGGGAGAATGGGCGTGAACCAGATGTCGGTACCGGCCGTCGTATCCTTCAGGACGATGGAATAGCCGGTCGCCCCGCTCACGGCCGCCCAGTTGAAGGTCGGCGTCGCCTCGGTCACGTTTCCCGTGGGCGACGATGGCGTCGCATAGCCCTCGACAAAGACGCTGATGACATTCGTTTCCGATTTTGCAACCTCTGCGCCGATTTTCGCCTCGAAATAGTAGCTAAACGGCCCGCCGGTGGGCGGGGTCGATCCGAGGTTCATCCCGCCCGCGCCCGCGGGCAGTTCCCAGCGCTTGCTCACCTCGTTGTACGCCAAGCTCACCATTCCTCCAGTCAAGAAAGGACCACTGACCGTGACGCCGCCGGTAAACGCATGGGTGGGATCTTCCGCAAACAGGTTGATGAAGTAATCTCCCCCATTCGGCTGATGGTACGAATAGCTGTAGAACGGACTCGGCGTTGGGGGTGCTGTTGCCGTCGCGAAGAAGGACTCCTCGGAAACGGCGTCGGCGGCAACGGGCACATAGGCCCCGTTGAACTGGAAGGTATGTCCGGCGAGTGTTGCCACCAGTTGCACGATTGTGCCCGACGGGACGTTCTTGACCATGTAGATGCCATCAGCCCCGGTGGAGCCGGTCGCGCTGTTGTAGGTCACGGGATAGGTCGTCGCGGTCGGAACGCCATCCACCACCTGGGTGGCCGTGATGGTTGCCCCCGAAAGAAACGTCGTTGCGGGGGGCGTTTCGCTCGTCAGGGCCACGCGGCCGATGATCATGGAGGTGTTGTCTGCATTGCCAAAACCGGAAAACTGGTCGTTCGTAAAGAGAACAAAGGGCAATAGGCCCTGAATGTCCGCCGTCCAGTTCATCACTTTGCTGAGAACGGGCATGTACCCTGTCGGCGGCAGCACCCGGATGAAGAAGGTTTGCGATTTGGGAATCTCCGTCAGGGAGAAGGCGCCGGTTGTGGGATCGGCGATGACCGTTTTGATTGGCACCGTTGTCCCCGCCAGGTAGGACGAAACCTGAGCCCCGGTGACGGCCGCCATGTTCGTCGTTCCCGGCCAATCGGGAACCGTATTCACCCAGCCGTTGAAGGCGATCGTCCCGGCGCCTGATCCCCAGTATTTGTAGTCGAAGACCATCGTGACGGACGGGAGATTGAGCGTGACGGATTTGACGGCGATGACGCCGTAGCCGCCGGCCAGGGTGAAGGCGTAGGCGTGGCCGGCCGTCAGGGAGAGCGCAGGCGGCAAGGTATAGCCCGTATTCGGGATTTCCGTCACGGCGGCAAGCGTCGTGACGCCCAGATCCTGAATGCCAGTGACCGTCGGGTTAAGGAATCCGTAAGCCGAATAGGGCGCTTCATTGCCCTCATAACCGGTGATCCCGAAATCGCCCGGCGTCTCCGGGCTCATCGATGCCACGACCCCGGTCGCAAAGGTGAACCCCGTGGGCGGATGCATGGTGTAGGTCAGGCTGAGGTCCGTCCCGACGGCCGCCGTCCCGGGAATGGCGATCGGCGTCGCGCCGCCCCCGGTGTAGGTGAAGCTTGCCTGGGCGAAGGAGGAGTTGCGCTGCCCGTCGGTTTCGATGTCGGTTTCGATGTCGTAGGTATAGGTCTGACCGTTCGTCAGGGCCGGGCCGCCGTAGGGATAACTTGTCGTTGTGGAGGGGATGTCGTACTTATTCCAGATGCGGTTTCCTGTCGCGTCGCTGACCTGCACGCTATAGGCGCTTGCGCCGCTCACGCCGGTCCAGGTAAAAACGGGATTGGTGTCGACGCTGCCCGTGGGCTGCAGGTTCGTCGCAAAATTCGTCACATAGCCCGTGACCGGCTTCACAAGGCTCTCCGTCCCCCCGGCCTTTTTCGTCGCCTCGAAGGCGAAGGTGACCGAACCGGCCGGCGGCGTATCGCTGTTGCTGATCAAACGGACCGGCTGTCCGACCCAGGGCTGGGTGACGGTGAGGTCGTCGGAGTAGTTGTAATGTCCGGTGTTCCATCCCCAGGCGTCGAGATAGACCTTCATGTGGGTTGTGTTCGCCGGCAGGGCGCCGACGTTATAGGTCGCCTTGAGTACGTTATCGATATAGAGATCCGCCACGCCGGAAACGGGGTTGTAGGAGATCTTCTCGTTGAACCAGTTATCCCAGACGGCGGCGGTGGCAAGGGTGACCTCGGTAGTTAAATGGGCGGCGTACTTACCGATATAAAATCCTTGCGCGGGCGATGTTTCCGCATCGTCGTAGGAATAGTCGGCATGGGAGGCCATCACCGAGAAGGTATGGCTTGCCTGGCTGACGTCGGCGTCGGCGCCGAAATAGAGGGCGAGCACGCCGTTGAAGTATTGGTTCGCAGCGTGAACGTAGGCCTTCCGTTGAACGACAATCGGCGCATAGGGGTTGATGACGATATCCCGGCTGAGCGCCTTGGCTATATCATTGGTAACAGTCTGCGCGACCTGCAGCGTCCCGCCGGTCTCCGTTACGGTGCTCCCCTGCGTCGTCCACTTGGTGGCATCGAGGGTGTTGTCATCGAAATTGTCGGAAAAGCGCTGCGCCGGGATTTCCCAGTAACCGCCGGCCGGGTTGTAGGCGAGGGCCGTCCCGGAAAGTACCTGCTCGGCGCCCGAACTCGTGACCGTAATGCCGCTGTAGGTCGTCTGCCCCGGATCCTCCACGGTCAGCCAGGCATCGTAGTAGCTGTTGCCCGTGCCCATGTTGTCCTTCCAGTGCTGGGAGGAAACCCGGAAGGGGGATTCGGGAACGCCTTCTTCCAGATACAGGTAGGGAAAACGGGCGGGAAGGCTGTTGAAAACCAGACCGCTCGCGATGGTGTAGGTCCCGGTTCCGAGCGGGGTTTCGCTGCCGCCGTTGAGCCGGTAGGAGAAGACGATCGTCGTCCCGTTGTTGACCATCTTCAGTTCGATGGCGGTGGATGCGGGCGTCAACGCGCCCAGATCGACCACCCCCGATGTCCAGAGATCTTGGTCGTTCGCTTCATCGAAGATCACCGCTTCCAGCTTCAGATTTCCCGCAGCCGTCCAGAAGGCCCGGATTTGCGGCTGGACAATCGCCCCCACAGGGGTGGCGAAACCAACCTCGAAAACGTATTCCTTCGTCGGATCGGTGGTCCCGGAAAAGTTCTTCAGCCCGATGGCGTAGCTCCAGGTGGTGGCCGGGGTGGGAGGCGGCGGGGGTGATGAGCCCTGCAAAACGACCGCCCCTCCCGTCGTCGTGACGGTCGCGACCTTGGCCGTTGTGTTGAGGTTGACCGTCGCGACTCCGACTTCGGGCAGATTGCCGAAAATAAAATTGAGATCCGCGGAATGTTTTTGCACGATCGGCGGATTGGTATCCGGCAACAGGATGTTGTTGGCGGGAATCGGCGTCCCGGTTCCAACCGTCCCTGCGGAGAAGTCGTAGTCGATCTCTCTTGGTCCGGAGGGGTCATAGTAATAAAGGTGGCTGACATCCACCGAGAAGGCGTGGAGGTTCCCGACCGCTCCGGGCAGCATCATGGCGCACAGGATCAGCGGGAAGGTCCATTTCTTCAGGATTTTCGAAAACATAAAACAGCTCCTTTCTCGAACGGTTCAGGGGTTGTTTGATAACGTGTTTTTCCTTAAAAGAACGGCGCCGCAAGAGGACGGCGAGGATTTAACCAAAGGCACCGCGACGTGTCATGGCTTGCCCACGTCCAGTTGTCTCATTATATGTACGCATCGGGGGGAGTCAAGGGAATTCAGGCATTCTTTTGCGGATATTCCCGGTCTTTTTCACACAACGAAGGTGAAATAGGTCACACAAGGGGGGCGCGTCACCGGACGCGCTTGCGGATAGCCTCGAGGTCGGTGATGATGAGACGGTTGCGCGAGGTAGCCACGAGATCACGGTCGCGCCAGCGCTTCAACTCCTTGTTGATGCTTTCCCGGCTGACGCCCACCAGGCTCGCCAGCTCCTTCTGCGTCAGCTCGAGCTCGACATGCGACGAGCCTTCCTCCCGGATGCCGCGGGATTCCGCCAGTTCGATCAGCCGCTTGGCCAGCCGTGACGAGATATTGAGGAAGGCCGTCTCACCCAGGAGGTCGTCCGTCTTGCGCAGGCGCACGGAGAGGGTGTACAGAATGGCCTGCATGGCATGCTCGTTATGCATTAAAAACCGAATGAAATCCGTTCGATTGAGGATGTAAAGGTCCGTATCCTCCTTGGCGACGGCATCGGCGGAACGGGGCATGCCGTCCAGCAGGGCCATCTCGCCGAAAAAGTCCCCGTCGGCGAGGACGGACAGGGTGATCTCATCCTCCGGGCGGACCTTCAGCACGATGCTGATCCGGCCGCTCATGATGAGAAACAGGGCCGTGCCTTCATCGCCTTTGTGGAAAAGAACCTGTCCCTTCGGGATGGTCCGGCGTCTCAGGAGCTTTGCCAGCTCCTCCCGGTCCTTCACGGAAAGGGCCTCGAACAGCGCGATTCTTTTGAGGAGATTGATCGGACTCATCAGGTCCTCCTTTCGGACAGGCTTTAGGCAAAGAAAGCGACGGCGAGGGGCGCCGCGGTCCCGTGCGCTGCCATCACGGCGGTGCGATCGAGACGGCGCACCCCCGGGTGGTCGCCCTGATCTCCTTGAGGTCCTCCCCCATGAGCTGGCACTCCAGAATGTCGATGCGGGCCGGCGTGTTCCGCTTCGCCCCGTTCCGGGCCTGGAACGTCAGGGTCAGGAGGCGGACGTCCTGCCCGTCGATCCCCCGCGCCCCGGCCATGACGATGACAAGCCGCCCGGGCTTTTTGTCGTTCACGATGTGCATCAGCGCCTGTGTCCGGGGCGTCTTGTTCGCCGCCCGGAAGGTCAGGACGTCGGCGTCGTAGGCGATCACCAGCTTGACACCGGCCAGCCGCTCGACCCGGTCCGCCGTCACGGGAATGTCGATGGTCTGCCCGTTTGCGGCTCGGGCCGGACCGAGACGCACCTCCGCGCCCCATCCGGCGGCGGCCCAAAAAAAAGCGATCATCCCCACGAGCGCGGCGAATCGCTTCACGGCGCGTCTCCGGTGGCCTCGGCGTGGGCCTCGTGGATCAGCTCGATGTCCACGTCGCGCTTGAGGATGCGCGTCACCCTGAGGACCTCCTCGATCGTCGTCACCCCGTCCAAGACCTTCTGGACGCCGTCGCCCAGCATCGTCGTCATCCCGCGCTCCGCGGCCGCCTCGTTGATCAGGTTGGCGTCGGAGGTCTTGAGGACGAGGTTCTTGATCGCGTCGTCCACGATCAGGACCTCAAAAATCGCCGTCCGGCCGCGGTAGCCCGTGTTCATGCAGCTCAGGCACCCCTTGCGCTGATAGATCGTCCGCTCCGCGAGAATCCGCGGGTCGATGCCGAGGTTCGCGAGCGATTCCTCGTCCGGGGTGTACGCCTCCTTGCACCGGGGGCACAGAACGCGCACGAGGCGCTGGGCGATGATGGCGATCACGGACGAGGTGACGAGGAAAGGCTCGATCTCCATCTCGATCAGGCGGGTGATGGCGCTCGCCGCGTCGTTGGTGTGCAGGGTCGAAAAGACGAGGTGGCCCGTGAGCGACGACTGGATGGCGATCTCCGCCGTCTCCCGGTCCCGGATTTCGCCGACCAGGATCACGTCCGGGTCCTGGCGCACGATAGATCTCAGCCCGCTGGCGAAGGTCATGCCGATCTTGGCATTGACCTGGATCTGGCCGATCCCCTCGATCTGGTACTCGATGGGGTCCTCGATCGTGATGATGTTGATCTCGGGGTGGTTGATCGTGGACAGGGCGGCGTAGAGCGTCGTCGTCTTGCCGCTCCCCGTGGGGCCCGTGACGAGGATGATCCCGTAGGGGGATTTGATCAGCTTCTCGAACAGCCGGATCGTGGCGTCGTTCATGCCGAGGTCGAAGAGCCTTAGCATCGTCCCGGTCTTGTCCAGGAGCCGGAGCACCACGCGCTCGCCGAAGGCCGTGGGGATGACGGAGACGCGGATGTCCACGCTCTTGTCGCCGATCTTGATCTCGATCCGGCCGTCCTGCGGGAGGCGCTTCTCGGCGATGTTCAGCTTCGCCATGACCTTGATGCGGGAGACCAGCGGGGACTGCACCCGCCGGGGCAGGCTCAGCGTGTCGTAGAGGATCCCGTCGATCCGGTAACGGATCTTCGTCGTGTTCTGGTAGGGCTCGATGTGGATGTCGCTCGCCCGGTCCCGGACCGCGCCGGAGAGCATCAGGTTGACGAGCTTGATGATCGGGGCGTCGCTCGTCTCGTCGAGGAGATCGCCCCGGTCTTCGATCGCGGAGATGATGCTGTCCGGCGATTCCTCCGTCATCTCCTGGAAGAACTGCTGGGCGGTGTTGCTGCTTAGGTCGTAGATGAAGTTGATCGCGGTCAGGATCACGTCCTGGGCGGCGAGCACCACCTTCCGGTCGCGGCGACCCAGGAGGCGGCAGACGTCGTCCAGGGGCTGGAAGTCCGTCGGATCGTTCACGGCGACGACGAGGCCCTCGGCATTCTCCAGGGGGACGATGTGGTACTTGCGCAGAAAATGAATGGGGATTTTCTTCGTGAACTCCGTATCGACGTGATCGATCGGCAGGTCCGCCCAGACCGGCAGGCCGAAGTGCGCGCCGACGAGGTCGAGGAGTTCCGGCTCCTTGAGGACATTGCGCTTGAGGAGGGCCGCCACGAGCCCCGTCCGGCCGGCGCGGCACTGGCGCCGGGCCTCGGCCAGGTCGTCCGGGGAAAAGCCTGCGGCCAGGAGACGCGCGTCGAGTGAGGCCGGCGCCCAGGCGGGCGCCGCGAGGCCCGCGCCCGGGCCGGTGCGATCCCCGGCGGCCGCCGTCCCCTGCGTCGCGATCATGACGTCTCCTTCGTGGCCGGTTTCTCCGGACTGGCGGGCTTTTCAGGCGTCTCCGCCTTCCCCTTGTCGCCCTTCTTCCGGGCCGGCTCCGGCTTGACGGTGCCCTCGCGGATGGACCGCATGTAGTCCGTTTTATCCTGGTTGATGGTGACGGCGTCCTCGGGCGTCCGGATGATCCGGGGCGTGATGAAGACGAACAGGTTGTTTCTCTCCCCGGTTCTCGAGCGCGATTTGAAGAACCAGCCGAGGAGCGGGATGTCGCCCAGCAGCGGCACCTTGTACGTCCCCGTATCGCTGTTGTCCTCGATCATCCCGCCGATGACGACGGTCTCGCCGTCCTTGATGGTGACGGTGGTCTTGGCCGTGCGCTTGAGGGTGGTCGGCGTCAGGATCTGGGTCCCCGCCGAGTCGACCGTGGCGGACTGGGAAACGATCTTCGTCACGGACTGGTCGAGCTTCATCCGGATGAACCCGTCCTTGTTGATCTGGGGGGTCACCTTCAGGGTAACGCCGACGTCCTTGTATTCGTAGCTGCTGTAGTTGGTCGAGGCGGTTACCGTCGTGTCCTGGCGGGTGACGTAGGGGACGTTCGACCCCACGGTGATCTCGGCCTCTTCGTTGTCGAGGGTCAGCAGTTGCGGGGTGGAGAGGATCCTCACGTCCGTGTCGTTCTGGTAGGCCTGGATGAAGGCCCCCAGGTTGGGAAACGTGATCGTCGATCCGCCGACGGCCACGGAAATGGCCTCGCCGACGACGCCC
Organism: Syntrophales bacterium; assembly: GCA_035358035.1. Taxonomy (GTDB): domain Bacteria; phylum Desulfobacterota; class Syntrophia; order Syntrophales; family UBA2251; genus UBA2251. Next base: position 9,355 of record DAOPOS010000015.1, on the reverse strand, counting down.
AGCGCCAGTCCGGCGGCGGTGCCGGCCACGAGACTGCCCGCGATCGCGGAGGCCCCCGTCTTGCCGCCGATGCTGCCGACGACCCCCCCCTTGTGGCCCTGATACGATCCCTCGTTCGCGCCCTGCCACTCGACCCCGAAGGTCAACCCTTTCGAGGCGTTCACTTCCATGATGAGCGCCTCGAGGTAGACCATCGGCCGCGAGATGTCCAGTTTCCGGATCACGTCTTCGATGATGAGGTAGTCCGACGGTTCCGCCGTGACAACCAGGGCGTTCGTCGACTTGTCCGCGACGATCTGGATCTTCTTGGAGAAGGCCGCCGCCTCCTTGCTATCGCCCGCCTTCGTCTGCTGGGGAAGGCTCGTCAGAACCTTGGCCAGGTCCTCCGCCTTGGCGTTCTGGAGGTAGTAGACCCGGACGGCCCCCGCCCCCTTGGGAACCTCCTTGTCCATGAGCTTGAGAAGCTCGCGGACCTTCTTCGTGTCGTTTTCCGTCGCCGAGATGACGAGGGCGTTCGTGCGGTCGTCCGGCACGATCTTGATCGGCGCGAGCGCGCCTTTGCCGGCCTGCTGCTGGAAGATCGCGGTCAGCGACTTGGCCATGTCCGCCGACGAGGCGTACTCCAGGGGAAGATAGGTGATCTGCTCCCCGACCCCGTCCACATCGATGGCGCTGACGATCTCCATCAGCCGCTTGATGTTGGACAGGAGGTCCGTGATGATCACCATGCCCGTCGGCGGATAGGAGAGGATGACGCTGGATTTGGAGACCAGGGGGTCGAGGACCTTCTTGACCTCGTCGGGGCTCGCGTGATCGAGGGCGAGGATCTGGGTGACGACCTTGTCCTCGGGCGAGACGGCCTCCTCCTTCAGGCGCGTCTCGACATTCTTCTCCCGGGCTATCTGGGCGGGCATGACCTTGATCATGTCCCCGGCCGGAACGGCCGCGAAGCCGTAGACGTCGAGCACGGATTCGAAGACCTTATAGGCCTCGTCGACGGAGATCTTCCGCGGGGAGATGACGGTTACCTTGCCCTTGACCTTGTCGTCGACGATGAAGTTCTTTCCGGTCAGTTCGCTGATGAACTTGATGAAGACCTGGATGTCGACGCTATCGAAATCGATCGTGATGTAGCGCGTCCCCCCGGGTGGGGCGGTGGGAGCGGCCGGTTGCGGCGCCGCCGCGACCGGGATCGGAGGCTCAGCCGGCGGGGCCGGCGCCGCGGGAGGCTTGGCCGTCGCGGCCGGCGGGGCCGTTGAAGAAGGCGGTGTGGGCGACACGGACGGGGCGGCCGGTGGGGCCGGCCTCTGTGCCGTGGCCGGTGGGGCCGGCGGTGGGACGGGCAGGCGGACACCCGTGGCCGGTGTCGTCGCCGGGGCCTGACCCGCCACCGGCGCCGCCGGCGCGGAGGCGGGCGTGCCGGCCGGTTTCACGGCGGTTGTCGGTGCGCTGCCGACCGCTTGCGGCGTCGCGGGGGCGGCGGTCGCACCCTGGTCCGGCGTCGCGGACACGGGCGCGCCGGCTGGTCCGAACCTCGCGGGCGGCCGTTGCTTTGAACCAAACCGCGACGGGAGGGGCGGCGCGACCTGACCCTTTGCCGCGGCCGGTGGAGCGGCCTGTGTCTTCTTCGCCGGCGGCGCCGGTGCGGTTGCCGCGGGGACACCGGCCGGCTTCACGGGGGTCGTCTGCGCGTCCACGCCCGCTTGCGGCGTCGCGGGTGCGGCGGTCGCCCCCTGGGCCGGCGTCGCGGAAACGGTCGGCGGAGCGGACGGCGTGTCGCCGGTGATCCGGGCGGCCCCCGCTGTCGCCGGGACGAGGCAGAGGAGCATCCCGATAACGAGCATGGCGTGACGCATATGGAAACAGACGGGCCTCATTTTCCCTGCCCCTCGACGAGTTGATGGAATTCCGGCGTCTGGACGATCGGGGCCAGATCCGTGTCCTCCTTCGCCCAGGTCAGGACCTCGCCGTTCAGGGAGGCCGCCTTCTTCAAGTGGACGAGGCTCTGCGCCTTGTCGCCGGACTGGGCGTAGGCGCAGGCGAGGTTGTAGTACGGATCGGCGTAGCCGGCTTTCAGGGCGGCCGCCCGCTTGAACGAGGCGATGGCCTTCCCGTCTTCCTTCTGCCGCATCTGAATCACCCCCAGGTTGTTCCAGGCGTAGGCGTGTTTCGGATCCAGTTTCACGACCTGCCGGTAGAGATCCGCGGCGCCCGCCAGATCCTTCTTCTTCTGCAGCGCCAGGGCCTGGCGGTAGAGCGACCGGACCGGCATCCCCGCGATCTTTGCGGAGGGCGCCAGGGGTGTCTTCGCCGGAGCCGCCCGGAACGGAGCGGCCTTCGTTTCCGGCCCGGGCGTCGCCGGCGCTGCCGGGGACCGCGGCGGATTCGCCGCCAGGGTTTTCGCCGGAACGGCCGGCGGCACGGGCACGGCGGGTCCCGCCGCCGTCCCGGCAACGGGCGCGGGGGCGGCCGGTGCGGTCACGGCCGGCACCGGAACTTCGCCGGGAACGCCGGTTGCGTCGTTCGGGGCGATGGCCGGCGGTGTTTCACGATCCACGATAACTGTTCTTGCCGGTTTCGCCGCGACCGGAACGGGCCGTTCCCCGAGCCACAGCCCGAGATTGAACGCGACCCAGACGCCCGCCGCCAGGACGATGCATGCAAAAACGCCCGCGATCAGCCACCGCGCCCGGCGGAAACGCCCCGCCGCCGGCGGACGGCTGATGATGCCGCTGTAATATTCGTAGCGGCCGTTCTTTTCTTCCTGGGCCTTCTTCAACGCCTCGTTGATATAACTCATTGGCTCCTCAGTCAAGCAGATTCAGTCATTTACGCGAAACGCCCCCCGTTTCCCCGTAACCGCCGAGGTCCCGGACGGCCCGGCGGACAAGCCCCGCGCCGATCCGGACCTTTTCCTGCGTGTAGGCGATGAGCATCGCCCGGTCGCAGATCGCGTTGATCCGGCGCGGCACCCCCCGAGAATAGCGGTAGATCGTCCGATACGACCAGGACGTGAAGGCGGCCCGCCCCCGGCCGGCGACGGTGAGACGGTGGTCGATGTAGCGGCCCACGTCCGCCCGCTCCAGGGGACCCAGGTGGTAACGAACCGTAATCCGCTCGTTGAGCTGCCTCAGGGCCGGCATGGCGAGCACGTCCTGAAGTTCCGGCTGGCCGATCAGGACGATCTGGATCAGCTTCTCGCGGACCGTTTCCAGGTTCGAGATCATCCGGATCTGCTCCAGGACGCCGTGGGAGAGGTTCTGGGACTCGTCGATCAAAAGGACCGCGTTCTTGCCTTCCCCGTAGTTGGCGAGCAGATAGGCGTTCAGGGCGTCGAGGAGGCGTTTGCGCGACCGCTCCCCCGTTCCGGGCGGCAGGCCGAACTCCTGGTTGATCGTTTCCAGCAGTTCGATCTCGGAAAGAAACGAATTGAAGATGAGGGCCGTTTCCACCGAGCCGTTGAGGCTCGACAGGAGGGCGCGGCACAGCGTGGTCTTGCCGGCGCCGATGTCGCCGGTAATGACGACGAACCCCTTGCGCTCCTGGATCCCGTAGACGAGATAGTTCAGGGCCTCGCGGTGCCGGTCGCTCAGGTAGAGGTACTTCGGGTCCGGCGAGAGCGTGAAGGGATTCTCCTGCAAACCGAAAAACGCTTCATACATAAGACGCGACGCTCACCCTCAGTGGAAAACGTAGTTGATGGTTTCCGCCCGGCCCTGGCGCTGGACGTTCAGGTTCATGCGGCCGGAGGAGCGGAGGTTGTTGTAGAGCTCCATCATGTCGTCGGCGCCCCTCATTTTCCGCCCGTTGATCTCCTGCAGGATGTCCCCGTCAGCCAGCCCCATGCGCTGGTAGACGCTGCCCGGGCGGATGCCGCTGACCATGAAGCCGTCCGGCATCCCCCGGGTGAAATAGGGGCGGATCTGAGCCTGGCTCAGCATCGTGCCCAGGTCCTTCAGCGACCCCATGATATCAGCGCGGTTTAGGGCAACGGTTCCGGAGGCGGGGGCGGCCGGCGCGGCGGCCGGCGCGGGACCTCCGGGGACGATCGGCCCTTCGGCCATATCGCGCTTCTTCAGAATCTCCTCCTTGTCCTGGTAGCGGACGACCACCTTGTCCCGCTGAATCTTCAGCAGCGTGGCCCCGGCGACCTTCTGGCCGATCTTGTAGAGGCCCTGCTTGTTGCCCCTTCCCTTCTCCTCGATGACGGCGAAGGCGTACTTGCTGTCGCCGGCGACCGTCCCCTTGAGTTCGAGCAGAGCGGACAGGGGCTGCACCTCGGGCGCGCCGGTCGCCTGGACCTTCTCCGCATAGGTCTTGTCGGTGGACCCGAAGAGGTTCCGCTCCACGATCAGGCGGTAGAAGGCCTGATCCTCGCGCTTCAGAACGGCCGGCTTCCCCTCCTCCGCCGCCTCCGCGCCGGCGCCCCTCGGCCGAATCAGTTCGAGCATCACGGCCTGGTAGAAGATGCCGACCGACTGATAGATCAGGATCGTCATGACGGCCAGGATGAAGCCATGCCGCCACTGCTCGAACTGGGACAGGGCTGCCCCCTCTCCAAAGCGGAATCGCTCCTTCAGGCCCAGGCGCTGGATCAGTTCCCGGATCATGGCCCCCCCCGTCCCGTCGCCGCCCCCCCGGAGGCCTGGTAGGTCGCCGCCTGCACGCTGACCTGCAGATATTCGGGCGTGTCCTTCATCTTGGCGATGGCGATCTTCTTCACCCGGATCAGATCCTGCGGGGATTCGACCAGATAGAGGAACTGGGTGAGCTGCGCGAGGGTGATGCGGTCGATTTTCATATCGACCAGCGCCTCTTCGTACGGTCCGTTCAGGGGAATGCGCGTCGGATTGATCGATTTGACGTTCGCCTTGATCCCCGCCTCGCCCGTCTTTTTCTCGCAATAGGAAAACAGGCTGAAGTCCGCCGGACGCCGCGCGAAGATGCGCTGCATCTCCTCGACCTGCCGGGTGAGCAGCCGATACTCCACCCCGAGGGGGACCAGTTCGTGCAGGATCTTCTCGTGGGCGGCGATGGACTTGCGCGCCCGCGCCTTCGCCTCGACAAACGGCAGCATGAGGAACTGCACCACGAGCAGGAGGAGGACGACGGCGGCGCCGACGCCCAGGAAGATCTGCTGGCTTTTGGTCAATTTCTCCCAGAACGTCTTCATGACGCCCCCTGAACGCTCATGCGCATCTCGAATTCCACCTTGTTGCCCTGCCGGGACTGGCTCGACTGACCGATGACGATGGACTTCAGGTAGTTGGAGCGTTCCAGTTCCCGCTTGACGGCATCGACGGCATCGAAGGACTTCGCCTCGCCCTTGAGGGTGATCTGGCCGCCGTCGGAGTTGAACGTCGTGACGAGCAGTTCGGCCGACGCCGGGGCCAGGGCGGAAATCTCGCGCAGGATGTCGAGGGCGGTGATGCCGGCATGGATCTCTCCCAGGGAGGCGCCGGCCTTCTTCGCGTCCGCGATCTTCACCCGGAGCTGCTGGACGGGATCGACGATCTGCATCACCTCCGGCGCACTCTGCCTGAAGACGGTCCTGACCTCCTGCTTGAGGACGTCCAGGCGCTGCCGGTCGATCCGGTAGTCGAGAAAGGCGCCGACGCCCGCCAGGACCAGGACGGCGCCCACCGCGGCGGCGACCCACTTGAGCCGGGACGCCCAGTCGACGAAACCGTTCTGCGCGCGCAGGCGCCGCGGATCGAAGGTAAATCCGCCGCTCTTGCCCGTCGGACGCAGGGCCAGGGCCAGGGCCTGGTTCATCTCGGCCGGCGCCCACCCGGGACGGGCCTTGTCGTCGATCCGGACGTGCTGAAGGACCGCCAGGTCGGCCTTCTCGACGGGGATGGCGAACCGCCGGGAGATCTCGACCGCCAGCGCCTCCGCGTCCGCCGCCGGACCGGTGAGGAAGATCTTGAGCGGCGGCTGTTCGAGGTCCCCCCGCCAGACGAGTCCGTCCAGGGTGTTCCTGAGTTCCACCAGAAAATCGGGCGCGGGCGGAGCGGTGGCGGACTGGCCCCCCGCCTCCCCCGTCCGAGTGTCCGCCTCCCCCGCCGGGGCCTCCGGCGCCGCCCGGGCCTCATCCGGCGGCGGGAACGCCGCTCCCGCCGTTTCGGGGAACGCCGGCGTCCCGGGCGCGTCCTCCCGAGGGGGCGACGCCGGCAGCGGGAACAGGAAGGTCCGGATTTCCCGGACACGCCCCCCCTGCACGAAGACGGCGTCGGCGGACGAGGCCCCGACATCCAGCAGGAGGCCGTTGGCGGCAAAGCCCTCATCCCGGCAAAGCTGCCTCGCCAGCGCCACGGGCGCCACGTCGATGAGCGTCAGCCGCCGGACCTTCTCCGCGAGCAGGCGGACCCGCGCCTCGAGCATGGCCACGTCCGCAACGGCGACCAGAAGCTCCGTCCGCTCCGCGACCGCCGCGATCAGGTAGTCGAAGGCCGTCCGGTCGAGGGGCTCGTGGAGCAGGGGCTCCAGCTCGAAGGGGAGCGCCTGGCGGAGCTTCTTGGGCTCCTTGAACGGCAGGGCGACGGAGCGGAAATGGAAGGCCTCGGCGGGCAGGGAAAGGACGCAGGAGGACTTCAGATAGGCCGGCTCCGCAAACAGCGCCTCGAGGGCCCCGGCGTGGCCGGTTTCCTCCGTAAGCGGAATCGTGCGGGCCTGGACAACCTGACGCCGGCCCTTGAAGCCCGTCGTGACCAGCACGGCATGGACGGCGTCGGGGCGCAGATCGAGGCCGAGGATCGCGTCCGGCATTTACTGGACCCTCCAGTAGAGGAGCTGCATCGCCTTCTTGTCCGGGTCGCGCCGGACCACGCCCGTGACGGTCTGCTGAAGGTTCCCGTAAACCCCGGTCGCGGTAATGCGGAACACCCGGCTTTTCGAGGTGATCAGGTTGGGGTTGATGTTGACGCCGCTCATGCCGGAGACGCGGTGGTACCAGAGGGAATCGGACAGGTCGTTGTCCTCGCTCTTGCGGTAGAGCTGCATGTCGCCCACCATCTCCTCCGTGATCTCCGCCGTCAGGGCGCGCAGCACCAGCGCCGGGGCGGTGTTGATGTTGATGCGCCCGTCCCCGTAAAGGGTGACGAGCGGCGCCAGGCCCGGCGTCTCCTCCCCGCCGTACAGGAGTTCCTTCGTGATCCCCTTTACCATCAACAATTCCTCAATGCAATCCAGGGGCGCATTTTTGACCGGGTACGGGCGTTCCAGGGCCGCGTAATGGGAGACCTCCGCCCCGTCTTCGCCCGTCACCTCGCTGTCCGCGTCCAGCCAGTCCTTCAGCGCATCGACGATCGCATGGACCTGCTTCTGCTCCAGGCGGAACTCCGGCAGGCTGAGGAGGCGGATGAGCAGGTTTCCAAGCTCCTGGTTGTACGTGGCCCCCACGACGAGCCTGTTGAGCGGGATGCGCCCCGAGTCGTCCTCGATGGAAATGCGGCAGTTTTCGGGACTCAGGTCTTCCCCGGTTTTTTCCAGGACCCGCTCCGGTTTCGACCAGTCCTCGGTCAGGCCGTCGAAACCGTTCCGGTCCGCCAGCAGGAAGGCTTCGCCCGCCGCAAACCCCGATTTGGCGAGATACCGGAGACGGACGGCGTCGCCGGCGTTCATGGCGTCATAGATCTCGCCGCGGCTGTCGCGGTTCAGCTCGAGGGTCACCGCGATGATGATGCTGATCATCAGCAGAACCACGATCAGGGCCACGCCCCGCTGATCAGGTCGTCTGGCCATCGGATTCCACCCGGTTCAAGGGGAGATAGACCTGCGTCGAAAAGACGTAGGGCCGCTCGGGATCGCGCGGATTGTTGAGTTTCAGATGAATGAGGACGGCGACGGGGGCGGCCTTCTTCTGCGTCTCCGCCGTGGAGGACGAATCCCACGTGTCGGTCATGAACCCCTCGCGGTCGACAAACTCGAAGGTCAGCGAGTGCACGTTTTCACAGACGACGAACCCGGCCTGCGCCTCCTCGTCCGGCGCCTCGCCGCCGGAATACACGGTGTCGCTGCGGCGGAGGACATACCCCTCCTGATCCTCCACGGCCGCCAGCTCGTAGCGGATGGCCGCCATGCCGCTCGCAGGCTCCTTCTCCCGGAAGGCGATGTGGGAAGACGACAGGAGACTCAACTCCACGAGGACCCGGTCCCGCTCCCCGCCCTTCCGCAGCGACACGTAAAACGACCCCTTGTACGGCACGACGTTGTCGAGGTCCTGCGTCATCCGGAACAGGGCGCTCCGGGCCATGGCATATGCCTCCGCGTCGTACCCCGTGTCCCGGATGATGCGGAACGTCCCCGTGTAGGCCGCGTACACCGTCGAGAGCACGATGCCGAGGATGAAGATGGCAATCAGGATCTCGATGAGGGTGAAGCCCCGCCCCCCGGGCGCGGATTCCGGACGGTGATGGAATGCAGAAAATGCACGCATTTCAAAAGGCCTCATGCCCCGTTCACGTCTTGAGATCCGCCCGGTACAGGACGAGGGTGTAGGCGTTGTTCGTCACGAGCCGTTCGTTCCGGACCGTCAGCCTGATCTTCCTGAGGGACTCCTGCCCCGTGTCGGCCACCTCGACCTGCCAGGCGTAATCGGGATAATCCTCGCCGAAATCGCCGCTGTCGTTCGCGACGCTCTCCGGCCTCAGGGCCTCCAGCTCGGCCATCTTGCCCTGGGCGAGGAGAGAGGCGGTCGTCAGGAAGCGGGCCTGTCCGGACATGGAGATGCTCTGGGATTGCGACTGAAACGCGGCGACGAGCGCAATGGCGAGGATGGCCATGGCGATCATCACCTCGAGCAGCGTGAAGCCGGGGGCTTCCGGCCGTGTCCCCGTCGGATTCTCGAATGTCGTCGGACTCAAATCAAGGTCCACCCTTCCTTCGGACAGGCCGGCAGCGGGGAGGCTGCCGCGCTCCCGCTCCGGTCTGCATTCATTATTCATTGTTTTTTTACTACGATCCGAGACGCCAAGACAAGGCCTTTTCTGTCCGACGTCATCACGGGAGAAAGGGGCGTGGATGGGGCCACCCAGTGATTCCCCGCCGGGGGAAAGGGATGCGGGCAGGGCGCTCGGGGGTTTTCCGCCGCGGAGGAAACGGGCGCGGACGCCGGCGGAGCGGATGGACGAGGCGCGCCCGCCCCATCCCCCCGCCGGAAGCGACCACGCCTGGCCGACCGGCTACGGGAAGGACACGGCCGTCTTGACCGCCCGGTTCGCCGCCTTACGCATGTTCACCTCGATCATGTCCGCGTAGCGCTCCAGGGGAAAGGTGTGGGTGATCATCCCCTGGAGGTTGACCCGGCCTTCGGCGGCGAAGCGGAGGGCCGTCTCGAAGACGTGCTCGCGGCGGC
>DAOPOS010000014.1:45952-69287 GCA_035358035.1 Syntrophales bacterium | reverse complement strand
CGGGACGACGGGCGGAAACAGAAGACCGGCCTCTCCCACCCCCTCGCCTTCGCCAGGACGGCCGTCGTCGATCCGGAAACCCACGTGAGCATGCCGCCCGCGGTGACCGCCGCGACGGGCATGGACGCCCTGACCCACGCCATCGAGGCGTATACGTCCAAGAGCCACCAGCCCTTCAGCGATGCCTTCTGCCTCCAGGCCATCCGCCTGATCGGGGACAACCTGCGCCGGGCCACGGGCAACGGCGCGGACCTCGCGGCCCGCGCCCGCATGGCGGCGGCCAGCACGCTCGCGGGGGTCGGCTTCACCTTCGCCGGCCTGGGCTCCGTGCACGGCCTCGCGCACGCCATCGGCGCCCGCTTCGAGGTTCCCCACGGCGTGGCCAACGCCCTGATGCTGCCCTATGTCATGGAAGCCAGCATCATCGCGGACATGCCCCGCTTCCGGGACATCGCGGCGGCGTTGGGCGAAGACCTCTCGGGCCTCAGCCTGCGCGACGCGGCCTTCGCCGCCGTGGACGCCGTGAACGCCCTCAAGGCGGACCTGGACATCCCCCGCTGCCTGACGGACGTCGGCGTCCGCGAACGGGCGCTCAAGGACATCACCGAGGACGCCCTGGCCTATCGCCTCCGCCCGCTCGCCCCCCGCGATTTCTGCCGCGCCGATTTTCAGCGCATCCTGAACCGGGCGATGGGGAAGCCCGCATAGGGACGCTCCCGTGAGGGGGGGCGGTTCAACGAATCGCTGATGACAGAGTCTCCAACCCTTTCAAAGGAGGTCACAGATGGCAAGCTTTCAGTACAACCCGGAAGCCGTTGAGAATCTCCGGCTGAGCGACACGTCCCTCCTGGACCGTCTGGTCGATTTCGAATCCGCCCGGGCGGCGCATCTGAACAAGGATCACGCCAAGAAGGACAAGCGCATGTCGCTTGCGGACGCGATCTCGACCTTCGTCCAGGACGGGGACGTCATGACCGACGCGGGGTTTTCCTATGTCAGAACCCCCCACCAGGCCTTCCACGAGATCATCCGGCAGGGCAAGAAGAACCTCCAGATGATCGGGGCGCCCAACACCAACCAGAGCTTTCAGATCGTGTACGGCTGCGTCGGCTACTCCCACAACTCCTATATCGGCGTCGAAATGCGCGGGACGGACCGCAGTTACGACCGCATGCTCAAGGCCGAACGGGTCAAGATCCTGTCCGAATGGAGCCACGGGGGGGTGGCCCAGGGATTCAAGGCCGCCCAGCTCGGCACCCCGGGGATGTTCAGCAAGCTGATGCTCGGCAGCGACATCGTGCGCTACAACCCCTATCTCAAGGTCATGCAGCACCCCCTGAAGGACGACCCCGATCCCGTGGTCTTCGTCCCGGCCCTGTATCCCGACGTGTCCATCATCCATTGCCATGCGGCGGACAAGTACGGCAACGCCTACATCTACGGCCCGGCGGTAAACGACCTGGCCGTGGCGGCCGCGACCCGCAAGCTCATCATCACGGCCGAAGAGATCGTCCCCGAAACCGACATCCGCTACAACCGGCAGGGGGCCATCATTCCCTTCTTCTACGCCGATGCCGTGGTCGAACTCCCCTTCGGCGCCGTTCCCGGCAACATGCCCGGATACTACTACTGGTCACGGCAGTGGTGGGAAAAGCTCATCCGCTTCGGGGGTGTCTCCGACGAAAACATGAAGGCCTTCCTCGATGAATGGATCGTGGGCACGAAGGACCAGTTCGAGTTCATCGACAAGCTGGGAGGGGCGAAGTGGATCGCCGAGGCCCGGCGCCAGACGAAGGCTGCCGAAGGCGACAACGAATCCATCGATTTTTCCTACGAAGAATACACCCTGAAGCACGATTCAGGGCTCTACTACTGAGACAGGAGGATGCCATGCGAGACCTGAATGCACCCGCCAATCCCCTGGAGACCCTGGCCTATATCATCGCGCAGCAGATTCACGATCACTCGATCGTTTACATCGGCACCGGGATCCCGATGGTGGCCGGAATCCTGGCCCAGAAGACCCACGCCCCCAACATCACCCTCGTCTACGAATCCGGGGGCCAGGACCCGCTCGCGGGCGACATGCCCTGGTCGGTCGGCTGCCCCTTCACCTGGCGCAAATCCCCCACCGTCATGGAAATGTCCTACTCCTTCGCGCAATGCTACAACGGATACGTGGACATCGGCTTTCTGGGCTTTGCCCAGGTCGACATGTACGGCAACGTGAACACCCACATCATCGGCCAGGATTTCCTCAAGCCCAAGGTCCGCCTGACCGGCAGCGGGGGGAACAACGATCTGTCTTCCCTGACCGAGAACATGGTGCTGGTCGGTCTCCAGACGCCGGAGAAATTTCCGGAGAAGGTCGATTTCATCACGTCCGTGGGGCACCTGACCGGCGGCAATTCCCGCCGGGAGGCCGGCCTGCTGGGGAACGGCCCGGTCGCGGTGGTCAGCCCATGGGGCGTCTACGACTTCCATCCGGTCAGCAAGCGGATGCGGGTCAAGTCCCTGACCCCCGGCGTCACTTTCGAGATCGTCCAGCAGCTCACCGGCTTCGAGCTCCTGAAGCCCGAGGGGGAGATTCCCCAGACCCGGCTGATCACGCCCGAGGCCCTGAAGATCATCCGCACCGAGGTCGATCCGCGCGGGGTGTTTACGACCCTGCCGTCCGCCTGACGCGGCAACGGTTTTTTCGGGCATGAACCGGCGCCGGGATTTTGCGGAAAGGGGGCGCCTCCCCCGCCCGCGCCGCTAGGCAAGCGCCTTCAGCCGGCGCTCGCCCTGGCGCATGGGCAGGATGACGGCCAGGACGCACAGCAGGATCACCAGCGCAAAAGAGACCGCCAGCCAGACCCACTGCAGGGGGGCGAGGCTTTGGGCGCGCAGCGACGCCATGAAGACGCTGTAGACCGGCCCGGCCTCCAGGATGACGATCAACCCGATGAACCCGGCGCAGAGGATCATGAAGAGCAGCCCCCCGAAACTGGTGACCGCCTGGGCCGGGTTCTCCGACTGAAAATCGGGATAGGCGGCGCCCAGTCCCACGCCCATGGCCACGATGCCGGGCACCATCAGGCAAACCGTCGCCGTCGACAGGACCATCATCAGGTCCGTGACCTGAAGCAGCAGGTTGGTCGCGACGATCAGGAATTCCGCCAGGACCAGAAGCGGCACAAAATACACCCAGAACTTCACCCACAGAAACGACCGGATCGACACGGGCGCGGCCCGGACGATCCAGAAGGCGACGCCCTCCGTGCTCACCGCCGGGAAGACGAAGCGGGCCGACAGGGCCGTCAGGACAAAGGCGGCGAGCCCCATGTTCAGGAAGGAAAACAGGTTCTGGAGGTAGAACGTTTTGATGGGAGTCTTGTCGAGCGGCAGGACGGAAAAATTGTAGAGATACACCACGATCAGGGCGATCATCAGGAAGATCTGCGGCCACTGGGTCTGGTCCCGGGTGAACGTCTTGATCTCCTTGACGGCGAACGCCCGCGTCGGGCCGGACAGAAAGCCCAGGAGCCAGGCGACGGCCGCCCCCCGCCCCTGCCGCGACGGGAAGAGCCGCTCGGCCGTGGTCTGCGCCTTCGAAAAGCCCGGGAAGTAAGCCGCACCGGCGATCCACGTCATGAGGTACACCAGCGCCGCCGCGCCGCTCCAGAGCAGCGCCAGGTTGAAGAGCGCGCCTGACCGGTTTCCGGACAGGGCCCCGCGGAGGCTGTCATAGATCCAGGTGGACGGAAGCCAGGGCGACCCGGGCGTCTCCAGGGACCTGAAATACAGCAGGACGGAGGCGAAGGTGTCCGGGTTGGTCAGCTGCTCCGGCCGCATCATCCGGAAGGCGATCAGCAGGATGACGAACAGGACCAGGCTGAGAAAGACGAAGACCGTGCGAATCCGCCCCGCCGGGAGAAACCGGGCGACCAGGACCACGGCAACGGCGCTCAGGGCGGACCCGATGAGACAGAAAGGCAGGAGGGCGCCCAGCGTCACGGCATAAAAGAGGGCGCCCGCCCGGTAAACAATGCCGTAGGAAAGAAAGATCGGCAGGCTGTAGACGACGACCATCCAGGCGCTGTCGATCGTGCTTTCGACCCAGCGGGCGAGAAAGATCTGCGCCGGCGACACGGGCAGGGCGTGGACCAGGACGAGGTCGCGGCTCAGGTAGAACTTGGACAGGGCGGTGATGATGCTGCTGAAGATGAGCAGGGCGAAGAACGTGATGAGCACCATCGACAGGAGCTTGTAGGCCAGGATGTCGCCGAAGCCCTCCACCCCCTGGAAGTACCTGAGGACGCGGTAGAAAACGGTGAAGATGCCCGCCCAGAACAGGAGGCCGATGCCGCCGAAGAGCAGCCACTTGATGTTCCGGGGCTCCCGCTCCCGCGAGACGTTCCCGTTCAGAAAGGACCAGAGCCGGGGTTTGAGCAGGGTCAGAACGCCGTTCATGAAAGGGCCTGCTCCTCGGTCAGCTTGAGAAAAACCTCCTCCAGGTCGGCCTGCTGGGCCTGGGCCATCCGCTTCAGTTCCCGGGTCGTTCCCAGGGCGATCAGCGCGCCCCGGTGGATGATGCCGATCCGGTCGCAGAGGTCCTCGGCGACGCTCAGCGTGTGGGTGGATATGAAGACGGCGGTTCCCCGCCGGGCCAGATCCTTCAGGATGTCCTTGACCATCTTGATGGCGGCCGGATCGAGACCGACCATCGGCTCGTCCACCACGATCACCCGGGGATCGTGGAGCAGGGCGGCCGAGATGACCAGGCGCTGCTTCATGCCGTGGGAATAGGCCTCGATGAGCTCGTGCGACCAGTCGAACAGGCCGAAGGTCCGGAGCAGATCCCCGGCCTTCGAACGGAAGGTCCCGTCGCCCACCCCGTAGAGGTCCGCGGAGAACCGCATGAACTCCATCCCCGTCAGCTTTTCGTAGAGGAAGGGCCGGTCGGGGATGAAGCCGATCCGCCGCTTGGCCTCCTCCGGCCGGGCCGCCATGTCGATCCCGTCGATGACGACGGCGCCCGCCGTCGGGGAGAGCGTTCCCCCCATCATGCGGATCGTCGTGGTCTTGCCGGCCCCGTTCGGTCCAATGAACCCGAAGATCTCCCCGGCGGCCACGGACAGGTTCAGCCGGTCCACGGCCAGCGTTTTCCCGTAACGTTTGGTCAAGTCGGTCAGTTCGATCATTTTTTCGTATCCACGATCTCCAGGTCGACGGCCCCGATGATCCCCGCCAGATCGATCTGGCGGTCGGCCTCCCCCCGGACGAGACGGATGTGGGTGACATCCGCCGGCATCTGCCCCAGGGTCGCGTCGGCCGTCACCCAGCCGTCGACGTACAGGACGTTCCAGGCGTGGTAATAGAACCGCCCCTTCAGATACACAAGCCCCGCCTCGATCTGCGCCGGGATGCCCGCCGCCCGGGCGAGCGCGGCCAGGAGCGCGGCGTGCTCGTTGCAGTCCCCCACGCGATGGGTCAGGGTTTCCAGGGCATTGGGAACGGACAGCACGGGCCGCTTCTCCACGTTCCGGTACACCCAGTCCGTAAGCTTCCGGGCCTTGACCGCATCGCCGTCCCCGGGGGAGACGATCCGGGCCGCCCGGGCGCGAATCTCCGGATGGTCCGACTGGATGAAGGGCGTCGCAGCGAGGAACGGGCGGATTTCCGTCGGGAGCGCCTCCCGGGTTGTCCGGGCGGCGGGCGTCGCCTCCCGC
Source organism: Syntrophales bacterium (assembly GCA_035358035.1). Classification (GTDB taxonomy): domain Bacteria; phylum Desulfobacterota; class Syntrophia; order Syntrophales; family UBA2251; genus UBA2251. The sequence goes on along the minus strand of DAOPOS010000014.1, from coordinate 63,573 downwards.
GTGATCGTCAGCCGGCCCTGTTCGTACCGCTGGCGGCCGCCGTCGAGCGACAGCGATCCGGGTCGGACGTTCGCCAGGCGGACGGTCATCTGCGCCAGGGTCTCCGGCGCGTCGAGGACCACCCGCGAGGGGATCGACGCGGCGTCGGTCAGATCGGCGCTGGCGGCCAGCGTCAACCCGTCCAGCGCCCGGTCCTTCGTGACCTGTTCGACGGTCATCCCCAGCAGGCCCTGTTCCCTCAGGACCCCGCCGTCCTCTCCCAGCCACGCCACCTGCCGGGCGCCCATGAAATCCACCGCGACCTTGCGGGCCGCGTGCGTCCGTCCCATGACCCGGATCGTTTCACGCTGCAGGACGGTGACCCGCACCGGGCGCTCGGCCATCGAGGCCGGATCGAAGACGTTCAGGGTCATCTCCTGGCCGGTCGCGAGCGCCCGTCCCCGGAGCGCCTCGTAAAGGCCGTTGGACAGGTGGGGCGCCTCCCGGAGCGCGATCCGGATCCGCTTCTCCGCCGACGGCGGCCCGTGATAAACGACGGCCTCGCGCCCCCGGACCTCCCCGCGCACGACGAAGCGAAAGAGGCTGGATTGAAGATCGAAGCGGAAGGCGGACAGGGTCCCGTCCGGATTCAGGTCCCCGGTCGTTTTCATGCGGATGTCCTGGACGACCCCCATCGTATTGACCCGCAGCAGGCCGGACTCCTCGAAACGATACCCCGCGGGGATGCGCTGCATCCGGCGGTGCGAATAGCCGATTTTCCGCCCGTTCTGGTAGACGGCCATCCACCGGTCTTCATCCGCCCGGGAGGGGGCGGCGGAGGATGCGGCCGGTCCGGACCCGGGGAGCCGGAGCCCGGGAAAGACGTCCAAGCGAACGGCGAGCAGCGCCAGAAAAAGCAGGACCAGCAGGCCCCCGGCGATCCCATGCGCTTTGATTTTCGCGGACGTCACGACCCCTCCCCCGCCTCCCGCTCGATTTCGGGGGAGTATAGGGGAAGGCGCCGGAGGTGTCAACGGAAACGCGGGAGTCCCCTTCCCCTCATCCCTGACCCAAAACCCTGGACGTTGCCCGCCTCCTATTCTCCCGCGCCTGGCGAACGATGCTGGATATTGCCGCGGGCCCGGAAGGGCCGACATGCGGGAAGCGCAGCGGTCCGGGGCGGAGCCGCCTCAGGGCTCGACGACGTGCTTCTCCAGGACGCGGCGGATGGCCGTCGGGATGGGAATGGATTTCCGGGACTGCGGATCGAGGTAAACGAAGGTCGGCTTTCCCCTCGCGCACAGTTTGCCGCCCTGGTAGATCTGCTGAAGAAGGACGAAGCTGGCATTCCCGATCTTCTTGACGCCGGTGGCGATCTCGACGTCTTCGCCCAGGAAGATCTCGCTCACGAAGTCGATGTTGATATTGGCCATGACCAGGAAGGGCTCTCCGGGCTTTCCCCGCAGATCGGGATTGAACAGCCGGATGATCTCGAAGAATCCCTCCTCCAGCCAGACGGGGATGACGTTGTGTCCGACGTGTCCCGCTCCGTTCACCTCGGATATCCGCGGGGTTAGCACCTTTTTGTACATGTCTGCTTCTCCTCTCGGGATCTCATGCACCCGGTTTTCGTGAATCCGCGTTTTCGGGAGCGGCACCTTTAGCATCGCCGGCGGCCCAATTCCAGACATATTTTCTGGGGGGATGCTTCGCCTGCAAAGCCCCCCTCCGAATGCCCCTTGACTCGCCCGGGCGGCCGGGGTAGATTTTCAGCCACGGGGGGACGGTCCGTCCCCCCTCCCACTCCATCGGCATCCAGGCGCGGAAGCGAACCCCGGCGGGGGGCGGTTTTGCCCGCCCCGCTTTCAACGGGGTCCGGTCGGTGACGAATCCCTTTCCGAGGAGGCGATACGATGAACGGCAAGTCAAGTCTGGAACGGCTGATCAAGACGAAACACTCCCGAAGGCGCTTCCTGGCCTACACCGGGAAATCGATGGCCCTGCTGGCGGCGCTGCCGGGCCTGAAACTGCTGCGAGGAACGGCGGACGCCAAGCCGACGGCCGGCAGGGTCCCCAGGGTGACGGTGACGGGCGCGGGGGACCGTGACACGCTTCTCAAGAACGGCTTCATCGTCGACGGCACCGGCAAGAGAGGGTTCAAGGGCCACCTGCTCATCCGCGACGGCAGGATCGGGAAGATCTCCCGGGGCGAGATCCGCGCGTCCTGCCCGGCCGTCGACTGCGCGGGGCGGGTCGTCATGCCGGGGATCATCGACGCCCACTCCCACATGGACTGGTACCTGCCCATCCGGGGGCGCGACGATCTCAAGCTCCCCTTCACGGCCCAGGGCGTCACCACCTTCGTGGCCGGCCAGTGCGGCTATGGCGTCGCGGGGTTCCGGAAAAACTCGCCCCACATGGCCCTGATCACCCCCCGGACCAAGGGCCTCTTCCGCATCGAGTGGGACGCCATGTCCCAGTACTTCGATCACGTCGAAAAGTCCGGCCTGACGCACAACCTCGTCAACCTGGCCGGACACGGCACGACCCGGACCTCGATCCGCGGATTCAACGCCGCGCCGATGCGCCCGGACGAAATGAAGGAGATGCTTGCGCTCCTGGAACAGTCGCTCGACGAAGGCGCGGTCGGTGTCTCGCTGGGCCTGCAGTACGAGCCGGGCATCTTCGCCCAGACCGCCGAGCTCAGGGAGATCGCCCGGCTGGTCAAGAGGAAGGACAAGATTCTGACCGTCCACCTCCGGGCGTATTCGGCCCTCGCGCCGGGCTACCCGATGAGCGTGCCCAGGATCCTGCTCGACTACATCCTGCCCTTCGACGGCTACGAGCCCCACAACCTGATCGCCATCGACGAGATGCTGAACATCGCCCGCGAAACGGGCGTTCGCCTGCAGATCTCCCATCTCATTTTCGTGGGCACCCGGACCTTCAAGACCTGCGGGGACGCCCTCGAACGCATCGACCGGGCCATCCGGCAGGGGGTCGACGTCAAGTTCGACACCTACGCGTACCACTGCGGCCAGTCCGTGATCAACGTCATCTTTCCGGCTTGGTTTCTGGCGAAGGTCCCGCAGGCGTACAACGATCCCCAAATGCTCGCCCGGCTCAGGGACGAATGGCAACAGACCATGCGGTTCCTGGGCTTCGGGGTCAAGGACATTCAGATCACCTACGCGAACCACCCGGAACTCAACCGGTTCAACGGCCTGTTCCTGGCCGACATCTCGAAGCGGCGGGGAATGGACTGGTTCGAAAACACCATGGATTTTGCACGCAAAAGCAAGGGCCTCGCCAACATCCTCAATCACGGCTACAGCAACCTGGCCGTTGTCGAGGCCCTGATGGCCTCCCCCGCCGCCCTCTTCATGACGGACGCGCTTCCCGCGCCCCAGGGCGTGCAGAACCCGGCCATGTTCGGGAACTTCCCCCGGTTCTTCCAGTTGGCCCGCGAGAAACGGCTCATCTCCCTGGAGGAGACGGTCCGCAAGATGTCCGGCGCGACCGCCGAGCGCTACGGGATCAAGGATCGCGGCTTTTTGAGGGAAGGACAGGCGGCGGACATCGCCGTGATCGACTGGAACAGGATCCGGGACAACAACACGCTCACGGATACCAGTCAGGCCCCGACGGGCATCGCGGCGGTTTTCATCAACGGCCGGCAGGTGATGAGCCAGGGCAGGGTCAACGGGGCGATCAAGGCCGGCAAGACCCTCCCCGTCTAGGGCGGGAGCCGCCCCGCTCTCAGGATTTCGGTGAGAACGCGGCGAAGAGCATCCCCAGCATCCGGCCGACGTCGGCGAGAATCTCGACGGTGATCCGGTCGAGGAAATCGAGCCTGTCCCGGTGGGCGTCACTGAAAATCACCCGGGCCGCGTCCGCGGAGCACCGGTTGGTCTGCGTGGCCGCGTCCAGGGGACTGTCGGGGTCCATCCGGCTGAACGCCTCGCGCAGCTCCGGGCCGAACCGCTCGAAGAGGTAATAGAAAATCGGGTTGTGCCTCCGCTCCGCCCGCCGGATGTAGGCCGGCAGGCGATCCCGCACGTCTCCCGGGGCCTCCCGCCCTTCGCGCGCCCCGCTGAGGAGGGCCTCCTTGAAGGGGGCGAACCCCTCCCGGAAACGCCGTTCGGTATAGACCTCGTAACTCTGGTGCATGGCGGACACGACCTTGAAAAGCTCGTGCCGGGCGAGCACGTTCTTCAGCAGGAATGAGCCGGGCAGCGCCTTGACGTGAAAGGGATGCCCCAGGTCCGCCAGGTAGTGCGCGCCCCGGGAAAGATACCGCCATCCCCAATAGTCGTGGCCGCTATCGAACGCGAGCCTCGCCAGGTCCCGGTGGACGCTGAAGGACCGGGGCGCGATGCCGAAGGTCATCCCGAGAAGCCGGAAGCGCATGTGCCGCCAGCCGTGCGACCCGCCGGTGATTTTCTGATTCCGGTGCAGAACGAGATCGTAGTCCGGATACAGATCCGGCTCCGTGCTGTAGATCACCACCACCTTCCAGGGCTCGATCGTCTTTCCCGCGGGCGTCTCGAGGGCGAAATCGCCGTTTCGCTTCCTGTAATCGAAGGACCACAGCGGATCCAGCTGCCGGTGCGCCTGGTAACTTTCCTTGTAGACGTCGATGTGCCTCGGGCCGATGGGCCAGATCTTCTCGCCGAAGCGGGGGTTGGGCCGGACGGGCACCGGCGGCAGGGCCATCAGGCCGTCCAGGGACTGGACACAGAAGTACGCCAGGTATTCGTGGGAGAACCAGGGCGCCCAGGCCGCGGGCAGGCGGGGATCGTCGTGCAGGAAATAATCCAAGGCCGGGTTTTCCTCATAAAACGGGGAGCGGCGCGCAACCGCTCCCCGCACGGACAAAAGCGGCGTCCCTCGGGCAATGGACGCTCACATGCGGACAAACGCGGCGTCCCCCAGGCGACGGGCGCTCAAATCTTGAAGTCGGTCTTCTTGCTCCAGACGCCCAGGGCGACCCCCAGTTCCTCGTGATCCTTGGCGTACAGCTCCAGGTTGATTCCCTTGACCGCGGCATCGATCGCCTGCCGCAGGGCGCGGGCGCCGGCCCTCGGCCCCTGGGGATGGGCATGGATGCCGCCGCCGGAGCCGATCATGATGTCGCGCCCCACGGCGGCCACGATATCGGCCACGTTCGCGGGCGTGATGCCGCCGGACGGCATGGGCATGGTGGGTTTCAGGCGGCCCATCGGATACGTCAGGTTGCGCACCGTGTTCATGAAGCGGTCGTGCATGTACATGGCCTTCCCGCCCATCGAGAAGGGCAGCACGATGGCGTCCGCCCCGCACAGGCGGGGAAACTTCCCCAGGATGATCGGCGAGGCGATCCCCTGGTTGGGCGACATGTAGTAGGCGCCGGCCAGGTCCATGTGCGCCAGGATCGGCACGTTAATGGCCGGGTCTTCCGCCAGCGCGCGCATGGCCTCCGGACCGACGGCCAGGTAGTTCACCATCATGCCGTTGACGCCCGCGTCGACGCAGCGCCTCGCCAGATCGAACATCCGCGGCAGGCGGTCGGTGACGTTCACGGTGTAGAGGGTGTGTTCGCCGGTTTCCTCGTACACCTCCCGCTCGATCTTCATGTAGGTCTTGACCCGCTTGACCGCGTCGTTGTAGCGCATGCTGGCGATCAGTTCGTCGTCCTTGATCACGTCGCAGCCGCCCAGCGCCGCCTGCCGGAAGAGGTCCGCGCCGACTTCGAGCGGATAGCCGCTGCACGGCTTGATCATGTTGTTGAGGAGCGGCCGGCCCTTCTTGAGCCCCAGGGCCTTCCACCAGCCATCCGTCCCGAATTTCGGACCCTGGTACTGGTCCAGGGTGGCCTTGGGGAGGCGGAGGTCGAGCAGCTTGAAGTTCGGCACCATGGAGATGTTGCCGATCGTCGCCGTCAGCATCATGGGCAGCTGGTCTTCGACGTTGGCCGCGGGAAAGGCGATCTGCAGGATGTACTGCCGCTCCGTCACGTCCGCGGGCAGCGCGTACTCGTAATACGGGGCCTCATAGACGCCGATCACCTTGGCCACGTGGCCCGCGCGCACCTCCGGGGTTTCACCGGGGACCGGGACCCAGGTGCCGGTGGTCTGCTCGATCGCCATCACCTGTCCCATGATCGACATGTCCCACCCCTTGTCCGCCTGGATCCAGTAGGTGGCGACGACGTGGTTCTCCATGTCGATGCCCTCGGGCAGGGCGATGGGCTTGTCCGCGTAGGGGCCGATTTCCTTCTTCGCGACTTTGGGTCCTTGATTCTTTTTCATGATTTTGCACTCCTTGTCGAGATCAATCGTTTCACCTCAACCGCTCACCTCAACCTCTGGGAATCAGCGAAAGCAGGTATTCCCACACCTCCAGCGTTTTCTTCAGCGCCTCGTCATCGTGCTGCATGCAGGTGTACATGCGGGTCCCCGCCAGCGTGCACAACCCGTGCGCCATCGTGATCACCTGATAGTCGTCCGCGACCTGCTTCCGGCTGAAGATCTGGGTGAGCGCGTCGGGCGCGCCCAGGTCCACGGAGAAGAACGCGGTCGTCACGTAATGGAGGATGGCGCCGAAATTGTAAACGAAGAACCCCAGATCGGGACGCGTCGCGTACAGGTCGTTGAGCGCCCGGGCAAGCCGGTCGGCGTAGGCCGTCGCCCTGGCCACCGCGTCGTTTTCCTCCATGTACTTCAGGGCGTAATAGCAGGCCGCCATGGAAATGGGGTTGGCCGCGAGCGTGCCGCCGACGAAGATCTTTTCGCCCATGCTGCCGGCGCAGACCTTCATGACGTCCCTGCGGCCGGCCACGGCGCCCGACGACGGGTAGCCGTGCGTGATGATCTTGCCGAGCACCGTCAGGTCGGGGAGGATGCCAAACAGCTTCTGGGCGCCGCCCATGTCCAGGCGAAAGCCCGTCACGACCTCGTCGAAGATCATCAGCGCCTCGTACCGGTCGCACAGCGCCCGGATGGTCCGGTTCCAGTCCGGATGAACCGGATGGGCGCCCGATTCGCCGCCGATCGGCTCCACCATCACGCCGGCCACCCCGCCCTTGTCCTGGTTGTCCCGGAACGCGGCCTCCAGCGCCTCGAAATCGTTGGGCGGCACATCCACGGTGTGGGCGTAGCACTCCGGCGGAATGCCCTTGGACTCGAAATTGCCGGTGCGGGGGATGTGCACGGAATAGACCACCTGATCGGACCAGCCGTGGTAGCTGCCGCCGATCTTGATGATCTTGAGCTTGCCGGTGAAGGCCCGGGCGATGCGGACCGCCGCCATGTCCGCCTCGGTGCCGGACTGGAGAAACCGGACCATCTCCACGCCGGGCATGTGCCGGATGATCTGTTCCGCCGCCAACAGCTCGTACTCCGAGGTCAGCCCGGTCGCCGGCCCCTTTTCGCGGATGATCCCGATGATCTTCTCATCGAGCGGTTCGTACCCGTGTCCCAGCATGATGGGCGCGCCGCACATCAGATAATCGATGTATTCGTTGCCGTCCACGTCCCAGGCCCGGCAGCCCCTGGCCCGATCCATCGCCAGGGGGAAGGGTTTGTTCTGGCTTAGATTGTGCTCGACGCCGCCGGGGATCAGCCCCTTCGCCTTCTCGAAGATTTCGATGGAGCGCTTGCAGCGCTCGGCGTAGCGCCGGTGCTCGTCGGCCAGCTTGTCCGGCGGGATCGGACGCACGGGCCTTTCCAGAATCGCATCCTTTCGCTTCATGATTTCCGAATATTCCATGGAATCGTCACCTCCCGACGCTTGATTGCGATGCCGGCGGCAGACACACGCCCGCCGCATTCTTGTTCATCCGTGCGCAGGCCTTCCGCTGGGTTTTGTAATAGTTGACGAATTCATTGAACCGTTCGTCGTACAATTTCCGGTTGTCCGGGTTGGGCGTGTATTCGGCCTTGATTTGCAGGGTCCGGGGAATGTCCTCCAGGGTCATGTACTTCAGCGCCATCGACGCGAGAAAGGCCGCGCCGCGGGCGTTGGCGTAGATCGGGTCCTTGACCTGGCGGATTTTCCGGTCGAAGACGTCGGCGAAGATCTGCGACCAGATGTCTGAGTTGGCGCCGCCGCCGATGAAATTGAGATAGTCGAAGCGCCGGCCCATGAACTTTTCCACCGGCGCGAGCAGCCATCTCGCATTGAACGCGACCCCTTCGAAGACGGCCCGGGCGATGTCCTCCCGGGTGTTCTCCAGGGACAGGTTGAAGAAGGAGGCGCGGATGGTGCAGTCGTCGACCGGAGACCGCTCCCCGTAAAGCCAGGGGGCGAAAAGGACGCGGTTGGCGCCGGGCGGGACGCGGGCGACGATCCTGTCGAGCACCTTGTAGATGTCGGGGACGCTCTCCTCGAGGAGCAGTTCGTCCTTGTGGTACAGGATGTTGTCCCTCAGCCACGTCAGGCATTTGCCGGCGCACTCCTGCTCCGTGAGGATGAGGTACCGTCCGGGGATCGGACTGGGGAAGGACCCGAAATTGTGGGCGAGGTCGGTCTTCTTGAAGGGGACGTGCGCGGAAATCCACGAGGAGGTCCCGATGTAGATATGGCCTTCGTAGTCCCGGACCGCGCCGGAACCCACGCCCGCCGACGGCACGTCGGGCGTCCCGCCGATCACCGGCGTTCCCTCCCGGAGCCCCAGCTCCCGGGCGACCTCGCTCGTGACCGGCCCGAGGATATCCATGGCCCGGATCAGGTCGGGCAGCTTTTCCCGCTCGAGGCCCGCCATCTTCAGCAGCCTGTCGTCGTACACGACGTGCGACGGATCGCGGTTGTCCGTCACCCAGTGCAGCAGGATGGAGTCGTAGGTCGCGGCGAATTTGCCCGTGAAGCACAGGTTGATGTAGTCTTTGGGTTCGAGAAACTTGTAGGTCTGGCGGTAGACGTCCGGGCGGTTCCGCTTCAGCCACAGGATATGGCAGATCGGGTCCTTGCCGGACTGGGCGGGCGCGCCGCCGGTCAGCCTCAGCCAGGTCATCAGCTTCAGCAGCGGGTAGCCTTCGATCTTCGGCAGGCCCTTCAGGATGTCCTTGACGGACTCGGAACCGCGGCAGTCCATCCAGATGATGCCGTTCATCAGGTGCCGGCCGTCCCGGTCCACGGGCACGGTGCCCGACCACTGCGTGGTGACGCTCACGGCGACGATATCCTCGGGCGGGACCCGGTTCCTGCCGATGACCTTCCTGGCGGTGGACCGGATGGCGTCCCACCAGCCCTGCGGGTCCTGCTCGGCGCCGCCGTCGGGAAACAGAATGACGGGCGTGTCCTGGAACTCGCTGTCGACCACGTCGCCATGGACGGAAACCAGCGCGGTCTTGGGGCCGGACGTTCCCAGATCCACGGCCAGAACGTACTTGTCAGTGCGTATCATGATCCTCCCTCGCGGCTCGAATCCACACCCGAACGTCCCGGTTCACCTTCCCCGCCGCGGCGAGGGCTCCCGCCCCGCCGGCGGCCTTGCATGTCTTAATAAGGTTTGACTTTTGAAGTCAATCATTATCTCGCTCAGATCCCCCCGGACTTGACGAGCGCGGACTCCCGGAGCCGCGCCGTCAGGAAGACGTTGAGCGCCATCAGGACGAGAAACACGATCATGGCCGCTGTCTTGGAGTCGCTCCCGGCCGCCAGGACATCCATGCCGATGACGAAGACGATGCCCGAAACCTGACCCGCCAGCAGGAGCAGGCCCTGCGACGTGGCCTCGGGCGCCGGATAGCAGATCTCCGCGCTGTACTGGTAGCCGATCGGCCCGCCCGCCATCAGGAAGAAACCGAAGGCGAGGCTCGACGCCAGCAGCAGCCCGTAGCCGCCGGCGAAGGCCAGGCCGGCCAGGCCGGGAATGGCGAGGATCGTGGTGACGACGATGAAGATCTTCCGCTTCCGCAGCCTGTCGGAGAAATACGGCAGGATCGCGGCGCCGAGAATGCCGCCCGACATCATCAGCGCCCCCGTGACCCCCGCCTGCGTGATGTCGAAGCCGCGCGGCCGGACGATCTGCTCGATCCACGTTGTCACCGCGTTGAAGATCCCCAGGGCGATGAAGAAGACGACCAGAAGGTAAATCATGTCCCGCTGCCGGAAGATGTGCTTCAGGCCCGCCAGGACGGCAATCCGCTCGTCATGGCCCTGCGGACAGGGCGGCGTGGCCGGACGCTCCCGGTTGAACGCGAGGAAGATCACGGCGCCCGCCAGGGTCGCCACCCCGTAGATCATCAGCAGGGTTTCCATGCCGTACCTCTTGAAGAGCGGCGGGGTTAAGGCCATCGCCAGAATGATGCCGACGAACTGCGCCAGCACGCTGACGCCGGCCTGGGTCGCCCGCTCACGCAGGGGAAACCAGCGGACGCCCACCTTGGTGACGGCATTCAGGACGAAGGGCTGGCCGACGGCAATGCCGACCTGGGCGACGGCGACCAGGGCGTAGCTCGACCCGCAGACGCCCTTCATGAATCCGAAGACGCCCATCAGGGCGGCGCCGATGCCGATGCCGATCCGGATCCCCCAGGTGTCGATCACATAAGAGGCCGGGAGGGAGACAAAGAGGTAGACGATCATGAAGATGAGGGACAGGAGATCGATCTGCAGGGCGGGCACCCCATAGAAGGCGACCGCCTCGCTGGTGATGGGCGCGAAGGTGATCCACTGCACCTGCATCAGGGCGTTGAGAAGAACATACACCAGGAGCACAACCCATCGATAGCGGTAGACCCGGAACGCCGTTTGTTCCATCGGCATCTCCCTCCTTCTGATGGCAGTCCGTCAAAAAGAACCGTCCCCCCGGCCAAAACCGGGGGTGAAACGAGGCGGCGCCGTTCGGACGCCGGGCGGCCGGCGGACGTCATGCCTCCCGCGCTTCATCCGCCGGCACGGAAGCGGCCATAACGGCGGGAGGCGGACAGGGCCCGGGCGGCGTTCTCGGGGGAGCTGACCAGGGAAAGGTCGGCTCCATACACCTTTCGGACATGCTCGCACCACGAGGCGCCTCCCAGCGTGAACATCAGGATCGGCTTGCCCGGGGCGAGTCGCCGCCATTCCTTCGGATCGCCGAACATGGAGCCGACATCGACACCCAGTTCGGTATATTTTTGCATGACGATTTCGGGAATCACGGGTACGGCAATGATGCCGTCTATCCGCGGGTCCGCGAGGGCGGCCTTGATCGCGGCATCGTAAATGCCCGAAGGACCGAGATCGAGGGGATTCTTCACGTTCATCCAGGAGGGGGCGATGTCGCGCAGGGCGCAAACCGTCTCCGGCGACAGGTCCGGAAGCTCCAGGCCCCACGCCGTGCAGACGTCCGCCGTCATCACCCCGAGCGAACCGGACACCGTCACGACGCAGACGCGCGGTCCGGCCATGAGCGGCTCCCGCGAGAACACGCGGGCCATGTCGAAAAGCTCCTGAAAGGAGGCGGCCCGGATGACGCCCGTTTGCCGGAAAATCGCCTCGTAGAGTTCATCTTCTCCCGTCAGGCTCCCCGTGTGGGAGGCGGCGGCCTTGCGTCCCGCCTGCGATCGTCCGCCCTTGTAGACCAGAACCGGCTTGCGGCGGGACACGTCCCGGGCCGCCTCGTAAAAGCGGCCGCCGTCCTTCACGCCCTCCAGGTACAGAACGATGACGTCCGTCCGGTCGTCGTCCGCCAGGTAGAGGAGGCAGTCCGTTTCGTCCACGTCCAGCCGATTCCCGATGGTCACGAGCTTGCTGAAACACAGATCCTGCGTCGGCGCCCAGTCGGCCAGAATGTTGCCGAAGGTTCCGCTCTGGGCGATGACGCCGATATTCCCCGGCCGCAACGCCTCGAGGTTGACCTGGGTCGTCGTGAAGGATGCGTGCGGATTGATCACGCCGAGACAGTTGGGACCGATCACCCGCGTCCGCGAATCCTTGAGAAGCCCGCGGACCTCCTCTTCCAGGCGCGCCCCTTCCGGGCCCGTCTCGCCGAATCCCGCCGATTCGAGAACGACGGAGGGAATGCCCAGCTGGATGCAATCCCGGATAACACGGGGGACCTGGGGCGCCGGCACAACGACGATGGCGAGATCGATGGGAACGGGGACGGCGGCCAGGTCGGCATGGACGGGTATCCCGTTGATTTCCGTTTCCCGGGGGTTGACCAGGTACAGCCGGTCCCGGTAGCCGTTTTTAACCAGGGTTTCCGGGATGCCGCTGCTGAAATTCGCCTTTTTTGACGCACCGACGACGGCCACGGTGCCCGGCTTGAAAAAGGTGTCTGGAAGGGCGTTATTCATGGGTCACAATGATATCCTTTCATTCTCCGAACCAGAGCAGGGTGAACATCCCGAGCTGCTCCCTGCAGTCCGGACACAGTTGCGTCGTGTAATAACCGCTGATGTTTTCCAGCCATATCCGGCCCAGCTCCTCCACCGGCGTGGCGGGCCCCTCCGGTTCGTCATATTCCCGCAGGCACCGCCGGCAAACGGTCACGAGGATCCCCCCCGCGGCGGTCCGGGCGGTTCATCCGACCCATCGATCGAAATCACCCATTCGCATGAAACCGGTTCGCGGTTTCCGTCCGGGTCGGCCTCGGGGGGCGCAAAAACCTTGCGGATGGTCGCGCCCCGGTTGACCTGCGTGCAGAAGCCCCGGAGACAGACCATCGTCGCCTCCGCGCATGGGTAGTGTTCCATCCCCCACTTCCGGGCCGCCCGCTGCGTCGAACACGCCAGGATCCGCATCCGGCAGCCCGTTTCCGAAAGCCTTTCGATTTCGAAACGCTCGAACACCCCCCATTGCGAACAGCGCAGCAGCTCGATCATGCTGTCGATGCCATCGCCCCGGACGCCCAGGATCTTGGCAAGCCCCCGGGCCTGGTCCGAACACAGCTCTTCCATGATCCGCGCATACCCGTCGCCCCTCAGCACCTCGGGATGCGTCGCCCGGATCAGATTCTCGAACTTGAACCAGCCCGCGTTGATGACGACCAGGTGCCTGAGCAGGAGGTCGTGAACCGTCTGCTTGCCGTACTTCTCCACGTCCAGCATGCTGTCTTTTTCCCCCCCCTTGTGAAGTGATGCGCGCAGGCGCCCCGGATCGCCCCCCCCTGACGCCCTTCCGTATGCGTTTGCGTGCGGATCTCCGTCAGGCGACGGGCGACGCGCCGCGGGAATTCCTCCCGAAGGGGATTCCCAGCCTGCGCATCCGGTTCCGCAGGGTATTCGGCTTGATCCCGAGGCGTTCCGCCGCGCCGCCGGGCCCCTGCACCCTCCCCCCGGTCCTGTCGAGCATCTCCTGAATGTGCCACCGCATCGCGTCGTCGAGGGAGCGCGGGGCCTCTTTCGGTGCGCCCGGGGGTTCCTCCTCCGCCGGTCCCGCGGGCGGCGTCTTCATCGGGAACTCATCGAAGGCGAGCGGCCTGTACGTGTGCCCGGTGCGCATCCTGATCAGGGCCCTCTCCACGATGTTTTCCAGTTCCCGCACGTTGCCGGGCCAGTCGTAGGCCATGAGCTTCTCCATCGCCCCCGGCGCGAGAACCGGGTTGACGGCGAGGTTCAATTCCCGGGATTTCTTCATGATGAAATGCAGAACCAGGTGCGGGATGTCGGGTTTCCGTTCCCTGAGCGGCGGGATCCGGATAGGGAACACGTTGAGCCGGAACCAGAGGTCCTCCCGGAAGCGATGCGTGCTGATCAGATCTTCCAATTGCCGGTTGGTGGCGGCAATGACGCGGACGTCCACCTTGATCGGATAGGTCCCCCCCACCCGCTCGATCTCCCTCTCCTGAAGCACCCGCAAAAGCCGCACCTGCGCCTGGGCGGGAAGGTCGCCGACCTCGTCGAGGAAGATCGTGCCCCTGTGCGCCCGCTCGAAACGCCCGAGCTTCTGCGAGAGGGCGCCGGTGAAGGCGCCTTTCTCGTGACCGAAGAGCTCGCTGTCGATCAGCCCGTCGGGGATCGCGCCGCAGTTGATCTTGACCAGGGGACCCTCCTTGCGCGGCGAGGCGTAGTGGATCGCGTTGGCGATGATCTCCTTGCCGACGCCGGTCTCTCCCAGCAGGAGCACCTGGCTGTTGAGCGGCGCCACCTGCTCGACCGCCTCCATGACGTTTTTCAGTCCGCTCCGGGCGCCGATGATCTCGCCGGAAGACGCCTGCTGCAGCTCCTGGCGCAGGTAGCGGTTGTCGTCGGCCAAGAGCTGCTTGATGTTGACGATCTCGCGGTACTGGAGGCAGTTGGCCATGGCGATGGAAAAGGGATTGTGAAGCTGGGCGATCAGGTTTGCGTGCTTTTCGGTGTAGCGGTTGCGGCCCTTGCAGAAGAAATCGATCTGCCCCAGCCGGGTCCCCTTGAAATTCACGAAGAGCACCAGGCTCGACTTGTCGACACAGCCGAGGGTCTGCCAGATCTTCAGCGGCACGGGGTCTTCTTCCGGGTTGTTGTAGATGACCACCGTGTTCTTGGTGTTCTTGAACGACTGATGTCCCTCCAGGGAGATCGGGATGGCGTGATGCGAAACGTCCAGGGGGATGTTCGAAGCCGTGGCCAGCAGGAGCAGCAGCCGGTTCTTCTCGTCGTAATAGTGCACCGAGATCCCGTCCAGCGGAAGATACGCCTGGAGGTATTCGAGACAGTCCTTCGCCGCCACATCGATCTCCAGGCTGCCGCAGATGCGCAGCGTGGCCTCGTGAAAGAAATCGATCGAATCGGCAGGCATGGTTGAAACCCCGTCCCCGGATCACGATGCATTCATATTTTGGCAGTTAACTACCATATAATTCACTTTTTCGACAGCATTTTATATCCCGCTACCGGCCCTGGCATCTTATCTGAATGAAATAACACATTATTTGTTCATGGCACGGTTTAAGCTAATTCTGAGCAACGAATGGTGCGTTTTAACGCGGGCAGGGATCAGACCTGATGCCAAAGCGAAGGAGGAGAGTCAGATGAAAAAGGAAAATGGAACGAAGACCGGAATGGACAGGCGTGACTTTTTGAAGACAGGGGCCGTGACGATCGGCGCGGGCGCCGTAGCGGCGAGCGGCGTCCTCGGGGCCGTCGTCAAGGAGGCCGACGCCGCCGAGAAGAAGGCGTCCAGCCCCTGGAAGAACTGCGACGTCAACCTGAAGAACGTCAGTCCGATCAAACCCATCTCCGAACCCCGAAAGTACGATTACCAGACCGACGTCCTGGTCATCGGGTTCGGCGTCGGCGGGACCATGGCGGCCCTCAGCGCGGTCAAGCAGGGCGCACAAGTTGTTGCCTTCGAGAAGCTGACCCGCGAAAACTGGGACGAGCACTGCGGCGTGCAGGTCCTCGGCGGACTCGGCGGCGAGGAATGGGGAAAGATCACCAAAAGGGGCTGGAACCCGGCGAAAGACGTGGACGCGGCCGCCTACGAGATCTGGGCGGCGCAGGATTACCAGGCCGACTACCGCCTGATCAGGAAGCAGGTCGAGGAATGGCCCACCCCCATCGAGATGCTGCGGTCGATCGGATGCAAGTTCTTCCCCGTGGACCTGGGCGACTCCTTCGTCGGCCGGATGAAGATCAACTACCCGGCCATCCGCTACACCAACGTGGGCAACGAACTGCAGGACTTCACCCCCATGGACCCCTGGATCAACAAGTATCACGCCTGTGAAGTGGCCATCGAGCGCTTCCTGAAAAACAGCGGCAAGGCGGAGCTGATCTACGGGGCCGACAACACCCGTCTGATCGCGAATGCCGCGGGCCGCGTCGTCGGCGCGCGGGCCACCGTCAAGGGCAAGGACGTGTTCGTGAAGGCCAGGTCCACCGTCATCGCGACCGGCGGCTACGGCGCCAACTACGACATGGTCAAATACTACGGCTGGATCGACGTCACCTGCGGGTGCCACGTCGGCGCCGAGTCGAACGACGGTCACGGCATCCGGATGGGACAGGGCCTGGGCGCAGACCTGAGCTGCATGCCGTCGGGCGCGGTGGCGGACGGCGGCCCGGACACCCTGGCGGCCGGGCGGCCCTGGACGTTCAGAAACAATTTCTTCTACAAGGACAAGACCGTTTCCGGCTACGCCGAGGCGGGCATTCAGCTTGCGAGGCAGCCGTCCCTGCGGGTAAACGAGGCGGGCCTCAGGTTCATGGACGAAAACGAGACCTGGAAGGCCAAGAACCTCTGCGCCTCCGAACAGCCGAACAAGAACTACTTCACGATTTACGACGCCGACATCGAAGGCTTCATCAATTACACCAAGAAGTCCCGCTACGGCATGTGCGAGAACATGATCACGCCGGACTTCAGGATCTTCTACGAGGACGAGGACATCCGGCCTCTCTGGAAGTGGCAGGACAGCCTGCAGTGGTGCAAGAAGAACCTGAAGAACATCTACGAGGCGAACAGCCTCGAGGAGCTGGCCAAAAAGGCGGGCATCAATCCGAAGGCGTTCGTGGCGCAGGTCAAGCGCTACAACGAATACTGCCATGCCGGCGTGGACAAGGAATTCGACAAGCACAAGTCCTTCCTGTACCCGATCGAGAAGCCGCCGTTCCTCGCGGTCAAGAACAAGCCGTCGTTCCTCTGGTCGACAACGAGCGGCCTGAGGGTCAACCCGCAGTGGCAGGTCATCAAGGCCAACGGCGACGCCATCCCGGGTCTGTACGGCGGCTCCGGCGACGTGGGCGGGTTCTGCAAGCCTTACGGCTACGGGAACGACAACGAGTTCCAGCCCGCGGCGAGCGCAGCGATCAGCGGATGTATCGGGGGACGGAACGCGGCGCTTGAGGCGCTCGGCAAGGCCTAACCCAACCGGCCGCATCCTGTCCCGGGTGCGGGGAAGCATTCAAGTTCCAATGGGCATCCGGAGTCTCGCAGCATTGAAGCTGACTCCGGATGCCCCCGGGACCCCCCGCAGGACGCCGGTTCAGGGTGATGGAGGAAAAGCGATGTTGATGAAAAAAAGGACTTCCGCCCTGCTGTTCGGTGTTTTGGCGCTCCTCGCCTTCACGCTGCCGCTCGCGGAAGACGGCATCAGCGGCGCGGCATCGAATCGGCCGGTTAAGGCGAAGCCGGCCGCTGCGGCCCCGGCCGTTGCCGGGTCCTTTTCGAAAGATGCGGACTGCGCCCTCTGTCACGCGCCCTACGCCGAATCCATGAAGAACGACAGGATGCTGATGGGAAGGCATGCGGCCGTAACCCCGACGTGCTCCTCCTGCCACAGGGAAGCCGACATGGCGACCGCGCATGCGAAGGTGACCCAGGCGCCGGGGAAGTTTTTCAAACAGCGGAAGTACCCGAACGAGATGTGCCTGGCGTGTCATGGCTCCTACGAGCGCCTGGCCGATAAAACCAAAAACTGTTCTGCATTCAAAACGACTCACAACGAGTCGATCAATCCCCACCAGCCCACGCACGGGCAGGTCGAGTGCTTCAATTGCCACAAGATGCACAAGGACAAGCCGCCGATCGAGTACTGCTACGGCTGCCATCACCCGAGGCAACTCAGCAACTGCAAGGACTGCCACGCCCCGCAAAAAGATTCGTAGGGCTTAAGACGGACCGGCCGGAATCCGGAGCAGGCGTGCGTTCACGGGGAAACCCGGCGCCGGCACGTCCGCATCCAGGTCGTGCATCTGGCGGATGCAAAATAATATCCTTGACATACGAAGCACATCCCCGTATGAAATAACCAT
>DAOPOS010000014.1:0-45852 GCA_035358035.1 Syntrophales bacterium | reverse complement strand
GGATGCAAAATAATATCCTTGACATACGAAGCACATCCCCGTATGAAATAACCATACCACTTACAGCTCTTATCCATCAACGCGGATCCAGGCCGAATCGGGGAGTGCCTGTATGCACAGAAGGCCCTCTTTTCGTCTGCTGAAGATGCCGTATGAGTCTGGTTGATGCCAGGAATCGGATCTCTCCCATCTAAACAGGACGATCAGGAAAGGATTCCCGATGAGCGTTCATCAGAGACCAAGGGCTTCTGTAAGTGTGATGGCTTTTTTCTTGACTTGCCTGATGGCCGTCATCGGCATGGCCTCGCCCTGTCACGCCCACAACGCATTTCCCCTGGGGCATTTCTTTGCGCGGCCAGGGGCAACGGTGAAATTCATCGTGTACGAACCCCCCGGCCAAAACTGCTCGGCAAAAGTGACGATCTCCGCCGATCCCGCCAATCTGGTCGACCTCAGCCCGGACAGTCCCGACCTGGTCACATACTGGGAATATGCCATCGGGGTCAAACCTGATGCCTCCGGATCGGTGCTGATCCGGGCACATTACCAGGGGGAGGCTTTTTTCGGCGGCAAAGCCGAATGCGACGGGGAAGGAAATCTGGACCTGGCGCTCACGATCAAAGAACCGGCACAGGAGACCGCAGCCAACGCCCCCTTTTCGGAAACGGGCGGTGATCCGGTCAATACGCTCACGGGTGAACTCTTTTTCCATGAACCGCCGGATCTGAATCTGGGCGGCCCGATGCCGCTCTATTTCCAGCGCTACTACGCCTCCAACCTCGACGGCAGCACCATGAGCAGCAACCTGGGGAACAACTGGCGCCACAATTTCGACTGGACATTGAGCCGGGCCGGGTCGCAGTGCCTGGTGATCAATCCGGAAGGCCGGGTCGTCTCCTTCGAAAAAACCGGCGATTCCTGGGTGCAGCAGAGCGGAAAGGAAATCCTCTATCAGCTTTTCGAACAGACGGACGGCACCCATACCTTTTACAGCCCGCGAGACGGGCGGTTCTACACCTTCGACGTCAACGGGGTGCTCGCCAAAATCGAAGACGGGCGCGGAAATGCGCACTACCTATTCTACAGCGAATACGAAGGGTTCTTTCCAGGCAAGCTGATGGAAATCTCTGATACGGAGGACGGATCGGGTCGCAACCTCGAGTTCGGATACGATTCCTACGCGGATTCCAGAAAAGTTACAAGGGTCACGGAATACCAGGGAAGCTCCCTGGGCCGTTCCGTCTATTTCACCTATACCGGTGACGATCTGACAAAGGCTCAAGACCCCCTTTCCAAATACACGACCTATACGTACGATGCCTCGGGCGCCCGGCCGGGTCTGATGACCGCAAAGATCCGACCCCTCGGGAACATCCCCTTCACCCAGACTTACGACGCGCAGGGGCGGGTGGCGACCCAGGCGGACAGTGCAAATCATGTTTCGAGCTTCGTCTACGACACGGTCTCCGGCGTTACAGCGGTCACCGACCCGCTGAATCGCATCATGCAGCACACCTATGCCAGCAGGGCCCTGACGCAGTGGAGGGATCGCCTGGGCAACCCCGTTTCCGTCGCCTATGACGACCACGGACGGCGCAAGTCGGTCACCGACCGGCTCGGAGCAGTCACCTCCCTGACCTTCCATGCCGCATCGGGAAGGATCGCCTCCCGCACGGATGCGGAAAACCAAACGACCACGTACAGCTACACGGGAAGAAACCAGAACGGATTCACCCTCTATGACATCACCGGGATCTCCTACCCCGACGGCTCATCGGTCGGCTTCACCTACGACGCCTCGGGCAACGTCCTGAGCTATACCGACCGCGCCGGCAAGACCTGGTCCTATACCTACAACGCCAGGGGGCAGATCCTGACCACGGAAAACCCGGCGGGCGGGGTCACGACGGCGACATACAATGCGGACGGCACCCAGGCCAGGTTAAAGGATGAGTTGAACCAGGAAACGCTCTTCACCTACGACAACAAACGCCGGCTCACCCGGGTCACCCATCCCGACACCACATACCGTTCCTACACCTACGACTCCAACGACCGCATCACGTCGGTCACCGATGAACGGTCAATGACGACCTATTACGTCTACGACGACAACGGCAGGCTGACCAGGATCACCGATCGTGCGGGATATGTCGTCGTCAAGAATGTCGCCTATGACGGGAACGACCGGCCCATCTCCTGGACTGACGCCCTGGACAAGATTTCCTATTTCACCTACGATGAGATGGGACGGATGGCTTCCACGCAGAATCCGCTCGGCAATACGGTCCAGTTCGGATATGACGAAGCCGGGAGGCTCATCACCGTCAGGGACCCCGACGGCCATCTCCTGCAGACGGCCTATGACCGGGAAGGGATCCCCCTTTCGATGACAGGCCCCTCATCTCAGGCCTGGAACTTTGCGACAGACAGGCTCGGCCGGACCAAGGAAGTGACCTCTCCCCTGTCGCGCCAAACCCGGCTCTCCTATGACGCCCTGGGACGGCTCTCCGCCTGGAGCAACGCCGTCGCCCAGACGTCTCTGGCATACGATCCGCAGGGGCTTTCCGGAATCAGCCTGTCGGGAGGGATCTCCTCCTCCTATGGGCACGACGACCTGGGAGAGATCAGCCGCGTCACCGACGCCGCAGGTCATCTGCTGAACCGTTCCTACGATGCCGCGGGACGGCTGACGTCGCAGACCGACCGCCTCGGTAATACGATCTCCTATACCTACGACAACCGGAACCGCATCTCTGCGGTGACGCTTCCCGCGGGGACCCTGCAGATCACCCACGATGCCGCCGGGAATGTCACGCGCCGCTACTACTCCGATGCGACGGATCTGAATTACACCTATGACAACAACGGCCGCCTTCTGACGGCAAACGGCCTCTCGCTTCAGTACGATTCCAACGGAAACATGAAGAACTCGAACGGTCTCGTGATCACGCGGGATGCCGCCGGACGCGTCGCCGCCGTGAGGATGGTGCCCACCAACGCGACCCCTACCGTGAACTACACCTATAACGGCCGCGGACTCGTGACCCGTGTCAGCGACTGGCTGGGGGGCAGCACCGACCTCGAGTACGATGCCGAGGGGCGCCTGACCCGCCTGGCCAGGCCGAACGGGACATCGGTGGAATACCTCTACGATGCAGATGGAATCCTGATCCGGCTCACCGAAAAAAGCGGCGCCCAGACCCTCTCGGCGATCGATCTCACCCGGGACGCGGCAGGGAACGTGTCGGCCGCAACCCGCGATGTGCCGCTTCCGCCGGATCCCAGCACGGGGAAGCGGAGCTTCACCTACAACGAAGAGGACCAGATCATCGGCTATACCTACGACGGCATGGGTCGGCTCACGGCCGACGACGCACGTACATATGCCTGGGATCTCGCCTCGCGCCTCACCTCGTATGCGGGGGGGGGCAATACGGTGACCTTCGCCTACGACGGCTTCGGGATGCGGACCTCCAGGACAGCCGATGGGGTCACCCGGAATTACGTCTGGAACTATGCCCTGGGGCTCCCTTCGATCTCCATTGTCCGCGACGCCTCCAATACGACAAACCTCTACTACTATGTCCACCTGCCCAACGGGCAGCTCCTCCATCGGATCGAAGTCGCCACCGGCGCCAGGAATTTCTACCATTTCGACGAGACGGGAACGACGCTCTTTCTGACGGATGACTCGGGGGCCGTCACGGACCGCTACGGGGTCCAGCCTTACGGGGCCACGGTATCCGAGGGAACCACGGATAATCCGTTCATTTTCCAGGGAGCCTGGGGCGTCATGGCGGAGGGGAACGGACTCCATTACATACGGGCAAGATACTACGACAGCGCCTCAGCCAGGTTCATTTCGAAGGATCCCGTCGAGTCCCTCCATCCACTGAAGATCAACCCCTACCAGTACGCCGTGAGCAATCCTTTGCGTTACGGAGATCCCACGGGCCAGAAGGAAATGGCAGGCGCTTTCGGCGGGGGTTCACATTCAAGCCTGGGAGGTGTGAATGGCCTGAGTATTAAGTATTGGTTGGGCGATTTTGGCCTGTTGTTCGACCTGGGATTGGATATAAAAACAGAGACTGGAACGGACAACTTTTCAAATTTATTATTCGAATTAGATACAACGAGGGCCAGCGTAGCAGTCGGAAAGACAAACGATGCCACAGGCATCACATCTGCCCCAGCTTGTGGGCAATCGTCCATGCTGTCCCGCGAGGCACCGGCAAAATTCATCGATTCGGTTAATTATGAACAATTTAAATCCCGGTATAAGGCTGAAAATTCCGAAGGGGCTCTGTTTGATTCTGTTTCGTGCTCAGCGCGGAAAGATGTGTCTTCTGCCCCTGCCCCTCATCAAGTCAAGTATAACAGCATCCATAAAGCCATCGCAAAGAAATGGTACAACATGGTAGCCAATGCATATGCCAACAATAGTGCCGAATGGAGAGCCACCATAAAACCAAAGAAACACAGAAGTAAATACATTGAATTTAGGCAAATCGGAGGGGAGATGCACATAGGGTTTTCCTACGATCCGGAAACCATGTCGGATAAAGATGCGTTGGCCAAATTAGCAAAGGATGTCGCTAAGTATACTCCCGGTTGGTCCCGTTTTAATCCTGGTTGGTCTGGGGCCGGCGAATACATTATGCGAGAGTCGATCTATTATGATTATGATTAATTTCAATGCATTGTGCTTTTCGGTAAAGATTTGTGCCTCTTAGCAAAGAGATGAGGGAATGACTGATGAAAGGGAAAGTGTTACTGTTTGCCGCATTGTTCATCGGATTTACCTTTTTTTTCATTCTTCAAGCAAGCGCCGCCATCGTGACCTACACCTATGACGGCGCGGGACGCCTCACGGCCGCGGACTACGGCCTGGGAAAATGCATTACCTACCGATACGACCTCAATGGCAATCTGATGGAGCAGAACACCTCCTTCAGCCTGAGCAACGCCATACGGGTGCTGAGGATCATGGCAGGAATTCAGGATTCTCTGTCGGGGGGAGACATCGACGGGGATACGAAGATCGGCATCGCCGAGGCTGTTTATGTCCTTCAGGCCGTGGCCGGGCTTCGTGAATAGCCGGCGAATCCCGGCATCCCCGTAATACGCTCCGGCAATCTGACCGTAAATCGCCCCTGTGGTGTCTGCGTCATCGCCAAGATTGACGGCTATCAGACATCCCTCTTCAAAGGAATTGCTGTTTTGAAAGGCCCACAGGGCGGCTTCCAGGGCCTGGACGACATAGCCCGTGCCCCGGATTTCTGTAAAACGTGCTTTCCTCATGTGAGCCTCCTGGTTGTATTATGCCAGAAAACTCTATTTTTGTATGGTCCGCTTTTAAGGGAAGCTTACGAGTTAAACCGCAAGGTTGGGCGGGCAAGAGAAAAGAGTTTCAGGTCATGATGATCTTATGATTTGGACAATGCGGTTTATAACTTCATCAGTTTTTTGTTTCGATATCTTCCCTGCTGTTTTAAAAATTCTTCTTGAATCAGCTGTGAACAATCGATTCGGACGTATGTTAGAATCATGGTCTATGCCACCAGAATGAAAATCAGATTGACGTAAAGAAATCGAATATCCATCTGCGTGGTAGTTTGTGGTAATTTGTGTCAATATAACATCGTCACCTTTTAAATCTGCAACAACTAAAGCCGGACGTCTTTTGCTCATGCTCAAATCCGAGTTGGGGAAGGGAATAATAACCACGTCCCCCTTCATAAATGCGCCCATGCTTCATCCTCTTCAGGTGTATCCCAATCTCTTCCAAGGACTTCTTCAGATGCAATCATAGTAAAAATTGCGTCTGATTCTGCGATATCGTGGCAAATTTTTGTCTCTACTATCTGATCTAAAATTATTTCACTTTTTCCGGTCTTTTTTCTCGTTTCACGAATTAATTGTGTTTGTTCGTTAGCGGAAGGTTCCACCATAATAATAGCTTCCGTATATCCAACGGGAATACGGAAAAACTCTATTCCGGACATAGGATCCGATGACGATGTCCCCCACGTAAAGGCTGAGGTCGTCTTAAAGTCTGTATATGGTATGCATTGACCAGAACCTTGCGCAAAGCATTCAGCATATTTCTTCATGTCGCCACCCCTCAAATGTTCCTTGCACTTGAACCCCTGGTTGTTGACCAGCGGGGCTGGGAATTTGAATCCTTGTCAATACTCCTTCAGTACTATATTTGTGTGATCCTCCCGTGGTGCTTTCAATCAGCGCTCTGGTGGCCGAATAGGGTTTGGAAGGTAAAACACCAAGCTCAAAATCAGGCTCAAATGATTCGTTGAGTTTCAATTCAAGCCTCACATCCGTGTGGATATCTTTAATGATTTTATAAAATTTATTATCTGGTATTTCAACTGGCAAATTCAAATCTCCCGCAGCTTCTCTTCTGTTAATTGTGTAATCGTGACTACCCGATTCGCTGCACAAAACCGAAATTATCTTCTTAATGTTACCATTGCCCTTCATATGCAGATTAAGCAATCTTTCTGCCAACATCTGAATTTGGGTCCTTGCACGGTATACGTCACCCAAAGCAAGAGGGTGCACCTGATCTGCCAATTTCAAGAATACATTCGTAAGGTTGCTCTCTTCTTTCAGCCCCATTAGTTTTTTATTTTTCGCAAGCTCAAAGTAGCTGGCAACAGCTTCCACACTTATGGGTAACCTCACCATAGGGGGAGCACCCGGAACCTGCGGATTTAAGGGAGTGGTGATGCTCGGATCGATAGGCCCCAAAGTCGCTTGTTTCGTCATCACAATCTTGTCTGCTCCCAAGCAAATTAAGGTCGCAGTGCTATGAGCCTTGGATGGAATTATTACCTCAAATTCTTCACAGAAAAGCCTTATCATGTTAACTATCATCCAGCCTGCAAGCGTATCGCCTCCTCGGCTGTATAATATGAGGCTAATCTTCTTTGGTAGGCGAAATGTATCTAAATGGTCTGCAAAAAAATCCGCTACTTCCGAGTGAATCTTGGTTTCAAGGTTTCGTCTATCACCGGTAACATAGAGAAGCACCTTGGATTTCCTAAGTTTTTCGATTTTTTTATAAAGGGGTAGACGTTCGTTATACATTTGCATCCTCCCTTTGTATTGAAGCTATCCGAATCCTCTAATCTTTTTTCCAAAGGTGTCAATCTCCAACCCTTTAGCCTTTGATTTATTTATACTTTGCCGAGAGCCTTGTCAAATATTGTTTCACGCCATTCTTCAAGTTCAGAAAAACTTATTGATTAACAAATGAAAGCATTGCGATAGATCGATTTTTCATTTCCATTGACTTCAGGAAGTACGCAAGAATCAGATGAACCATAAATGATCTGCTAGAAATCAAGCTGGCAGCTTTGTCCATCCGGGAGAGGCTTGACAGTCCTGACCCTGAAGACGTTAAAGCCGCTATGAAGGAGTATGCCGAGTTGGTGGATCGTTTTTATGAGATTGAAGAAAATTTAGCCCCACCTCAATACAGCGGTGTAAAAAAGGATTTCGAGTATCTTTTGAGGCTGCTGGATCTTGCGATTCTTTATCATTTGCCTAGTGACTGTCAGGAGCACTAGGCAGCCACCTTCCCCTGCTTCCCGCACCAAAAACATCGATAGAGAAATAACAAATCATCACAGATAATGCCCTAAAAGGGTAGCAATAGGGTAGCAGCGCAAAAGAAAAGGGGTTAAGCAATTCGCTTAACCCCTTGATTTTATTGGCTGGGAGACGTGGATTCGAACCACGATTCACGGAGTCAGAGTCCGATTTTTGGCCTTTCTCATAACATCCTTTAACATAAGAAACCCCTTGACATTCTAAAGTTTTTCCTGTATGAACTTTCCCATGACATCTTTTAAAAGAACATGGTTTCGGCAAAAAAAGCGGGACAGGAGCGGGACTGGCAGATTCACGGAGTGTAGAAAGGGGGGCTGAGTATGGCGGCAAAATGGATCAAAACAAGCTTTCCGGGGGTTCGCTATCGTGAGCATGAAAAACGGAAAAGTGGGGTCCGGCGCGATCAGTATTTCACGATTCGTTACAAGTTGGCCGGGAAAGACCGCGAAGAGGGCCTAGGATGGGCGTCCGAAGGTTGGTCCGCGAAAAAGGCATACGCGCGTTTGTCCGAGCTTAAGGAAAATCTGAAAGTCGGAGAGGGACCGCGGACCCTGGCAGAAAAGCGCGAAATCGAGGACGCACGACGGGCCGCGAAAAAGGCAGAGGCGGAGCGTCAAGAAAAAGAGGCCGTCACCTTTGGAGCCTTCTTTGCTGATTCCTATTTACCGCAAGCGAAAGCCGACAAAAAGGAAAAATCAGTCACCCGTGAAGAGGGGCTTTATAGCGTTTGGATTTCCCCTGTCTTGGAAAATTTATCCATGAAAGACGTTACACCCTTTCACCTGGAGAAATTAAAGAAGAGCATGGCCGACAACGAACAATCACCACGAAGCATTGAATATGCGCTTTCGGTTGTGCGGCAGATATTCAATACAGCAAAGCGCCTAGGCGTTTATACCGGAGAGAACCCAACGGCAAGGGTTAAATTCCCGAAACCCGACAACGGCCGCATGAGATTTTTGACGCACGAAGAGGCCGACACGTTACTTGAAGCCTTGCAAGCAAAGAGTGCCGACGTTCACGACATGGCCTTACTTTCCCTTTATGGCGGCTTGAGGTTCGGAGAGGTTGCGGCGCTTACTTGGCAGGACGTTGACTTTGAACGGGGAACCTTGACGATCCGCGACGCGAAGGCCGGGAGCCGATATGCTTTCCTTACGGAACAGTCGGCGGCGATGTTGAAACGAAGAGCCGAAGCACAGGACATGACCGCCGAAAAGAACCTGACCAAAAGAAAGCCTTCGGATCGTGTCTTTAGTGGGAGAAAGGGGGTTCTGGATAGAATTTCCATCACCTTCAAGCGAACGGTTGACGAATTGAAATTGAACGACGGAATAGACGATCCACGCTTGAAGATATGTTTTCATAGCTGCCGCCATTCATACGCCTCATGGCTAATCGAAGAGGGGGCCGACCTTTACACGGTGCAAAAGTTGTTGGGCCATAAGACAAATGTCATGACGCAACGCTATGCCCACCTATCCGAAAACAGGCTACGCGAAGCGACGCAGGCATTAAGCCGGGCCGCGCGGGAACGGAAAGCCGAAGCCGGACAAATTGTGAACCTTCAAAAATAGGGGATAGGCCCGGAAGTCATGAGCCGGGCCGACAAGCCGGAAACCCTATCTGGCTTCCCCTTTAAACCACAGGGACCGCATCAGGGGGCGGACATGAAGGACATCGGCGCATTGATCCCACGGCAGCACCTAAAGGTTTATCGGCACGTTTACGAGAAAATCGAGGCCTTGAATTTGTTAGGCCTGGCAGATGATCGTTGGAAGAAACCATTTGACGACATCGAAGACAATTTGCGAATCCTGACAGCAAGGGGCTACCTTAACGAATCGGACATTCCAGAAATCAAGCGATATATTTTCCATTGTGCGGCGAAGCGGGGGCCAAGCTTTTTAAAATTGTCAATTCCCAGTTTGCTCAATTTGCGGCATAAGGGACCGATCCGCCGGGACGCGGCGCTTAATTTCCTGATTTATGCCTTGTGCTACGACTGCCGAGCCTTTACCGGGAAGCCCCACTATTCAGCGATTGCCGATTATTTGAAACGAGCGGAGATTTATTCCAATGAAAAAAATAATGAGCCGTTCGAAGCTGACGCCCTGAGAAAACGCGCAAAACGTTTAGATGGGCCTGACGTTTCGAGTACGGTCCTTTTTGCTTCGGTCTTGTGCGACCGCGACGATCCGTTGATTCCGCCCGACATGGCTGCGGGCTACGATCCGCGCGGCTACCTTAAAAACCTTCGCCATGATCCCTTCGATCCACCGCCGGGAAACAATCCCTTTTCAATTCCAAAGCGGCCTTAAGTGGCTTTCGGGTTTTTGTGCACAATTGTTCACATTCTCCATGGCGGGCGAGTGGACGGGTCTGTGATTCATTAATTGGTGTGACCAATTGGTCACATTTTACGTCTTCAATCACTTCGCAAGATTCCATGAGGCGGTAAGCGTGGCGGCGGCTCATATCCCACCTGTCTTTGCAGTACGCCTCAATTATTTTTCAATCATGAAGCGGACACAAAAGCCTTAAACAAATTTCCTTTTGTGGTCGTGCTGTATTTTCCCATGCGTGATTGTATGCACCTAAAGCAAACTTTAGGAGGCAAGGCATGGGGGATTCAGTTTTTCAGCAAATGGCCGAGAGGTGGCCGAGCGCGTTAGTTGCCCGGACCGAATCCGCGCGCTTCAGCGGGGGCGCGATCAGCGAAAAATACCTGGCGAATCTTGATTCCCAGGGGCGCGGGCCTAAGGGCCGGGTCCGGGTCGGTCGGAAGGTTTGTTATCCGACCATTGAACTTGCCCGTTGGCTTGAAAGCCGCGCGACCGAAGTAAAGGGCCGACACCCGGCCGACGAATAGGGGGCGCGCCATGTCACGCGACCCTATCGAGGCACTAGCGGCGGCCGCCGAAGCCGAAGCCGAGCGCGAACGCCGGACCTATTCACCGGAGCCGGACCAGGCACCGGACCCGACGCCGAAGCCGGAAGGCGAACCCATACCGGGCGCGGAAATCCTTGAAGCCCTGCGCCGGAACGAGGACGGCGACGCGGCGCTTTTCGTGGGGCTGAACCGGGGCCGCCTCTTGTATGACCACGCGGCCGGGCAATGGTTCACCTGGGCCGGGCATCATTGGGAGCCGGACACCCGCGAAGAGTCATTGGCCGGGGTTGTGAAGGTTTCCGACCTTTACCTTGCGGAAATGAAGCGGCAAGCCTGGGCGCGGCTGAAGGCGGAACGAGCCGGACGTACCAAAGAGGCGGACCGGGCGAAAAGCCTTGAAGGGGCGCTATCGCGGAGAGTGCGCGACCTTCAGACGATCCGCCGAAAGCAAGCGGTTTTGCACCTTGCGCGGGCCGGGGCCGACACCCTGGGAATAAGCGGCGACGAATGGGACCGCGACCCTTGGGCCTTGCCTGTCTTGAACGGGATCATTGACTTGCGCACCGGCGAACATCGGCCGGGGGAACCTTCCGACTACTTCAAGAGCTACGCACCGACACCCTGGGAAGGCATTGACACGAAGGCGCCGACCTGGGCGGCATTCTTAGAATCCACCTTCGCCCACGACGCGGAGCTTGTCGCCTTTGTTCGGCGGCTGTTCGGCTATTCAGCAAGCGGGCAAACGACCGAGGCCGTCTTGCCGATTCTTGAAGGCGCGGGCCGGAACGGGAAAACCGTTTTGCTTCAAGCGATGGCCGAAACCCTGGGGCCGGACCTTTCCGGGCCTATCGAATCCGAAATGCTTTTGGAGAGCCGTTTCCATCGGCCGTCCGGCGGGCCGTCAAGCGACCTTCTACACCTGCGCGGGCGGCGGTTGGCCTGGCTAAGTGAGACAAACGAAAACCGGCGCTTGAATGCGGGCCGGGCAAAACTATTCACAGGCGGCGACCTTATCACGGGCCGCGCGCCCTACGCGGCACGGCAAGTCACCTTCCGGCCGACCCACAAACTTTTCTTACTCACAAACCATAAACCAAAAGCCGACGCACAAGACTTTGCGCTTTGGCAGCGCGTCCTACTGATACCCTTCACGCAAGTTTTCTTGACAAACCCGGACCCATCGAACCCGAACGAGCGGAAGGCCGACCTTCACCTTGCCGAGAAGCTACGCAACGAACGGCCGGGAATCTTGGCTTGGTTTGTAAGGGGTTGCCTAGAGTGGCAGCGGCAAGGGCTGAATCCGCCGGAATCCGTAAAGGGGGCGACGGCGGGCTATCGTGACAGCGAAGACATCATTAAAACCTTTTTGGCGGAGCGTTGCATTGAAGGGCCGGAAATGCGCGTCCGGGCCGGAGAGTTTTATCAGGCATTCCGGGCCTGGGCCGAAGCGAACGGCGAACGACCTATGACGGGAACGAAATTCGGGCGCGCCATGAAAGACCTTTTCAATTCGGAAAAGAACATGAGCGGCAAATTTTATATGGGAATCGGGTTGACGACATGACGGGTTATGACGGGTTGACGGCAAAATCAGTAAACTATTCTAAACGCAAAATGGGTCTCTTAAGGGGAGTTTCATGAAAATGCCGTCATACTCGTCATGGGAAGCTAAGGGAACGTCAACCCGTCATGGATTTTTGGGGGGCCGGGCGTGATTTTACGATTCGGCAAATATCGGGGCTGGCGCGTTGACGAAGTGCCGATGGCCTACCTTGCCTGGATTTACGAAAACCTTGGAGGCAAGGCTGAGCTTCAGGAGGCGGCGCGGCAGGAAATCCGGCGGCGCGTTTCGGGCTATGAATGGGAGCCGGAACCCGTTGACCCGGACCGCGTGAGGCGTGTCTATAAAACCCTTGCCCTGGAACATCATCCGGACCGCGGCGGCGACGGGCGAATCATGGCCGGGATCAATCTGTTTTTCGAGGCGATGAATGACTAGGCTGCTTGAATTCATAACCGCGGACGGCGGCACCCTTCGGAAAGTGGCGACGATGCACGGCGGCGAGTGGTGCGGGGCGTGTCCCTGGTGCGGGGGCCGGGACCGTTTTCGCGTTTGGCCGGAACAGGACGGCGGCCGTTACTGGTGCCGAGGTTGCGAACGGTCCGGCGATTCTATTCAATACTTGCGCGACCGCCGGGGGCTGACCTTTGCCGAGGCTTGCCGGACCCTGGGCCGGGACCCTGGGCCGCGACCTTCCGGGCCGCGTCCGGCGCGCCCTGCCTGGGAACCGAAAGAGGCGACGGCACCGGCGGCCGAGTGGCGGACACGCGCGCGGGCATTCCTTGACGGGGCGATTGACACCCTTTGGAGTGCCGGGGGCGAACCGATCCGGGCATGGCTACACACCGAAAAGGGCCTACAAGACGCCACAATCAAGGGGGCGGGCTTGGGGTTCAATCCGTCCGACAAATACGAACCACGGGCATCCTGGGGGCTTCCGGCGGCGGTTAAGAGTGACGGGACGGCTTCCCCGGTATGGATACCGGCGGGCCTGGTCATTCCCTTAATCGTGGGCGGCGACGTTCAACGCTTGCGGGTCCGGCGAACCGATCCGGGCGACGGGGCGCGTTACGTCGTCGTTAGCGGTTCGTCGTCGGCACCCATGACTTGGGGGCTTGAACGTCCGGCGGTTGTCATTGTCGAATCCGAACTTGACGGGCTTTTACTTTCGCAAGCGGCGGGCGACTTGGCCGGGGTTGTCTCTATGGGATCGGCGCAAGTCAAGCCGGACCGGATCACCCACGAGGCATTGACGGCGGCGGCTGTCATTCTCGTTTCATTGGATACCGACGACGCCGGGGCGCGGGCTGCATGGACCCTTTGGCCTGCTACCTATGGCAGGAAGGCGAAGAGGTGGCCTTGCGTCGGCGGTAAAGACCCGTCGGCGGCACGGACGGCCGGGACGGACCCGCGGGCCTGGGTCATTGCCGGGCTATTCAGCACCGAAGCGGCGTTTGAAAGGTATTGCATTCAAACGATTGACGGCGGCATGAGCGACGCCGAAGCAATGAGTTTCGGAAAGGAGGAGTGAGGCATGAAGGCAAGCTGCCGGGCCTGCTTGCGCGAGCGCTCATAGGCTAGGGGGGGGTTAAACATCAAAGCCCACCGAAAAAATAACCGTGCTTGGCGTGCGGCTTTAGAGAGTGCCGACCCGGTTTGAATAAAATCTTCAAGGGGGCATTATGAATATCCCAGAGGGGCTTCAAGAAACAGGCAAGCGGTTTTATGAACAAGTTTTGACTGCGTATGATTTGGGCGACGCCCACGACAAGGCGCGGCTTGTCATGGCCTGCCGATGTTTGGATGAAATCGCCCACGATGAGGCGCTTATCGAGAAACAGGGGCGCTTTATTAAGGACCGTTTTCAGCAAGTGAAGGAACACCCGGCGGGCCGAGCGATCCGGGAAAACAAAACGCTTTTTTGCCGGATCATTCGCGAGATTGGCTTGGACATTACGGCACCGCCGGATTCGCGGCCGCCGCGTCAATACTAATAGGAGGTGAATGATGTCACGAAAACCGCACATCTCGAAGCGCCTGGACGAATTACCAGCGACCAGCGAACAACACTTACTTATCGGTTCATGCCTGCTCTGGGGTTGTGTTGTGTGCAGCGGAAGCCAGGCACGATCCGCCCCCAGAGGAAAGGCACCTTACACGATAGAGGACCACGCCCCGGAAATATGGACAAGGCACCGCGACCGGCTGCTTGCAATTTGGAATGACACGGGGCCACGTCCCACGGGCAAGACATCCGGTTTCGGCGGGGAGAGATACCGCGGGGCCGGACGCCTGGGGCTGCCCGCCTGGGGGGAGATTTATTTTGATGGCGCGACCCTGCCGAAATTTGACAAGGCATGGCCGGCGGACGTTCGTAAGGTGTGGCGTGATATCAAATCGGCATTGTGAATAAAACCAAAAAAAGGAGGATGACGAAAATGTCAACAACGAAAACCGAGGACGTGATTAAGCGATTTTTGGAATCTACCATTGGCCGGAAATTACTAGCCGAGGCCCAGGCTGAAGAGGTGGACACCGAAGAACGGCAGGCAAAAGCGGGCCACCTGGCCGCCCTGCGTGAGGGACGTGCGGCTTTCATGGCAATGGTCCAGGCGGAACTGGCCGGCGCGGAAAAAGAACTGAAGGCCGTCCGCGAAAACCTGAAGACTGCGACGGCGACCTATAACGCGGTTCTGTCAGCGACCTATGGTCGGCAATGGCAGTATGACCGGGACATTCTCGAGGCCGAAGACTACCTTTCCCGCACCGCACCGGGACGGCTGAAAACTGCCCTTCAGAGCGCGCAGGATCGCCTAGAGCGCCTTCGGTCGGCACGTGTCGAGCGGGTCATTTTTCCCGACCTACCGGAAGCGGTCGGCATGACTGAATCGGACCGGCCGCGAATCGGCGCGGTTGAAGAGCGGGCGCGCGAGATGGCCGAGGCTACGCGGGAAATTCAGGACATTCGGAACCAGATTTTAGGAGGTGGCGAGTGATGAACCGTTACGAAACGGCCAAAGGCGGAAGCCCACGAAGGCGGAAAACATCGCGGGAAATGCTTGAACGATGGCGGACCGCTGGCTATCCGAAGTGCTACACCGAGGACGTGAACGGAAAGCGGATTCTGGACGCCGACGCCCGACGTGAATCCTTGAACGAGCGCAAGCACCCGCTAATTGCGGCGCTGCGCCTGTTGCGGGGAAAGTTGGAATATCGCCGGAGCTTGAAACGGCTGAACCATAACTTGTAAGGCACGCGGCGGTCAATCGGGCCGGAATTCGCCCACTCACGTTTTCCGGTCCGGCCGCGGCCTTCACTCACAAGGGGCCGGGGATCACAGACGGGGGGCGGAAACGCTTCCCGTTTTTTTATTGCCACGCGAAACCAGAAAGCGGGACAGGAGCGGGACAGAATGACATATCACAAGAAAAAAGGGGTTCACCTATTCGGCAAAACCCCTTTAATTTCAACTGGCTGGGAGACGTGGATTCGAACCACGATTCACGGAGTCAGAGTCCGTTGTCCTACCATTGAACGATCCCCCATCGCGGCCGCCCTCTATAGTGCAATCCGCCTTTTATGTCAATCTTTTTTCGATCGCCCGGACCGGCGGCGCGGGGCGCGAATCCGGCCGGATCGTTCAGCAGAGGCCCGCCGCATCGTCGGCGATGTTCTGACAGTGGTCGGAGATGCGCTCCAGGTGGATGAGCATTTCGAGAAAGATCGGGCCGGCCTCGGCCTGGCAGACGCCCTGATGGAAGCGCACGAGATGGGCCTCCCGGGCCTGTCTCACGGCGTCATCGATGCATTCTTCCCGCTGGGCGATTTGATGAAGGAGCCGCTCCATCTCTCCGCCCGCGCCGTTCGTCATCAGAATTTCGGCATCGAGCAGATTGGCGCCGACCATCGCCTCGATCTCGGCCAGCTCCCGCATGGCCTGTGCGGAAAAGTCGATCCGCTGCCGGCGCTTGATCCGGATGAGATCCGCCACGGGCAGGAGGTGATTGCAGAGCCGTTCCAGGTCGTCGGCCTGGGCGGTATAGGCGAAGAGCCGCTTCGAAAGGTCCGGATTCAGTTCATGGACCGAGATCCGCCGCAGGTAGGCCACGATCTCCGCCCGCAGGTTGTTGACCATCATCTCCAGATAAACGATGTTGTTCCGGATGCCCTCGCGATACCCCTGCCGCAGCTCCAGTAGAAGGTCGAACATCCGGCGGCTCAGGGCCATCTCGCGCCCCAGTTCCCGGGCGACGCCCGCCAGGGCGACGTCGGGCCGGGCCAGGTCCTGCTCGCGGAGGTACTCGGGCCACACGGGGAGAAGCTCGTCCCGCCCGGGAATCAGGCGCTCCATGAGGCGTGCAAACGGTTTGAGAATGAAGATGAAGCACACGACGATCAGGGCGTTGAAGAAGAAATGCCCCAAGGCGATCTGCTGGGCGATGCCGAACGGGAAGGATTCCAGCAGGTCCGTGAAGGCCCGCAGGAACACGAGAGCAATGATCACGCCCGTCGCCTTGAAGATGAAGTGGGCCAGGGCGCTCCGTTTCCCGGCGACGTTCGTCGCGGCGCTGGAGATGAGGGCCGTGGCCGTCGAACCCAGGTTGGCGCCGAACACGATGGGCAGCGCGTTCTGCAGGCTGATCAGATCCTGCTGTCCCAGGATGACGAGCATCCCGACGGGGATGGCCGAGGCGTGGACGACGGCCGTGAACGCGGCGCCGACCAGGACGCCGATCAACGGGTTCTGCGCCTGACGGAAGTAGGCCACGACGGCGGCGCTGTCCCGCAGGGGGGCCGTCGCCTGCGCCGCCAGGCTGAGCCCGAAGAAGATGAGCCCGAAATAGAAGACGGCCTCGCCGGCGTCCTTTCGCCCCTCGCGGCTGAAGATCCACAGCGTGCCGCCCAGAACGATGAAGACCGGCGAAAAGTCGGTGAACTTCCAGATGATGAGCTGGACCGTGAGCGTGGTGCCGATGTCGGCGCCCAGAATGACGGCGAGCGACTGGGAGAAGGTCACGAGGCCGGCGCTGACCATGCCGATCGTGAGCACCGTCGAGGCCGAGCTGCTCTGGAAAAGAACCGTCGTTCCGATCCCCGTCAGCAGGCCGGAGAGGCGATGCTTGACCGCGTAGCGGATCAGGCGGCGGATGCGGCTGGTGAAGAACTGTTGCACGCCGGCGCTCAGCTTCATCATGCCGAACAAAAGCAGGGTGAAGCCGGCACAGAGGGTGAGGATGTCCTTCAGCATGGAGGAAACCCGGGGGTGTGCGGTCGTTTGGCGGGGATCGTCCCTCCCCCGCGCACGGGGGAGGGACGGACTCTTAGTCGATTCTCTTGAACATCCTGCCCTTGGCGCCGCAGACCGGGCAGGTCTCCGGGGCCTCCTTCTCCGCCGTGAATCCGCAGACGGGGCAGACGTAGAAGGGAACATCCGCCGGGGCGGCACCGAGGCTTGCCAGAGCCGCCTGGTAGAGGCCGGCGTGGATCTTCTCTACCTCGTTCGCGAAGGAGAAGGACCGCTCGGCGTCCTTGACGCCCTCCGCCTTCGCCTGCTCGATCATCCCCGGATACATGCTCTTGAATTCGTGCGTCTCGCCGGCGATGGCCTCCTCGAGGTTCTCCTTCGTGCTGCGGATGCCCTTCAGGGCCCGCAGGTGGCTGTGGGCGTGGATCGTTTCCGCCTCCGCCGCGGCGCGGAACAGCCGCGCGACCTGGGGAAAGCCTTCCTGGTCCGCCTTGGCGGCGAAGGCCAGATACTTCCGGTTGGCCTGGGATTCGCCCGCAAAGGCCTCTTTCAGATTCTTTTCGGTCTGTGACATGTGCGCTCCCTTTCTTCCAAGTTGAACTAATATTTGCCGGGGAAATTCGGCTTGCGCTTTTCCCGCTGCGCCTTGATCCCTTCCCGGGCATCCTGGCTGCCGAACACGGGCACGCCGATTTCCAGCTCCTTTTTGAAGGCGTCGGCCCAGGACAGATCCCGGCTTTCGCGGTAGCAGCGGATGATCCCCTGGATCGCGAGCGGACCGTTGCCGGCGATCCGCGTCGCCAGTTCCATGGCGGCGCCCATCAGGTCCTCCCGCTTCGCCACGAGGCGGTTGAGGAACCCCCACTCGTACATCGTCTTCGCGCTGAAATTGTTGGCCGTCAGCAGGATCTCGAGCCCCCGGCAGGGGGTCAGCATCCGGGGCAGGTAGGCGTTGGAACCGCCCGTCGGCATGATGCCCAGGCTCGCCTCGCGCATCTGGAAGATCGCATCCTCGGAGGCCACGCGGAGGTCCGCCCCCATGACCATCTCGAACCCGCCGGTCAGGCAATAGCCGTTGATCGCGGCGATGACGGGCTTCGTGACGATGTTGGGCTTGAGCATGGACTCGCCCACATGCGGCCCGACCTGCGCCAGCCAGCGCTCCGCCTCCGTCTCCGGCTCCCTCGCCCGGGTCAGGACGGGAATGGCCGTCTTCAGGTCCATGCCGGCGCAGAAGATATCGGGCAGGTTGGAGTAGAGGATGGCGACGCGCAGCGTGTCGTCGGCGCTGATGTCCTGCCAGGCCCGGTGGAGATCGAGCATGATCTGCGGATCCAGGGCGTTCTTCTCCTGGGGACGGTCCATCCCCACCTTGGCGATCGGACCTTCTTTTTCATAGATCAATCCCATAAGAGGCTCCTTGTTCGAAAAGGGTCGTGACGAACCCGGGTTGGACGACGCCCCCGTCGAGGAGGGGTGATCCCGGCCGGGACGGGGAAACACTCAGGGCGAGAACGGTTTCAAGACGCGCGCGGCGTGAAGCGTGGCCGCCTGACGGTTTCATGCGTAACACAGAACGGCTGACCCGTCAACGGGATCGTCTTCCGCTGCCGGGGCCGGCCGGGCCCGCGCCTTCGGGCCCATCAGTCGCCGTACTGTTCGGAGATCCAGTTCTGGTACTCGCCGCTCCGGATGCGATCGATCCAGGCGGGGTGGTCGAGGTACCACGCCACGGTCTTGCGCATGCCCGTGGCGAAGGACTCCCGCGGCGACCACTTGAGCGCTGCACGCAATTTTCCGAAATCGATGGCGTAGCGGCGGTCGTGGCCCGGTCGGTCCGCCACGTAGGCGATGAGGCGCCGCCGCGACTGCCCGTCCGGCGGGGGGATCAGCTCGTCCAGGATGTCGCAGATCATCCGGACGATCGCGATGTTCTCCATCTCCTGGGCCCCGCCGATGTTGTAGGTCTCGCCGCGCACCCCGTGCGTCATGATCGTCCAGATCGCCTCGCAGTGGTCCTCGACGTAGAGCCAGTCGCGCACGTTCTTCCCGTCCCCGTAGACGGGCAGCGGCTTCCCCTCCCGCGCGTTCAGGACCATCAGGGGAATCAGCTTCTCCGGGAACTGGTAGGGCCCGTAGTTGTTCGAGCAGTTCGAGAGCGTCACCGGCAGGCCGTAGGTTTCGTGGTAGGCGCGGACGAGGTGGTCCGAGGCGGCCTTCGAGGCGGAATAGGGGCTGTTGGGGTGGTAGGG
This sequence comes from Syntrophales bacterium, assembly GCA_035358035.1. Taxonomy (GTDB): domain Bacteria; phylum Desulfobacterota; class Syntrophia; order Syntrophales; family UBA2251; genus UBA2251. The sequence goes on along the minus strand of DAOPOS010000014.1, from coordinate 26,266 downwards.
GGTCGTTTCGGTGAACAGGCCCTCCGGCCCCAGGCTCCCGTACACCTCGTCGGTGCTGACGTGGTGCAGGAGCCGGAAGGCGTCGCCGCGGGCGCGGGCGGCCTCCAGCAGATTGAACGTGCCGACGATGTTCGTGAAGATGAAGCCCTCCGGCCGCTTGATGGAGCGGTCGACGTGCGACTCGGCGGCGAAATGGCAGACCGTGTCGATGCGCTCGCGATCGAAGAGGTCCTTCAGCGCCCCGGCGTCACAGATGTCGGCCTTCCGGAAGGCGTAACGGCCGGGGTACCGTTCCGCGACGCCGGCCAGATTCTCCGGGTTGCCGGCGTAGGTCAGGGCGTCGACGTTGACGATGCGGCCCTGGAAATCGGGCCTTTCGAGAAGAAAACGGATGAAATTGGCGCCGATGAAGCCGCAGCCGCCGGTCACCATCAGATTCTGGAAAGGCATGAGGATTCTCCGTCTGGATTCTGTCCGTGTGCGGCGCGCATCCCGGCGACGCCCGCACCGATCAACAACTCGTTGCCCGGTCCCCGCCGGCCGACCGGAAAAACCGGCGCCGGCATCCGTGGCCCCGCGCCAGGCCTCGCCTCAAAGATACGTCCGCCCGCCGAGGTACCGCTTGTCGTAGAAGCTCCGCGACAGCGCATCGATGCGGATCTTTTTCCCGCGGCCCGGGGCGTGGATGAACCGGTCGTTGCCGATGTAGAGCCCCACGTGCGAGACCCGGTCCTTCTCCTGCGTGGCAAAGAAGACGAGGTCGCCGGGAGCGAGGTCGTCGCGGTCCACGGGGTTCCCCGCCTCGTACTGGTCGCGCGACACGCGCGGCAGATCCAGGCCGTTCAACTGATAGACCGTCATGGTGAGGCCGCTGCAGTCGAAGCCCTCGCTGAGGGTCGTCCCCCCCCAGAGGTAGGGCACGCCGATAAAGGACCGCGCCGACTTCACCAGCTCGCCCCGCAGATACGCCTCGCCCTTTTCGGCCCCCCGGGCCACGGCGTAATCGCCGGGGCTGACGAGGTAGTATTCGTCGATGACCCCCGAGGCCTTGAGGGACTCGGCCCGGTCCCGGGCGAGCTCCTTCGTCCGGAAGTTGCCGAACTGCACCTTGTAGAGCCCCGTCCTGGCGACAAAGTAGGTCGCGTCGAGCCCCCGGCTGCGCAGCAGCTCGGTGAAGCGGGCGGCATTGTCCGGATTGGCGAAGGCCCCGGCCTGGATCGTATACCCCATCCGGGCCAGCGCCTTGTGCTTGACCACCGTGGCCGGGCGGGGACGGAAGGGCGGAGGTTTCCGGGTCGCGCAGGACAGGCACACGGAAACCGCCAGCACGATGGCCAGCAGCAGGGCGAAATTGGTAATCGGGCCTCGTCGTAGGTTTCGGCGCATGGTCCTCCCCGCCGTCCCGCGGAGCGTGTCTTCCGCCTTTCCATTACCGTGCTACTGGGGGTTCCTTAGCAAATTATCCCGTCAACCTCAAGAACCGATCCGCCCGCTCCATTTTATTATTGACAAGACCGGTTTTTTAGTTGAAAAATCGCGCATCTTGCATCGCGCGTCGGGACGGGAATCCGTCCGGCGCAGGCAACCCGGGCGGATCGAAAAAACATCCCGGACGGGGATTGAAGGCCCATGACCGAAGCGCTGTTCGCACTCCAGAAGGAAAACCGGCATCTCAAGGAAACCATCGCCGCCCAGCGCGAGGCCATGGAGCGCGTGCAGGCCGAGCGCGAGGAGGACATCCAGCGGGCGCTGGCCGCCGCGCAGGACGAGATCCTCCAGCTGCGGGCCGCCGTTTCCGCCCTGCGGGAAGAGATGGAACAGATGGGTTATCGGCACGCCGAGGCCCTGCAGGCCGACCTGGCCGCCTCCCGGGACGAAAACACCCAGATGAAGGCCACGGTGCAGGCGCTCCGGGACGAGATGGAACGCCTCCAGGCCCTCCACGAAGAGCGCCTCGAGGCGCGGCAGCGCCAGCACCGGGACGAAATCGTGCAGCTTCAGCAGACCGTCACCGCTCTCAGAGAGAAATGGGAAACGCATGAAAAAAAACGTCCCTCAACCTAAAACCGCAGGCACCGGGCCGGCGCCCCCCCACAACGGGAACGGCATGACCCTGCACCAGGCGGAGCTCCTGCTCAACATCTCGACCACCATCGCCGCCTTCGAAACCCTGGACGAGATGCTCGGCACGCTCGTGGCGATCACCACCCGGGAGCTGAAGGCCGACCGCGGCACGGTGTTTCTCAACGACGCCGAGACGGGGGAATTGTATTCGCGCGTCGCCCAGGGCAATCTGCACCGGGAAATCCGCATCCTCAATACGAGCGGCGTGGCCGGCCACGTGTTCACGACCGGCCAGGGCCTCATCGTCGCCGACGCGTATGAGAGCCCCCATTTCGACCGTTCCGTTGACGAAAAGACGGGCTACCGGACCCGCTCGATCCTCTGCGTCCCCATCCGGACGATCAAGGGGGAGGTCATCGGCGTCGCCCAGGCCCTGAACAAGCAGCGGGGCCATTTCACGAAACGGGACATGCAGCTTCTCGAGATGATGACCACCCAGGTGTCGATCGTCCTGCAGAGCACGCAGTACGGGGAGAAAATGAAGCGCTTCCACTCCCAGGAGATGGAGTTCTTCAACCTCGTCTCCGACGTCACCGCCGAAATCGACCTGGGCATGCTTCTGGGCAAGGTCATGTCGGAAGCCACGCGCATGCTCAATGCGGAACGCTCCACGCTGTTCCTCAACGACGAGAAAACGAACGAGCTTTTCTCCAAGATCGGCGAGGGGCTGGGGGCCACGGAAATCCGGCTACCCAACCACATGGGGATCGCCGGGGCCGTTTTCACCTCAGGCAAATCGGTGAACATCGCCCACGCCTATGCCGACCTGCGCTTCAACCCCGCCTTCGACAAGAAGACGGGGTTCTTCACCCGCTCCATCCTCTGCGTGCCGGTGATCAAGAAAGACGGAAAGGTCATCGGCGTCACCCAGGTCCTCAACAAGCGCGGGGGGCCGTTCACCGAGAACGACGAGGCGCGGCTCCGGGCGTTCACGGCCCAGGTGTCGATCGCCCTGGAGAACGCCAAGCTCTTCGACGACGTCCAGACCATGAAGAACTACAGCGAAAGCATGCTGCTCAGCATGTCCAACGGGGTCGTGACGCTGAACGAGGACCGTCGGATCATGACGTGCAACGCCGCCGGCCTGAAGATCCTGCGGACCGTGCCGGCCGACATCCTCCAGCGGAAGGCGGACGACTTCTTCTCCGGCCCCAACGCCTGGATCCTCGGCAAGGTCGGCCGCGTGGAGGAGACCCAGACCTCCGACATCACCATGGACGGCGAGCTCCTCTTCAACGGGGAGACGATCTCCGCCAACGTGACCGTCCTCCCGCTGATCAGCACCACCGGCCGAAAGCTGGGGGCCATGATCATCATCGAGGACATCAGCAGCGAAAAGCGGGTCAAGACCACCATGTCGCGCTACATGGACCCCGGCCTGGCCGACCAGTTGCTGAACGGCGCCGAAGACATCCTCGGCGGCAAGAGCACGACGGCCACCATCCTGTTTTCCGACATCCGCGATTTCACGACCCTGACGGAAGAGCTGGGCGCCCAGGGAACGGTGGCCCTGCTCAACGAATACTTCTCCCTGATGGTGGACTGCATCCAGAAAGAGGGCGGCATGCTGGACAAGTTCATCGGCGACGCCATCATGGCGGCCTTCGGCATCCCCCTGCCCCACGACGACGACGCCGACCGGGCCGTCCGCGCCGCGATCGGCATGATGAAAACCCTCCAGGGCTGGAACACCCAGAGGACGGCGGACGGCAAGAGGCCCGTTCGCATCGGCATCGGTCTGAACACGGATGTCGTCGTTTCGGGAAACATCGGTTCCCCCAAGCGCATGGACTACACCCTGATCGGCGATGGGGTCAATCTGGCCTCCCGGCTGGAGAGCGCCTGCAAACAGTACTACGCCGGCATCCTGATCAGCGAATACACGTACCGGCAGCTCAAGGGAACCTACCGGATCCGCGAAGTGGACCGGGTGGTGGTCAAGGGCAAGACGAAAACCGTCGCCGTGTACGAAGTCCTGGACCACCTGTCCCAGGAGGCGTTTCCGAACGCCATGGAATCCGTCAATCACTTTCACCGGGGCCTCGAGCAATACCGCAACGGCCGTTGGGAGCAGGCCATCTGCGCCTTTCAGGAAGGGGTCAGGATCAACGGCCAGGACCGGCTGTGTCAGATGTACATCGAGCGTTGCGAACATTTGAAGGCCAACCCGCCGGGCAAGAAGTGGGAGGGCGTCTGGGTGATGACGACGAAGTGACGGGATCGCGCCGGCACGGAAGGTCCGGCGCCCCGGGAGGATCGAAGGAGGATCTATGAAAGAGGAGCGGAAGACCACGGATCTCTACGAGCAGTTGCGGCAGATCCTCGACATGCACCCCTCGCGGGCGCCCGCCTCGCCCCACTTCGACGAGATCCTGCGGATCCTCTTCACGCCGGAAGAGATCGCCGTGGCCGTGCGGATGAGCTTCCGGCCGAAGAAGGTCGAAGACATCGCCCGGGCGGCAGCGCTGGGGCAGGACCAGGCGGCGGCCCTGCTCGAAGCCATGGCGCGGAAGGCGATCATCTTCTTCAAGGACAAGGACGGCGTCCGCCGCTACGGGCTTCTGCCTACGATCCCGGGCCTTTTCGAATTTCCCTTCATGAAGGGCGAAAAGACGCCGATGCATGCAAAACTCGCCCGGCTCTGGGAGGCATACCACCAGGACGCCCTGGGCCGGGCCTTCGCCGGCTCGCCCACGCCCGCCATGCGGATCGTTCCCGTGGGTGAAGCCCTCCCGGCGCGGGACACGGTGGTCCCCTACGGGGCGGTCTCGACGATCATCGAGAACGCCGACGTCATCGGGCTGACCCACTGCGCCTGCCGGGAGAGCGTCGAGCGGTGCGACCGGCCCCGCGAAACCTGCCTGATCTTCGGGTCGATGGTCGATTTTCTCGTGGCCCAGGGGTCGGCGCGGCGCATCGGCAAGGCGGAGGCGATGGAGGTCCTCGACCGCGCCGAAGCGGCGGGGCTCGTGCATACCACGGAAAACCACCAGGGTAGCCCCTCCGTCGTCTGTAACTGCTGCTCGTGCTGCTGCACGCTCCTGCGCGGCATCACCGAACTCCACCACCCCCACGCGATCGCCAAGAGCCCCTACCGGGCGACGGTGCAGGCGGACCGGTGCACGGGCTGCGGCATCTGCATTGACGCGCGCTGCCCGATGGGGGCGATGGAATGGGTCGATGACGTCATCCACGTCCTGGACAACCAGTGCATCGGCTGCGGTCTGTGCGCGAGCGACTGCCCGGAAAGCGCCATTGCGCTGACGCCCCGGGAGGCCCCGGACGAGCCCTGCAAAACGGTTCAGGACATGGGGGTGAAGATCCTTCAGGAGAAGGGCATTCTGGAGGGGTACATGAAGGTCATGCAGGGATAGGCCCGCGGCGGAAACAACTCCGCCCGGCGCGCCGTCTCCGATCGGAGCGCCGCGCCGGGCCGCGTCACTTGTGGCAGCCGTTGCAGGTATAGAAGGCCGCTCCGCCTTTCTGGGCGTGGCAGGTGAAGCAGAATTTCCCGCCCATGTGATCGGGGAACCCGATCCTGGCCGTGCCCTTCCGGAAGGCGAACAACCCCGGGTGACACGCCTGGCAGCCCGCTTTCGGCTGGTGGGTGTCGTGGCGGAACGTCACGATGCGGTTTTCCTTGCCGAAGCGGATCGCCTCCTTCGGGGCGGGAACGGCCTTCCCGTGACACCGGCTGCAATCGGACCAGGCGAAGACGCCCCTGACCTTCCCGCTGTGGCAGCCGAAGCAGAATTTATTCCGGTCGTGGTCCGCCATCCCGATGCGCGCGGCCCCTTCCTTCGGCTGGAACAGGCCGGGATGGCAAGTTCGGCAGGTCGCCTTCTTCCGGTGGGACTCGTGGCTGAACGCCACCCGCTGCCCGCCCCGGCCCAGCCTGACGGTCGCCTTATAGACCGGCGCGTCCTCCGCCGCGACACGGCCGCGGGTTCCCAGGTGGCAGCGCGCGCACTGCGTATCCGCGGCAAAGGCCTTCCGGCCGTTGTGGCAGGCGCCGCAGTATTTACCCTTGTAAAGGGCAGCCATGTTGAAATCTTTCCGGGTCTGGGCGCGCAGCGCCTCCATGTCGAAGAGGCCGCTGTGGCAGGTGCTGCACGAGGTTCCCTTCTGCAGGTGGTCGCCGTGACTGAACAGGACCGACTTCAGGGGCTGGGTATAGAGGATCCCCGCGGGCGGCTTGTCGGCCGCCCCGGCGCCGCTCAACGGAACCGTGATGATGAGCGCCGTGCAGAGGATGAGCATCCGTTTGCGCATGTCGTCGCCCCGGCTAGCCTTTCATGTAGAAAACGTTGGGCCTGGCCCCGGCCTCTTTCTTGAGCACCCAGACCGGTTTCTGCAGCTGGTGAATCAGGCGGTACACCCGGTCCCGGGGATCGGACAGGTCCCCGAAGATGCGGACATCGGCGGGGCAATGCACCGCGCAGGCCGTGCTCTTCGCTCCGCGGGACAGGCGCGATTCGAAGCAGAAATCGCACTTGTCGATCGCCCCCTTTTCCTCGTTGTAGTACCGGGCGTCATACGGGCAGGCCGCGACACAGATCTTGCAGCCGATGCACTTCCGGTTGTCCATCATGACGATCCCGTTTTTCCGGTCCTTGTAGGTCGCCCGCACGGGACAGGCGCGCACGCAGGGGGGATTGTTGCACTGGTTGCACAGGACCGGGATGAACTCCCGCCGCTGGTCGATCGCGGCCTGCTCCTCCCGCTCCAGGACCAGGGTGCGCCAGCCGTAATCCGGGACGGCATTGGCGGCCACGCAGGCCTCCACGCACCGGCGGCAGCCGATGCACCGGTCCACGCGGATCACCATGCAGTAATGCGGCTTGTAGGGATATTTCTCGGGGAAGGACCCGCGCGGGAAGACCTTTTCGGCGGCGGAGACGGCGGACACCACGGCGCCGCCGGCAAACGCGCCGGTGACGACCAGGCCGATCTTCAGGAACGCCCGGCGATCCAGGGAGGAGATCGTTCCGGACACCTCAAGCGGTTTCCCGTCTTCGAAGGGTTTGAATGTCATGGTTCGTCCCCGTCAACCTTTCCACCGTTCACTGCGGCGCCGGCTTCAGTCTCGTCTAAGCTCGCGAAAACCTTCTCCCCGCCGCCAACCTTCCCAATGTTCACCGCAACGCCGGCCCCGGCCCCGTCGAAGTTCGTGAAGATCTTCTCCCCCAGGAGAAACGCGGCGCCGCAAAACCCGACACCCGCCAGCACGACCATGACCTCCCGCCAGGTGGGGGCGTAGACGTGCAGCCGCGAGAATTCGAGGACGCCGAGGTCCCAGTACAGGGGGACGATCTGCCCGGCCACCACCATCTGCAAGCGGGCGAAGAAGGCGCCGAGGATCATCAGGCTCACGGCCAGGAACATGACCCCGACCCGCGTGCCCCGCGACCCCAGGAGCAGCAGAAAGGGCAGGACGATCCCCAGGCCGATTTCCATCACCCAGAAATTGAAGGCGTACGGCCCGCTGACGAGGGCGTCGAGCACCATGAGCTTTTCCGTCCCGCCCGCCGTCAGGGAAACCATCCGCCAGATGGTGAAGAACAGGACCACCGCCAGCATCAGCAGCAGCAGCTTTCCGACCGCCGCCAGGGAACGGGCGACCGGACCGTCGAGGGCCGCCCCCCGGATCCGGTGGGCGATGACGGTGAAAAAGATGATGGCGGCGCAGCCCATCATGACGGCCGAGGCGATGAAAAAGATGGGGAGATACGGCCCGTACCAGAATTCCCGTCCGTTCAGCGTGGCGAAGACGCCGCCCAGATTGCTGATGGCCGCGACACCGAAGAGGATCCCGAAGAACCCGACAACCGCCGAAACTCGGTGCCGGTCGAGCATGAGGTAGATGAATTCGATGATCAGCAGGACGACCTCGCAGGCGTAAAGGGTGCCCATCCACCAGATATTGGAGGAGAAATTGGGCGAGGCGAACAGGTAGATCGCGAGACGGAAGGGGTTTTCCAGCTCCAGGCCGATGACGAGAAACCCGGACAGGATGGTGATCACGGACAGCAGGACCGCCCGCTTGCCGATCGGCTGGAACGCCCGCACGCCGAAGATATGACCGATCGAGGATACGAGGCAAAGCCCCGTCGAGGCCACCACGAAGAAGCTATAGGTGGCGATGAGCATCGCGAGGGGAATCTCGCGGGAGGTCCCGTAGGCGTGGCGGCTCCCCTCGAAATAAACGGAGTGGATGCCGGTGACGGACCCCGCGATGAAGAGCAATGCGAAAAGAATCGCCCCGGACAGGTAAACCGGGCCGCCGGACAGGATCCGTCCGCCTGCGGCCTTGAGGCTGTCGAGCAGGGGCGAATTTTTCATGGGGTTCCCATACCATGTTCGCGACGTCGGCGCAACCCGATTCTGATCGAACGCGCCCGGGCGAACGGGTTTCGTGTCCGGGCCGGCGGGGCTTTTTCCTCACCGGTTCCGTGCTTTCCGGTCCTTGACAGACGGTCCCTTTGATGGGATGATGCGGCAAATTTCCCCCGGGAGGTGCCCCATGCTTCGCAAGCCGTTCCCCCTGCGATCCGTTCCGATCTTCCTGCTCGCGGCGTTCCTGGCCGTCGGCCTTGGCGCCTGCACAACCAAGAACCTGCCCGCCTCCAGGGCCGATTACGACGTGATCGTCATCGGCGCGGGCATGGGCGGACTCTCCGCCGCGGCCCACCTGGCCGTCAAGGGCCAGAAGGTGCTGGTCCTCGAAAAGCACATCAAGGTCGGCGGCAGCACGTCCAATTTCCGGCGCGGCGAGTTCGTGTTCGACACGGCCCTGCACGAGATGGCGGGCGGCGGTCCCGGCAGGCTCGACCGCGGCCTGTACCAGCTCATCAAGCTGACGGGGGTCGACAAGAAGGTCGAACTCTACGAGGTGCCGCATTTCTACCGGTCCACCTTCCCCGGCGTGGACATCACCCTCCCCCCGAACTGGGCGGGATTCAAGAGCGCCCTCAAGAAACAGTGGCCCGAGGAGTCCGAGGGCATCGAGACCTTCCACACCCTCTGCTCGGGCCTGTTCGGGGAGATGTTGGAACTCAAGGACCTCTTCCGCTACGGCGGCGCGCGCGCCAAGCTGACCCAGGTCCTGGTGCCAATCCGGCAGCCGATCTTCTTCAAGTGGAAGGACCGCACCATCCGGGATCTGATGGACCACTGCTTCAAGAACGAGGAAATCAAGGCGGTGGTCTCCCAGCTCTGGGTGTATTACGGCGCCCCGATCGAAAAGCAGACGGCGCTGGTCTTGATGGCGGCCACGGAAAGCTACCTGTCCGACGGCGCCTGGCACGTCAAGGGCACGTCGCAGGCGCTCGCCGACGGCTACGCGGCGCGCATCCGCGAATTGGGGGGCGTCGTCAAAACCGGCACGCTCGTCAAGAAGATCGTCCTGGAAAACGGCCGGGCGACCGGCGTCGTGACGTCGGACGGCCAGACCTACACCGCCCGCTACATCGTGGCGAACACCGATCCGTACCAGCTCGCCTACACCCTGATCGGCAAGGAAAACCTGCCCGCCGCCTACATCGAGAAACTGGAGAAGATGAAACCGGCCAACTCCCTGTTCGGGGTCTACCTGGGTCTCAACGTGGACCTCAAGGCGCAGGGCATGGGGGACTCGGAGATCCTGTACAACACCTCCCTTGACAGCCGGAAGAATTACGACGCCATGATGAAGGGCGACTTCCGGAACGGCGCCGCCGCCATCACGATCTACTCCAATATGGGCGATCCCGTCTACGCGCCCGCGGGCAAATCCGCGGTCAAGCTGGACGCCTATTCCGACATCTCCGTCTGGCCGGAGGATCCGGCCGCCTACGCCCGGATGAAGGAACAGAAGGTGGACGAGCTCATCGCCCTCGCCGCCAACGCCATCCCCGCGCTCAAGGACCCGAAGAACATCGTGTACAAGGAGGGTTACACCCCCCGGACGCTCGCGCGGTACACGATGAACCGGGGCGGCGTGGTCTACGGCTTCGAGCTGACCCCGGAGCAGTGGCAGAAGGTTCCCAACACGACGCCGGTCGAAAACGTCTTCATCGCCAGCAACTGGACCCAGGCCTGGCACGGCGTGGGGTCCTGCCAGCTCAACGGCTGGCGGGCGGCCCGGCTGATCCTCGACAGGGAAGGCATCCAGTAGCAGGAAACGTCCTCGTCCTCCCGTTCACCCCGCCAGGGTGGACGGGAGGACCCGTGCGATCCCGGCACCGCCGGGATTGCCTTCCGATGCCCGTCGTCATCCCCGGCGCGGCGTTCCCGGCCCGGCGTTCCCGGCCCGGCGTTCCCGTCTGTCCCCTTCAGTTTTCCAGCCAGCGCTCCGCGACGAAGCGGCGCGCGTCTTCGGGCGTGTCGATCTCGCCGTCCAGTTGCGCGTCCTCCACGGCCTTCAGGATCTCCGCAAACCGCGGCCCCGGCGCGAGCCCCATCCCGATCAGGTCCCGCCCCGTGATGAGGCGCGGGGGCCGGAGGACGGCGTCGTCGAGCTCCGCCCGTTTCTGCACGCAGAAATCGTAATGGTCCAGCAGCCCGTGGCTCCCCAGGCAGTCCAGTCGGTGCAGCTCCAGGTGCAGGTCGAACAACTCCCCGCGCAGCAGGCGCTTCAGGCGGTTCGGGCGCATCTCGCGCACGTGCATGAAGTGCATGTGGCCGCCGACGAGGTCCAGGACGGCCTCCGTCTCCATCCGGGAAAACCGCAGGCGGCGCAGCACGTCCGCGGCGATGCGCACGCCCTCCCCGACGTGGCCGTAGAAATGGACGCCCCGCTCGTCCTCGGAGCGCGTCACGGCCTTCCCCACGTCATGAAGCAGAACGGCCCACGCCAGGCGGGAATCCGCCGGCGGCGCCTCCGACAGGAGCGCCAGCATCCGCAGGGTATGCACCCACACATCCCCCTCCGGGTGGAAGCGGGGCGGCTGGTCCACCCCCTGCAGGGCCTCAACCTCCGGCAGGATGACCCGTAGCAGACCGGTCTCCGCGAGAAGTTCCATCCCGCGACGGGCGCCGCCCTCCGTCAGGATTCGGGTCAGCTCTCCCCGGATGCGCTCGGCGCTGACGGCGGCGATGGCCGGGGCATGCCGGACGATGGCCGCCTGCGTCCCGGCCTCCAGGACAAAATCGAGATTCGCGGCAAAGCGGACGGCGCGGAGTATCCGCAGGCGGTCCTCGCCGAAGCGCGCCTCCGGATCGCCGATGGTCCGGATCAGCCGCGCGGTGAGATCGGCCCGCCCGCCCACGTGGTCGATCACCCCACCCGTCCCGGGGTCCATGAGCAGGCCGTTGATCGTGAAGTCCCGGCGCCGGACGTCCTCCTCCGCCCCGGCGAAGCGGACCGCATCCGGGCGGCGGCCGTCGCTGTAGCCGTTTTCGGTCCGGAAGGTCGCCACCTCGAAGGGGCGGCCGTCCTCGACGACGAGGACCACGCCGAAGCTCGCGCCCACCGGAACGGTGCGGGGGAAGAGGCCCTCGACCTCGTCCGGGGTGGCCGAGGTGGCGATGTCGAAATCCGCGGGCGGGATGCCGCGGATCAGGTCCCGCACGCAGCCGCCGACCCAGTAGGCCTCGTGGCCGGCGCGGCGCAGGGCGCGCACGATACCCGCCGCCGTCTCCATGGGCGACGTGCCGGAAAACGAATAGACCTCCTCTCGCTGTATCGGTGTCAACCGTGTCCGCTTGTGAATGGCCATGGGACTTCCTCCTGTCAATCCCTTCTGGCAGGAAATCCCGAAAATGTAAACAACGCTACTCGATCTCACATTTTTTTTAGACAATCGCTCATGAACTTTTTTCGTTCGTCACCTTTGAATGCTTTTGCCGATGCTTCTTTGTTACAGGCCTCCATCTTATCCTGCTTTGTCATCTTGGTGGCATCTGGCTCTGCACCCCCTGAAAGACAATTTTTCATAAATGCCTTCCGTTCTTCACCTTTGAGTGCCTTTGCCGTGGCTTCTTTGTTGCAGGATTTCATCTTTTCCTGCTGAGCCAACTGGGCCGAACTTGGATTTTTTTTCACCGGGTCTGTCGCCTGAGCGGCAAAAGCGACTGAAGCGATAAAAAGAAACATCAACACAAAAATCAAAATCTTTTTCATGGAAAAACCTCCTTTCTGTCAGGTGAGTCATAAATTCTTTTAACCTGCGATCATGATCATGGGCGCGATTCCGATATCAAGAGATCCTGGAGTTTTCCGCGGCGGTCTCGTTTCGACCGGGGTGTCGTGTAAGGGGACGCTGCCAGGCTCGATCCTGCCTGAGCGGCCCCGAACGCCCTTGAGGGGATGAACGGCGGTGAGGGGCCATTCTCTCCCCTCACCGCCCGGAGTGGTTGTTGGGCGCGTGACATGCCTTCCAGGGGCGTCGGTGTCGTTTATCCGCCGGCTGGGAAGAAGGTGTAGCTGATCCAGACCATGATTCCCAGCAGGACGACCCCCAGAATCAGGCTATAGCTGATCAATTTGATCTCCACCGGCATCAGCGGCTCCGATGCCATTCCCTTCAGTTCTTCAGCGATTTTCGGGTCTTCGACCATGGTGAGTTCTCCTTTCTCGTAATCTAAGCAGGAATGATCGGCGGCGTCATCCCATGGAAAAAGATCCAGGAGATGGCAAGACCGATCCAGATGATAAAGCCGAACAGGCAGACAACATACACCAGCGCCAGTTTGCCGATGCCTTCTTCCCAGAGCTTGCGGAAATTCGTCACGAGACCGATCGACAAGAAGGTCAGGGCAAAAAAGGCGGATCGGAAGATATCCGCTTCTCCGCTGGCTGCTTTCGCCGTGTCCATTGCTCCGGGAACCTTGAGGGCGACGTACAGCATGATCACGAAGGTCAGGATATAACCGATGATGAACTTCGGGAAACGCTCCCAGATCTCGATGGCCTTTACCGTTTCACCGGGCCTGCGATCGATGGCGTAGCACCAGACCAGGGCGAGGATGAAGGCCCAGACGCCGATGAAGATGTCGATGAATACCTTGACCGTTGTGGTTGTCGAGAGGATCCAGCCCGCTTCGAAGTTGATGCCCTGGGCCGTCAGGGCCTTGGCCCGAATCAGCGAATCGACGATGGCCCCGCTCGCCACGGCGGCGCCGTCCGTCTTGACGGCAAGGCCCATCCAGCCTCCGGCAACCAGCGGCTGGTCATAGAGGAAGTACTGGGCGACAAAGGGCAGGAAGATGAGTTCGACAACGGCGAAGATGACGACGAGAGACGAAACCATGATCGGAATGACCGGCCGTGCCCGGATGGCCGCCCCGGTGGCGATCGCGGCCGAGACGCCGCAGATCGAGATGCCCGAGGCCAGGGGCGCCGCCCATTCCCGGCTGAATCCGAAGTATTTGCGGGAAATAAAATAGACCAGGGCCCAGTAGATGAGATAGGCCTCGATGATGGCGCAGAATCCACGGAACATGACTGCCGTGGCCAGGCCCATGGCCCCGACCGCCTTGACGCCGATTGCCGCCCCGAGGATCACGATGGCGGTCTTGATGTACCATTCGGGCCGGGCGGCCTCCTTCAGGGATTCCGTGAAGCGGGGCATCAAGTTGCTGATGCACAGCCCAACGATGAGGGCGATGATGAGCCCTGCCTCTCCGGTGAGCTTGAGCGACCAGGTGATTCCGAACTTTTTATAATCCGCGGGATTGTTCACGGCGATGTTGGCGTAATTCCCGATGAGGATGCAGAGGTACGTCAAGATGAAGATCACCGTGAAGCCCAGGAAGAACTGTTTCATCCTCAGGCCGATGGCCTTGGCCCCGATGCCGAAAATGACGATGAAGGAAATGTACGTCAGAAAGAGCGACATCAGGCCGGACATGCCGGCGTAGCCTTTCGAGACCGGCCCGAAGGCCTTGCCCAGCTCAACCCACATCGCCGGTTTGGCGACCCATCCCAGGAGGTCCATTTTGACGAACACCCCCAGGCTCAAGAGAAAAATAAACAGGCCGATCCAGACGGCCCACCAGTCCTCGGTTTTAAAAACTCCCTGCCGCTGATTCATCGTTTCACCTCCTGATGGATGGGGTTCAATGAATGATGACCGGGTTCACCTGACTGTCGGCTGATGATTCAAGAATGGGGGTTCTGTCGTGGACAACCTGTTCTCGGGGCGGAGTGTACGCGCCCCGAACACCGGCCTCGCGCCGTGTGAAAAGAACTGCTTGAATTAGCAGGTCATTTTCCATATCACTGACGGGAGCGGATGTACAAGAAAAATATGACAGCTCCGGCCATTAAACATTTAATCATTTCAACTGATCATCTTAAAGAATGGCCAATGCCTTTAATTATGGAGGCTCCTCGGAAGTCGTTCGCGTGTGCTCGCCTCCCGGAATCTTGCCTGCCAGGGTCGTTACCCCGACTTTTCCTTTCTAAGGACCTGCCGGGAGACTAAACCTTCAGCGGATGCAAAACTCCGAGCATAGATGTAATATGATGTCATTATTGACATATTGCAAAAAGCAAATTTTTAAGTATATCAAAATTCCAGTAAGCGTGGATTCTAAGAAAACGGGGCGGATCATCCTACCGTTGTTCGAGCGTCTGTCGCGCCGCATCCCGTTCAACCCACGCTTCGCCCGCACAATTGTAAGATAACGCGTCCGTCGTTAACCGTAACCCCAATACAGCCCTTTTAGAAACTTTGAACCCTTTGACAAACACCAAATGGTGTCATTGCCTGAAGCCGCAGCCACGAACAAACATCGGAAAGGCAACGATTTGACATCACAGGTGTTCGGTCAAGAATGAGATGATCACGTTGCCGCACACCTGGTGCAGACGGGCAGGGCGGATCGGCAAAGGTTTCACCTGACGAAAATGAGAGGGCAATCAACATAGAGGTGAAATCTGAGATACTTTAAGGATGTATCAAAGGTAACATTTTTCATTAAGAGGAGGAGGTGAATTATGGCAAGGATGTTGATGATTTACCCTGATCGCTGTACGGGATGCCAGAACTGCACCCTGGCATGTTCTGTCTTTCATGATGGTGAATTTCGCCCTCACACCTCTCGGATTCAAGTGACGACATGGGAGATGGAGGGATTTTCCATGCCGACGACATGTCAGCAGTGTGAGGATGCCCCCTGTGTGGCAGTCTGTCCCACGGGCGCCATGCACGACGATTCGCTGATCAATCGTGTGGCCTGGGATGAAGTTAAGTGTATCGGCTGCCGGATGTGCACCTTAGCCTGTCCTTTCGGCGCAGTGGTCTTCGAGACGGATCGCCGCCGCATCATCAAGTGCGATTTGTGCGACGGGAAGCCCGAGTGCGTGGCCTTCTGCCCCGCCAAGGCATTGGATTATGTCGAAGAGATTGACGCCACCCGAGACCGCAAGAAGGTCGTCGCCGTAGAGTTCAAGAAAACATTTGAGGAGGTGAACTGATATGTACGGATGGATTGGCCGTTATTTAAGAATTGATCTGAATAGCGGGACCGTGCGCAAGGAAGCTCTCTCCGCCGACCTCGTTAAAAAATATCTGGGCGCCCGCGGTCTTGGAACGCATTTCATGATGACCGAGGTGGATCCGAAAGTAGATCCGCTGAGCCCTCAGAATAAACTTATATTTGCCGCCGGACCTCTTTCCGGCACGAATGCTCCTTCCGCCAGCCACTTTGACGTGGTCAGCAAGGGGCCACTCAACGGAACGATCGCCGCCTCAAGTTCCGGAGGTTTGTTCGGTCCCATGCTGAAATACGCCGGGTACGACATGATCATCCTGGAAGGCAGGGCAAAGAATCCGGTATATCTCTGGATTGGTGACGACGTCGTGGAGATCCGTGACGCCGCCGACCTATGGGGTAAGACGGTTCCGGACACGACTGAGGCTATCCGGTCGGCCACGGACGAGGAGGCCAGTGTGGCCTGCATCGGCCCCGCCGGTGAGAGACAGGTTCTTTTTGCCAACATCATGAATGAATGCGGACGGGCGGCAGGCCGGAGCGGTGTAGGCGCCGTGATGGGTTCCAAAAATCTCAAGGCCATTGCCGTTCGGGGCACGGGGGCCGTTCGGGTTCCCGATATCAAGGCCTTTCGCGATGCCGTTGTCAGAGCATCGGCAAAGATAAAGGCCAACAGTGTCGGCGGTGCGGGACTGCGGAACTACGGAACGGATGTTCTCGTCAATATCCTCAATACGGTAGGCGGTCTGCCGACCAGAAACTTCACCGACGGTTATTTCCCCACAGCGGACAAGGTGGGAGGCGAATCTCTGGCCAAGCAGGTTCTGATAAGGCCTCGCGGTTGTTTCGCCTGCATCATCAGTTGCGGCCGGGCAAGCAAAGTGACGAATCCGAAATTTGAAGGTCATGGGGAAGGACCCGAATACGAAACGGCCTGGGCTTTCGGCCCGGATTGCGGCATTGACAATCTTGATGCCATCACCAAGGCCAATTATATTTGCAACGACTATGGAATGGACACGATCACGATGGGATCCTCCGTGGCCTGCGCAATGGATCTATTTACCCACGGTGTTATCACCACAAAGGATACGGACGGAATCGCCCTGAACTTCGGTGATGAGGATGCGATGCTGGAGATGGTTCGCAAAACCGCTGAAGGTGAAGGATTCGGAAGGAAACTCGCTCTGGGGAGTTACCGCATGGCCGAGAGTTACGGCCATCCCGAATATTCCATGACCTGCAAGAAGCAGGAAATGCCTGCCTATGATCCACGGGCCATTCAGGGTATCGGACTTAATTTTGCCACCGGTAACCGCGGCGGCTGCCATGTCCGCGGTTATACGATTTCGCCTGAAGTTTTAGGTCAGCCGGTGAAGATGGATCCGAGAGCGACGGAGGGGAAACCAGCGCTCGATATAACTTTCCAGGATCTTACAGCGGCTCTGGATTCTTCCGGGATGTGCCTGTTCACCACCTTCGGCATCGGTGCGGAAGATATAGCCGAACTGCTCAGCGCAGCGACCGGCATGACCTTTACAACGGAAGAATTCATGAAGATCGGAGCGCGCATCTGGAACCTGGAGCGCCTCTTCAACCTCCAAGCGGGATTTACAACAGCGGATGACACGCTGCCGGAGCGCCTAACGAAAAACCCCATACTGACGGGACCCTCAAAGGGACTGGTAAACCGGCTTGGCGAGATGCTGCCGGAGTATTACAAATTGAGGGGGTGGGATGCCGCCGGTGTGCCGACTAAGAAGACTCTGGCTGACCTTGGATTGTAGGAGGACAACAGATGAAATATGTCATCATCGGAGCAGGTCCTGCGGGGCTCAATGCGGCAGCGACTCTGCGCCATGTTGATCCGGGGGGCGTCGTCACCATACTTTCAGGAGAAGGGACGCCCCCTTACGCCAAAATGGTTCTCCCCTATCTGCTGGCCGGGGTGATGGAGGAAAAGAACTTATACCTGCCTATACCTGAGGGTGTGAATTTTCGTATGGGCCGGAAAGTCAACCGGATCAATACAAAGCAGCAGATCATTGAGACCGGAAACGGGGAGACTGTGGCGTACGACAAACTTCTCGTTGCCACAGGCGGAGTCCCGGAGCGGCCCCCTATCGAGGGAAGCGATTATCCCTTCGTGTTGACAATCCGGGACCTTCCTGATGTCCAACGGATACAGAGACTGCTGGGAGGGAAAACGGGACACGCCGTCATTGCCGGCGCCGGTCCCGTAAGCATGGAAACAGGCGACGCGCTGCATCGACTGGGGATGAAGATCACCCTCATTGTGACCTCGAACCGGGTTTTTTCGACCATGCTCGATGTCCAGGCCGCGGCTGTCGTGGAAGATCGTCTGCGGCAGCAAGGGGTGAATGTTCTCAAATGTGAGGACATCATCCGGATTGGTGCTGAAGGAAAGGTAACGCTAAGCTCCGGAACGGCGCTGGACTGCGACCTCGTCATCTTCGGCAAAGGAGTCAATCCCTGCGTCGCTTTCCTTGCCGACAGCGGGCTTGCCGTCCGGCGCGGGCTGATCGTCAATGAATACCTGGAGACCAATATTCCCGGCATTTTTGGCGCCGGGGATGCCGTGGAAACAATGGATTTAGTTGCCGGCGAGCGGAAGGTCAATGCCCTCTGGCCCGCAGCGGTCGAGCAGGGACGGGCGGCAGCGTTGAACATGACGGGCATCCCGGCAATCTATGAGGGAAGCCTCTCCAGAAATATCCTCCGCGTCTTTGGCCTTTCCATCCTCGTCGCTGGGAATGGCCGGGCGGACGGACCGGAAATCAAAGTCTCCTCCGGCCCTGATTTCTATCACAAAATTGTCATGGACAGGGGGGTCCTGAAGGGCTTTATCTTTATCGGGGATATGAGCCATGAAGGCCTCTACCGGGACATCCTTCAGAGAAGAACCGACATCACCCCCTTTGCCGACGCCCTCCTCAAAGGATCCTTCGCTTATCCCCGCTTCTTGCGCCGGGCGATGCGAATGTAATCGGAAAGGGAAGTGAAACCGTGCTCGAATATGATGTTGAGCGTTATCAGCGGCAGATACCCCTTTGGGGAGTGGAAGGACAGGACCGTCTGCGGCGTGCCCGTGTCCTGGTGGGCGGCGTCGGGGGATTGGGAACGATCATTGCCGCCTATCTTGCTTTAGCCGGCGTGGGTTTTCTCCGGCTGGTGGACAATGATCGCGTAGAGATATCCAACCTCAATCGCCAACTGCTCTTCAAGGCGACCGATATCGGCCGGGAGAAAGCCGTCGCCGCGACGGAGAGACTCCAAATACTGAATCCTGCAATCCGGATCGAGGGGATAAATCGGACTCTCAACGATGGGACCGTGGATGAATTGATACAGGATATCGATCTGATCATGGACGCCCTGGACAACTTCACCGCCCGGTTTCTTCTAAACCGGGCGGCCTTTAGCCATCGTCTTCCGCTGATTCACGGCGCCGTACGCGGCTTTTTCGGGCAGGCAACCACATTGATTCCAGGAAGAACAGCCTGTCTTGAGTGCCTTTTCGCCCAAGATCCGCCACAGGAGATATTCCCTGTCCTCGGTGGAACCTGCGGCATTATCGGGGCCATCCAAGCCACGGAGGCAGTCAAGGTTCTGACCGGTCGGGGCGAACCCCTGGCCGATCGGCTGTTCTTCTGGGACGGCCAAGCCGGGGAAGGAACGATCATGATGACGAAACGGAATCCCCATTGTGCCGTCTGCGGTGGCGATTGATTTGTTGGCATCTCGGACCAGCGGTTGCGGCCAAGCGTCAGAAAACAGGGCCCTTGAAGTTTCCCAGGAACGACGGGAGCGGCTGCTTTGCATCACGTTTATGCCGGCAATAGAATCCAGTTCCCCTGTTCCTCTCGGAAGCGGGAGATCGTCAGGACACTCATCAGAAAGAGGCGCAAATTCAGATGAAAATTACCATCCGGGCTTTCGCTGATTACCGAGAGATCATCGGCAAGGAAATGGACCTTGTCTTGTCGGAAGAAAAAACAATCGGAGAACTGCTTGCAGAGCTTGGCGATCGCTACCCGGGTCTACGGCGGGAGATGTTCGCCCCGACAGGAAAACTTAAGGAATTCATCAACATTTTTATTAACGGCCGCAACATCGCCTTCCTCGACGACATGGCCACCCCTCTAGGCGATGGAGACACCATTGCCCTCTTTCCCCCCGTGGCCGGAGGATAGGGGGAAAGAGGATGGATTGATAATTAAGGAGACACACTGACGTGCAGCTTTAGCAGCATTTTCGGTCAAATTCTAGCATGTTGCAAACACCCTGCCCCATCCTTTTCAGCGAGGAGCCAGAAAAGAATAGATTCCGCAACATAGAATCCCGGCCGGCATGAATTGCCGCAAAGTCGTCGATTGACGGATCATCAAATGTGTGCAAAATTGGCGGCGTTCCGGATTCTGTCCACCCGCTCGCGCCGTCCGGCTCGACGCCCCGAAGGGGCCGGTTTCGGCCCGCCGGGCCGGGGAAAAACGTTCTCTCGTCATCACAACCCGTTGTCCCAGCCACCCGGAGGTCTCCCATGAAGAAGCATCCCCTGCTGTCCGGTCTTGTCGGCATCGCGGTTCTGCTGGCCCTCTACCTCTCCTTTTGGCCCGTCGCCATCGACCCCGCGCCGTGGGTCCCCCCGGCCGCACCGGAACGGACGGGCGTCTACGCGCCGAACAACCTGCTGTCCGGCGTCCAGCGCCTCGAATCGGGGATGGGATCGCCGCTGGAAGGCGTGGCAATCGACCGGGCCAGACGGCTCTACGCCGGGACGAAGGACGGCCGCATCATCCGGTACGACCGCGAGGGGAAAAACCCCGGGGTCTTTGTCGAGATCGGGGGGTGGCCACTCGGCATCGCCTTCGACGCCGCCGGAAACCTGATCGTCTGCAACGGCAAACACGGTCTGCGCTCCGTTGCGCCGGACGGGACGATCAAGACACTCACGGTCGAACAGGGCGGCGTCCCCTTCCGGAACGTGGACGGCCTCGCCATCGCCCCGGACGGGACGATCTATTTCACGGACGTGTCGAAGAAATTCACCGACGATCAGTACATGGACGATCTTCTGGAGCACCGCCCCAACGGGAGGCTTCTCGCCTACGCTCCGGCGACCCGCAAGACACGGCTCGTGCTGGACGGCCTCCATTTCCCCAACGGGGTCGCGGTCGCCCCCGACAACACGTTCCTGATCCTGGCGGAGATGGGGATGTACCGGCTCCTCCGCATCCCGCTCACCGGGCCCCGGGCCGGGACATCCGAGGTCTTTATCGACAACCTGCCGGGTTTCCCGGACGGCCTGTGCGCCGGGAGCGACGGCATCTTCTGGGTGACGATCGTCTCGCCGCGCGACACACTTGCCGATACGGTGCTCTTCCCCCACCCGCCCCTCCGCAAGGTGCTCCGCCGCCTGCCCCGCGCCCTCATGCCGGCGCCGAAAAATTACGGTTACGTCCTGGGAGTGGACGGCAACGGCACGGTCGTCCACAACCTCCAGGACCCGACCGGCACCTTCGGCCAGATCACCAACGTGCTGGAGCACGACGGGAAGCTCTACATGGGCAGCCTGTCGGAGGACGCCGTCGGGGTCATCCCCGTGCCGAAACGCGCGGTGAAATAAACGACGATTTCGGTTTGCGAGGGCGCGGGTTCCGTCCGGGTTTTCCGGACCGGCCCTGTTTCGGGAACTCGGCATCTGCCGACAGGAGGGAATGATATGCGGGCATTCGTGACGGGAGCGGGCGGGTTCATCGGCTCTTTTCTCTGCCGGGCGCTTCGGGAGAAGGGGTGGGAGATCGTCGCTTTCGCCCTGCCGGGAGAGCAGGTCGATGCCCTGACGGCCGCCGGCATCGGGGTCCGGCGCGGCGATCTCACCGAGCCCGCGACGCTCAAGGGCTGCTGCGAAGGGATCGACGCGGTTTTCCACCTGGCCGGCCGCGTCGTGGATTGGGGGTCCCGCGAGGTCTTCTATGCCAACATCCATGCGGCGACGAGGCACCTCCTGGAGGAGGCCGCGGGCCGGGTTCCCCGCTTCGTCTACGTCAGCTCCATCGCGGCCTGCGGCCTGGGGCGGCACCTGAAGGGGCGCCGGGAGGCGGACCCCTGTTTCAAGTCGGGGGTGCCCTACAACGACGCGAAGCTCGACACGGAGGCCCTCGTCCGGCGCTGCCAGGCCGAGAAGGGCCTGGACGTCACCGTGATCCGACCCGCCAACGTGATCGGCCCCGGAAGCGTCTGGGTCCGCGAAATCCTGGACCGTTACCGGCAGCTCACCGTGCCCCTGATCGACGGGGGACGCTGGAGCGCCAGTCTCGTCTACGTGGAGAACCTCGTTGACGGGATCATCCGGGCCAGCACGCAGGAGGCCGGCCGCGGCAAGACCTATCAATTCCGGGACGACTGGAACGTCACATGGAAGCAATACCTGACCGATCTGGGTGCCATGATCGGAAAGGCCCCGGGTTTCAACATCCCCTTTTCCGTCGCCTGGACCGCGGGGGCCGTGTGCGAAACGGTCCTCACGCCGCTGAATCTCCGCGCCCCCATCACCCGTCTGGCCGCCGGTGTGATGGGGAGGGACAACGACGTTGACACGACGAAGGCACGGACGGAACTGGGCTGGCAAACGGTCGTCTCCTACCCCGAGGCCCTGCGGCGGATCGGCGTCTGGGTCCGGGAGCGGTACGGCTGACGGCCGGGAATCGGCCCCCGGACCCGCCCGGGATCACACCCGCCTGAAGACCGTCCGCACGGACAGGTGGAGGAGCGCCGTGAAGGCGATGGTGGTGAGCGTGGGCCCGACCGGGATGGGGAAGGGTTTGATGAGATAATAGAAGCCGATACCGACCAGCAGGGAAATGGTCGCCGCCAAGTCGGCCCGGCGTTCGCGGTTGTCCCGCTTCAGGAGAAAATAGTCGCACAGGAGAACGGCCACGAGGGGCGAAAAAACCGATCCCAGAACGTAGAGAAAATCGGTGTATCTGTCGATCGGAAACACCAGGGCAAGCCCTGTCCCGAGGACGGTGAAGAGCACGGCGACCCAACGCCGAGACAGGCGGGGAAAGATGTTCAGCAGCGACACGCCCGCCGAGAAGACGTCGAGGAAGGTCGTCGTCACCGTGGACAGGACGAGAATGGCCAGGGCCGCGAGCCCCAGGTTGGCCGCGAGCATCACGCCCGTCGGATCGGATGTCCCCGCGTAGATCGCGCCCACGAGGCCGATCGCGTACATCCAGCAACTCCCGATGAAATAGCCGATCAGGGGCCCCGCCACGGCGGCGCGACGCGACGGCGCGAGCGAGGTGTAGTCGGAAATCAGGGGGACCCAGCTCAACGGCATGATGACGGCCAGCTCGAACCCCATGCCGAACAGGCCCGGGGACCGGGACGCCGTTGCCGCCGCGATGTCGGGACGGGTCAGAAGAACGAAGCTCATCACGACGGTCAGGCCGAGCAGGAAAACCGCGGCGATCGTGTTGATGTAGCGGAACCCTTCGACGTCCCAGAAGACCCACAGGCCGATGAGGACGCCGATTCCGATCATCATCGCCGCGGGGTGATTGAACTGCCACAGGGCCTTGGCGATGGCGTTCATGGCCACGCCGCCCTCGACGATCATGATCGCCGTCCAGCCGATCAATTGGAGGATGTTGATCGCGGAAATCAGGTAGGACCCTTGCCGCCCGAACGAGATCCGCGTGGACATGATGGCGGGCAGTTTTTCGTTGAACCCGATGAGGCCGGCCAGGACGAGGAGGGCCACCCCGACCGCATGACCGAGGACAATGGCCCAGAGCCCCCTGACGAGCCCCAGATCCGCGAGAAATCCCCCCGCCAGGATCTCCGCGACGGACACGGCGGCCCCGAACCAGAGGAAAAACAGGTTGACGCCGCTGAGCTGATGCCGCTTTTCCATGCAAATATTCCTATCCCGGCATTGGGGCGGGGCGTTCGGCCTTTTGCCTCTTATCCTTCACCCTTTACCCCCGCCATGTGGTTCGTCGGGCCGTGGCCGCCGCCGATCCGCCAGGCATGACGGATGGCCTCGGTGATGTAGCGTTTCGCCGCCGCGACGGCGTCCGGAACGTCCTTCCCATGGGCGAGACCCGTGGCGATGGCGGCGGAGAAGGTGCAGCCCGTCCCGTGCGTGTCCCGCGTCGCGATCCACGGCGAGGTCAGACGATGGACCTCCCGCCCGTCGTAGAGGACGTCGGTCGCCTCACCCAGGCCGCGATCCAGGTGCCCGCCCTTGACGACGACGTGCCTCGCGCCAGCCCGGTGGATCCTCCGGGCCGCCTCCTCCATGTCCGCCAGCGAGGCGATCTTCATCCCCGCCAGGATCTCCGCCTCCGGGACGTTCGGGGTCACAACAAAGGCGAGGGGAATCAGCTCCGCGAGGAGGGGGGCCTTCGCCTCGTCGCGGATCAGGGGCGTGCCCCCCTTGGCGATCATCACGGGGTCCACGACGAGCTTCTCGATGCCGTACTCGCGGATTTTCCGGGCGACGAGGCGGATGACGTCCGCCGTGGCCAGCATACCCGTCTTGGCCGCATCGACACCGATGTCCGACGCCACGGCGTCGAACTGCGCCTCGATGAAATCCAGGGGAACGTCATGGATGCCGTGGACGCCCAGGGTGTTCTGGGCCGTCAGCGCGGTGATGACGCTCATCCCGAAGCCGCCCAGGACCGTGATCGTTTTCAGGTCCGCCTGAATCCCGGCGCCGCCGCCGGAATCGGAACCCGCAATCGTCAGTACGCGTCGCGGTATCATGGCCGGTCTCCTTTCTCGAATGCCGCTTTGGCATAATGGACGACCAGAAGGACGCCGCCGGCCACGGTGACGACCGCCGTTTCCCCCGTCAACAGATTGCTGACGCCCAGGGTCGATCCGATCTCGAGCGTCGCCTCATGCAGCGGATAGGCGAACCCCTCCAGCGTAATCCCTTCCGCCCGCTCGCCGAACGGAAAGATGGAAACGATCTCCCCCGCCTCGCCCGAAATCTCGTGGCGGCCTCGGACGAGGAAGACCTCGCAGTGCTCATCGACCAGCACCGTCCGGACGCCGTGCTTCAGGCCCAGGGCCAGAAGCGAAATATTGCCCAGGGTGTGGTCGATTCGGCTGCCCATCGCCCCGTAGATCCGGATCTCGTCCGCGCCCGCCTGGCAGGCGTATTCCAGGGCCAGTTGCGTGTCCGTTTCGTCCTTGGCGACGGGATAGCGGAGGAACCGGCTGCCCGCGCGCGTGAAGTGCGCCTGAAGGGCGGGCTCCAGGGAATCCATGTCGCCGATGATCAGCTCCGGCACCAGCCCCAGCGGCTGGAGGTGGCGCGCCCCGCTGTCCGCGCAGATCAGCGGAGGGCGGCCGCGGCGCTCCCAGCACTCGCGGAAGCGAGCCGGATCGCCCAGGGCGCCTCCGGCAATCACGAAAATTGTTTTTTTCACGATTCCTGCCTCGTCACATCCCTTGCGCACCCCGGACATCCCGATCGCGCGGGCCCACGCGGGAGATTCTTTCCCGGACCCGGCCCCACGAAAAAAGGGGGCCTTCCCCCGGGTGGGAAAAGGCCCCTTGTCGGCAATCCGCTGTGTTGATCGCTGCCACTCCCTGCGCTGGCATTACCCAGATCAGGTTCGAAGGGTATCTTCTCAGCCGCTTTCGGCACCCCTGGAAGAACGGTTATTGTCTACGATTTTGTTTCGGGAAAAGCAAGCGAATTCGGCAAGCCGAAGAGCCTCGCGGCATTCTGCGTTGTCGCCCGGTCGAGTTCGGCGAGCGGGATGCTCCGAACCGCGGCGATCTCTCCGGCCGCGTGGACCACATAGGCCGGCTCGTTCCGCCGTCCCCGGAGGGTCTGCGGGGCCAGGTACGGGGCGTCGGTCTCGACGAGCAGGCGATCCAGGGGAACCCGGCGCGCGATGTCCCGGAGCTTCTCATTCTTGGGGTAGGTGACGGGACCCGCGATCGAGATGTAGAATCCCAGGTCGAGGCACCGGCGGGCCATCGCCCAGTCGCCGGAGAAGCAATGGACGACCCCGCGCTTTCTTCCCTGCCAGACCTCCAGGGCGGCGAGCGTTTCCGCATGGGCCTCGCGATCGTGGATGATGACGGGCAGGTCCGTTTCCGCCGCCAGCGCCAATTGCTCGCGAAACCGCTCCATCTGCGTTTCGCGCGGCGAGAGGTCCCGGTAGAAATCCAGGCCGATCTCCCCCCAGGCCACCACCTTGTCCCGACAGGCCATCTCCTTCAAGGCGTCGTAGGTTTCCGGGACGATATCCCGGGCGTCATGGGGGTGGATGCCCACGGCGGCATAGACCTCCGGGTATTGATCCGCGATGGCGACCGCCTTCCGGCAATCGGCCAGGGTCGTGCCCACCGTGACGATGGCCTCGACGCCGGCCCGGCGGGCGCGCATCAGCGTCTGCGGCCGATCCCGGTCGAAATCCGTCATCTCGAGATGGGCATGGGAATCGATCATTCAGTCTCCCGCTCCGGGAGGTCATCGTCCGGCTTCTCCCAGCTCACCTCAAAGAAGTTCGCCTCAGCCTTGAGGTCGGGTAGCGTTTTCAGACCGGCCTTCAACTCCGCGGCCGTAATTTCGCCCCGCATGAGCATCCGCGACAGGGTCCGTTTATCCGTCGTCGCCATCCCTCCCGATGGGTCCTTCTTCATCTCCATAACCTCCCGGCATCCAGAA
>DAOPOS010000013.1:0-74455 GCA_035358035.1 Syntrophales bacterium | reverse complement strand
TCGGAGATGAGGATCTCCCAGGGATCGAGGCCGGCGTACTTCAGGGGCGCCTTCGCGAGGTCCAGGTCGCAGCCGCCGGCGAGCCGGGCCGTCTCGCCCACGGAGGAGGACAGCCCGCCCGCGCCGTTGTCCGTCAGGCAACGGTAGAGGTTGCGGTCCCGGGCGACGAGGAGGAAGTCCGTCATCTTCTTCTGGGTGATGGGATCGCCGATCTGGACGGCGGTGACCGGGGAGTCCGCGTGCAGCTCCTCGGAGGAGAAGGTCGCCCCGTGGATGCCGTCCTTGCCGATCCGGCCGCCGGTCATGACGATCCGGTCGCCGGGGAAGATCTCCTTGATATGGGTCGGCTGTCCATCGAGCCGGGCGGGCATGACCGCGCCGGTGCCGCAGTAGACCAGGGGCTTGCCGAGATAGCGCTCATCGAAGACGAGGCAGCCGTTCACCGTGGGGATGCCGCTCTTGTTGCCGCCGTGTTCCACGCCCTCGCGGACGCCCTCGTAGATCCGCCGCGGGTGCAGGATCCGGGGCGGCAGGGGCTGCGCGTAATCCGGGGGCGCGAAGCAGAAGACGTCGGTGTTGAAGATCAGTTTCGCCCCGCGGCCCGTGCCGAATGGATCGCGGTTGACGCCGACGATGCCGGTGAGCGCCCCGCCGTAGGGGTCCAGCGCGGACGGGGAGTTGTGGGTTTCCACCTTGAAGACGAGGTTCCAGTGCTCGTCGAACCGAATGACGCCGGCGTTGTCGACGAAGACCGACAGGCACCAGTCGTCCTCGCCCATCCGCGCCCGGACGGCGCGGGTCGCCCCCTTGACGTACGTGTCGAAGAGGGAGTCGATGACGCGAACGCGGCCGGTGCCGTCGTCGTAGGCGATCCGGGCGTTGAAGATCTTGTGCTTGCAGTGCTCCGACCAGGTCTGCGCGAGGCACTCCAGCTCCGCGTCGGTCATCCGGGCGCCCAGACCCACACGGGCCCGCTCCTTCAGAACGTTCGGGTCCTTCAGGTGGTCGCGGAGGCGGCGCATCTCTTCGAGGTTCAGGGCGAGCACGCGGCCGCTGCTGATCCCGAGAAGCGCCGCGTCGTCGACGTCGAGGTCGATCTCCTCCACCCGGGGACGGTCCCCCCCCGCGACCTTCGGGGCGCAGGGCGTGACGCCGCGCGCAGGCTCCCATGTCTTCCCGTCGATGATCTCGCATCGCTCGATGAGATCGTTGGCGAGGAGGTTCGCGGCGATGCGTTCGGCCTCCGCCCGTCCGAGGGGGCCGTCCAGGATGTACTGCCGGGAGGTGTAGACCCGCACGGAAGCGGCGTTATCGCGGCCGGTCAGCAGACGGATGGCCTCGCCCGCCGTCTTGCCGACGTTGTCCGTAACGCCGGGGCGGAAGCCCACCTCGACGAGCCAGTCGAACCGGTCGGCGAGGGCGCGATTGACGCCCCAGGTCTGGGTGATCGGATCGGAGAGCGGACCCGCGGCCGCCGCTTCCAGTTCCGCCGTCGCGAGATCGCCCTCGACGGTGTAGACATCCACCGTCCGGACCCGATCCACGGGAAGGCCCAGGTGCTCGACGATCCGTCGCCGGATCTTTTCCCCCAGGGCGTCCCGGATCCCTTCCTTAAACCCGATTTCGATGCGGTTGAGCATGGCCGTTTCCGTGTCACGTGATGCCGGCTTCTTATCAGAAAGCCCCCCGTAAAGCAACGTCGGAATCCGCCGCGATCCCCTGTTCCGGGCGGTCCGAAGTCTCCTGTTGATGAGATTCGAGAAATATGCAAGATGAGGGCCACAGAAGGCCGGCGCGCCGCGCGAAGCTCGCGGAACGGGCGCCCGGAAGGGGGCGTCGGGACGCTTTGCCGGGGCCCGTTTCACGAACCCGAGTTCACGCTAACGGGGGGAGGCGATCCTTTGAGAAAACCGTGGATCAGGATTGACGGCGAATTCAGGAAATACTGGAAGCACTATGTGCTGCAGAGCCTGCTGGCGACACTGTCCGTGTTTGTCGTCCTGTACTTCCTGAGCTGGCAGCATGCCGTCATCATCGCCTCCATCGGCGCTTCGGCGTTCATCGTCTTCGCGATGCCCGACTACGTGACCGCGCAGGCGAGAAACGTCATCGGGGGTCAGATGGTCGGCCTGTTCTGCGGCTTCCTGTACTCCCTGATCCCCCACCCATTCCTGTTTGCGTCCATCCTGATCTATTCCCTGGCCGTCGGGACGTCCATCTTCGTGATGGTCGTCACGGATACGGAACATCCCCCGGCCGCCGGCACCGCCCTCGGCGTGGCGATGACCGGTATATCCGTCCATGTGCTCGTCGCCGTCGTCCTGAGCATCGGCCTCCTGTCGTTGATCCGCTGGCTGTTTAAACCGTACCTGAGAGACTTGACCTGACGGCGGATTTCGATCCGCCAGACCCTGGTGTCCGTCGCGCCCCACCGACGGAGACCGGGGCGTGGCGCGTCAGGTCCGTGCGGCACCGTCCGGTTCGTCCTCCGGGGGCACCGGCGCCTCCTCCGCAGGGGACGGCGGGAGGTCGGCCTCGGTTGCGACGGTGACGGATTCCGGAGCCGACTCCGGGGCCGCTTCCGATGGGGCCTCCACGGGCGCGGGCGGGGCGGACGGCGGTTCCAGCGCCGCCATCCAGAGCGGGTGGCGGCGGCGGGCGTAGTCCAGGCGAACGGTTCCCGTGAAGATTCCCCGGATCATCGGCCAGTTCGGATGCAGCAGCAGCGCCCCGATGTGCGCGACGAAGGCCAGGATGAACAGGACGAAGAAGGCGTTGTGCAGCCACGTCGCCCAGAGGACGAGCGTATAGTCGAGGTCGGGCGCGAAGACGTTCTTGTAGGTCTTGACCAGTCCGGAGAGGATCAGGACGGCGATGGTCACGGCCATTCCGAGGTAGGCGAGGCGCTGTTCGGGGAGGTATTTCCCGAAGGGCGGTTCCTCCCCCTTGCCGAAGAAGGTTTTGATCACGGCGATGGAGGCGCGGAGGTCGCCCTTTTCCGGCAGGAGCCCGCTCTCGCCCCGGAGGCCGTGGTAGGCCAGGTGGAAGCACGCGGCGGCGATGAAGACCAGCGAGGCGGCATAGTGAACGTAGAGGGAGGCGATGAAATCCCCCGACCAGGCGAGGCCGGGAAGGGCGGTGATCCGGTAGCGCGCCGCCATCGGGAGCTCGAACATGCCCGACAAAAGGAGGACGAGCCCGGAGAGCGCGATCGCCCAGTGCTCGGCCATTTCGAGTCCGGAGTGCCGGACCACGCGGTTTTCCGCTTCACGGATATCGTGGGACATGGCCTATTCCTCCTTTCCCGATCGGTCTTTGCGTCTGGAGATCGCGGCGAAGGCGCCGGCCACACCCGCCGCCACGCCCAGGGCCGGAGCCGCGAGGACGGCCTTGCCCAGGGCGTCCGAGCCCGCCATGCGCCGTGCCACCGGCCGGAGGTGGGGCCGGCCGGGACCGGTCTGAACGGCGGCGTTCAGGTCGGCGAAGGACACGGGGGAGACGTAGAGGGTGGAGGTCCCGCCGTTTTCCTCCCGGCCGTAGAGGTGGCCCCCGATCCGTTTCGCCAGCGCCTCCGACCGGGCGACGATCTCCTCCCGCGGCCCGATGGCCATGGCCTGCCTCGGACAGGCCGCGATACAGGCCGGCGTCTTACCCGCTTCGAGAAGGTCTTGGCAGAGATCGCACTTGTACATGACCCCGTTTCCCATGAGCGTCGGCAGGACCTTGAGGTAGATCCCGATCCCGGATTGCCGCTGCGGGATCTCCCAGGGACAGACCG
This sequence comes from Syntrophales bacterium, assembly GCA_035358035.1. Lineage (GTDB taxonomy): Bacteria > Desulfobacterota > Syntrophia > Syntrophales > UBA2251 > UBA2251. The sequence continues at coordinate 70,677 of DAOPOS010000013.1, read as the reverse complement.
TCTTGCATTTGGCGCCGCCGAAGCAGGTCTCCGGATCGATGACGACCGCCCCGTTTTCGAACTTGTGGTTGGAGGAAAAGGGGCAGAGGGTGGCGCAGGCCGGGTTGTCGCAGTGCATGCACCGCCGCGGGACGAACACCGTCGTCTTCCGGCCGCCCCTCTCCACCTCCGCCTTCTGGATGTAGATGAGGGTATACGGCGTGAGACGGTCCGACACCGCCTGTCGCTTCGACCAGTCCTCGACCTTGCGGCTGGGGAAGGGGACGGGAATGGGGTCGACCGGTTGCGGAACGTCGCCGGCCTTGACCGTCTTGCAGGCGGAAACGCAGGCCGCGATCGCCTGCCCGTCGCACCCGTCGCAGCGGGTCAGGTCGATGAGCGTCGCGAGCCTTCCCCGGCAGGCCATCGCCTCGCGGGGCATTCCCAGGGCGCCCGCCGCGCCGATCAGGGCCGCCCCTCCCGCGGTCGAGAGAAAGGCCCTGCGGTTGAGTTTCAAGGATGCCTTCATGCTGCCCTCCTTTTGTCGAGTGAAGCGGCGGCGAACCAAGGCCGCGCCGCCGCCGATGACGGATGAAGTCCCAATCGGCGCCGAATTACAACCACCCTCCTCTGGGAAAACTTATACGCATCGGGAGGGGTCTTGTCAAACGGGATTGACACCCGTCGCACCGCTGCACGTACTTTTCGCTTGAAAAATGTCCCGGAACAGGGATAGGGGAGGGAACGGAAACACCAAGGGGGGATGCCCTAACGGGAAATTCAGGGGGGGTGATGCCATGAGATCCTACGTCGTCTTTTCATCCATGGGGCCCGACCGTCCCGGTCTGGCCAAGGAGTTTGCGGAATTCTTCACGGCGCGCGGCATCAATATCGAGCGCTCACGCGGCTGCGTCCTGGGGGGGGAGTTCGGCATGATCATTCTCACGTCGGGGAAGACCGACGATATCGAGCGCCTGATCGGCGATCTGGACACGCTCCGCCAGAAGACGGGGCTGGACGTCTACGTTCGGAAGACCAAGGCGCCCAGCCACCGGGAGGTCCTGCCGTCGATTCCCTACAAGCTCATCGCGACGGCCATCGACCGCCCGGGCATCATCCACCAGATCAGCCGGACGTTTCAGCAGCGCGGGATCAGCATCGACGACATCGCGACCAACGTGGACAACAATCCGGTGACGGGCGCCAACGTGTTCCAGATGGTCTGCTACTTTTCCCTGCCGCCGGCGGTGAAGATCCTCGAACTGAAAAACGACCTCAACCGCATCAGCGACGAGTACAACATCGACATCCGGTTCGATGCGGTGATCAACAAATAACCATGGGAACTTCGAAAAAAACATCCGCCCCGCAGCGACTCCGGCCGATCCGGGACGTCGCGTCCTCCATCGGCCTTCAGGAAGAGGATCTGGAATATTACGGCCGCTACAAGGCGAAGGTCCGCCTCGAGGCGATCCGGCGATTTCCGCGCCGGGACGATTCGAACCTGATCCTCGTTTCGGCCATGACGCCCACACCGGCGGGCGAGGGCAAGACGACCGTGTCGATCGGGCTGGCGCAGGCCCTGGCCCGGCTGGGGAAGTCCACGATCGCGGCGCTCCGGGAACCGTCGCTGGGGCCGGTGTTCGGCATCAAGGGAGGGGCGACCGGCGGCGGCCTGTCCCGCGTCCTGCCCGTGGACGACATCAACCTCCACTTCACCAACGACTTCCCGGCGGTGGAAAGCGCGCACAACCTCCTGTCGGCCCTCGTGGACAACGCCGTCTTCCACGGCAATCCGTTCAACATCGACCCCCGCAAGATCACCTGGCGCCGCGTGGTCGACATGAACGACCGGTCGCTCCGGGACATCGTGATCGGCCTCGGGGGATCGACGAACGGCGTTCCCCGCGAGACGGGGTTCGACATCGTCCCGTCGAGCGAAATCATGGCCATCCTCTGCCTGTCGAGGTCCTACGCGGAATTGAAGGACAAGATCCGCAGGATTCTGGTGGGCTTCACCTATGACGACACCCCCGTTAAAGCGGGCGATCTCAAGGTCGAAGGCGCGGTCACGGCCCTGTTGAAGTACGCCCTGCTTCCCAACCTGGTGCAGACGACGGAAGGGGTGCCGGCCATCATCCACGGCGGGCCCTTCGCCAACATCGCCCAGGGGACCAACAGCGTCATGGGCACCGATCTCGCGCTCCGCCTGGCGGATTACGTGGTGACGGAGGCGGGCTTCGGCTTCGACCTGGGCGCGGAGAAGTTCTTCGACATCGTGGCGCCCTACGGCGAGCTCAATCCCCGCATCGTCGTCCTGGTGGCTACGGTGCGCGCCCTCAAGTACCACGCCGGCGTGGCCCGCGAAGATTTGAATTCACCCAATGCCCGGGCGGCGGTCCTGGGCATGGCGAACTTGAGGAAGCATTACGGGAACATCGATAAATTCAACGTCCCCTGCATCATCGCGCTTAACCGGTTTCCGTCCGACACGGACGAGGAGATCCGGGCGGTGGTGGATGCCGCGGAGCGCGAGGGGATGAATATCGCGCCGGCGGACATCTTCCGGCTGGGCGGCGAGGGTGGCCTGGAACTCGCGGAAAAGACGGTCCGGCTCATCGCGGGGGCGACCGGGCGGTTCCGCACCCTGTATGACTGGGGGCAGCCGGTGGAGGACAAGATCTTCACGGTCGCGAGCGAGATCTACGGCGCGGTGTCCATCGACTACCGGCCGCTGGCCAAGCGCAACCTGGAACTCATCCGCAGGTTCGGCTTCGACAAACTGCCCGTCTGCATCGCCAAGACCCAGCAGTCCCTGTCGGACAACCCGGGCCTCCTCGGCATGCCGCGGGACTTCATCGTCACCGTGCGGGAGATCAAGATCGCCTCCGGGGCGGGGTTCCTGATCCCCATCACCGGCGAGATCCTCCGCATGCCGGGTCTGTCGAAAACGCCGGCCGCGTATCACATCGATATCGACGACGCGGGAAACATCTCGGGAATCGTTTAGGCATTCCCCCAATTCCGCCGGACTCAGCGCCGGCGGACCCCAGGAGGCGGACGATGGCGAAGCTCAGCGTCGGTGATGCGGCCCCGGCCTTTTCCCTCAGGGATCCGGCGGGCGCCGTGGTGAAGCGGTCGGACTTCAAGGGACGGAAGCTCCTCGTCTATTTCTATCCGAAGGCCGGGACCTCCGGGTGAACGAGGCAGACCGAGGCCGTGCGGGACGCACGGGCCGAACTGGCCGCCCTGGGAGCCGACGCCGTGGGGATCAGTCCCGATTCCGTCGCGGCGCAGAAGACGTTCAGCGACAGGCTGAAGCTGAATTTTCCCCTCCTGTCCGACCCGGACCACGCCGTGGCGGAGGCCTACGGCGTCTGGCAGGAGAAATCCCTTTACGGGAAGAAATCCTTCGGGATCGTCCGGTCGGCCTTCCTGATCGATGCCGGGGGACGGATCCTGGCGGCCTGGTACAAGGTGAGTCCGGAGAATACGGTTCCGAAGGCCCTGGCAGCCCTGAGGGCGGGCTGAGCGGTTCGGCGGGCGAATCTCCGAAATCAACAAAATGTATGAAAATTGTTGACAAGAAACAGGATTTTATTTAGCGTGTCAGCAATCGGGCGTCGGACGGGCACTTCCGGCCGCCGTCCGGTCGGGCGGCGCGTCTCCGGGCCATGGGCAGCGGAGCCGCCCGAGGGGGGGGAAGGGAGGGGATCGCCCGTCCGCACGGTTCCCCGGTTCGGGGGCCATTGATCGATAATCAGGGAAAAACGCGATGAAAAAAACGAAGGTCTTCCGGACCGATGTGTTCATCGGTGTTATCCTCACGCTGCTGATCGTCGGTGTCTATGCCCTCCGCTGGTCGCCGGTGGAGTTTCTGGAATACAAGTTCTACGACATGGGGATCAACCTGCGGGAGGGACCGACCAACTCGCCGGTGGTCGTCGTCGCCATCGACGACAGCAGTATCAACGCCCTGGGCCGCTGGCCGTGGCCGCGGAGCCATATCGCCCGGATGATCGACCTTCTCCAGGGATACGGCGCCAAGGTCATCGGCCTCAATATCCTGTACTCGGAAAAGGACACGAACCAGGGATTGCAGGCCATCCGGGAGGTCACCGCGTCCATCGAGGCGAAGCCCGGGCTGCAGGGCAACGCGTCGGTTGCGGGAATCTACGCCACGCTGAAGGCGGCCGAGAAGAACCTGGACCACGACGCGGCCCTGAGCACGGCGATCGGCGCTTCCCAGCGGGTCGTTCTGCCCTTCTTCTTCGCGCTTGGCGGCCCCGTTCTGATGGACAGCGCCAGCATGCCCGAGGTGCTCGCGCGCAACTCCGTTTCTTTTGCCAGCCCGCCCGACCTGTTGACGGCCCGGGAACTCATCCCGCCCGTTCCCGAATTTTCAACCCCGGCCCTGGCCCTGGGACACATCAACCTCGCCGCCGACAGCGACGGCGCCGTGCGAAACGACTGCCTCCTGATCGACTACGGCGGCCGGGTCTTTCCTTCCCTGAGCCTCCAGCTGGCCCTCAAGTACCTCGGGTACGATCTGAAGGATCTGGTGCTCGGCGAAGCGCTCACCTTTCGCAGGATCCGCATTCCGGTCCACGAACAGAGCCGGATGCTCATCAGCTACAGCAGCAGCTACGAGGCCTATCCCTTTGTCGAGGTCCTCAACAACCGGGTTTCGCCCGAATCGTTCCGCAACAAGATCGTCATCATCGCCCCGACGGCGACGGGCCTGGGAACGATGCAGGTGACGCCCATTGGCACGGCCATGCCCTCCGTGCTCATTACCGCGAACGCCATCAACAATATCCTGAACAACGACCATATCGTCCGTCCCGGTTGGGCCACGCCGCTGGAGATCGGCGTTCTGATCCTGTTCGGCCTGTTCCTCGCCCTGGGGATCCCCCATCTGAAGGCGGGCATCAGCGCCCTCATCTCGTCCGTCCTGCTCGTGGCCTGGCTGGCGACGGCGGCCTATTTCATGCTGGCGGAGGGGATCTGGCTCAAGGTCTTCTATCCGACGCTTCTCTTGCTCGTGGGATACACGATCGTCGTCTCGCGGGGATACCTCTTCACGGAGAAATCGAAGGAGCGGATCGAGGCGGACAGCGTGGAGACGAACAAGATGCTCGGCCTCTCCTTCCAGGGGCAGGGCATGCTGGACATGGCGTTCGAAAAGTTCCGCAAATGCCCCGTGGAGGACGAGGCCGTCAAGGAACTGCTCTACAACCTCGGCCTGGATTTCGAGCGGAAGCGGATGTTCAACAAGGCGGTGGCCGTGTACGAACATGTGATGACGGCCGGGAGCTTCAAGGACATCGAGGAGCGGGTCAAGAAACTCAAGGCCGTGGGCGAGACGGTGATCTTCGGCGCGGGGGGCGCCCGGAAGGATTCCACGGTCATCGTGGAAAACGCCCAGACCCGGCCGACCCTGGGCCGTTACGAGATCCTGAAGGAACTTGGCCGCGGGGCCATGGGGACCGTGTATCTCGGAAAGGATCCCAAGATCAACCGGGATGTGGCCATCAAGACCCTGCGCTACGAGGAGTTCGACGAGGAACAGCTCGCCGACATCAAGTCGCGGTTTTTCCGGGAGGCGGAGGCCGCCGGCAAGCTGGCCCACCCGAACATCGTCACCATCTACGACGTGGGCGAGGATTACGAAATCGCCTACATGGCCATGGAGCTCCTGGACGGCGCGGATCTGGCCAAGAACTGCCAGAAGAACCAGCTCCTGCCGCGGGCCGAAGTCGTCCGCATCGTCTCCTCCGTGGCCGGCGCGCTCGATTACGCCCATGCGAGCGGGATCGTGCATCGGGACATCAAGCCGGCGAACATCATGATCCTGAACAACGGGGAAATCAAGGTGGCCGATTTCGGCATCGCGCGGGTCATCGCGAGTTCCAAGACGCAAACCGGCGTCATCATGGGGACGCCGAGCTACATGTCGCCGGAGCAGATCGCGGGCCAGAAGGTGGACGGCACCTCCGACCTCTTCTCCCTGGGGGTCGTGTTCTTCGAGCTCCTGACGGGAGAGAAGCCGTTTGCCGGCGACAGCATCGCCACCCTCATTTACAACATCACGAGTACGCCGCCGCCGTCGGTGCGGGAGATGGTTCCGGATCTGCCGGAGCAGTTCGAAACGATCATCGGCAAGCTCCTCGCGAAGGACAAGTCGCAGCGTTATCAGCGCGGGAAGGAGCTGGTCGATGACCTCCAGGAACTGATGAAGGTCGTCTCATGAAGGCATTGGAGCTGCACGCCGCCGGGCAAACGGACGTCGGGCGGGTTCGGGCGAACAACGAGGACGCCTTCTGCCTCCTGCCGGAACAGGGATTGCTGGCGGTGGCGGACGGCATGGGCGGGCATGCCTCGGGCGAGGTGGCGAGCAAGATGTCCATGGATCTCATCCGGGGCTATTTCGCCGACGCGGGCACGGGGCCGCCCCCCCAGGTCGGGGCCTACGACGAGGATCGTTCCGAGTTGACCAACCGGCTCGGTTCGGCGGTTCGTCTGGCCAATATGGCCGTCTTCGAAGCCTCCAAGAGCAACGCCCAGTGGCAGGGCATGGGAACGACCGTCGTCGCCGCGCTGATCCGGAAAAACAAGCTCAGCATTGCCCATGTCGGGGACAGCCGGCTGTATCTCGTCCGGTACGGGAACATCGAACAGCTGACCGACGATCACTCCGTGGTGGCCGAACAGGTCAAGCGGGATCTGATCACCCGCGAGGAGGCGAATCGATCGGAAATCAAGAACATCCTGACCCGGGCCTTGGGGACCGAAGCCGAGGTCGAGGTCGATCTGGAGGAGATGACCCTCCTGGCCGACGACGTCCTGGTCCTCTGCTCCGACGGGCTCAGCAACATGGTTTCGGATGACGACATCTTGACGGTTGTCCTTTCCACCCGCGATCCGGCGCTTGCCTGCCAGACGCTGGTGAAGCTCGCCAATGAGAACGGCGGCCGAGACAACATCACGGTCGTCGTGGCTTATCTGGCCAACACCGGTTGGCTTGCATCGTTCATCAATTTCTTCAGGGGGCGCAGGAGGTGAAGTATGGCGAAGATCCAGGTCAAGTTTAAGGATGCCGTCATCAAGGAGATGCCATTGACACAGGACATCCTGACCATCGGCAGGAAAGAAGGGAATGACCTCGTGATCGACAATCAGGCCGTTTCCGGATCCCATGCCCGGATCGTGAAAGAGGAAGAGGATTTCAGTGTCGAGGATCTCAACAGCCTCAACGGGACCTTCGTCAACGGGAAAAAGGTGTCCAAGTATATCCTGAACAACGGGGATGTCATCCTGATCGGCAACCACACCCTGGAGTACTTTTCCGAAAAGCCGGGAGAGGACCAGGCCAAGAAACCGGCGCTCCGGGGCCATTCGATGGATGAAACGATGGTGCTGTCGCCCACGGAACAGAAGAAAATCCTGGTGTCGACGGAAAAGCTCGACGTCCTGGGCGGATTTCTGATCATCGAGGGGGCGACGGAGAAGAAGGATTATCTCCTCAAGGACCGGATCACCACGATCGGCAAGGACGACGGCGCCCTGATCAAGCTTAAGGGGTTCTTCGCCCCGAAGGTGGCCGCCCTCGTGAATCGCCGGAAGGACGGGTATTTCATCAATCCTTCGGGCGGCAAGGACCTGAAGGTGAACGGCAAGAAGGTCGAACAGCGCTGTGATCTCAAGGATGGAGACCTGGTGGAGGTCGGCGATCTCAAGATGCAGTTTTACCTCAAGGAGTCGTGAGGTTCGCGCGGGCCCATGCCGTTGAAAGATGAGCCTTGTCGGGGCCGGTGCGGTTTTGAGGACGGTTGTGCGGCATGCCGGGAGGAACAGCGCAAGGCCTCCCTGGAACGGCGCCGGCGGACGCCCGCGGAGCGCGACCCCGAGCCGCGGGAGCGGCGGGATTCGCGATAGAAACGCCTTTGGAAAAGATCCGGATCGGCATCAGCACGTGTCTATTGGGGGAGCATGTCCGGTATGACGGCGGTCACCAGGAGGATCGCTACCTGACGCACACCCTGTCCCGGTACTTCGACTGGGTGCCGGTCTGCCCGGAGGTCGAGTACGGCCTCGGCGTTCCCCGCGAGGCCATGCGCCTCGTCGGCGATCCGGAGCGGCCCCGCCTGGTCACGATCCGCACCGCCGTCGACCACACGGACGGCATGAGGCGCTGGGCCCGGGAGCGGCTCTCCGCCCTGGCGCGAGAGGACCTCGGCGGCTTCGTTTTCAAGGGCAAATCCCCGAGTTCCGGCATGGCGGCCGTGAAGGTCTACCCGGACGCGGGGGGCGCACCGGTCAAGCGGGGCGTGGGCATCTTCGCCGCGGCACTGATGGAGTGGTTTCCGCTCCTGCCGGTGGAGGAAGACGGCCGCCTGCATGATCCCGCCCTCCGGGAGAACTTCCTGGAGCGGATCTTCGTCTACCACCGCTGGCGCGAACTCTGGCGGGACGGGGGGCGGATGGCCGACCTGGTCCGGTTTCACGCCGAACACAAGCTCCTGCTTCTCTCCCACAGCCCGAAACACGTCACCCTGCTGGGCCGTCTGGTCGCCAATCCGGAGCGCCGTCCGCTGCGGGCGCTCCGCGAGGCCTATCTGCGGGGCATGATGGAGGGGCTGAAACTGCCGGCGACGACGCGCAAGAACACGAACGTCCTCGATCATATGGCGGGATACTTCAAGAAACGCTTGACCGCGGACGAAAAGGAGGAACTCCGGGACGTCATCGACCGGTATCACCGGGGGCTCGTGCCCGTGGTCGTTCCCCTGACGCTCCTGGGGCATTACGTCCGGCGGTATGACGAGCCCTACCTGAAAAGGCAGGTTTACCTGAACCCCCATCCGCTGGAACTGATGCTGCGGAACCACGTCTGAGCTTCAGCCCATCTGTCCCGTCTCCGGATCGCGGGCGAACGTCAATTCCCGCACCCGGACCTTCGCGCCGGCCTCGCTGACATCTTCGAGCCGGATCCCCCGCTCCCGGAGACGCTCCGGCTGCTCCAGGATCCGGGCGGCGGCGGCGCGGTCAAGGACGTAGATCATGTCTCCCCCCCGACGGGCGTAGATCTGCCCGTAGGAGATGGGGACGAGCGGCGTCGGGTCGTTCAGGAGGGATTCGGCGACGGGAGTCGTCTTGCGCGTCCCGTTGGCCAGGAGGAGCACGGTGCCGGCGCGGTAGACGAGCTCCGCGCCCATGGAGACGGCGTAGCAGGGGCTTTCCTCCCGGGAGCGGAAGTGCCCGTCGGCGACGGCGTTGGCCACCGTGTTGTCGTCCAGACGGACGAGGAGCATGGCGTTATGATCGAAGGGGATGCCGGACTCGTGAAAGGCGACGTGGCCCCGGCCGCCCACGCCGATGACGTGCAGATCGATGCCGCCCGCCGCCTCGATCGCTTCGCGGTAGGCATCGAGAATCTCCCGGCGGACCCACTTCAGGTAGTCCGAGCGCGCCCCGGCGCGGATGACGATGGCCCGGCCCCGGTCCTCGCCCTGTTCCGACCAGTCTTCGGGGTGGTCCGCCAGCTCCGCCGCCAGCCGCTCCTGATCCACCAGGGTGCCCCAGGGGACATATGTCGCGCCAAACTTCCTTTGCAAAAGCCCGAAGAGTTCCTGAATCATGAAAAAGCTGTAGCTCTCCGGATGAAGGGCCCGCTGCTGGGCGTTTTCTCCCGGAAGGCCGACATACTCGTCGAGGTTGAAGCTGCGGATCCGGGCGGCGTCGATATCCCCGGCGTTGATGGCCTTGGCCAGATGCTTGTAAAGGCCGGTCGGGCTGTTTCCCGTAGCGAGGCCCAGGATGCAGGAGGCCTTCTCCCGCAGCCGCTCCCGGATCCGCTGAATGGCGATCGCGGCGGCCACTTCGCTCATCTGGTCGAAGTCACGCGTGATGATGACCTTAAACGGCATGATAAAGTTCCCCCCTCAATTCATGTGGACGTCCGCTTCCCCCGCGAGGGCGATCCCGGGACGGTGAGCGGAGGCGTCCCGCCGGCGCCCCGCTCCCGTTGAAGACCGGCTATCCGATGGCGGCCTTCACGGCGTCGGCGATCTTTCGGCAGGCCCGGTCCGTTTCTTCCTGCGTTGGCCCCTCTACCATGACCCGGCACATGTTCTGCGTGCCGGAGTACCGGACGAGCACGCGTCCCTGGCTTCCCAGGCCCGCCTCCACCTCCCGGATGGCGGTCATGATCTCCGGAATCGTCGCGATCTCCGGACGCGACTTCGTGTCCACGTTGATCAGGGACTGCGGAAAGACGGTCATGACCCGGGCCAGTTCGGAAAGGGGCCGGCCCTCCTTTTTCATCGCGGCCACGACCTGCAGCGCGGTCAGGATGCCGTCCCCGGTGGTGTGCTCCTTGAGATAGATGATGTGTCCGGAGTCCTCGCCGCCGATGGAGGATCCGCGGGCCTGCATCTCCTCCAGGACGTAACGGTCCCCCACCTTGGTCATGATCGAGTCGATGCCGAGCTTTTCGAAAGCCACGGTCAGCCCGATATTGCTCATGACGGTCCGCACGACGAGGTTGTTCGTCAGGGTCCCCTCCTTTTTCATGACGTTCGCACACAGGGCGATGATCTGGTCGCCGGTCAGGACCGTGCCCGTCTCGTCGACCGCGATGCAGCGGTCGCCGTCGCCGTCGAAGGCAAACCCCACGTCGGCCTTCTGTCGCAGAACCTCCTGGGCCAAACCTTCCGGGTGCTGCGAACCGCAGGCCACGTTGATGTTCCTCCCGTTGGGCTGGTCGAACAGGGTGACGACCTCGGCGCCCAGCTCCATGAAGGTTTCCGGGGCGACGCGATAGGTGGCCCCGTTGGCGCAGTCGAGGACGATCTTCATGCCCTCCAGGGTGTACTCCTTCGGGAAGGTGTGCTTGAGAAAGACGATGTAGCGGCCCCGGGCATCGTCCATCCGGTACGCCTTTCCCAGCTCGGTGGGCGACGGGTGGAGCTTGTCCATGTTGTTGGCGAAGATCATGTCCTCGATCGCGGCCTCCTTCTCGTCGGGAAGCTTGAAGCCCTCGCCGGAGAAGATCTTGATGCCGTTGTCCTGGAACGGGTTGTGGGAGGCGGAGATGACGATGCCGGCGTCGGCGCGCATGCTGTTGGTCAGGTAGGCGATGCCCGGCGTGGGGATCACCCCAACCAAGATGGCGTCCACCCCCATGGAACAGATTCCGGAGACGAGCGCATTCTCGAGCATGTAACCGGAAACCCGGGTGTCCTTGCCGATGATGATCTTCGGGGCGTGCCCCGCCCGCTTGAACTGCAGGGCTGTGGCCCGGCCGATGTTCAGGGCCATTTCCGCGGTCATGGGGTATTGATTGGCGACCCCCCGCACGCCGTCGGTTCCGAACAGTTTTCCCATACTCCTCCTCCTTGATGAGTCTTTTTGCCCCGCCGGGATCGGGCATGCATCCCGGTGGCGCGTCCCTCAACGCAGCGCGGTGCTCCCCCCGCCTGAATCATTCAGAAAATCGGTAACCTCTACCCTTTCCCGGGCGGAATTGCAACCGGAAAATGAAGGGGGCGCGCCCGTCGGATTTCGCGTCTCCGCCCTTGACGAAAACGGTGTCCCCGGGGGGACAGCCTTCCCGGGAGCGTCCGCGTTTCATGTCATCCCTTCTCTTGAGTTCGGCGACGATTTGAGATAAGGAGACGGTCGAAGCGCGCGGCGGGCCCTCCGTTTCCGGAGCTCAGTGTGAGCGTGCCCGCGCGTCAAGCCGAAAAGGGGGGTGTGCATGCAGAAAAAGGTCACGGTGGTCGGCGCCGGGAATGTGGGCGCCACGGCGGCCCAGCGTCTCGCGGAGAAGGCGCTGTGCGATGTCTGCCTCATTGATATCGTGGAGGGGGTTCCCCAGGGCAAGGCCCTCGATCTGATGGAGGCGGCCCCGATCGAAGGCCACGATTCCCGGATCGTCGGAACGAACCGTTACGCGGATTCGGCCGACTCGGACATCGTCATCGTGACGGCCGGCATCGCCCGGAAGCCGGGGATGAGCCGGGACGACCTGATCGCGACGAACATGAAGATCGTGCGGCAGGTGGTGACCGAGGCCGTCCGCCATTCTCCGCGCGCCATCCTGATCGTCGTGAGCAATCCGCTGGACGCCATGTGCCACGTCGCCTTCGAGGCCAGCGGTTTTCCCCGGGAGCGGGTCGTGGGCATGGCCGGCGTTCTGGACGCGGCGCGGTTCCGGGCCTTCATCGCGATGGAGCTCAAGGTTTCCGCGGACAATGTTCAGGCCGGCGTTCTCGGTGGACACGGAGACACGATGGTCCCGTTGCCCCGGTATTCGACCGTGGCCGGAGTGCCCATCACGGAACTGATCCCGGAGGAGAGAATCGCCGCGCTCGTCGAGCGGACCCGTCAGGGGGGCGCCGAGATCGTCCAGCTCCTGAAAACGGGCAGCGCCTACTACGCCCCCGCCTCGGCCGCCGTCGAAATGACGGAGGCGATCCTGAGAGACCGGAAAAAGATCCTGCCCTGTGCCGCGTATCTGGATGGCGAGTACGGGATCCGGGGCCTGTTTATGGGGGTGCCGGTCAAGCTGGGCGCCGGGGGGATCGAACAGATCATCGAGCTTAAGTTGACTGAAGCTGAAACGGCGGCGCTGAAGCATTCGGCGGCCTCGGTGGCGGAGCTCCTGGCGGCCATGAAGAGGCTCGGCGCACCGTGACAGGCAAGGGGGAAAACGTTTGATTCTCCCGGGATTCCGGGCTCTTGAAAATATATCCGCCCAAGTGGAATTTATTGCTTGACAGGCAGCGGTTTTATCACTATGAGTGTGTCGATTGACTGATCAGTCACTTCATGGACGGGGGACCCGCTTATGGATGAAGCAACCACCCAGAAGAAGGACATCATCCTGAACGCCGCCATCAAGGTCTTTGCCGAAAAGGGGTACTATTCCAGCCGGACCCTGGACATCTCGAATGAGGCCGGGGTGGCGTACGGCTCTCTGTACCACTACTTCCGCAGCAAGGACGACATCCTCATCTCCATTTTTCAGGAACGCTGGAATCTCCTGATCGGCAGGGTGCAGCAGGCCCGGGAGGAGGGGGCCGGTCCCGAGCAGCAGCTGGGGATGGTGATCGACTTCATCTTCCGCAGCTATCGCCAGAATCCCGATCTCTTGAAGGTCCTGATCATGGATGTGCCTCGCCTGGACAAATTCTACAACCCGGAAAACTGGAAACTCTACAACCTGTTCTTCCGCGGCCTGATGGAGATCTTTCACGAGGGGCAGGAGAAGGGCGTCTTCGCCGCGGATGTCTCGCCGATTATGGCCACCTACATCATGCACGGGGCGGTGGATGCCACGATCCGTCAGTACGTCTACAATCCGGAATTCAACAAGGAGGAGTTTCCCGTCGAGGAGGCGCGGGATCAGATCATGAAGGTCCTGCGGCGAGGGTTTTCCAAGAAGGGGGAGGACGAAACATCATAAGAGAACGATCGGCCGGGCCGGGGTTCCCGGCGGAGCGCCGATGCGCGGGAGGGATTGGAACACGCCGGGGTTCAAGGTCCCGATGCCCGGTGCCGGATGCCAAATTCTTGAGGGAGGTTTTCATGGGGCAGAATTTTTACAAACGCGATGACCGGGACGTCAAGTTCGTTCTGAAGGAGCATCTGGGAATTCAGCGTCTGCTTGAATTCGAGCCGTATTCGGCCTTTTCGATGGAGGATTTCGACATGATCCTCGATCAGGCCCAGAAGATCGCGGCCAACGATATTGCGCCGACCTTTCAGGACGGCGATCGCGAAGGGTGTCACTTCAACCAGGGCAAGGTCACGGTTCCCCGGTCGTTTCACGATTGCTGGAACGTTTTCAAGGAGGGCAGCTGGTTTGCCCTGCCGCTCAAACCCGATTACGGCGGACAGGGCGTGCCCCTGATCATCGCGGAGGCGGCCCAGGAATTCTTCATGAGCGCCAACTTCGCCTTCGGCTGTTTCGCCGGCATGGGGCCGGGCAACGGCGCCATGATCGAAAACTACGGGTCCCAGGCGATCAAGGATCTCTTCTGCGCCAAGATGTACGACGGAACCTGGGGCGGGGGCATGTGCCTGACGGAGCCGGCGGTCGGTTCCGACGCCCACATGGTCTCGACGAAGGCGATCCCCGACGGGCCTCTCTACAGGATCCAGGGGACGAAAATCTTCATCACCTCCGGGGAGCACGACCTGACGGAAAACATTGTCCATCTGGTCATCGCCCGGATCGAGGGGGCGCCGGCCGGCGCCAAGGGGGTCTCCCTGTTCGCGGTGCCGAAGATCTGGGTGAACGAGGACGGAAGCCTGGGGGAGCCCAACGACGTGTCCTGCATCGGGATCGAGCACAAGATGGGGCTCAACGGTTCGGCGACCTGCGTCATGAATTTCGGCGAGAACGGCCGGTGCCGCGGCCATCTGGTCGGCGAACCCGGCATGGGGCTCGCCTACATGTTCCAGATGGTCAACGTGGCCCGCATGGCCGTGGGGCTGGAGTCGGTGGCCTTCGGGGCGAACATCTACGCGAACGTCCTGGCGTATGCCAAGGAGCGGGTCCAGGGGACGCCGTTCGGCAAAGGCGGCGCCCGGGTGCGGATCGTGGAGCACGCGGATGTCCGCCGGATGCTCATGAATCTGAAGTCCCTGACCGAGGGGATGCGGGCCCTGGTCTACAAGACGTACTTCATGGAGGATCTGGCCAAGAACAGCCTCGACGAGGCCGTGCGGAAGCGGGCAAAGGGTCGCCTCGAACTCTTCACGCCGCTCGTCAAGGCGTACTGTTCGGACCGGATCTTCGAGATGGGCCGGGAGGGAATCCAGATCCTGGGCGGATACGGCTTCACGAAGGAGTACCCGGTGGAGCAGTACACCCGGGATTGCAAGATCTTCTCCATCTGGGACGGGACGAACTTCATCCAGTCGGCCGACCTGGTCGGCCGCAAGCTGAGCATGGGCGGCGGCGCGGTCTTTAAGGGCTGGATCGAAGAAGTCACGGCCTTCATCGGGACCCACAAGGCGAAGAAGGCCTTCTCCCGGGAACTGGAGATTCTGGAGGAGGCCCTGCAGACCGTGGCGGGGCTTGCCCTGGACTACGCAAGGTATCTCGGCGAGGGCAAGCTCGACCTGGTGCCGTTGACGTCGACCCGGTTCCTGGACTGTGCGGCGGAGGTGGCCATTGCCCATCTGATGCTGGAACAGGGAATGATCGCCCTCGGGACGCTTGAGCAGGGTCAATGCGGGGCGGCCGACCAGGCGTTTTACAGGGGAAAGGTGGAGACGGTGCGTTACTACTGCCGCAATTTCCTGCCCCAGGTTTTTGGGCGCGCGCGGATCATCCGGATGGAAGATACGACCGCCGTTGAGATTCCGGAGGATTACCTCTAGGCATAAACGACAGGGATTGAAGGAGGCAACACAGGATGGAGAAATCGTATTTTGAGGATTACACCGTAGGCGAAAAGTTCATCTCTCCGGCGCGCACGATCACCGAGACCGACATCACGCTGTTCGCCGCCTTTACGGGGGACTGGCATCCGCTCCACACGGACGTGGAATTCGCGAAAAAGACCTTCTTCGGCGAACGCATCGCCCACGGGATGCTGAGCCTGTGCGTCGGCAGCGCCCTGATTTTCCGGCTGGGACCCTACGTGGCCCTGCCCAAGTCGTTCATCGCCTTCTACGGGATGGATTCCGTTCGCTTCGTCGGGGCGGTCAAGATCGGGGACACCATCCATTGCGAAGGGGAGATCATGGATCTCCAGGCCAAGGACGACAAGCGGGGCGTCATCGTTTCCAAGAATTCGATCAAGAACCAGCGGGGAGAAGACGTCGTCATCTATACGACCCGGGCCCTCGTCGGGCGCAAACCCTGAAAGGCAAGGTCTTAGCGCAAACGGAAAGATCGGGATCTTCGGGGATCTCGCGGAGTGACGGGATGGCGGGGAAGGAATCGATATTCCTCAATCAGGGGCGCCGGGCCGTGCGGTGTGGCGGATTCCTGGGGGCGCGGCTGCGTTCCGGGTCCGGACGGCCGGACTACCTGATGGGGGTCGGGGACTGCATGCTTCTGGACTTTCGCAAGGGCTTCTTCGCCGTCGCCGACAGCTCGGAGCGCAATTCCTCGTCCTCGCGGGCCTTCATGCTCCGGTTTGCCGGCCTGCTGGAGGAATTGGACGGCATCGGCACCCCGCGATCCTTCGACGATGCGCAGCAGGCGGCGCTCAAGGAGGAGGTGGAACGTCAATCCGAGAAGATCCTGGGGGAGATGTCCTTCACCGACAGCTGCACCTTCACCGGCATTCTGATCCTGAAGGCGGCGACGGGATGCCGGGGCCTGCTTCTTCACACCGGCGACAGCCTCCTTTTGCATTACGACCTGGGCGCCGCGACGGCTCTTCAGGTCACCCGGAGCAATTTCTGGATGGTGGGCCGGACCCCCCGATTTTTCCAGGTGGAGTACCTATCCTTTTCGGATGAATCCCGGCTGCTTCTTTCCACGGACGGCTTCACCTATCTCCGGACGCCTCCGCCGGAACGCCGGGAGGATTTTATCCGCGGGCTTTTCGAAGAACATCCGGTGGAGGATATCCCGGATGTCCTGATCGACGGTTATGACGCCGGGGACATCGCCAAGGATGACCTGGCCCTGATCAGCCTGCGACCCTCGGGGCTCTGCTTCCACGATCAGCGCATCATTCTCGGGGGGACCACGAGCCACGTCGAGCGGAGCTTCAGGGAGGGACAGACGGACGGCCGTTACGAGGATCTTTATACGCCCGTGCTACAGGCCGGGGCGGCATGAAGCAAACAAACGAGAAGGGAGAGATTGGCGCGTGTACGTAAACTATTTCGGAGAGTCTCACGAGATGCTGCGGGCCAGCATCCGCAAATTCGTGGAGCGGGAGATCAAGCCTTATATCGAGCACTGGGAGGAGGAAGGAACCTTCCCCCTCGAACTCTACAAAAAAGCCGGCGACGCGGGTTTCCTCGGCCTGGGATCGCCGGAAGAATATGGCGGAACGCCCGCGGACATCTTCCATCAGGTGGCCTACACGGAGGAGATCCTCCGCTGCGGGTCCGTGGGGCTCGTCTCCAGCCTGGGCTCCAGCGCCATCGCGGTTCCCCCGATCCTGGCCCTGGGGACGGAGGCGCAGAAACGGAAATACGTTCCCCCCGTCCTGGCCGGCGATCAGGTGGCCGTCCTCGGCGTGACCGAACCCAGCGGCGGCTCCGATGTGGCCAACCTGCTGACCCGGGCCGTCCGCAAGGGCGACGCGTTCATCGTCAACGGATCGAAGACCTTCATCACGAGCGGTACACGGGCGGATTATGTCACCACGGCCGTCCGGACCGGCGGACCGGGGCACACCGGCATCAGCCTGCTCGTCATCGAGCGGGGAACCCCCGGATTCACGGTTTCCAAGAAGCTGGAGAAGATGGGCTGGTGGGCCTCCGATACGGCGGAGCTCTCCTTCGACGACTGTGTCGTTCCGGCGGAGAATCTGCTCGGGCAGGAGAACAAGGGCTTCTACGGGATCATGCTCAACTTCCAGAAGGAGCGCCTCTACCTGGCGGTCGAGGCCCACGCCGTGGCGGAAATGGCCCTGGAGGAGTCCCTCCGGTACGCCAGGGAGCGCACGGCCTTCGGCAAGCCGCTCACGGGGTTCCAGGTGACGCGCCACAAGCTCGCCGAGATGGCGACGCTGCTCGAGGCCTCCAAGCAGTTCAACTACCGGGTCGCCGCCATGATCGGCGAGGGGATGAACGCCTACCGGGACGTCTGCATGGCCAAGAATTTCGCCACGAAGGTCTGCGACCGGATCGTCTACGACGCGGTTCAGATCCACGGCGGCTACGGCTACTGCCGGGAGTATCTGGTGGAGCGGCTCTACCGGGATTCGCGGCTCTTCTCCATCGGCGGCGGGACGTACGAAATCATGAATGAAGTCATCAGCAAGCAGATGGGATTCTAAGCCGTCGATGGACATCGATCTCCACATTCACACGAACCGGTACTCCGGCTGCAGCAATATCGATCCTGCGAAACTCCTGAAGAAGGCACGGGCCGTGGGTCTGGACGGGATTGCCCTGACGGAGCACGGCATCCGCTGGAGCGACGACCAGATCGAGCAGCTTCGCCGGGCGAGCGGCGTCCGGGATCTTTTGATCATTCCCGGCCAGGAGGTGGCCTGCTACTGGCGGCACGGCCGCTTCCAGGGAGAGTTCCTCGTGTTCGGCTATCCGAAGAGCCTCGGCTCCAGCCGGTCGGCGGAGGAGGTGATCGAACTCGTCCACGCGGAGGGCGGCGTGGTCGTCGCCGCCCACCCCTTCAAGAAGTTTCGCCACGGCGACGAGGGGTATTACGGCGCGGGAAAACAGCTCTACGATTTCCAGGTGGACGGCCTGGAGGTAGAACACCCGGATTACGACGACGGGGCGCGGGCGCAGGCGGCCGAGGCGATGGCGGCCATGGGCATTGCCGGGACCGGCTCCAGCGATTCCCATGCCCTGCACACCGTGGGGATCTGCCGGACGGTCTTTGAGCGGCCGGTGACGGGCGTGGCCGAGTTGTGTGAAGAGATTCGCTCGGGACGCCTGAAGGCGTTGAATTTGACGAACGGGCGGGGCGTTCAGGCCCGGCCGTCGGCTTTGGGCGAGCCTTCCGCCTGCGAAACGCGGGCGTCCGCCCCATCGCTGCTGTAAACACGCGCCGCCAAGGCGCATCATCGTGCTGACGGTTAAGGGTCAGCGTCGTGTTGTTGTCGGGGAACCTCTCGTTCCGTTCCGCCCGCTCCTCCCCGATCCGTGTCCGGTTTTGCGAATCCCCGGAAGTGGTATCCGGGTCATTTTTCGTCAGGAGTGTGATTGATCAGTCAATCTCAAATTCATGATAAGGAGGAATCAGATGTCGCGTAAGCCGTTCAAAGTCCCGAGAAACAAAGAAGAGATCATGGCCTGGATCAACAGCATCCCGATGTATCGGGAGGATCAGCCGCTGGACCTGTCCTTCAAGAGCCAGGACGAGATCCGCAGCGTCCAGGACGCGGCGCTCGTCAAGCAGATGGAGCGCCTGGGAAAGTTCAGCCCGTACTATCGGGAGAAGTTCAAGGAGTGGGGCCTCGATTACCCGTCCATCAAGACCCTCGACGACCTGGAGAAGGTGCCGCTGACGAGCAAGGCCGACTTCATGAAGGACCGGGGCGAGTCCTTCAAGCTCGACATGGATTTCGCGAATATCATGGAATATATCCTCTACGAGATCACCTACACCACCGGCACGACGACGGGGATGCCCTCCCGGTTTTACAACACGACCTACGACATGTTCATGCAGTCCTGGATGTTCCGGATCGGTTGCAAGCTATGCTATCTCGAGCCCGACGACATCCTGATGAACCTCTTCCCCTATCACTTCATTCCCCATATCGGCTACTACAAGACCGTCCATTTCGCCTCCGCCGTGGGCATGTCGATGTGCTGGGGCTTTACCGGCGCGCCGCTGCCAGGCTTCCCCTACAACATCCACCGCTCCATGCAACAGGCGATCGAGGACATCGAGAAGAAGAAGGTGAACGCCCTCTCCGGAATCGCCTCCTACATCCGCCGCTTGATCATGGTGGCCGAGGAGCAGGGGCGTGACCTCTCCCGGATCAACAAGATCCAGGCCCTGGGCGAGGCTGTTCCCAAGGGGATGCGGGACGATATCCGCCGGCGCCTTCAGGGGATGGGCGCGGGCGATGTGTATATCAGCAACGCCTTCGGTTTTACCGAGGCGCAGACCGCCTTCCAGGAATGTCAGGAACTGGGGGGCGCCCATTCCGGAACCCCGCAGCTCGCCTATTTCGAGGCCGTCGATGAGAACGGGAAACGCAAGCCGGACGGCGAGCCGGGCCTGCTGTGCATTACGCACCTGGATCGCCGGGGAACCTGTCTGTTGCGCTATCTGGTGGGGGACATCGTTGCCGTCACCAACAAGCCCTGTCCGCACTGCGGCCGGAACGACCAGCGGATCGTGACCGCCGTGGGGAGCACCTACGGAACGAGGACCAAGGAGTTGATGAAGGTGAAGGGGACCCTGATCAACCCCGAAACGATGCGGGATGCCGTGGCCAATACCCCCGGCGTCGTCGAGTACCAGTTCGTCGTGACAAAGGAAAAGGCGGATGATCCCTATTCGATGGATATGCTGAAACTTCGGGTTGGCGCCGATAAAGGGGCCGATCTGGCCTCGCTGGAGAAGGTCCTGAAGGAGAAGGTGAAGAAGGCCGTCGAATTGACGCCGAAGGTGGAGTTCGTGCCGCTCTCCGAGATCTTCAATCCCGGCGCCACCCTGAAGGCGACGCGCATCGTGGACGAACGTCCCCAGGAATAAGACAGGGGCGATTAGGATGTTTCCCGTCTTGAACCCCCGGCCGGTTTACCCGGACCGGCCGGGGATTTGGGAAGGCGGGAGCGGAGGGGCCAACGGTCCACAGGGATGAATCCAACAAAAAAAGGAGGAGGTGCGGTATGGCAAGGGTGATGGACGATTTCTTCAGGCAGCACGCGGCGGAACAGCCGGACCAGGAGGCGCTCGTTTACAAGGACCGGCGTTTCACTTACCGGCAGTATGACGAGATCACCGACCGGGTGGCCATGGGGCTCCTCAACATCGGGGTGAAGCGGGGGGACCGGGTCGGGATCTACATCCCCAACTGGCCGGAGTTTATCTTCGCCTACATGGGGGCGGCCAAGATCGGCGCCGTCGCCGTTCCGGTCAGCTGGCGCTTCACCGCCCAGGAGATCAAGTTCGTCCTGGACAACGCCGGGATCTCCGCCCTCGTGATGGCGGCCGGCTTCATGGGGATGGACTTCGTCCAGAACCTCAAGGCGGTGCAGAAGGACCTGCCGCTGCTGAAGAAGGTGGTGATCCTCGAAGAGGACAAGGCCGAGGCGGGGATGATCCCGTGGACGAAATTTCTGGCCGAACCGGGCCCGGCCCTGGAGGCGGCCCAGGCGGCCGTCGATCCGGACGACCCGATGCTTTTTCTCTACACGTCGGGCACCACCGGGATTCCCAAGGCCGCCATGCTGACCCATAAAAACCTGATCTCCTACACCAACGGCCAGAATGCGGCCTCCGATTACGGGAAGGGGCACACGCTGCTTTTGAACATTCCCCTGAACCATGTGGGCGGCGCCGTCATGGCGGTTATCGCCACGCTCAACTCGGGGAACAAGCTCGTCATCATGGACATGTTCGTCCCGGAGGAGACCCTGCAGGTCATCGAAAAGGAACGCGTCACCATCATCGGACAGGTGCCGGCCCAGTACGCCCTGGAACTGCTCAATCCCAACGTGGAGAAGTACGACCTGAGCACGATTCAGACGGCCATCGTCTCCAGCCAGCCCTGTCCCTCGGAGCTGATCCTGGCGATCAAACAGCGGATGGGGGTTATGCCGCAGAACGCCTACGGCCTGACGGAGGTCAGCGGCGCCATCACCTTCACGCACCCCAGTCATGGCGAGGAAAAGCTCAAGCACAGCGTCGGGGCGCCCATCAACACGATCGAGATCGCCATCATGGACGACAAGTTCAATATCCTGCCCACGGGCGAGGTCGGCGAGATCGCCATCAAGGGCGATCCCGTCATGAAGGGCTACTGGAAGCGGCCGGACGAGGACGCGCGGGTCTTCGATCCCAAGGGCTACTTCCACACGGGCGACATGGGCCGGCTCGACGGGGACGGGTATCTGTACATCGTGGGACGGAAAAAGGAGATGTTCATCCGGGGCGGCGAGAACGTCTATCCCCCCGAGGTGGAGGAGGCCCTGGCCAAGCACCCCGACGTTCTGATGTCGGCCGTGGTGGGAAGGCCCGATCCCGTCATGGGGGAGGTCGGACGGGCCTACATCATGAAGAAGCCCGGAACGAACCCGACGGCGGAGGGCGTCAAGGCGTTCCTCAAGGATCATCTGGCAAATTTCAAGATCCCGGAGGACATCGTCTTCCGCGACCAGCTACCCCTGACCCTGCTCGGCAAGGTGAAGAAACTCGACCTCTACCAGGAGATGGAAAAGGAATTTCCAAAGAAGTGACGGTAACCGAACACTCACTATTACGATGAACGAAGGGAGGATTCTACAAGTGGACGTCAAGAACATGACCGTATTGGGCGCGGGAACGATGGGGCACGGCATCGCGCAGGCGGCGATCTCCGCCGGCTTCAACGTGGTGCTGTACGACGTGGCCCAGGAATTCGCGGACAAGGGCGCGGCCCAGATCCGCAAGAGCCTGGGCAAGCGCGTCGAGAAGGGGAAGCTGACGCAGGAGCAGGCCGACGCGACGCTGAAGCTCCTGAGGACCTCGACGGATCTGAAGGACGCGGCGAAGGACGCCGATTTCGTCGTCGAGGCCGTTCCGGAGAGTCTGGACCTCAAGAAGAAGATCTTTGCCGAGCTCGACAAGATCTGCAAGCCGGAGACGATCCTCGCCTCGAACACCTCGGTCCTGCCGGTGACGGCCATCGCCGGCGCGACGGAGCGCAAGGACAAGGTCGTCGGGACCCATTTCTTCAATCCGGCCGCCGTCATGAAACTGGTCGAAATCGTCATGCCGATCGGCGTGGCCGCGGAGACCGTCGAGACGGCCATGGCCGTCTGCAAGAAGATGGGCAAGGTTCCCGTGAGGACGAAGGACACCCCCGGGTTTATCGTCAACCGTCTCCTGGGGCCCCTGTACATGGACGCGGCCCAGATGGTCCTGGAGGGGACGGCGACGGCGGAAGACATCGACACGGCCATGAAGCTGGGCGCCGGCCACCCGATGGGGCCCTGCGAACTGGCGGACTTCGGCGGTTTCGACGTGATCCAGATGGCCCAGGACGCCGTGTTCGAATACACCCACAGCGAGTCCAGCAAGCTCAACATCCTCTACCGGAAGATGCTCGAAGCGGGCCGCCTGGGCCGGAAGAACGGCAAGGGGTTCTACGATTACCACCCCGACGGGACCAAGACGCCCTTCAAGATCTTCGGTTAACGCCGCGGAGCGAACGATTTTCATGACAAGGAGAAGGATTTCATGGACTATAAAGACATCAAATTGACGAAGGACGGGGCCGTGGCGACGATCACGATCGACCGCCCGGAGGTGTTGAACGCGATTCGCGACAACACGATGTACGAGATTCAGGACGCCCTGAACGGCATCGCCCAGGACGACGCCATCCGCGTGGTGGTGCTCACGGGCGCGGGCGACAAGGCCTTCGTGGCCGGCGGGGACATCTCCATCATGGCCAAGGGCGCCGGGTATCTGGATGTCATCCACGGGCTTCCCGCTGGACAGCAGATCACCTGGAACATCGAGCATTTTCAGAAGCCGGTCGTGGCCAGGCTCAACGGCCTGGCCCTGGGCGGCGGGACGGAACTCGCGCTCGCCTGCGACATCCGCGTGGCGGCGGACACGGTCATGATGGGCGTTCCGGAGATCAATCTCGGGATCATTCCCGGCTACGGCGGAACGCAGCGGCTGCCCCGCATCGTCGGGGTGGGGATGGCCAAGAAAATGGTCCTGACCGGCGAGCACATCAGCGCCCAGGAGGCCTATCGGATCGGTCTCGTGGACGTGCTCGTTCCCAAGGCGGAGCTGGACGACGCCATGGCAAAGCTCTGCAAGCGCCTGGCCTCCAAGAGCCCCATCGCCCTGGCCATGGGGAAGGAAGCCATCAACATGGGCGTCCAGGCGGATCTGCGCACGGGGCTGTCCATCGAGGCCCGCTGCTTCTGCATGTGCTTCGGTTCGCAGGACCGCGTGGAGGGGATGAACGCCTTCCTGGAAAAGCGCAAGCCGGAGTTCAAGGGTAAATGAGGATGCTTCGGGGCGGACCGGACTCCCCGGACCAGGGGATTGTCCGGTCAGCCGCGGATCTTGCAAGACAACCCGGTCGGCGCATTGGCGTGACGCGGAGAGAGACGAGGTGAAACATGAAGGAAGTATGGATTGTCGACGGTGTGCGAACACCGATCGGAAGGATGGGTGGCGCCCTGTCCGGGTTCCGCCCCGAGGAGCTGGCCGCCTTCGCGTTGAAGGGGCTCATTGACAAGACGAAGATCGACCCCGCCATCGTGGAGGATGTCCTGATCGGTCATGCCTGTACGAACAACATGGCGGTCAATATCGGCCGTTGGGCGGTGCTCAAGGCGGGGTTCCCCGTGTCGGTGACGGCCCAGACGGTGGAGCGGCAGTGCGGCTCCGCGCTGCAGACCATCAATTCGGCGGCGATGGCGATTCTCGCCGGGTTCGGCGACACCTATATCGCCGGCGGCTGTGAAAGCTGGAGCAACGCGCCGTATCTGATGGAGCGCCAGAAGGTTCCCTTCTCCCTGATGCCCAATGCCTTTTTGGGCCGCGAGGTCGGGCCGACGCCGGAAACGAACGCCCCGATGGGGATCGTCGCCGAGATCCTGGCCGAGGAGTGGGGCATCTCCCGCGAGGAGCAGGACGCCTTTGGCCTGAGGAGCCAGACGCTCGCCATCAAGGCCATCGAGGCCGGTTACTTCAAGGATGAGATCGTCCCCATCACGATTCCGCAGCGGAAGGGTGATCCGATCGTCTTTGACCGGGACGAACACCCCCGGGCGACGACGCTGGAAAAGCTGGCCTCCCTCAAGCCCGCCTTCAAGAAGGGTGGGACGGTGACGGCCGGGAGTTCGTCGGGGATGAACGACGGCGGCGTGGCCGTCCTCCTGATGTCGAAGGAAAAGTGCGAATCCCTGGGACTCAAGCCCCTGGGCCGCTTTGTCACCTGCGCCCTGGCGGGCGTGGAACCGAAGTACATGGGCATCGGTCCGGCCTATGCCATTCCCAAGGCCCTGGAGCGGGCCGGCCTGAAGCTGGCCGATATGGAGACGGTGGAGTGCAACGAGGCCTTCGCCTCCCAGACGCTGGCCGTGATGAAGGAGCTCAAGAAGAACGGTCATGCGGTGGATCCGGAGAAGTGGAACCCCTACGGCGGCGCCATCGCCTTCGGTCATCCCAACGGCATGAGCGGCGGCCGGCTGGCCCTGGCGGTGCTGAAGCACCTGCAGCGGACCGGCGGGCGTTACGGGCTCGCCACCCTGTGTATCGGCGGCGGTCAGGGCATCGCCACGATCTTTGAACGGATTTAACGCATCCGGCGTCGGTTGTCCCCGGCGGAAGGCGACTTCCGCCGGGACCCGCCACCGGACGGGCAGCGGCTTCGACGGAGACGGGGGATTGCGAGGATCGACGGCACGGGCAAGGAGGATTTCATGGCAGATCGGGTAGCAATCGTGGGCATCGCCCAGACGAAGTTTGCCCCCAAGCGTGCGGATGTCAGCTACGGCGAGATGGCCTACGAGGTTATCGAGGCGGTCCTGCGCCAGACGGGGCTCAAGATGGACAAGGACATCGATAACAGCATCAGTTGTTCCCATGACATCTGGGACGGCCAGACCATTTCCGACATCGGGATCACCGACGTGATCGGCGGGCATCTGCGCAACGAGGAGAAGATGGCCCTGGACGGCTCGACGGCCGTCTATTACGGGACCGTCGGCATCCTGTCCGGGGAATTTGAGTGCACCCTGCTGATGGCGCATACGAAGATGTCCCAGACGGACCGGAACATCGTGAACAACGACGCCTTCGAGCCCATCTATACGCGCCTTCTGGGGTTCGACTACACCTCGGCGGCGGCCCTGCAGGCCCGGCGCTACATGTACAAGTACGGCGTCACCCCGGAACAGGTCGCCCGGGTGGTCGTGAAGAACCTCGCCAACGCGAAGAAGAACGCCGTGGCGCACCAGAGCGGCGATTTCACGGTGGCCGATGTTCTGAGCAGTCCGCTCGTGGCCTCGCCCCTCCGGAAACTGGACATCGCCCCGGACACGGACGGCGCCGTGGCCATGATCCTGGCCTCGGAAAAGCGGGCGCGCCAGATCACGAAAACCCCCGTCTGGATCAAGGGGATCGGGACCTGCTACGACGCCTACTATCTGGGCGACCGCGATCTGGCGGGCGTGTTCGCCCTGGAGAAGGCGGCGGCCCGGGCCTACCGGATGGCCGGGATCAAGAACCCGCGCCGCCAGATCGACGTAGCGGAGGTCGGAGACGACTTCTCCTACCAGGAACTCCTCTGGATGGAAGGGCTCGGCCTGTGCGATCGGGGCGCCGCGGGACGGATGGTGGAGTCGGGCGCCACGGAGATCAAGGGAAAGCTCCCGGTGAACCCCTCCGGCGGCCTCTTGGGCGGCGTGCCCATGAATGTCTACGGTCTGAACCGGGTGGCGGAGGCGGCCCTGCAGGTCATGGGCCAGGCGGGGGACCATCAGGTGAGCAAGGACG
This sequence comes from Syntrophales bacterium, assembly GCA_035358035.1. GTDB lineage: Bacteria > Desulfobacterota > Syntrophia > Syntrophales > UBA2251 > UBA2251. The sequence continues at coordinate 44,342 of DAOPOS010000013.1, read as the reverse complement.
TGAAGGTCGCCGTAGCCCAGGGACACAGCGGTTTCTGCGGACAGCACCAGTGCGTCGTTGTCCTCGGAAAGGAGTAGGAGGATCGATCATGAAGAGAAACGTTGCCATTATCGGCGGAGGACAGACCTACCATGCGGCGCGGCGCCACGACGTGGATCAGGCGGAGATGGTGAACGAAGCGGTCCGCCGGGCCCTGGACGATGCCGGGATGACGATCGACGAGATCGATACGATCTTCCTGGGCAATATGGAGTTCTTCGAAGGGGTCCACATGACCGACTGCTGGCTTGTCCACGGCACCGGGGCCTACGGCAAGCCGGGGCTCAAGATCACGACCGGCGGCACGGTCGGCGCGACCACGGTGTGCGTCGGCGCCCACCACATCGCCAGCGGCCTCTTCGACAAGGCCCTTTGCATCGGGTTCGAAAAGCAGGAGGAGGGCGATACGGGAGCGATCCTGAGCGGCGTGGCCCATCCCCTCTGGGGCCGTTCCCTGGCGGGCGCCGCCGTGGGCTATTTCGCCACGATGGGCTCGTCCTACATGGCCACCTGGGGCGCCACGGAGGAGCATTCCGCCATGGTCGCGGTCAAGGCGCGTCAGAACGCCCGGAAGAACCCCTACGCCCATTTGAAGCTGGACATCACCATCGAGGACGCCCTCAATTCACGGATGCTGTCCTATCCGATCCGGATGCTCGACATGTGCCCCGCCTCGAACGGCGCCTGCGCGATGGTGCTGGCCGACGAGAAGACGGCGAAGAAGCGCTGCAAGAAGCCCGTCTGGATCCGGGCGATGGATACGGCCCACAACGAGCAGTTCGAGCTGGACTGGCGGTTTGTCGACACGAAGCGGCCGATTTTCTCCAAGGTGTGCGCCGCGCGCATGTACAAGAAGCTGGGTGTCAGGAAGCCGGCCGAGTATTTCGACGTCTTCGAGGTCTATGAACCCGCGACCTGGGCGGAGCTGATCTGGTACGAGGATCTCGGTCTGTGCGGCCCCGGCGAGGGATTCCGCCTCGTCGAGAAGGGGATGACGAACATCGACGGCCCCGTTCCGGTGAATCCGTCCGGCGGGGTTCTATCCACGAATTGCATCGGGGCGTCGGCGATGCTCCGGGTCTGGGAGGCGGCCCTGCAGATCCGCGGGGACGCCGGCGGGCATCAGGTGCCGAAGGACGTTCGCCGCGCCCTGACGACGGCCTACGGCGGCACGAACTGGACGGTCATGACGGCCCTGTCGAAGACCCTGGATGATTGAGGAGGCGTGAAGATGGTACAGAAAGAACAGGAATGGATCTCGATCCCCATGACGGTGGACGTCCCCTACCGGTTTGCCGCCGGTCAGTACCTGACGAAATATCTGGTCGAAATGCGGGACAACGGCAAGATCTTCGCGGTGAAGTGTCCCCGGTGCAAGCGGGTGCAGCTGCCGCCCCGGATTGTCTGCGCCGAGTGTCACGTCAAGAATGAAGCGTGGGTGGAGCTCGCGCAGGAGGGGACGCTCGTGGCCTTCACGATCATGTATCTCCCCCTGACGGATCCCACGACGGGGAAACCCCACGAGCCGCCCTTCGTTTACGGGTCCGTCCGCCTCGATGGCGCGACGTCGGTCCTCGACCATTTCGTCAACGTGGAGCCGGATATGGAGAAGGTCTGGGTGGGGATGCGGATGCGCCTTGTCCTGCGCCCGAAGGAGCAGCGGACCGGCGACCTGAGCGATATCCTCTATTATGAGCCGCTGCCCGGCCAGGTCCGCCCGAAGTGAGGCCGGCGGGCAATTTCATCTCAAAAAGCTAAGGAGCGAATCCGATGGAAGAGATCAAACACTACGAACCCTTCGAGGTCGATCAGCACCTGACGGCCAACAGCCGCTACTATGCCGGCCGGATGGGCAGCCGCTTTTATGTCGCGCTCAGGGACCAGCAGAAGATTCTGGGGGCGAAATGCCCCAAATGCAACAAGGTCCTCTGGCCGCCCCGCTCGACCTGTCACGTCTGTTTTTCGGAAATGACGGAGACCGTCGAAATCGGCCCGCTGGGAACGGTGGAGACCTTTACGGTCGTGACCTACAACGAACCCGTCCAGCCCCGGAAGGCCCCCTTCGTCTATGCCGTCATCAGGCTCGACGGCGCCGATACGGGCATGGCCCACTTCCTCGACGAGGTCGATCTCGACGAGGTCCATATCGGCATGCGGGTGAGGCCGGTCTTCGCGCCGGAAAGAAAGGGAAACATCCTGGACATCCGGTATTTCAAGCCCCTTTGAGATCGAGCTTCCTTTCCTTGGCTGTTCGATGCCGGCGGCGTGCATTTACGGCGCAGCCGGCGTCGAACACACCTCCATCGCGGCGGTGGAGGCCGATCGTTTCCCTCGCCCGCCCGGAGGGGTGGCAGCGAGAGGATCCGTGAACCGGAGCGGCGGCGGGACGCAGCGGCCGGAGAGGGTGGAGAGAAAAATGAACGAGAACGAGAAGAAAAATTACCTGTCCATGTGGAACGGCCGACGGGGCGCCGAGCGGAATCCGTCGAATTACCAGCGGCGCGACGACGGCAACCACATCTACAAGGGGAACGACTATTACGAATGGTGGTATGTCGACGCCTCGTTCGACAACGGCTACCATTTCGTCGCGACCTTCCATTACATGAACGCCTTCCTGAGGCCGATCATCCCGACCGTCCAGCTCATGGTGTACAAGCCGGACGGCACGCAGGTGGCGCGCTACGACCTCTGCGGCGAGAAGGACATCTACGCCTGCCCGGATTACTGCGACGTCCGCATGGGGGATGCCTGGCTCAAGGACACCGGGACCGCCTACGAGATGTCCATGAAGATCAAGGGCGTCGGCGCCCGCCTTTCGCTCAAGCCCGTCGTCCCCGGCTGGAAACCCGGTACGGGCCACCTGTATCACGACGAGCAGACCGGCGCGATCGGCGGCTGGGTCGTCGCCGTTCCCTACGCGGAGGTAACGGGGGAACTCTACCTCAAGGACGAGACGATCCCCGTCCGGGGCGCCTGCTATCACGACCACAACTGGGGCAACAAGGCCCAGTTCGACATCTTCGAAGGCTGGTACTGGGGGCGCATCCACAACGAAAAGTACATCATCGATTACGGGTGGGTCATCCCGCGGGAAAAAGAGGCGCCGGTCATTTCGCCGCTCCTCATCGCGCGCCCCGGCGAGATCGTCCTGTCCACGGACCGGATGGAGACGAAACTGGAGGACATCGTCCGCGACGAGAAGACCGGCAGGGACTATGCCAGGAGGCTCGTCATCACGACGGACACCGAGGGGGTCAAGATGACGCTCACCCTCGACACGATCCGGATGATCGAGACCATGCAGCTTCCCAAGATTGCGGACTGGAACCATTACTACTACCGCTTCCTGGCGAATTATACGATGGATGTAGAGGTCGACGGCCGGCGGGACGTCGTTACCGGTCAGATGCTTCATGAACTGATGTATCTATAGAGCGTGATGCTCAAAATACACTCTCAAGAGAGGTTTGGACATGAAGGAAAAACAGTATGACGCGATTGTTGTGGGCGCCGGTGTCGGCGGTCTGACGGTTGGAACCCTGATGGCGAAGGAAGGCCTGATGGTCCTGATCCTGGAGCAGTGCGACCGGCCCGGCGGACGCGCCTTTTCCATCAAGGGCAAGGAGATCTGCGACAACGGGTTCGAGTGGTACAAGAAGATGCTGGCCGCCCAGTATTCCTACCTGGCCTCCTCGCAGCCCGATATCGAGACGATCATCAAGAACCGCATGCTGGACGGCTATACCCTGGATGTCGGCTATCACGCCCTGAGCGCCAACGGCGCGGGCTACATGCTCGACTTCGAGGACCAGATCGGCGGCTTGCCGGAGGTCAAGAAGCATGGCGGCATGTGGGGCAATTATTACAAAGGCAAGCTTTATCACGACGTGGCCGGCTCGAAGATCGACCCCGAACTCAAGCGCATCGCCAAGGAGAACAAGATCCCGTTTTTCTCCTTCTATACGGATGCCCACATGATGACGGACGAGCAGCTCGACGCGCTCGAAAAGGTATCCTTCAAGCAGTGGGCGGACGAAAAGGGGATCAGCAAGAGCGACGTGATCTTCAACCACCTCCACTCGGTGGCGACCCTCTTTTCAACGATCAACAGCCCGGAGGACATCTCCATCGGCGAGATCTTCCGGTACTTCAAGACCGCCTTCGGTCCCAAACTCATGCGCGGCGTACTGGGCAACGTCGGCGGATTCGTCGAAAACGGCGTCATGGAATGGTCCAAGGCGGTCGTCGAGAAATATCGGGGTCTGGGCGGCGACATCCTCTACAATGCGAAGGTGAAGAAGGTCCTCATCGAGAACGGCGCCGTCACGGGCGTGCTGGTTGACACCGCGGAAGGAGAGCAGACCTTCACGGCCGGCAAGATCGTCAGCAACATCCCGGCGCAGCAGACCTTCCGGGTCATCGACAAGGCCCACTTCCCGGCCGGGTATCCCGAAAAGATCGAGCGCATGTACGGCTACGGGAGTTACTGCCCGTACATCGGCCTGAACAAGCTCGTGATGCCGGAGGCCGAGGCGAAGATGGGCCTCAAGAACACCTGCGTCCTGCCCAAATCCGAAGGATTCGACTTCGACGTCTACATCTGCTGGAACATCCAGTCCGCCCTGGATCCGACCTCGGCGCCGACGGGCAAGTACCTCTACACCGGTTATCTGCCGTTGACGGAGAAAGAGGCCACGACGCCGGAACTGGTCAAGAAGATCGTCAACCGGCTGCCCGAATTCATGGAGGAGGTCTATCCCGGATTCAAGGCGAGCATGGACTGGAAGCTCGATGTCGTCTGCTGGAAGCTCGAGGGCGTGGCGAAGAGCATCTCCCAGGCCGGAACGCAGAAAGTCCCGGTCAGATCGGAGCATGTCCAGGGGCTTTATTTCGCGGGCGATACGGCCCGGGGGTATGGTGTCGCCATGGATTGCGCCATCGTGTCCGGCATGATCTGCGCGGGCGAGATCCTGGGGAAGGATTTCGGATTCCATTAAACAACGTCAAAAAGCCGGGCGTTGTCCGGGGGGTCCGCGGTAGATCGGGACGGAACCCGGATGGCGCTGGTTTTCACGAAAAGAACGGGTATCGGAAGATCCCGGGAAAAGGGACCAGAGGTCATGAAAATGAATGCAAACGATGTGGTGGTGGTCAGCGCCGTCCGGACGCCCTTCGGGCGCTTCGACGGGGCTTTGAAAACGGTTTTGAGCATGGACCTGGGGGTGCTCGCCCTGAAGGAGGTGGTCCGCCGGATCGATCTCGATCCCAGGCAGGTCGACGAGGTCTATTACGGCACCTGCATCCCGGCGGAATACGCCATCTACACGAACGTCCCGGCCCGGCAGATCACGCTGCTGGCCGGGTTTCCCGAGGAGAACATCTCGCTTACGATCGACCGGGCCTGCTGTTCGTCCATGTCGGCCCTGCGGCTGGGCTGGCGGGCGATCAAGTCCGGGGCGGCCGAGATCGTCATCGCCTCCGGCGCGGAGAACATGGGGAACGTTCCCCTGATCGCCTCGGCCGCGAAGGCCCGCTGGGGCAGCCGTCTGGGACACATCGCGCTGGAGGACGTCCTGTTCGAGCTCGGCTACAGCCGTAAGGGATTCGCCCCGGTGGCGACGGATGCGGGTCATGTGGCGGTGGAGTACGGCGTCACCCGCGAGAAGCAGGACGAATGGGCTCTGGCCAGCCACACGAAGTATTTCGCGGCGGCGAAGGCCGGCAAATACGAGGTGGGCGGGGAGCTGATGCGCCTGGAAATCCCCCAGAAGAAGGCCCCCATCGTCCTGGAGAAGGACGAGTCTCCCCGGGACAATCTGAACCTGGAAAAGATGGCGGCCCTGAAAACCGTCTACGGCAGCCCGACGGTGACCGCGGGCAACGCCCCCGGCCTCAACTCGGGCGCGTCGGCGATGGTGATCATGTCGCGGAAGAAGGCGGATGCCCTGGGACTCAAGCCGCTCGCGACGATCGAGGCCTGCGCGTGCGCGGCGGGTTCTCCGAAGTACATGGCCTGCGTGCCGGCCCAGACGATCGACAAGATGTTCGCCCAGACGGGCCGGACGATCGACGACGTGGACGTCATCGAGATCAACGAGGCCTTTGCCGCGGTGACGCTGGTGTCGCTCAAGATGCTGGCGAAGGACGATCCGGCGAAGTGGCAGGCCCTGCAGGACAAGACGAACGTCAACGGCGGGGCGATCGCGATCGGCCATCCCGTCGGGGCGAGCGGCGCGCGGATCACGATGACGATGATCTACGAGCTGATGCGCCGGGGCGGCGGAACGGGCGTGGCGGCCATCTGCGGCGGGCTTTCGCAGGGCGAGGCGATCCTCGTCAAGGTGTGATGGGGTTAGCGGGTGCGGCGTCCGGGGGCGCCGCACCCGCTTTTCAAGCAGGCGATCCGCCCTGATCCTCCCGGATGGCCGGAACCCGGGGCGGGCGGAGCGATCAGGAGGGAACGGAGAAGAAGGATGGACCGGTACGACGCGATCATCGCCGGGGCGGGTATCGCCGGCTTCGGGGTCGGCGGCCTGCTTCAGGGGAAGGGATGGAAGACGCTCATCCTGGAGAAGAGCAAGACGCCCGGCGGACGCTGCAAGACCTTCCATCTGCCCGGCGGGTGGAGGGTGGATTCCGGGACGCATGCCGTCGATCTCGGCAGGCATTCGGCCTGCGCAACGCTTCTGAAGAGACTGGGGAAAGAGATCCCCTGGTCGCGCAACATCGAGGGGGCCATGCTCTACGACGAGGGGCAGTGGAAGCTCCTGCCGGAATACCTGAACCTGACGACGTCGGACGACAGGGAACTGGCCCATCTCGAAGCCTGGATGCGGGCGGCGGACGAGGCGGAACTCGACGCCCTCGACCGGGTTTCGCTCAACGAACTGATCCGGCGGAAAATCGCGTCGCCCCGGATTGCGGAGTTTCTGAAAACCATCGCGATGTGCCAGACGACGCTGACGGACGCGGACCACATTTCCGCCGGGGAAGTCGTGGCCATCTATGGGGAGGCGTTGCGTCTCAGCGAAAAGGAAGGCGAATCCCTGGCCCAGGTGCGCATGCCGCTGGGCGGCATCGAGACGATGATGCAGGCGATGGCGGCGGCGTACACGGAACGGGGCGGGACGCTCCTGACGGGCGCACCGGTGCGTCGCGTCAGCGTGCAGCCGGGAAAGTCGGCGGAGATCGTGACGGACGCCGAGACCTACCGGGCCCCCGTCGCCGTGGTGGCGATGCCCATCTGGAACATGATGAAGATTCTTTCCATGGACGAGATGGCGAGGTATGCGCCGGCGTGGGCCGAACGCATGCCGACCCTCGAGCGGGAGACGAGCGCGTCGATGGGGTTCACCATCGGCACGAAGGCGCCCCTCTTCACGGCGCCGTACTACCTGTCCGCCTGGCGGCTTCCGAACGTGGGCCTGCCCCTGCAGATACTCGGGCATACGCTTTTCGACGACACGATCGCGCCCGCGAATCACATGATTGCCTTCATCGGGGCCTGCTGCACGCCGGCCCAGGCGTCGGACAAGGCCTTCCGGGAGAAGACCCTGGCGGCCTTCTGGGAACTCGTGAAAGGGATGTTCCCCAACGTGGAGCAGGACCTCCTGTGGCGGCAGGACGGCTTCTACGTGGGCATCGACGGCCTCGGCCGCTCCCCGGGCATGACGGGCCGCTACCGGCCGCCGGTTCACCTGCCCGAGGTCCCCGGGCTGTACTTTGCGGGCGACTGCTATACGGGCCGGGGTGTCGGGATGAATACCGCCGCCAATTCCGCCATGATCTGCGCGGAGGAGATCCTGAAGAGTCGGGGCTGACCCTCCCGCCTGCGCCGGGATCGCCGGCGGGGAGGGGCGCCGTTTGGGAGGACGTGCAACGGCACCAGATGACGATAGAGAGGTAAACTATGACTGAATGGTTGAAAGACGTGGAACCCCTGACCCTGAAGGGCCAGATCGCCGTTCCCTACAGCTGGTGGGTGGGCGACACGGGGAGTCGGTTTCTGATGTCCCTGAGGGACGATCGGAAGATTTTGGGGACGGAGTGCCCGTCCTGCGGGACGGTCTTCGTGCCGCCGCGCAAGAACTGCGGCCGCTGCTTCGTCGATATCGATCAATGGGTGGAGGTTGCCGCGGAGGGGGTCATCGAGGCCCACACGATCGTGCATTACGCGTACCCCGTCCAGCCGGTGAAACCGCCGTTTGCCTACGCGCTGATCAGGCTGGACGGGACGGACGTGGGATTTCTGCACCTGATCAGGAAGGATCTGGACAAAATCAAAAACGGCCTCAGGGTGAAGGCGAAGTTCAAGGAGGAGCGCACCGGGAGCATCCTGGACATCGACTCCTTTGAGCTCATTTAAACGCCGGTGGAGGAATGAGAATGGACAATGCAGCGATCGTCGGCGTGGCGCAGACGAAATACGAACGAAGGAAAAAGGACCAGATCCTGGCCGATCTGGTCTTCGACGTGACCCAGGCGGCCCTGGACGATGCGGGGCTCGCGATCGGCGACATCGACAGCGTCGTGACCGTGTCGAACGACTTTTTCGACGGCCGGACCATTTCCGGCATGGCGGTCGGCGACGCGGCCGGCGGAGAGGACAAGAACATCTCCACCGTCTCGGGGGACGGCACCTTTGGCGCCTTTTACGGCCTTATGCGGGTGCTGTCCGGGTACAAGGCCACGATTGTCGTGGCCCACTACAAGGGGAGCGAAGGCAGCGTCCCCATCACCACCAACGGGATGTTCGACCCCATCTTCCAACGCCCTCTGGGGATCGACGCCATTTCCGCGGCCGCGCTTCAGGCGAACGCCTACATGACCCGCTTCGGCATCCGCGAGGAGGATGTGGCGCAGGTGTCCGTGAAGAACCACGGCAACGCGAAGAACAACCCCTGCGCCCAGCTGCCGATGGACATCACGGTGACGGACGTCATGAAGTCGCGGAAGATCGCCGCACCGCTGAAGCTCCTCGACTGCTGCCCCATCAGCGACGGGGCCGCGGCGATCATCATCGCGAACGAGGAAATCGCGGCCAGGACGAAGAAGAAACCCGTCTGGGTCAAGGGGGTCGCGCACTGCTGCGAGGAGTATCTGCTGGGCGACCGGCGGCTTTCCGATCCCGTGGCGCTCAAGGACGCCGCCCGGCGCGCCTACGCGATGGCCGGCATCACGGATCCCATGGCCCAGATCGACGTGGCGGAGGTCCTGGAACCGTTCAGCTACATGGAACCCCTGTGGCTTGAAGGGCTGGGATTCTGCAAACCCGGCGAGGGGGCTTCCCTGATCGAGAAGGGGATCACCCCGATGGGCGGCAGGCTGCCCGTCAATCCCTCCGGCGGGGCGCTTTCGGCGAATCCCATCCTCGTGGCGGGGCTCGCGAGGCTGATCGAGGCGACCCTCCAGGTCCGCGGGGAGGCGGGGGCCCGGCAGGTGAAGAACGCCGCGACGGCGCTTGCACACGGTTTCAACGGACCCTGCGGCCAGAGCCACTGCGTGTGGATCGTGGGCGGAAAGAAGTGAGGTGCGATATGGGAAGAAGAGTAGCCATTGTCGGAGTGGGACAGACCTATCATAAAAGCCACCGGCCGGACGTGACCTCGCGGGAGATGATCCGCGAGGCGGTCACGGCGGCCCTGGACGACGCCGAACTCACCATCCGGGACATCGACGCCATCGTGATCGGCAACATGGACCACTTCGAATCCATCAATTACGTCGACACGTACAGCGTCGAAGGATCGGGCGGCGTCATGAAGCCCATCATGAAGGTTTCGACGGGCGGGACGACGGGGGCGACGGTCGCCATCGCCGCCTATTACCACGTGGCCTCGGGGCTCTTCGACCGGGTGCTGGCGATCGGATTCGAGAAAAACTCGGAGAGCGACACGACGGGCGCCATCATCACCTGTTCGGACGCCATCTGGGACCGGTTCTCGTATTCCGGGGCGATCCCGAGCCTGGCGACGGAGGCGACGGCCTACATGGAGAAGTACGGGGCCACGCAGGAGGACGCCGCGATCATCGGCGAGCGCGACCGGAACAACGCGCTCAACAACCCCTTCGCCCACCTGCAGCGGCCGCTGACCGTGGCGGACATCATGGCCTCGCCGATGCTGGCCTATCCGATCAAGCTGGGCGACATCTGCCCGAGGAGCGACGGGGCGTGCGCCTGTGTGCTCGCGGCGGACGGGGTGGCGCAGAAGATCACCCGGAAGCCGGCCTGGTTCAAGGCGGCGGCGGTGCGGCACACGTATACCTGGTTCGGGGATTCCACGGACTACAACAAGGGGCTGGTCTCGATGCAGCGGGCGTCGAAGGATGCCTATCAGCAGGCGGGGATCACGAAGCCCGCCGAAGAGATCGACGTGGCCGAACTTTACCTGCCCTACACCTGGGCGGGGCTCAAGTGGATCGAGGACATCGGGTTCTGCGGCCCCGGCGAGGGGGTCAAGTTCGTGCGGGACGGCAACACGCATATGGGCGGCAGGATTCCGGTCAACCCGTCCGGCGGCGTGATCTCGACGAACTGCATCGGCGCCACCGCCATGCTCCGCGTCGCCGAGGCGGCGATCCAGGTCATGGGCAAGGGCGGCAAGCGGCAGGTGCCCGACGTGAAGAATGCCCTGGCCACGGGATTCGGCGGTTGCTTCTGGTCGGACGTCGTCATCCTGAGCACCGAGAGACCATAGGAAGAGGGGGAGTGATCATGGCTCATCAAGTCGAAAGCGAACGACTCGTGTCGGTTTTTGCCTATCCGATGCCTTACGAATGGTCCATCGGGCTGTACGGCAGCAAGTTTTTTCAGGAAATCAAACAGAACAGGCGGTTTGTCGGCATCCGGTGCAACGGGTGCGGCAAGGTCTACGTTCCGCCGCGGCGGGTGTGCGGACCCTGCTTCCGGGAACTCACCGAACTGGTGACCCTGTCCGACACCGGCGTGATTACCGCCTTCTCGGTGGTGAACTACCCGTTCATCGATCCGAACACCGGCGCGCAGCGCCCCATCCCCTACACCTACGGCTACATCAAGCTCGACGGCGCGGACAACATCTTCTCCCACATCATCAACGAAACCGATCTGTCCAAGATCAAGGTCGGCATGAAGGTGCGGGCGATCTTCAAGGAAACCGCGGAAATGCAGGGGAACATTCAGGACATCCAATATTTCGATATCGTCGCGTAGGCGGCGACCCCGCGGGAGGCGGGGCGCGTCTTTCAAGGAAACCAGTGAGCCCGCGGACCTGTGCGGGCGATGGAGGATGGACATGGATTTTATTTTGAATGAAGATCAGGGGATGTTGCGGGATACGGTGCGGCGGATTGCCGAAGAGAAGTTCGCCCCCATCGCCGCCGAGATTGACGAGAAGGAGACCTTCCCCCAGGCGTCGGTGAAGGTCCTGGCCGAGAACGGCCTCTTGGGCGTGCAGATTCCGGAGACCTACGGCGGGGCCGGCGCGGGGATGCTCGCGATGGTCCTGGTCGTCGAGGAAATCGCGCGGGTCTGCGCCGCCACGTCCGTCATCCTGACCACGCAGGCCCTGGCGAGCGATCCGCTGCTCCTGGCGGGAACGGAAGACCAGAAGAAGAATTTTCTCTACCGTCTGGCGTCCGGCGACTGTCTCGGCGCCTGCGGCATCACGGAGCCGGGCGCGGGGTCCGACGTGGCCGGCATGAAGACGACGGCCAAGAAGGTGGACGGCGGGTATCTCCTGAACGGCGCCAAGATCTTCATCACGAACGGCGGCGAGGCCCAGATCGTGACGGTGCTCGCCTACACGGACAAGGACAAGGGCAACCGCGGGATCAGCATGCTGATCCTGGAGAAGGGCGACGCGGGATTCAGCGTGGGCAAGCACGAGCACAAGATGGGGATGCACGGATCGGACACGCGGGAACTGGTGTTCGAGGACGTCTTCGTCCCGGCGGACCGTCTCCTCGGTCCGGAGGGCGGCGGTTTCCGGACCCTCATGACGACCTTCAACTACACGCGGCCGGCCGTCGGCGGCCAGGCCCTCGGCATCGCCCAGGGGGCCCTCGAGGCCTCCATCCGCTATGCCAAGGAGCGGGTCCAGTTCGGCAAGCCCCTGTCCTCCTTCCAGGGGATGCAGTGGATGCTGGCGGAGATGGCGCTCAAGGTGGAAACGGCGCGGTCAATCGTCTACCGGGCGGCCTCGATGATCGACAGCGAGCCCGACGCCCCGGACCTGCCGAAGATCGCCTCCATGGCGAAGTGGTACGCCTCGGATGCGGCGATGCAGGTCACGACCGACGCCGTCCAGGTCTTCGGCGGCTACGGCTATGTCCGGGAGTATCCGGTGGAGCGGATGATGCGCGACGCCAAGATCACGCAGATCTACGAGGGCACGAACCAGATCCAGCGGACCATCGTGGCGGGGCATCTGCTGCGATAGCACGCACAAGAACGTTTTGCGGGAAGCGAACTTACCATAGCAAAGAGGATTCAGATATGGAAGAAAACTACGATGTCATCGTGGTGGGCGCGGGCGTCGGCGGGTTGACCGTGGCGGGCCTGGCCGCCCTGGAAGGGCTCAAAACCCTGCTCGTCGAGCAGTGCGACCGCGTCGGAGGACGCGCGTTCAGCATCCGCGGCGAGGAGATCCTCGCCCGCGGCGCGGCCTGGTACAAGGGGCTCCTGGCGAAGCAGTACTCCTGGATTCCCTACAGCGAACCGGGCCTCGACGAGATCATCGCGAAGGGGATGCTCAAGGGCTATACGCTGGATGTCGGCTATCACGGGGTGGCGCTCAACGGCGACGGCTACTTCCTCGATCTCGACGAACGGCTGGGAACGGGCGTCACGATGGTGGGGAATCTCAACAGCACCTACATCGGCGACGAGTGGTACCTGGATTTCCACGCCGGCAAGATCGACGATCGCCTCATGAAGCTGCTCCAGGAGCAGAAGATCCCGATGCACCGGTTCTACGTCGCCGCGGCGAAACTCACGGAGAAGGACTACGACGCCCTGGAGACGGTGTCGGTGACGCAGTGGTGCAAGGACAACGGTCTGTACGAGAACAAGACGGTGTTCGGGATGATCCACGCCGTCTCGACCCTGATCACCACGATCAACGATCCCGACGACATCTCCATCGGGGACATCTTCCGCTACATGGGGATGGTCATCAACCCCCGCTTCAAGGCGGGGCGGGCGCAGTGGCCCTCCGGGTTCACCACCGGCGGCATCATGCGCTGGAGCCAGGCGGTGGCCCGCCGGTTCGAGGAACTGGGCGGCACGCTCCTGCTGGAAACCCGCGTCCGGGAGATCGCGATCGAGAACGGCCGGGCGACCGGAATCGTGATCGAGAACGCCTCGGGGGCGACCCGGAAGATCTCGGCCGGAAAGGTCGTCAGCAACATCCCGATTCAGGACACCTTCAAGGTCGCGGACAAGGGCGCCTTTCCCGGCGACTGGGCCGACCGGATGGAAGGGCTCTACGGATACGGCTCCATCGCCCCGTACTTCGGCCTGAACAAGCTGGTCATGCCGGAGCGCGAGTGGAAGGTCGGCGTGAAGGACACCACCGTGATCCCGAAGGAAGAGGGCTTCGAGTACGACGTCTACATGTGCTGGAACATCCAGTCCCAGATCGATGCCTCCTGCGCGCCGGGCGGACGGCACCTCATGACGGCCTACGCCCCGGTGACGGAGAAGGAGGGCAAGGACAAGGCCCTGATGGCCAAGGCCTGCCGGCTCATCATCGATTATCTGGAGCGCCGCTATCCGGGATTCCGCCAGAGCATCGACTGGGCCCTGTTCCCCACGGCCTGGAAGCTCGAAGGCGTGGCGAAATCGAAGACGCAGGCGGGGACGCTCAAGGCCCCGGTGGAGGCCCCGGGTGTTGCCGGGCTGTACTTCACCGGCGACACGGTCAAGGGCTACGGCGTCGCGATGGACTGCGCGGTTGCGGCCGGACTCATCTGCGCCTCGCGCATCACGGGGAAGGATTACGGCGTGGCGTAGACGCGGATCCGGGAACCCCGGAAAGAGCGGCCGCCCGTTTTTTCACGGACGGCCGGCGATAACCGACGTTTGGCGAGATCATCACAGAGAAAGGACAGATCCATGATCAAGAAACTTTGCGTCATCGGCGCGGGAACGATGGGGGCGGGCATTGCCCAGGTGGCGGCCGAAAGCGGCATTGACGTGGTTCTCCGGGACGTCGAAGCGGCGTTCGTGGAGCGCGGCTTGGGGACGATCCGCAAGTTCATCGGCAAAAAACTGGAAAAGGGCAAGATCTCCCAGGAGGCGCACGACCAGATCGTTGGGCGCGTCAAGGGAACCACGAGTCCCGAGGAAGGGTTCGCCGGCGCGGACATGGTCATCGAGGCGGTGTTCGAGTCCATGGAGCTGAAGCAGAAGATTTTCGCCGAGGCGGACCGCCTCTGCGGGCCGTCGGTCATCCTGTCGTCGAATACCTCCACCATGAGCATCTCGAAGATCGCCTCGGCGACGGGCCGGCCGGAGCGCGTGGTCGGCACGCACTTCTTCAGCCCCGTCCCGGCCATGCGTCTCGTCGAGGTGATCCGCGGGGAGAAGACCGATGCGGCCGTGGTTGCCGCGACCGTCGAATTCTGCAAGGCCATCGGCAAGACCGCGATCCTGTGCAAGGACGTGCCCGGGTTCATCGTGAACCGCTTTCTATGCCTGCTCTACAACGAGGCGGCCAACCAGATCCACCAGGGGCTGGCGACGGCCGAGGACATCGACCTCGGCCTGAAGCTGGGCTCCAACCACCCGATGGGTCCGGTGGAGATCATGGACATGGCCGGCGTCGACGTGGTCAACAACGCGCTCAAGGCGATGTACGAGATGACCGGCGAGGAACGCTACAGGCCCTCGCCGCTCTTCGAGCAGATGATCCGGGAAAACCGCCTGGGCCGCAAGACGGGCCGGGGCTTCTACACGTACGAGAAATAGGCGATGGGGTCGCGGCCGCGGGCGGCGGGCCGGCGTCTGACGCCCGATGCCCGGCGGGCCATGCCTCCACTCAAAGGAGAACCGATGAGCGAATCCGTGCATGCAAAACTCGCGAAGCGTCTGGACAAGCTTCCGATCCCCTATCCGGCGACGGCCTCCGGCGTGGAGGTGAAGATCCTGGAAAAGTGGTTTAGCGACGAGGAGGCCGAAATCGCGCTCGCCATGAACGGGTTTCCCGAGTCCGTGGCGACGATCGCCGGGCGCCTGAACCGGGATCCCGAGGCCCTGGCGCCCATCCTCGAAGCCATGTCGCGCAAGGGGGCCATCTTCCGGATCGCCAAGGGCGAGAAGCGCTTCTACAACCTCTCCCCTCTGGCGGAGGGCATGTGGGAGTTTCATGTCCACACCAATACCCTGGAGGACATCAAGGAACTCCGGGTGTATTTCGAGGAGTTCATGGTCAAGGGCTGGTACGGCACACCGACGAGCCAGCACCGGATCATCCCCATCTCGGAGAGCGTGACCGAAGACCTGGAGATCCTGACGTACGAGCGCGCGGAGGAGATCATCCGGGCCCAGAGCAAGATCTCGGTCGCCCCGTGCATCTGCCGCAAGGAAGAGAAGATGATCACCGGCCGCGCTTGCGATCACCCGCTGGAGGTCTGCATGGCCTTCGGCGTCGGGGCCTATTTCTACATCGAGAACGGCTACGGGCGGGAGGTGTCGCAGGACGAGGCCCTGGCCATTCTCAAGCGCGCCGTGGATTCGGGATTGATCCTCCAGCCGGGCAACGGCCAGAAGGTCTGGAACCTGTGCATGTGCTGCGGGTGCTGCTGCGGGCTGTTGCGGGCGCTCAAGAAGTTCGAAAAGCCCGCGGCGGTGGCCCACACGAATTACTTCGCGACGGTCCTGGCGGACGACTGCACCGCCTGCGGCCGCTGCGAGGAGAAGTGTCCCATGGAGGCGGTCCGGGTCGTCGATCACGTGGCGACGGTGGACCGGGACCGGTGTATCGGCTGCGGCGTCTGCGTGGCCGCCTGCGTGTTCGACGCCCTGAAGCTCGCGAAGAAGGAGGCGGCCGACGTCTACATCCCGCCCAAGGATGTGGTCGAGATGCAGGCCCGCATCGCGAAGGAGCGCGGACTGCTTTAGGGGTCAACGGGGGTTCTTGATCCGTAGCGGCGGTGGACGGCCTGTCGTGTGCCGCCCGCGCCGGGCGTGGGGCTGCAAAAAAAAGGGGGGAAACGATGGCTCGGGATATCTTCAGGGAACTTCAGCAGTATCTGGACCGCCTGTCCCTCGGCTTTCCGGCCGCGGCATCGGGGGTGGAGATCCAAATCCTGAAGCGGCTATTCTCAGAAGAGGACGCCGCTCTTTTTTTGTCCATGACGCCCCGGCTGGAGGCGCCCGCCGAAATCGCGGCCCGGGTCGGTCGGTCCGTGGAGGAGGTCGCGGCGCATCTGCACGACATGACGGAACGGGGGCTCCTGTTCCGCGTGAAGAAAGAGGGGGGTGCCCGCTACGGGACGATTCCCTTCGCGCACGGCATTTTCGAGTTCCAGGTCGGCCGTCTGGACGTCGAGCTGGCGCGCCTGCTCGACGCCTACTTCCACGAGGCCTTTCGCACGGCCATGGTCCGGAGCGCCTCGACGTTCCTCAGGACGGTGCCGGTCCAGGAGGCGCTGGACGTCCGGCAGAACATCGCCGCCTACGAGGACGCCGTCGGAATCCTTCGCCGTACGGAGAAGATCGTCGTCGCGGAGTGCATCTGCCGAAAGCAGCGGAGACTGGTGGACCAGGGCTGCGGCAAGCCCCGCGAGGTCTGTTTCATGTTCGGGTCCATGGGCCAGTACTATCTGGACCAGGGGCTGGGGCGGCGGGTGGACGCCGATGAGGCCGTCCGGATCCTGACCGAGGCCCAGGAGGCCGGCCTGGTGACGCAGCCCGCGACCGCCCAGAATCCGGGCGGCATGTGCAACTGCTGCGGCGACTGCTGCGGCATCCTGGCCGGGCTCAACGCCCTGGCGAAACCGGCCGAGATGGTGTTTTCAAACCACGCCGCCGCGCTCGACGAGGCGCTCTGCAACGGCTGCGAGGCCTGTCTCGACCGCTGCCAGATGGTGGCGATCCGGTGGGCGGGCGACCGTGTCACCGGGATCGACCCCGATCGCTGCATCGGCTGCGGTCTCTGCGTGACGCGCTGCCCGACGCAGGCCCTCCGCCTGGTTGCCAAGGCCGAACCCCGAGTGCCCCCCCAAAGCACGGCCGACCAGATGCTGGCCATGGCCCGGCACCGGGGACTGGCCTGAATCTAAAGTCGTCTTGCTAGAAGGCGGCGGACGGCTTCGATTTCCCGAAGGTCTTCTCGTCGAACTTGAAGCGGAGTTTGAGGTAGGGGCCTTCGCCGCGGTAGCTGTCGCCCGCCAGATCCTCGTCGAAGCGGTCGAAGGAGTACCCCACCGACAGCCAGAGCCGGCTCACCACCCGGTAGCCCAGTTCGACCGCGCCGCCGTGCAGGCGCGTGTCGATCCGGTGGCTGGTCAGCATCCGGTACTCGGCGCCGAAATCGAAGCGGTCCGTCAGGTCGATCATCACGCGCGCCGCGACGAGATCCGTGTAGGTCGAGAAGCGGTCCTCCTTCTCGAGCTTCCCCGCATATTTCCCCATCACCTGCATGGCGCGGGTGAGCTGATAGACCCCCTCCGTGGAAAAGATGAAGGAGTCCGTCGCGGCGCCGGGCCCGGTGGTCGCGCGCTTGTCGTACTTGTACTCGATCTTGCCCAGGGCGTTGAACCGGTCGTTGTCGAGCGGGCGGTACGCCAGGCCCACAAGGAGCCGGGAGGTGCGGTTTTCGTCCCCGCCCTGCTTTTCGAGGAAGTACCGTTCGCGCACGAGCAGTGCGTAGTCGGGATGGATCTTGTAGGCCCCGCCCACCTCCGCCAGGTAGGAGTCCGTCCCGTCGTCGACGATCTCGTTCCGGTGTTCGAGACGGCCGGTGAGCTTGAGGTCGTCCTTGGGCAGGTACTCGAGGCCCAGGGCCGCGGCGAAGGCGTCCGGCTCGGTGGCGTTCTTCCGGCCGCTCACCGTGCTCAGATACTCGCCGGCGAGATTGGCGGTCAGGCCCTCCATAACCTGAAACTTGTTCTTCAATCCCAGGACCTGCTGGTTCCGGTGGCCGGCGGAGCCGTCGGCCAGGCGGTATTCGTGGTAGGCCGTCGTGTTCTTGAGGGCCTGCGATTCCACGCCGAGGAGCGTGCGCGTCTGGGTGCCGTCCTGGTAGCGCGCATACTCCTCGCGGACGTAGAGGCGGTTCAAGGGGTTGAGTTTGTAGGCCAGGCCGCCCTGGCTGACGAAGAACGCATCGCCGTCCAGGTGCTGCTTGTGGCTGAGGGTGAGCGACAGGTCGCGCCACAGCTCACGCTCCAGGGCCAGCTTGGCGAAGGTCGCCCGGTTCGGCGTCTCATAGGCGTTGAGGAAGGGGACGCCGTTCAGGAGTCCGCCCGGCGTGATGGGCCCCTGGGCCTGGGGCGTGTCCAGGTTGTCGGACGTCTCGTGCGACAGTTCGGCGCTCAGGGTGGTCCTGGCGAATTTCTTCGCGGCGCCGACCGAGGCCAGACGGTGCCTCGTGTCGTTGAGCCGGTCGTCCTCGTCCAGGTACTTGGCCTTCAGCACGAGGGTCGGATCCAGCTCGTAGGCGGCGTCGAACCCGAACTTCCGCGTCCCGCGCGTCGCGTCGGTCGCGGAGAGATTGCTGAAATGGTCGCTGAGCTCGCGGTAGAAGCCGGTCAGCGCGAGGCGCTCCAGGGGGCGGCTCTCGAGCTCGAACGACCAACCGTCCCCGGTCTTGGAGACGGTTGTGCTGTCGATGTCGAACAGGGCGCGCGTCTGGGCGTATTCGGCCTTCACGGTGGTCTTGCCCGGCAGCTTCAGGGTGACGTCGCCGGCGAAGAGCTGATTGTCCCGGATGGCGTTCTCCTCGACGACGCCGGTGGCGCCCACCTGCAGCCAGTCCTTCACCTTGAAGGCGCCGCGGCCGCCGTAGACGTAGTACTCCTTCCCGTCCTGCCGGCTCTCGTAGGTGACGACGATGCAGAGGGGATTCCCGTCCGCGTCCCGGCTGGGGACGGGGGCCTTGAACAGGATCGTCCCCAGGTCGTAGTCGATGTCGTAGTCCGATCCGCGTGACTTGGGCTCCCGGCCCAGGACGCGGCTCGGCTGCAGGCGGTCGCGGGTCTCGATCACCACCCGCTCCGACCCTTCGATGATCGTGTTGCGGGCGAGGTAGTAATACCCGGAGATCCCCTTGCCGGGCAGGGTGTCGATGAACTGGCTCTGGTCCGTGTAGGACCCGAAGGCCCGCAGGCGGAGCCGCTCCGTGTTGACGTCCAGCTTGAGGCCGTTGAAGGCGCGCGTGTAGGCGCCGAGCGTCGTGTCCGTCAGGTCGGTGCGGTAGTCGCCGTACATCAGGCTCGACTTGTCCTTTTCCAGCTTGACGTAGAGCTTCTCGCGGGACAGGGCCTCGTAGCCCGTCTTGCTCTCATCGCCATAGATCGGATATTTGTCCTCCGAGTCGAGGCGTGTGTCCGACTCCCGGAACAGCTCGTCCAGCTTTTTCTTCTCCGAGTCGAAGGCGGCCGTGATGAGGAGGTCCTGGTAGAGGCTCCCCTTCATGAAAAAGGCCCCGCGCCCGTCCACGTAGGTCCCGTCCTTGAACCAGGCGCGGTTTTGCAGGTAGCCGAGATCCCCGGAGGCATTGCCGTGGCCGAGGACGAGCTCGCCGATGCCGACGAAGAGCATCGGCCGCAGGTGCGGGATGAAGAAGAGATCGGCCGATTCGCTCAGGTCGTTGACCTGGGCGAAGATCCTGGCCGCCCCCGTTTCCCGGGGGGCGACGATCGTGAAGCGGGCGCCGCCGTCCCTGCTCGGGATCTGGTGTCCGTCCGTGGAGGGATCGGCGTCCTTCTCCAGGATCTCGCCGGCCGTGACCGACACCGTCACCGCGGCGGCCTGGGGGATGGCGTGGCCGTTGCGATCCTCGAGGGATATGGCGACGCCGACCCGCGATTGTCCGTCGGCCGATGCCTCCGTCCGGTCGGTCCGGATGATGATCCGCTCCGGTTTGCCGACGGCCGCCACCCGGATCTCCTTCCGGCCGCGAACGATGCCGAAGGGATCGCGCGCCTCGGAGGCGATCCGGTTTTCTTCCCCGGACTTGAGGCGGACGTCCACGAATTCATAGACGACCACGCGGCCCTTCGCGTATTGAACCTGTTTGCCGATATGGCGTTCGTCGACCGTTTCGCCGTTGACGGTCAGCGTCAGGGCCGTGTCCAGGGGGGCCTTGAGGAGGACGTGGATGCTCGTCCGGGTGGAGACCGACCGGTCGGCCGGGCTCAGGAATTCCAGATCGGGCGTCATCGTCAGGATCCGCTCCTCCAGCGCAGGTTCCTGCGCCGCCGCCGGCGTTGTCGCCGCTTCCCCGGCCGTGAGCGCCTCTCCTCCCTCCGGGGCGGGCGTCTTTGCCGCCGCTGCTGCTACTGCGGTTTCTGCTGCCGGCATCGGCTTCTCAACTTGCGCGGGTGGCATCTCCGGTGTGGGAATGGCCGCCGGGGTCGCCGGTGCGGGTCGGGCTTCCTTCGCAGACGCCGCCGGTTCCACAGTCGTTTCTGACGCCTCGGAGGGGCGCGCTGTCGCTGCCGGGGGGGGAGGAACGGGCGCCACCGCCTTTTCGGGGACAGCGGCCGCGGAAGAGGCGTCTTCCCGGACGGAGGCGCGCCCCGGCGTCGTCCGTCCGAAGGCCTCGCGGGCCTTGTCTGGAAGGACCGTCGTGAAGGAGGTTGAAGGGATCGTTCGGTTTCTCTTGAAAACCTGAGCGGCCTTGAGCGCCTCCTGGAGGGAGGGGTATCGGCCCAGGAAAATGCTGTAGCGGATGCCGCCCGACTTGATGCTTTCCTCCTGGTAGACGTTTGTCGCCTGCCTGTTGATCAGTTCATCCACCAACGCCAGGGCATTGTCCCGATTTTTGAAGAACCCCACCTGTATCGTGTAGCGGGGCGCGGTATCCTTTTTAGATGGTTTTTCGGCCGCCGGAGTGGCAACGGTCTGAGCTTCCGGGGCGGGCGCGGGGAGGGTTTTCACCGCGGGCTCCACTTCCGACACCCTTGCCCCTGCGCCGATCACGACGGGAACAGGCGTCGGCGACACCGAAGCGGGGGGTGGCGTCATGGCCGGCGCGCTGCTCCCGGCTTCCGGTGCACCCGGGATCGCCGGTGCGGGTCGGGCTTCCTCCGCGGGCGCCGCCGGCTCCACAGCCGTTTCTGACGCCTCGGCGGGAACCGATCGCGCTTCCGCAGCAGCCGGTCCCGCTTCCCCGGACCCCGGCCTTTCCGTCGGCGCCTGCGGCGGGGTTTCGACCTTTTTCGTTTCGGCCGGTTTTTTGACGGCAAAATTGGCCTTGAAGAGGCCGCCGGGGGTCATGTCGATGAACTGCGAGGCGCCGTCCCCCATGAACCGGTTGGTGAGCGGGATGGGCGTCGCGCCCGGCGGGAGGGTCGTCTCGTCGAGGCGCAGGACGTGCGTCCCGGCGGCGATGCCGGCGATGGAGAACCTCCCGCGCTTGTCCGTGACGACCCGCGTGCCGTCCTCGAGGTAGAGGACGACGTCCGCGAGGCCCGCGTCCTTCCCCGGCAGCCCGTCGCCCTCCCGGTCGATGAAGACCCGGCCGACGATCGTGCCCTTCGTGGTGAACACGCCCTCGCTGATCTTGATCTTGAAGCGGGCCGTGTTGGAGACGATCCGCCTTCCGAGGCTGGTCCCGGCGGCGACGGCGGTGTTGATTCCGGTCCCCGCCGCGCTGTCCGGACCCACCACCGCGCGGTAGGCGAGTTCCACGGATGCGCCGGGCGCGAGCCCGGCGAGGGTCCAGGTGAACGTCCGGGCGCCCGTGACCTGCGGGTTGGCGCCGGCGACACCGTCCATCATGGACGATCCCTTCAGGTAGACGATGCCGTGCGGCATCACGTCCGTCACCGTGAGGGCGGTGACCGGTGCCGAGCCGCTGTTCGACAGGCTCAGGGTGTAGAGAACGAGATCGCCGATGGCCGCCGCCGACTTGTTGGCCGTCTTCGTGATCGTCAGCCGGCCCGCGGGCGGATCCACCGGGATGTCGCGCACGAGGGGCGGATCGCCCACGTTCAGGGTGAACTTTTCCCCCCGGGAGCCGTTCCCGATCGTGTAGCCGGCCGGCAGGCCGGCGTCGGGAACCGCCGAGGGGAAGGTGTAGCCCGTGGAAGGGGCCACCTGGAAGCAGAAGTCGCCCGGCGGCACCAGGGGGAAGGCGAACTTGCCGTCCGCGCCCGTGGGCACTGCCGGATTGACCTGTCCCGGTGGCAGAACCGGGAGCGGGCCGCTCAGGTCGCAGGTGTTGGTCAGGGCGTTCCAGTTCCGCAGCGTGACTACGGATCCCGACACGGGGGCGCCTGTCACGGAGTCGAAGACGATCCCGAGCGGGTCGATCAGGGCCGAGGCGGTGTGAACCGGCGCCGCATCGAGGGCGTCCGTGTAGGTCGCCCGGATCCGGGAATTGGCAGAAACGGTCAGGGTCCCGTCGTTGGCGGCCGATGCGCCGAGGGAGCTGGTCAGGCCGCCGCGGAAGAAGCCCGTGTTCGGGCCCGTTTCCGTCAGGACAAGGGTTTCCGTATCGCCGGTTTTGAAATCCGTGAGGACGATCGTGACCGTTTCGGCGATCGTGGAGTCGACGTTCTGGTCAGGATCCGTCACCTGGAGGTTGACGGCGCTGCCGCTCATGTAGCCATAGGCGGGCTGCCAGGCGGCGTCGTAGAATTCCACCTTGCCGGGGGTTCGGGCGTTCACGCCGGAGACGGCCCGGACCGTCTGTGTCGCCATTTCGTTCGAGGTGGCGGTCGCGGTGTTTTCGATCAGCTGACCTTCCGCCAGGGCCTTGTCCACCAGGACCGTCAGCTTCACCGTCGTTTTCTGGCCCACGGCGAGCGGCCCGATGTTCCAGTCCACCTGTCTCGCGCCGGCCGCGGCGATGCCGCCGCTGTCGGCGGACACGAAGGTCGTGCCGATCGGAATCGGATCGCTCAGGACGACGCCGGTCAGGGGAACGCTGCCCGTGTTTTCCACCTGCAGGGTATAGACGAGATTCAGCCCGGCGCGGACCGGGTCGGGCGTGTCCATCTTCAGAAGCAGCAGGGACTGGGTCGAGACGGTCGTGACCACGGTGTTGGAGGTCTTCGTCTGCTCCGTGCTGAGGATCGAGGCCGTGTTGCTGATCTGCTGACCCGCTGTCGCCAGGGGGGACACGCGCACCTGGAAGCCGACCTCGCCCCGTCCTCCCGCCGCGATGTCGCCGAGTTCCCAGGAAAGCAGGCTTCCCGCCAGGATCCCCGGGGCTGTCGCGGAACCGGCGACATAGGCCGTCCCGGCAGGGATCGTGTCCGAGATGCGAACCCCGCGGGCCGTCTGGTTGCCGATGTTGCGATAGGACAGGGTGTAG
The DNA here is from genome assembly GCA_035358035.1 of Syntrophales bacterium. Taxonomy (GTDB): domain Bacteria; phylum Desulfobacterota; class Syntrophia; order Syntrophales; family UBA2251; genus UBA2251. Next base: position 20,829 of record DAOPOS010000013.1, on the reverse strand, counting down.
GCGATCACGCCGTTGGGCGGGACGGCGCTCGGCGCGCCCGATTTTTCAAGAACCAGGTTCGATCCGGCCCCGATCGTGGTGGTCAGCGTCGCCGAACCTGAAGCCCCTTCGGTACAGGTTATGGACGCGGTATTGACGAGGGGGGTTCCGACGGCGAGTCCGGCGCCGGCCTGAACCGCCACCGTGAGGAAGCCGCCGCTTCCGGCCGCCAGCGTTCCCGGATTCCAGGTCACGGTGTGGCTGGATGCGGAATAGACGCCGCCGGACGAGGCGCTCTGGAAGATCACGCCCGCCGGCAGGGTATCGACGATCGTCACCCCTGTGGCGGATGCGTTTCCCGTATTTTCAAAACGGATCGTGTAGATAAAACCGGCGCCCGCGGCCACCGGATCGGCGTCCGCGCTCGCGGTGATCTGAAGCTTCGGCGCTCCGGAGAGGGGCACCGATACGGTGTTGCTGATTGCGGACAGAGGATTCCCGTTAACGTCCCGGTACTGAACGGTCGCCGTGTTGACGATGAGCGTCCCCGGGGCGGGGGACAACGCGAAGCCCGCCGCGGCCCTGCCGAGCAGGACCGCGGCCAGGACGATCGCGAAGACCCACCGCCACGGGTGCGCCCGGGTCGTCATCTGACACGGGAGGAGTGTCATGCGGAAAGCCTCAACCTAAATATGCCTGCACTTCTGTTCCTCAGTTGACCGTGACCTGGAATTCGAGAACCCAGGTCCCGGCGGGGCCGATTGTCAGGTTGCCGGAGCCGCCGACGATGACGGCGTTGGCGCCGGAATCGAACCGCCCCCCGTCCCCGTCCGTCGCGTCGGTGCGCGCCGTCAGGCTGCCGGTGGACGATCCGGTCTTGATCGTGCCGGCCTTGTACGTCGTGTGGGTCGGCACGAGATCGGTGATGACGACCGTCGTGGCGTTCCCGGCGCCGGAGTTGGTGGCCGTGACCTGGTAGGTCAGGACCGATCCCGGATAGTAGGAACAACCGGCCCCCGTTGCCGTATTGGTCGGGGTGCAGGTCGCCGGGGCGATGCCGGCAGGCTGCGTCACGTAGGTGAGTGCTTTCGTCACCGACAGGACGGGGGCCTTGACCGTCGTCGTGAAGGCCTGCGTGTCGGTCTTGGTCGGGTCGTTGACCGACGCGCCGGAGATCGTGATCGTGTCCGTCGTGCCGTTCGCCGCCCCCACGGGGATGGTGGCCACGGCCAGAAGCGCGATCGACCCCCCGTTCAGGGCCAGGGTGTTGGTGTCGACCTTGCCGTCGGCGTTGGTGTCGGTCAGCAGAAAATCGCCGTCCGTCCCGGGGATCCCGTTGCCGTCGACGTCCGCCCAGATCGCCCAGGTCCAGCCCTGGGTCGAGGTGACGGTAAGGTTGATCTTGTCGTTGGCATTGCCGTTGTTGGTCGCCGTGAACTTATAGGCGATCTGATCCCCCGGATTGCCCGTCTTGTTTGTGTCCGTGGTGGACAGGTCGACCGAGGCCAATGTGGAGACGAGGAACGTGTCTCCGTTGGTCTGCACGGTCGGGCTGTAGGTGCCGGAGGTGTAGCTGATCGACGCCTGGTTGGTCACGGCGCCGCCCGATGTCGTGCCGGCGTTGACGGTGGCCTCAAATTTGATGGCCCACGTCTTCGTGGCCAGCACGCTGAGCCCGCCGTTGGCGATGACCGACTTGGTCCCGGCGTCGTACTTGACCCCGTCCGCATCGGCCGCATCCGTCTTGGCCACGAACCCGGCGCCGTCGTCGATATTGACCAGGATTGTTCCGGGTTTGTAGGTAAGGTTCGCCGGAATAGGGTCCGTCACGGTGACGGCGGTTGCCGGGCTGCTCCCGCTGTTGGTGAGCGTGATCGTGTAGGTGATGGTGTCGCCCGGCTTCAGGTAGGTCGGACTTCCCGCGGGGGTGTGGGTCTTCACCGCGGCCAGGGCCGCCGCCTGCACGGTGGTCGTATAGGTCCCCGTCGCCGTCTTGGTGTTGTCGAAATCGGATTTCGTGGTCACCGTGATCACGTTGCTCTGGCCGTTGGTCAGGCCGGCGCCGGGCACCTTGATCTCCATGATCACGTCGTAGTCGTCGTCCGCGGCGATCAGAACGGCGGCGCCCAGGTTATTGACCGTTTTGTACGTCTGTGATCCCGGCGCGGTCTCCGTCAGCAGGACGTCCCCCGCATTGTAGACATGGTCGTTGTTGATGTCGTAGTACATCTTGACGTCCGCCGGCAGCGGCGACCAGGCGCCGGAGGTGGCGTAGGAGAAGGTCTGGCTGTCCGGGGCATTGCCGTGGTTGAACAGCTGGACCAGGTAGGTGATGGTCTGCCCCATGGTGACCGCCTGGCTGCCCGTCGCGGGATCGATGGCGACGGCCGCCACCTGGCTCACGGTCACCGTCACCGTGTTTGAAAAGACCCGGGTCATGTCGTTTCCGTTGGCGTCCTTGTAATCGGCGTACGCCTGGTTGGAAATCGATGTCCCGGCCAGGGTTCCTGCCGCCTGGGCCGGCGGCGCCGCGATGACTGCCAGAAGCAGCAGCACGGCCAGGGTTGAAAAAACTTTCCGCATGATCTTGTCCTCCTCTCGTTTATGCTACAGTTGCCTTGATTCTTATGAGACTCTCCCCATGCTTCTTTTTATCTGACGGTCGCCTTGAAGCTGACCCGGCCGGACTGGCCGGGCAGGACCGGTTTTTTGATGACCCATCGGATGTGCGTGTATCGTTCCGCCGGGGCGGGCTGGACGACCTCTTTCCCGGCGGCATTCTTGACCTGGACCATCACCGGCGGTTTGTACCAGGTGCGGCCGTGGTCGATGCTGCACGTCACGTCCGCATCGACGCCCGCGGGGCTCTCCGGGATCAGGACCGCCCCCCGGGGAACGGGATTCTCGATCCGGGCCTCATGGGCGGGCGTCCTGCCCGTGTTGAGGTAGGCGATGGTATAGACCAGGACGTCGCCCGGTCCGGTCTTGTCGGCCGGGACGGTTTCCGTGACCCACTTCCCCTGCCGTTTGACCTTGACCTCCTTCTGCGCCGTCGTTTTCAGCTCCAGCCGGGGCGCCTGCTGCGCCGGCGCGACGCCGGCGAACAGGAGAAAAACCGCCGCCAGAACAAGGACGGCCATCCCCACCCTGTGTCCTTGTATCCTGTCCATCTCGATCCTCCTCTCCAGTCAAAGATTCATTCCTCTCTCGTATCGATCTTCTTAAATTCATGACGAAGCCTGTTCCATGAACCTGAACCCTCCCGGCTCAATCGATCCGGACCTTGAAATAGACCTTGCCCTCGTCGCTGCCGGCGTTGGCGACGCCGTCGTCGGCGGCCAGAGCGTTGATGATGAACAGGAGGCTGTTCCCGCTCAATTGGCCCTTGTCCGCATCGGCCGCATCCGTCAGCGGCGCCGCCGTGTCATAGGTCGAAGCGGCGTTTCCAATCCTCATGCTGCCGGCGACATAGGTCGTGGATAAAGGAACGGTATCGGCAATGACCAGGCTTGACGCGGCGCTTCCCCCGATATTCCGGTAATAAACCGCATAGAGGATTTCCTGCCCCGGAATTGCCGTCGCCGGATCCGCGCTCTTGGCCAGGGTGATGAGGGGTGTTGTTGTGTTCGTGTCCGTGGCCGTGTTGTTGCCCGCAACCGGATCGGTCACGCCCGCGGGAGGGGAAACTGTGGCCGTGAGGACGAAATTACCCGAAGCGCTCGGATCGACCGTCCCGGTCAGCGTCAGATCGACGCTTTGTCCCGGTGCAAGCGAGAGGCCGGTCCAGAGGTCCGTGGCCTCGTTGTAAATCCCTTGCGCCGGCGTAAAGGCCGGGTTTTGCAGAAGCGGGGGATACGTAACAGCGACCGACAGGCTGGTCACCTGGCTGGGGCCGTTGTTCGCCACGGTAATCGTGTAGGTGATGGGGCTGCCGGGCTGGATGCTTGTTTTCCCGTCGGTGAGGGCGATGGCCAGATCCGCCGAATAGGTGAGGGTGTCCGTATCGGATGCGTTGTTATTGCCGGTGATGGTTTCTTGAATGCCGGGTGAAACAGCCACGGTGGCCGGAACCGTGACGGAACCCGTGGCCGAAGGTGAGATTGTTCCCGCGATCGTCAGGGTTACGCTTGTCCCGGAGGCAAAAGACAGACTGGTCCATTCCCCCGTACTCGCGTTGTAGCTGCCGGCGGAGGGAGTCAGGATCGGGTTGAGGATTGTGGACGGCAGCGGCACTGAAAGACTGAATCTGGAAAGTGCGCTGGAACTGGCGAGATTGCTAACGGTCACGGTATAGGTGACGGGCATTCCCGCTACCGCCGTCGTCTGATTGTCGGTAATGGCCACCGACAGATCGGCCGTCACCGGCGGATTCGTCAAGGGAACCGTGATGGGCGGCGCCGGGCCTGTTCCGTCGGGATCGATCGTGGCAATGTTCGTGATGATTCCGGTGACATCGAACCTCACGCGGAAGGATACGGTCGCCGTTTCTCCGATCTTGATCACTCCCGCGCCGCCTCCGGGGCTGTTGACCAGACGGGTGGACGCGAACGGCATCAGCCCACCGACATCAGCCACCGGGGACCCGTTTAGCGTCGTTGAGCCGGGAATGTAGGATGCCCCCGCCGGAATCGGATCGGCCAGTGTCGTGCCGCTGGAATCGGCCGTGCCCGTGTTGGGAATGGCGATGGTGTAAGTCACCTCCGTGCCAACCCCGCCCCCGGGCGGGTTGGCCGACTTGGTCGGCTGAAGACGGACGGTCCCGGTCGTGGAGATATTGGTCGTGTTGGTCCCGTTGTTGAGGGGAAACCCTGCGCAGCTCTGATACTGATAGGTCCAGGAGGACTGCCCCACGTAGCTTGCCGCGGCGGGAGGCAGGGGGATCGAGGTGATCTGAACCTGATAGGAGATGGAGACCGTCGCCCCTGCGGCCACGGTGCCGACGTTGACGCCGTTGACGGGGTTCGCGCCGGGCTGGGACGCGCCGTTGACCCTGAAGCTTCCCGAAACAAACGACGTCCCGGCAGCCAGCAAATGCGTGAAGGTGACATTCAGGGCGTCGGCCGTGCCCGCGGTGTTGTTCAGGAGCGCCGTATAGGTCAGAACGTCGCCGACATAGGTCTGGGTTTTGTCCACGGACAAGACGGCGGTGGGAAATATCGGCGCTCCGACATTGATTTGAAGGCCTATCGTGGAAATCGTGTAGCGGTCGCTGGAGGTTGTCCCTCTGGCATAGGCCGTATTCTGGTTGCCCTGCATCCGGCTGGAGACATCAACGTTTGTGATGTCCCAGCCTGTCCTTACGCCGCTGCCCTGCGATCCGGGCGTGCTGTTCCTGGAACCGAAGGTTCCGGCGGTATCGAGGGCGCCGCTGTCCTGGTTGATCTGAGAAGCGAAAAAATTGGTGAGCGGGTTGTTGGTGCCGGAGACGGCGGCCAGCGTTGCCGTTGTCGGGCCGAACTGCATCTGGTCGCCGGTGATCCCGGAATCCCCTTCGATGGTGGAAACCATCATCCGGGCGTTAATCGTCCCCGCCCCCGGCGTGCAGAATCCGCTGACCGAAGAGGTGGTGGACACCGAAGAGTTGGTCAACTCCGCCCCGACGAAAATGGTCATGTTTCGGGCCGGAAGCGAAGCGTTTCCGTAAATGACCGCGAGTGTCCAGCCCGCCGCATTGGCATTGTTCTCCGATGCGGCCACCGTGGCGGGGACCCTGCCGACCGTATAGGTTCCCGCGCCGCCTGCCTGCACCATTGTCGTGACATCGGCGGAGCGCACGTAATAGTTCTCGCCGGAACCCGTGGTGAAGGCCGTGGTCGGGGAGGGGCTGACGCTGGTGTTGCCGAAAGGCCCCGAAAAGGTGACGGCGTTGTTGAGCGAAGCGCTGACGTTCTGGCCGCCATAATTGTAACTTCCCCCCCAGATAAGCTCTGCATAAATGACGCTGCTGCCCGCAGGAAGGCGCAACACAGCGGAAGAAGAATTTTTTGTCCAGTCCAGTGTTGTTCCGGACGGAAAAGTGCCGACCTTGAGCGACGTGTCCGTCGTAACGAAGGCGCCGATGGAACCGTTCGTTCCCGGCTGGTTGGACCCGGTGGCCTTGGATAGCCCCAGGGTATTGCCCGTGTAGGTCATGCCGCCGTTGGCAATGGTCGTGTAGCGCTTCACATAGGCCGCATGGACAGGGTCGGCCGGGAAGAGGAACGGGTAGCACAGGAGCGCCAGGAGGAGGGCAAGCGCCCCGGTCGCGCGCCGTCGGATCGTCCTGATCGGAGGGCGCGATGCGACGGATCGTTTTCGCGGTGAGGGTGCTGGCATGGGTGCGGCTATGTTTATGGGGTTGTGGCAGCGTTCGGCGCGACGTAGGCCGCTCCCCTGGACGCCTCTGCCTGTCTTTCACAACACTCTTTGCAAAGGCCGTAGTATTCCAGCCGGTTTCCGGTAATCACAAATCCCTGGTGACGGGCGATGTACTCCCGATCGATGGAAATGGGGATGGGGTAGTCCAGGATCTCCCCGCACCCCTTGCAGACAAGATGGACATGATCGCCGGGGCGCGTTTCGCAGCGGCTTTCCGCTCCATCGAACCCGAGGAGTTGAAGCAGGCCGCGTTGACGCAGCTCCTCGATGGTCGCATAGACGGTCGATAGGCTCAGGGAGGGAAGCTCCTTCCTGGCCTCTCCGTGGATCGAAGACACGGAGGGATGGAAATGATGGATTTTTTCCAGGACCGCGAGGATCGTCTTCCGCTGTCCCGTCATCTTGAGCCCGGCCTCTTTCAGTTTTTGTTTTGTCAATTCATGAAACATGGCTTCCAATCCGAATTCATTCCTATTTAAACGCGCGTATCAGATCGCTGCTGCAAAGTCAAGCCTGAAGGGATTCGGGATTGATGAAATTATGCTTGCAAAATCCAATACTAGAGTCGTTTTTGATGCGGCGCTTGGTGTGTAATGTGAATCGGGCCCTGATTTCAGTCAGAAATCATTCCTGTCCAGCCATTCTCCTGTCCGGCCGGGGTGGCTGCTGCGCCGGCGCGACGCCGGCGTACAGGAGAAAAACCTCCACCAGAACAAGGACGGCCATTCCAACCCTTTGTCCCGTTATCCTCTTCGTTCCGACCTTCCTCATCAAAAATGCGTCCTTCCGCCACGATGTGTTCGATCGCCCTCACAACGAATCCTGTCTCCTGTCTGGAAAGCCTCCCGGCTCAATCGATCTTGACCTTGAAATAGACCTTGCCCTCGTCGCTGCCGGCGTTGGCGACGCCGTTATCGGCGGCGACGGTGCCGATCGTGAAGATGACGCCGGTGCCGCCGAACTGTCCGGTGTCGGCGTCGGCCGCATCGGTCAGGGGACTCGCCGTGGCGTACGTGGAGGCCGCGTTGCCGGCCTTGAGGCTCCCGGTCACATACGTGGTGAAAATGGGGATGGTGTCCGCGATGATCAGGTTCGACGCGACGCCTAGGCCCTGGTTGCGGTAATGGACGGTATAGAGGACCTCCGTCCCCGGGGGCGCTGTCGCCGGGGTTGCACTCTTGGCCAGGCTGATGGCCGGCTCCAGGGTAATAATCCACACCGAGTCCGCCCGGATCTGGTTAAGGTTGTAGGAGGCGTCGATGCCGTCGATGTACTCGGCGTTGACCGTTGCCCCGGGCGTGACCTGGAGGATGCCATCGCCGGCCACGGGACTGGCCGATTGCGTGGGGAGGGCGCCCGTGAAGATGCCGGTGTTGACGCCGGTCTCGGTCAGCGTGACCGTCGCCGTGTCGCCGCTGGTCGCCCGGAGCGTCACCGTGACGGCCTGTTTCACGGCGTTGTCGTAATTCACGTCGCCGTCGTCGACGCGGAGGTAGAGGGTGGTGCCCGCGGTGATCTGGATGACGTCGCCGGTTCCCGCCAGATCAACGACGAATTTGACGACCCCGGTTGTGGGGGTGGTTCCCAGGGGCGTGATCGTGTCGGTGAGCCCCGTGTAGAGGTCCGAACCGCCGACGAGGTCCCCTCCCCTGTCCGACAGATTGTTCGTGCTCGGCGAGCTGCCGTAAAATAGCCGGATCGGCGAGGAGTCGGTCAGATTCAGGGCCTGCTTGAAGGTGGCCGAGGGAAAGCGCCAGTCGAGGAAATAATCCTGGTCTCCGTTGATCGCCGTATCGGCTGCCGAGACCTGGAAGTTGCCGGCCAGGAGGATGGAGGTGTAGAGGACTTCAGACTTGTCCCCGGGATCGCCCAGTGTGCCCTGGGCGGTGTTGTGCCAGAGTTCGATCACCTCCGTCTGGGCGATGCCGTTGACCATCATCAGCCATTCGTAATCGCTGGCGTCCCGGTCCGTGTCGAATTCCACCCCCCAGCCGAAGGCGTCGAGGCCGCCGGATTTGGAGGGGTCCTTGTCCAGCCGCAGACGAAAATAGAGATAGGTCCCGTCGTTGAAGATGAACGCGGCATCGTGGGTTGGATCGGAAACAACATTTCTGGAACCGGTAGAATCTCCGCTCGGGTCCTGGAGCAATGCACTATTCTTGTAGATAGGGATCCATTGGGCGGTCGTCGGCCAGGCGTGGGCCGGCCCGGACCATGCCGAGACAAGCAGAAGGATCGAGAGCACGGTCCACCGCGTCAGGTTGCGGGTCCGGCCTGCGATTGTCATGGGTCGGTCGGGTCGATTCATGGGGCCCTGAGTATCAGGAAGCTCGTGAGCGACCCGGTTTGTCTATCCGGACCGGCGTCTCAAAGGGGACGAGTTCTTTCTCGATACAGCGTTTACAGAGGCCGTGGTATTCCAGGCGGCTGTCCGTAATCGTGAATCCCGTTTTGCTTGCCATGTATTCCCGGTCGATGGAGAAAGGCAGGTCGTAATCGGTGAGTTCGCCACACCGGTCACAGATCAGATGAATATGCTCTTCCGGGTTCATGTCGCACCGGCTTTCACCGCCTTCGAATCCCAGGAGCTTGATGATGCCGAGCCGGTTCAACTCATTGACCGTCGCGTAGGTCGTCGAGAGGCTCAATCCGGGGAATCTTTTCCGGGCCGCCGCGTCTATCGCGGGAATGGAGGGATGAAGATGGCCGATCTCCATCAATCCTTCGATGATGGCTTTCCTCTGCGGCGTTACCTTCAGCCCGGCCGCTTTCAGTTGTTCGATCATAACGTCGCCTCCAGTCCGGAATCTCTCCAAACGCAACGCCCCTAACAGGTAATCATCCGAAAGTCAATTCATTTGGAAGACAACTTCATTGTCCAGCGAAAGCAGGCAGATCGAGCGCTGATTGAGAGCGTGCCGGCCGGGAGGCAGGTGCCTGATTCAGGATTCTAATTCAAATTCATTCGCGAATTAATGAAATGGATTCGGGGCGGGAATGACAAAAGGACACGGGACCCGGGGAATGACGGGAAGGGCCGTTTTCTAAAGGAGTGCGGCGAGGTCCGGGAAAACCGCCCGGTTTTCATCCCAGGCGAAGGGCAGGAGGTCCACGTGCAGTTTCTTCAGCCGTTCCGTGTGCGGCCTGTCCGCGCCGTCCGGGATCACGAGGACGCGGCGGCAGCCTTCCGGGAGGTCCGCGCCGTAGATCAGCAGGCGGGCGACCCCGTCGAAGACGGCCCGCTCGGAGCGATCGGGAATCACCTGGAGCGCCCAGCCAATCCGTCCGCCGCCATCCGCGATGAGGAGGTCGCGCCAGTCGTCGTTGCCGACCCGGAGCCCCCGCGCGCGGAGTGCGGCGGCCAGGTCCAGGACGATCGGGCCGTGGTCACAGGCAAACCCGCCTGACTCGTCCGTTTCGGCCGCGGCCCGGCCGATCCGCTCTTCGCGAAAGGAGACCGTCTCGAAGGGCATTTCCAGTTGCGGGGAGGCGACGGCCAGGTTCTTCAGGCGGTCGATCTTGAGGACGAAGAGGGTCAGATGGCGGACGAAGCGCGGGGAGGACAGCTCCCCAATCACGGCCACCGGCGTGATGGCGCGGCCCTCCTCAAGGGCGGACCAGACGCCCCGGAAGCGGGAGGCGAAGAGCGACTTTCCCACGCCCTTCTTCGCGCCGCCGATCAGCCCGCGGTGGACGACGAAGGTCCGGCCGTCGCGGTTCCGTGCGAAGGCGCCGCCCAGCTTGCGGTCGACGCCCGCGACGGGGACGTTGATCTCGCAGGTGATGGGCAGCGCGGACGACCCTTCCGGCAGGCCGAGGCCGAAGACGTTCCAGTAGCGCCCCTCGGGGAGCTTCCGGGAGTAGAGCCAGATCCCGGGCGACGCGTGCCAGGCGATGCGGGCGGGGAAGCTTCCCCCGGCATGGCCCAGCTTCACGGTCAGGCGGCCGGTCAGGACCGGTTTGAAATGGCGCATCATCTGCTGCTGGCAGCGCCGGATGTCCCGTTCGTCCTCGATGATCCTGAGCATGGATTCACTCCTCGTCCGGAACCCGTTGCGGGATGCGCGGATGGTTCATGAGATGACACGGATACCCTATGACAAATCCCCCCGATTCCGCAACAGGATTCTTCTCAATCCAGCCGCTTGCGGAAGCGGCCGATGGCCCCCGCGAAGACGAGGGCGCCCAGGAGCGCCAGCGCGGCGAACTGCGGCCAGAGCACGGCCATTCCCACGCCCTTCAGGAAGATCCCGCGGATGATGACGAGGAAGAACCGCAGGGGGTTCAGGTAGGTCATCCACTGCACGGCCTCCGGCATGTTGGCGATGGGGAAGACGAAGCCGGAGAGCATGAAGGCGGGCAGGATGAAGAAGAAGGTCGTCATCATCGCCTGCTGCTGGGTGGCGGAGACCGTGGAGATGAAGAGCCCGACGCCGAGGCTGCTCAGCAGGAACAGGGCCGTCGCGAAGGCGAGGAGGGCGAGGCTCCCGGCGAGCGGGATGCGGAACCAGAAGACGGCCAGCGCCGTCACGACGATCATCTGGACGAAGGAGATGAGGATGTAGGGGATCGTCTTGCCCACGATGAGCTCGACGGGTCTGAGCGGGGTCACGACGAGCTGCTCCATCGTGCCCTGCTCCTTCTCGCGGATGATGGCGATCGAGGTCAAAAGCAGCGAGATCAGCATGATGACGAAGGCCACGATGCCCGGGACGAAGAAGTGCTGGCTGTCGAGGTTCGGGTTGTACCAGGTCCGGATCCGGGCGTCGATCCGGCCGTAGTCCATCCGTTCGGGGTGCAATTCGCGCAGGAGGCGGCGGTTCATCGTGTCCAGGGCGGTCACGGTGTAGGCGATCCGGACGGAGGCCATATTGCTCATGCTGCCGTCCGCCAGGACCTGCACCGCCGCCGTCTCCCCCCGCCGGATCCGGCGGGAGAAGTCCGGGGCGACCTTGACGGCGAGATCGACCTTCCCCTTCAGCAGCAGGGTCTCCAGCTCCCGCGCATCGCGGGCCGCGTAGTCGATCCGGAAGATCCCGTTGCCCGCCAGGGTGTCGCGCAGCATCCGGCTCTCGGCCGTGCGGGCCTGATCGAGGAGGGCGACGCGGATCAGGCGGATATCGTAGTTGACGACGTAGCCGAAGACGAGCATCTGGATGATCGGGATCACGATCAGGATGGGCCGGTTCCGCCTGTCCCGGAAGAGCAGGATGAATTCCTTGCGGATCAGTTCGCGGATGCGCAGCCAGCTCATGGGTTCACATCCCCTCGCGCTTCAGGCGGATCAGGTTGACGGCGGCAAGCGCGGCGGCCATCGCCGCCAGGACGGCGAAGTCCGGCCACATCTCCCTGAGGCCCAGGTTCTTCAGGTAGATCCCGCTCAGGATGTCGATGTAGTAGGTCGCGGGAACGACGTACGTCAGGGCCTGGAGCGCCTGGGGCATGTTCACGACCGGGAAGACGAAATTGGACAGCAACAGCGACGGGAGGTACGTGATCATGATCGCCCCCTGGTTGGCGACGAGCTGGGACTTCGTCACGATGGAGATCAACAGGCCCAGCGCCAGCGCCACGGCCAGGTACAGGGACGAGGCCAGGATCATGAGCCAGAAGTCGGCCTTCATGACGATCCCGAACAGGACCTGGCCCATGAGCACGGCGACGAGGACGTCGGCCAGGCCGATCCCGAAGTAGGGGAGGGCCTTGCCGATCAGGAACTCCCCGGCGGAAAGCGGCAGGGACTTGATCGTCTCCATCGTCCCGTTTTCGTACTCCCGGGCGATGACGAGCGAGGTCAGCATCGCTCCGGCGATCATGATGATCACGGCGATGATCCCGGGGATGATGAAATTCCGGCTCTCCAGGTCCTCGTTGAACCACACGCGGACGCGGGCCTCGACGGGGGCGCGCAGGGACGTCGCGCCCAGGCCCCGGCGGTCGAGGAATTGCATTAAAAATTGCCGGTTCTCCCGCTCGAGAAAGGCGGTAATGTACCCACGGGCGATGTTCGCGAAGTTCGGATCGCTCCCGTCCAGGATGACCTGCAGGGGCGCGGCGCGGTCGGCCCGGAGCGTGCGCGTCCAGTCCGGCGGGATGACGACGGCCAGGGTTGCCCGGTCGCCGTCGAGGGCGTCGTCGATCGCCCGCACGTCGTTGAGATACGCGCCGACGCGGAAGTAGGGCGAGGCGTCGAGGCGCCGGATGAAGTCCCGGCTCAGCGCGGAGCGGTCCTGGTCCACGACGACCGTCTCGACGTTGTCCACGTCGAGCGACAGGGCATAGCCGAACAGAAGAATGAGGAGCAGCGGGATGGCGAAGGCGAGGATCAGGCTCCGGTAGTCCCGGATCAGGTGGTAGACCTCCTTGCGCATCACGGCCTGGATTTTCCGCGGGTTCATGCGTCTATCCCTCCGGGGGGGCGGGCCGGAACGGCGAAGGGGGTTCGATGTCCGGGGAGGCGGGCGCTGCCGTCCGGTTCGCCATCCTTCCCGCGGGCGCCTTGCCCCGCGCCATCAGGCGGATGAAGGCGTCATTCAGGTCGGCCCCGGGCCGGTCCGGACAGGCCGCCGCGACGATCGCGGCGGGGCTGCCCTGGGCTACGATCCGGCCCGCGTCGATCAGGACGAGCCGCTCGCAGTTCGTGGCCTCGTCCATGTAGTGGGTCGTGACGAAGACGGTCATGCCCCGGGCGGCGAGGTCGCGGATGAAGGTCCAGAAGTGCCGGCGCGTCACGGGATCGACGCCGGAGGTCGGCTCGTCGAGGAAGAGGATGTCCGGCTGGTGGAGGAGCGCGCAGCCCAGGGCCAGGCGCTGGCGCAAGCCGGGCGGCAGGTCGCGCGTCGCGCGGTCGCGGACGTCCGTCAGGCGCGTGGTCTCCAGGACCCAGTCGCTCCGTTCCCGCCAGCGGCGCTCGGGGACGCTGTAGACGCCCAGGTAGAACCGGATGTTCTCGCGGGGCGTAAGGTCCTCGTAGAGTGAGAACTTCTGCGACATGTAGCCGATCGACTGCTTGATCTCCTCCGCCTCGGCGAACAGGTCGTGACCGGCCACCCGGCCCGCCCCGGAGGTGGGCGTGATGATCCCGCAGAGCATCCGGATCGTCGTCGATTTCCCCGATCCGTTCGACCCCAGGAAGCCGAAGATCTCGCCCCTCTTCACGCTGAAGGAGATCCGGTCGACGGCCACGAAGGCGCCGAAGCGCTTTTCCAGCTCCCGGACGTCGATGGCGTCAGTGTTGAAAGGCGTCATGGACAAGCTCCTGATCCACGGCCTGGATGCGGGCGATGACGGCCTCCTCCAGGTCCGGGGCGTCGCCCCGGATCGTCTCCGGGTCGCCTTGGGCGAGCAGGCGCGCCCGGTGCATCAAACCAAGACGGTCGCACCGCTCCCCCTCGTCGAGGTAGGCCGTGGAGACGAAGATCGTCATGCCGTTCGAGCGCATCTGCGCCAGGATCTCCCAGAACTCCTGACGCGAGACGGGGTCGACGCCGTTGGTCGGCTCGTCGAGGATCAGGGCCTTCGGTTCGTGGACGAGGACACAGGCCAGCCCCAGCTTCTGCTTCATGCCGCCGGAGAGGTTGCCCGCCTGCCGGTCGAGGAAGGGCAACAGGTTCGAGAACCCCAGGTAGCGCTCCTTGCGGGCTTTACGCTCCCGTCGCGGGATGCCGAAAATCTGCATGAAGAATTCGAGGTTCTCCTCGACGGTCAGGTCCGGGTACAGGCCGAAGCGCTGGGGCATGTAGCCGAGGAGCGGCTTCACCCGCTTTTTTTCGCGGACGACGTCCAGGCCCCCCACGGTGATGCGCCCCGACGCCGGCGGGATCATCGTCGCGGCCATCCGCAGGAGCGTCGATTTGCCGGCGCCGTCGGAGCCGACGAGGCCGAAGATCGTCCCGGCGGCCACGGTCAGGGTGACGTCCCGAACGGCCTCCGTCGCGCCGAAGTTCATGGAGACGCGGTCGATCGCGATCAATCCTTCGCTCATCGGGTTTCAGAAACCTTTCGACAATGCCTGTTGGACGTCATTCCCGCGCAGGCGGGAATCAAGGCCCGCCGCGCGATCATTTCAGCCAGGCGTCGGCCGGCATGCCGGGCTTCAGGGCCAGGTCCGGATTCGGGACCTTCACCTTGACGAGGTAGACCAGCTTCACCCGCTCCTTTTTGGTCTGGATGATCTTCGGCGTGAATTCGCCCTCGGGAGAGACGAAGGCGACCCTGCCGCGAAAGACGCGGTCCGGAAAGGCGTCCACGCGGACGTCGGCGGCCTGGCCGGGGCGGACGCGGCCGATCTCCGTCTCGTTGACGAAGATCTTGAGGTCCACCTCGGCGAGGTCGGTCAGGGTGAGCACCTCGCGCCCCGGCGAGACCGTTTCGCCGGGCTCGATGTTGCGGCTCGTGACGATTCCGGCGAAGGGGGCGCTCAGCTCGGTGTACCCCCGCTGGATGCGCGCCTGCTCAAGGGCGGCGGCGGAGGCCGCCACGAAGGCCTCGGCGGCGTCCAGGTCCTTGCGGGCCGCCTCGATCTTCTTCAGATTGCCGCGGGTCTGGGCGAGGGCGGCCTCGCCCTCGTCGAGGCGCGCCCGGGCGGTGTCGTAAGCCAGGCGTACGGCGTCGCGCTCCTTCTCCGCCACGACGCCCCGTTCGAAGAGCTGTTCGTAGCGCCGGTGGTTCTTTTCCGCCTCGGTGGCGATCCCCCGCTGGGCGCGCACGTTCGCCTCCGCCCGGGCGATGTCTTCGGGCAGGGTGCGCCGGTAGAGGTCCAGGACAATCCCGATCTGGGCGCGGTTCTGGACGGCCCGCTCCAGGTTGGCCGCCGCCTGGGCCACGCGGCTGTCGAATTCCTCCGGCGCGAGCCGGGCAAGGCGCTGGTCCTTCCCGACGCGCTCGCCTTCCTTCACGAACACGTCCCCGACGCGCCCCGCCGCCTGGAAGGACAGGTTGGCCTGGGTCGCTTCGATCGTGCCGGAGTAGGACAGCTCGGCCAGCCGGTTCTGCCGCTGTCCGAAATAGACGAAGAGGCCTGTGCCGACGAGCAGCACGGCAAAGACGATAATGACGATGCGTTTTTTCACGACGGCGTCCCCCTCGATTTATTGCACGCCCATGGCGCGGTCCAGCCGGGCCTCGTGGAGGTGATAGTCGGCCAGGGCGTTCGCATGGTCGGATTTGGCCCGGGTCAGGAGCGTCAGGGCGTCCAGGACGTCGGTCGAGGTCGCGACCTGCTCCTTGTAGCGCTCCTCGTTGATCCGGAAGTTCTCCTCCGCCTGGGCGATGGTCTGCTGGGCGACGAGGACCTGCTTTTCCGCTTCCCGCACCTGGAGCCAGGCGCTCTTCACGTCGAGCGCGATCCGGTCCCGGAGCGTCGCCACGGCGTCCGCCGCCTGGCGCTCGCGGCTCCGGTTCGCCTCCACCCGGTGTTTCGTTCGGCCCCACTCCCAGAAGTTCCAGTTGGCCACGGCCATGACCTGCCAGCTCTCCGGGTCCTTGTAGTCGCTGCCCGAAACGTTCGCCTCGTCGCCGTACCGGGTGTAGCTGCCGACGAGGTTGACGTTCGGGAAGTATTCGCTCCGGGCCGCCCGCACCATTTCACGCGCCTGGTCCTGCCGGAGCCGGCCCTGCCTCAGTTCGCCCCGCCTCTCCAGGGACGTCTGCAGACACGCCTCGAAGGTTTTCGTGAAGGGCCGGTATTGCAGGATGTCCACCAGGCGGACCGGCAGATCGATGTCCCGCCTCAGGGTCGTGTTGAATTTCGTCTGCGCCAGCGCCAGGGCGTTCTCCGCCCGGAGCACGGCCTGAACGCCGTTGGCGAGCTGCACCTCCGACTGCAGGAGGTCGTTTCGAGGGATGACGCCGACATCGAAGAAATTCTGCGCCACGTTCCGGTGGGCCTTGAGCTGTTCGTGGGTCTGGTGGGCGACCGTGAGGAGCTTCTCCGCCTTCAGGACGTTCAGGTACGCCGCCTTGACCTCCAGCGCCGTGTCCTGAACCGACAGGGACTCCTCGATCCGGGCGATGTCGGCGCCCAGGCGGGTGGCCTCGTAGTTGGCCAGGATCGCCCCGCCGGCGAAGACGGGCTGCCGGACCTCGAGGCCCCAGTTGAAGTTGTCCTCGGTGCCGGATTGAACGGTCATGGGGGAGGTCGAGAGGGGAGGGACCTTCGACAGGGTCATCCCGGGCATCGTGAAGGACGGCGCCTCGTACAGACGCGTGTAGCTGTAGGACGTGCTGAACTTCGGCAGGAATCCCGTGAAGGCCTCCTTCCGCGCGGCCTCCGCCCCCTTCGTTCCCTCCCGGGCGGAATGGATCAGGAGGCTTTCCCGGAGCGCGAAATCGATGCTCTCCTGAAGCGTCATCCGGTCTTCCGTCTGCGCCGGCGCGGCCGGCGGCCAGAGGAGAAACAGCGCCAGCGCGACGCCCAACACCGCCGGGGCCCGGCCGGGTCTTGTCCTGAAGCCTTTCATCTCGATCCTCCCCCTTCGGAAAGTTGATGCATTCAATCCTGACGGACGCGGGGAACCGCGATCCCGGATCGACCGTGAAGCGCGATTTCCCGGGATGCCTATTCCCGCTATCCGGCCTCCCCGGGCGTTTTTCTCAGGGCCCGGAGGACGAGCCGCTCCACCTCGGTTGCGACGGCCCCGGACACCCGATCCTCGCCTGCCAGCCAGTTCCCGCCCGTCCCCGCCTGGCGCTCCCGGAGCGGGGCGCTCGTCTTGAAAAAGGCGAAGGCGCCGACGATCATCAGGTGGACGAGCAGGGGCGGGGCGGCGACGAGGACATCCTGCCGGACGCCCTCCGCGATGATCCCGCCCAGAATGGAGAAGATCTGCGCCATCCCGCGCGTCACCGCCTCCGGGAAGTTCCGTCCGCCCGCGGCCATTTCCCGGAGCATGATGGGCGGCATCCAGGGGTTCCGGTCCATCGCCGCGGCCACGTTCCGGATGTAGGTCCGGAGTTTTTCCTCCGGGGAGGGCGCGTTCTGGAGATCGCCCGCCGTGGCGTCCGCCGCGCTGCCCATGACGTCGAGGATCACGCCCGCGTAGAGGGTTTGCTTGTCGCCGATCTGGTAGTAGAGCGTGGCCTTGTTGACCCCGGCACGGCGTGCGATTTCATCCACCGTCGTGCCGGCAAACCCGCGCTCGGAAAAGACGTCGCGGGCGGCGGCCAGGATCTTGAGCGCGGTGTCGCCGCGCCGGTTCTGTGCGGATGCGGTATCCATCATGGGCGTCTCGGGTTCAAGGGGCCGAAGGGAAACGACGCGGGCTTTCGGGCCGGGCGCCGTGTCCGGGGATTCGGCCTTTTTCAACCGAAAGTTTAAACTAACCGGTTGGTATAATATCCAGACGAGCCTGTCAAGCGTTTTTTTTTGCCCACGACCGCGCTCCGTCGGGGCGCTCGCCGTAAACGTTCCTTCCGCCGCCCCGGGCCGGCCGGGGAATGCATGCAATTAATTGCACGCAGTGACAGGTCTCGGGTCAAAGTTTGGCCCATCCGCCATGACGGACTGGCCGCATTTTGTCGTCAATTTTGATTGAAAAAAGGGCGCCGTTCCCCTATACAGGAGTCACCGTTTCCTCACGGTCCCCGGCCGAGGCCCCGTTCGCGGGGGAAACGCGTCCATCTTTCGATCCATCGAACCATCACGGAAGGCCCGAACGGGCCGGTCACGCGGAATCCACACCTAAGGAGGGCGTTATGGGCATGATCTACGGCGGTCATCTGTTGGCGAAGTATCTGAGGGACGTCGAGGGGGTGAAGACGGTCTTCTCGCTGGCCGGCGGTCACATCGACCGGATCTACGATGGGTTTCTCGAGTACGGCGTCCGGATCGTCGACGTCCGCCACGAGCAGGCGGCGGCGATGATGGCCCACGCCTGGTCGATCTACGGACCGCACGCCGGCGTATGCCTGGTGACGGCCGGCCCCGGGTACACCAACGCCCTGACGGGCCTCGTCAACGCGAGCCTCGACAACGTTCCGATCGTCGTGATCAGCGGCATGGCCCCCCGCCGCGACTGGGACCGCGGCGCCCTGCAGGGGATGAACCAGGCCGCGATGGTTCAGACCCTCGTCAAGTGGTCCGGTGTCTGCCACGACATCCGGCGGATCCCCGAGTACGTGGCCAAGGCCTTCCGCCACGCCATTGCGGGCCGCCCCGGCCCGGTTCTCCTGGAGATCCCCCCCGACGTCCTGAACGTCAAGGTCGAGGAGGCCGAGGTCCCCGTCCCGCGGAGCGGCGGTCGCGTCTACCGCTCCGCCGCGGACGACGCGGCGGTCCGGGAGGCGGCCGGGCTGATCGACGCGGCGCGGAAGCCCTTCATCCTGGGCGGGAGCGGCGTCGGCTTCAGCGACTGCGGGGCGGCGCTTGCCGCCTTCGTCGAGAGGACGGACATCCCCTTCCTCCTGATGGACAACGGCCGGGGCGCCCTCCCGGACGACCACCCCCTGTCGCTGTGGGACGGCGGCCAGATGGCCCTGATGACCGCCCTGTCGACGGCCGACCTGATCGTCGTCCTCGGGATCCGCTACAACTGGCTGTTGATGTTCGGCCAGGTCTTCCCGCAGGCGAAGGTGGTAAGGGTGGACATCGACGCGACGGAGATCGACCGCAACCGGGAAACCGACGTCGGCCTCGTCGGCGATATGGGGCTCGTCCTGGCGCAGTTGAACGGCGCGGTCGCGAAGCGCGGTCACGGCGACTGGCTCAAGGCCCTGAAGGACATGTACCTGCCCATGGTCGCGGCGGAGGTGGAGCTCCGCGGCAAGGCCGGCGACCCGATCCACCCGGTCCGCCTCGTCGAGCGGATCCGCGAGACCGCCCCGGACGACGCGATCTTCATCGCCGACGGCGGCGACACCTGCTATTTCGCCCTCATGGGCCTCACGGCGAAGGAGAAGGGCGGCGTCCTCGTGGGGGCGGGCGGTCTTTTCGGCTGCCTCGGCACGGGGATCCCCTTCGGGATCGGGGCCAAACTGGCCCGGCCGGAGAAGACCGTTGTCGTCGTCAACGGGGACGGCTCGTTCGGCCTGAACGCCATGGAGTTCGATACGGCGGTCCGCCACGGCATCCCTTTCGTGTGCGTGATCTGCAACGACCAGGCCTGGGGGATGATCAAGCACGGCCAGGAGATGACCTACGGCAACGACCGCTGCGTCGGCTCCGGCCTGGGGGTCGTCCGCTATGACCGGGTCGTCGAGGCCCTGGGCGGTCACGGCGAGTTCGTGACGAAGGACGACGAGATCGTCCCGGCGCTCAAGCGCGCGTTCGCCTCCGGCAAGCCCGCCTGCGTCAACGTGATCACCGACCCGTGCGTGACGAGCCCGGCAACGCTGATGTTCGTGGATGCCCTGACGATGGAGAAGTGAGTTCATTTCACTAATAAGGAGGGGAATGATGAAGGCGCTGCTGTTTTCCGCGTCCGCGGCGAAGTTCGTGGTGCTCAAGCCCCTGGGCGCCCTGTTTCCGTCCCTCTTCTACAAGGGGCCGATCGCGACGGTCCGGCTGGCCGAGATCCCGGAGCCCGCCCTGCCGGGGCCGGACTGGGTGAAGCT
Organism: Syntrophales bacterium; assembly: GCA_035358035.1. Taxonomy (GTDB): domain Bacteria; phylum Desulfobacterota; class Syntrophia; order Syntrophales; family UBA2251; genus UBA2251. The sequence continues at coordinate 942 of DAOPOS010000013.1, read as the reverse complement.
CCGGACGCTCTTGTGCGGGTTCTGCGGCTCCGACCAGAGCCTGGTTTTCCTCAAGGACTCCCCCACCGCCTCGCCCTTCACCTCCTTCCCCTGCGTCCTGGGCCACGAGCTGTGCGGCGAGGTCGTCGAGGCCGGGGCGGGCGTCGCGGGGGTTCGCATCGGGGACCGCGTGACGCTGTCGCCGGGGCTCCCCTGCGCGGTCCGCGGGATCGATCCGGCCTGCCCGAGCTGCCGGGCCGGACGCCCCGGGAGCTGCGAGAACACGGCGCGGGGACGCCTGTCGCCGGGGATGTTCACGGGGATCTGCCGGGACGTCAACGGCGGCTTCGCCCCGTATCTCGTCGCGCACGCCGGCCAGATCTACCGGCTGCCGGAGGGGATGTCCGTTGAGGCCGGCGCCCTGATGGAGCCCCTGGGCGTGACCCTCCAGGCGGTGCTCGACAACCGGCCGGAGCCGCGGGACCGGGTGCTCGTCATCGGCGCTGGCGTTATCGGCGGCCTGGTCGTCCAGTCGATCCGCGCGCTCGGCATCCCCTGCGCGATCACGGTGGCGGAGCCCTCCCGGTTTCACGCCGAACTGGCGGTGAAGGCGGGCGCCGACCACGTGGTGACGGACGGCGACATCCCGGGGGCGGCCGTGCGCATCGCGGGCGCGGCGTCCTACAAGCCGCTCCTCGGGAAGCCCATCCTGATGGGCGGCTTCACGAAGATCTTCGACTGCGTCGGCCACACCGACACGCTGCGGCCGGCCATGCGCTCGCTCGCCGGAGGCGGAACCCTGAGCGTCGTGGGGATCGGGGACGAGGTGAAGCTCGACCTGACGCCCCTGTGGCTCAAGCTCCAGACGATCCGGGGTGTCTACGCCCACGGCGTCAACACCGTGGACGGCCGCCGCGAGCACGTCTTCGAGACGGCCCTCCGCTTCGCCGCCGAAGGCCGGGT